>CAYMBL010000013.1:0-92960 GCA_964388675.1 uncultured Planctomycetales bacterium
CGCCGACAACAAGTTTATCGCCGCGCAGGCCGACGCGGCTCTGATGGATGGACACGTCGATCGGATAGAACTTGGGGTAGTAGCCATATCGCCGCGCAGGCCGACGCGGCTCTGATGGATGGACACACGCGATCCGCAAGGAAGCGGACGGCCTGGGCATCGCCGCGCAGGCCGACGCGGCTCTGATGGATGGACACTGGAATCGCTTGAACAAGCCACAGACGCCCAGCGGCCGCGCAGGCCGACGCGGCTCTGATGGATGGACACGAGCGGATCGTTAGCGACGCCGTGCGCGGGCGGCGTGCCGCGCAGGCCGACGCGGCTCTGATGGATGGACACCTGCTGACGCTACGGCGACCGACGAGCGTGCCGATGCCGCACGCGCGACTGGCCCAGACGCTATACTGAATGGCTGCTGCCTTGTCGTGGTGTGGAGTGTTAAGGTTAGGCTCGGTGTGTGGCATACGGTTGCTATCGGGCGAGAAGTCTGGGCAGATTAGCACTGGCTGCGAATGCTGTCAAGCGACTGCATACTAGCGATCAGGGGCGCGTTGATGCGAATGGCGCAGCAATTGCGAGCAACCTCGGGTTTTTGTAAAGGCGGAGGATTTTAGCGGAACAGGTTCCTGATATCGGAACCGACCGGACCCGGGCACAGCGGGCACCCTCGCGGCAGGGCAGCCTCGGTTGTCCGCCGACGAGCTGCCCCGGGCGCATGGATCAATCTGACCATTTCCGCAGCACGTAGCCGCCGCCAACCGGTAGAGGTCAGTCGCTTTGCCTCTCTTTGCTTTCGGCTCAGTCGGGCCGTCGGCGATTGGCTTGTCTGACGGCTTTCAATCGCGCCGCTCCGGCCGTCACCGCTTCGCTTCCCGCCTCCAAGTCATGCACGCCTCCCGCCGGACGCGGCTATCGCCGCCCTGCGGGTTCCGTCCGTCATTCGTCCTGCACCGCTTCGCGGGACTCTCCGGCGGGCTGACGGACTGCGCGCCGCTCGCTCCTTTGCCACCCGCGAGTGGCCCCTTGTGCCTTGCGAAGGGGCCGCACATCGCGGGTCCCGGCAAGGAGCAAACCATGAAAGCCGAACAAGCCAAGAAGATCGCCGACCAAGCCCTCGAACAACTCGCCGAAGCGCTGAAGAGCGGGCGCAGCGAAGAACTCACCCGCTACCTCGCCATGCTGGCGCGGTTCCACAAGTACAGTTTCGGGAACGTGATGCTGATCCTCTCCCAGATGCCCGACGCGACGCACGTCGCCGGCTTCAATACCTGGAAGCAGATGGGCCGCTACGTCAGGAAGGGCGAGAAGGGCATCGTCATCATCGCGCCCATGATGATCCGCAAGCAGGATGAGCAGGCCAAGGCGAGCGAGAAGCCGGAATCCATCCTGCGCTTCCGCGGCGTCTACGTCTTCGACGTGACCCAGACCGACGGCCAGCCGCTCCCCGAGCCTTCCACAGTCAACGGCGATCCGGGCCGGCACATCGACCGGCTCCGCAGCGTCATTGCAGAGCGCAGCATCCTGATCGACAACGACGACCTTCCGATCGGCGCAGACGGAGTCTCACGCGGCGGCCGCATCAGCATCCGGTCCGGCCTTGCCCCGGCGCAAGAATTCTCTGTGACCGTCCACGAGTTCGCCCACGAGCTGCTCCATCGCGGCGACGACCGTCCCGCCAGCAAGACCGTCCGTGAAACCGAGGCCGAGGCCGTCGCCTTCGTGGTGTGCCAGGCGATCGGCCTGGAAACCGGCACCGCCGCCAGCGACTACATCCAGCTCTATAACGGCGAGACCCAGACGCTCGCAGCGTCGCTCGACCGCATCCAGAAGACCGCCGCCGAGATCATCGCGGCGCTCCACGCCCCCAACGAGCAGGCCCACGCAGCCTGACTTCCACCGCACACGGCGCTTTCCGCTGGGTGCTTTCCTGTCGGTTGGTGGCGGGAAAGCCCGGCGCGCTCCTCCCGAGCATTCTCCGCTCGACAACCGTCGGCGCGTCCAATAGAATCGCCTCCAATGGCCCAAACTCGTTCCCATAGGCATCCCCGCCACTCGCCAACGGAACCCAACGATGACTGAGCGCCTGCTCTCAGCCGACGAGGTCGCCGCCTTTCTGGGCGTGAAACGAGACACGGTCTACAAACTAATCGACCGGAACGGATTGCCTGCGCTGAAGGTTGGTCGGCTCTGGAAGTTTCGACAGGAACAGATCAACGAGTGGGTGAATCGACAATCGGGTGACCAGCAGGCACCGGATCGTGGACGCCAAGAAGGGACGGGAGCATGACACACACTTCCGCCAATGCCGCCACGATGTCGAAGGTAACTGGTCCGCTTGCCAAGGCATTAGACCTGCCGAACGGCGCACGCTTCTACCGCTGCGCCCTCCAAGTGAACCCATTTCCATATCTGGGGCGGCACCAGAAGCAGTCTAATTTCGCTGACGAAAAGGCTTACAACGACGCGATTGTTGCCGCGTGCCTCGCCAATGGTATCGAGGTGATCGCGATCACCGACCACTATCGCGTAAAAGAGAGCGAAACCCTTGCTGCTGCTGCCAAGGCAGCCGGAATCATTGTGTTTCCGGCGTTCGAGGCAGTCACAAAGGATGGCGTACATTTTCTGTGCTATTTCGCGCCAGATAAGGACTTCGCCGAACTGGAGCGCCACATTGGCGCGTGTGAGGTGTTTAATCAGCAAGGTCCATCGCCGACGGGCAAGTTTGACTGCACCGAGCTCCTCGAGAAGGCTAGTGAGTGGGTTTGTGTGCTAGTTGCAGCGCACGTCACTAACAACGGGGGACTGCTCAAGAAACTGAGCGGGCAAACACGCGTCCAGGCATGGTGCCACGACGATCTCATGGCTTGCGCGCTACCGGGACCGATTAGTTCGGCCCCGCCGGAACTGCGTCAGATTCTGGAGAACAAAGACCCAGCGCATAAGCGGTCGCGCCAAGTTGCGGTCATCAATGCTAGTGATGTGAACTCTCCTGAAGACATGGCAGATCCAAGCTCATCCTGCTGGATCAAGATGTCGTCGGTATCAGTTGAAGGACTCCGTCAAGCCTTCCTGGACCCCGAATCCCGTATCCGGCTCGCCAGCGATCCTGCACCCGAAGACCATTCAGAGTTCTTGGCACTCACATGGCAAGGTGGTTTTCTTGACGAGGCCGCGGTCCACTTTAATGAGAACTTGAATACTCTCATCGGTGGTCGCGGCGCCGGAAAATCCACCGTGATTGAAAGCCTTCGATATGTGCTCGGTCTTGAACCGATTGGAGAAGAAGCTCAGCGCATGCATGACGGGATTGTGCAGCATGTGCTGCGCAGTGGCACGAAAATCTCCCTCATGCTTCGCTCCCATCACCCGGCGAAGCGGACGTATGTGATTGAACGTACCGTCTCTGCCCGCACTCGAGGAAACGCTCAAACGCTTTCAGGAAGCTGGTCTGGAGGAACGGCTTAAAGAGCAGAGTTTCATCGTGCGAGAAGAGCAAGTTCTCAAGACAGTACTTGAGCGAGTTGAAGCCGTTCGTGCCGCAGTGGGATCGATCACTCGCGTCTTGCCAATCGACCGCGCCTTTGTGAGCACGAAAGCGCTGGAGGCTCTCCCAGGTCGTGAGACTCTTTCCAAGATCGACCCCATTCTTTCTGCGCTTGAAGCACAGGTCGCCACCGGCGTGCAGGCAGTCACGGCCGCTCTGGATCGCGCCGATTCGGCTCTAGTCACGGTACGTGCAGAATGGGATCAGCGCAAGAAGGCTGTGCAGCAGGACTACGAGAAGATTCTCCGCGAACTTCAAAAATCCAAGATCGATGGTGCGGAGTTCATTAAGCTACGCCGGCAAATCGAGGAACTCCGACCCCTCAAGGACAGGGACGCCGCACTCCACCGCGAGGCTGCCGAGCACGATTCGCATCGACGGAATCTGGTCGCAGAATGGGAGGACCTGAAGGCGCAAGAATTCCGAAGCCTTCAAGCAGCGGCCAAAAGAGTCACGCGATCCCTCGAAAGGCGCGTTCGCGTTGAAGTAACGATGGGCGGAAATCGAGAAGCCCTTGCAAAGCTGTTGCGCGAGGTGCCCGGAATCGGCCGTCTTACTTCTCGCGAATCCGCAATCAGAATGCTCCTTCACTCGAAGACGACGCCGCGTGGTCCAATCTGCTCGTTAATACCGAGTTGATGGTTGAAACTCCGACAGGCCAAGCGTGTCCGAGCCTGGCGGGGGTCCTTCTTTTTGGCTCGGCGCCGAATAAATTCCTCCCGCATGCAGGGATTTCCGCCACAGCCTTTGCCGGCGATCTGAAGGATTACGCTGCGCAAGAACGAACGAAGCTGCGCGGCCCCTTGACGCCGCTCGTGACAGCTTCCAGCGGGCAACAGCGTGTCGTTGAAAACGGCGTCGTTGAACAGGCTATCGATTTTGTTCGCCGCAACACCACCGTGACCGCCACGCTCAAAGACGGCGCACGGCGCGTCGAGCGCCGAGCTTATCCCGACGAAGTGATCCGTGAGACTGTTGTGAATGCTCTCGTGCATCGCGACTACATGCTGTCGGCTACGGACATTGAGCTGACGATCTATTCGGATCGCTTGGAAGTGATTTCGCCTGGCCGTTTGCCTAATGGCATTACCCCGGCCCGCATGCTTACTGGTTGTCGCGCCGCCCGAAATCAGTTGCTCAAGGATGTCATGGGAGACTATGGCTATCTCGAACACTTAGGCATGGGAGTGCCGCGAAAGATCATCAAAGGGATGTTGGCGCACAATGGTACGTCGCCAGAACTCATCGAAGATGGTGAGTCGTTCCGCGTTGTCCTGCGTGCCGGGCAACCCGCTGTGGCCTGATAGGAGGCACAGTGATGAGCACCGATTACCATGCCAAATACTGCGCTCATGATCTGACCCGGCGTTGCGCCTCCGACAGCGTTGAGAAGCTGACTGCGGTGCTCTCTGATGCCCAGGTGGACCTCAAGACGAGCAGCGCCTTTATGATCTCGTTTCGGAATATCTCCAGCGGCCAACGCTTTATGCGCTGCCTGCGAGTCAACGCTCGCTCATGACGCTCATTCTCCGCAATGCCATCTCGCACGTGCGATTCTCAACCGCGGATGACGGCGTGTTCACATTTTGGGATCAACGCCGCAACTCCGCCGATCGCCACTTTCAGGCATCGGTTCCGCTAGCTCCCATGCAGGAATTCCTCTCGAAGGTTGGCGCGACGCTGGCGAATCTTCGGAACCGCGCCACTTAGAATCGGCAAGGCGTGCGGGACTTGTCGGCCTGTCCGAGTTTCACGGTTTCACGGCCAGCAAAACCCGCGTTTCCGAGCTCCAGGCCCGGATTCCATGTACGAAAAGTTCAACTGGCGTTCTGTCACCCCGATTTAGGTGTTCAGACGGCTCTGGTAAATGCCGGGGCAATCGCTGTTTACGGAAAAGTTCAATCTTGTCCTGTCATCATGACTACCACGGGCCGGGTTTGAACCACCACCCCAAGTGGATCAACGTGAACATCGACCTCGGCGCCCCCCCGGTGCGCGACGAGCCCTGCGCTCTTTTCACTGAATCCTCTTTATGATGTGTTTTGGAAGGAGGTCCGTCGATAGCGATTGAACCCCATGCCGTCGTTCCGGCGGCACTATGCAGGTCGTTTACGCCATATGCGCCCGTCCGGTGCATCGGCGACGGGTTCATGTACATGTCCATGTGCCTGGCGTTCGAATAGCGACAATGAGCGACGGACCTCCTTCCAAACCACCACCTCTATCGCCAACGCTCGCCAAATCGGACGACGACATCAAAGCTGCGTTTCGGGTACTCCAATCAGTCGCCGATGTCGCCGATCTCCTTGAGGTCCGCGAGACTCAGTTGACCTATGCCATCTGGCGCAAGCCTGAAGGAAAGCGGTATAGCACGTGGTCGATTCGGAAACGAAGTGGCGGAATTCGGACGATCGACGCGCCTCGGAAAACCCACAAGATTCTGCAGCGCAAGCTAGCCTACGTTCTGGAGCTCGTGGCTCAGCGACGCTCGGCCGCGCATGGTTTCTCACCGGGCAAGAGCATCGTCACCAATGCGGCGGCACACACGAGATCTCGATGGGTGTTGAACATTGACCTCAAGGATTTTTTTCCTTCAATCCACTTTGGCCGTGTAAGGGGCATGCTGATGGGCAAGCCGTACCTGCTCGGTAAGCGAGCGGCTACGGCCATCGCGCAACTCTGCTGCCACAGGCAGGTTCTCCCACAGGGGGCACCCACGTCTCCGGTGGTATCGAATATGATATGTGCGCGCTTGGATGGGGAACTGCGCCGACTCGCTGAGTCTCATGGTTGCAAGTACACGCGATATGCCGACGACATTACATTCTCTACGAACAAGAAGGATTTTCCGGCGGACATCGCGACCCTGCTCGGCGAAGGAACGAATGCAGCTGTGGGCTCCGCACTGCGACAGGTCATTGAAGCCAACGGCTTCCAAGTAAATCCAGAGAAGGTACGTCTTCAGGACAAGCTGACCCGGCAGGAAGTGACGGGCCTCGTCGTAAACCGTCGACCGAACGTGCGACGCGCTTTTGTCAGTCAAATACGTGCGATGCTTCACGCTTGGGGCAGGCACGGATACGACAAAGCACAAGCCGAGTTTCTTGAGAAGTACGATTCCAAGCACCGACCGGGTGGCGCCTCGGATCGCGTGTACGAGCGGGTAATCCAAGGCAAGCTCGCCTACTTGAAGCAGGTCCGAGGCGAGCAGGACAGCCGCTATCTTGCAATGCGCAGGCGCTTGGGTCTTCTGCTCGGTGAAGTTGACGCCGGTGTCGGCGGAGGAGTCCAAATGGAACACGATGTGTTTATCTGCCACGCTAGCGAGGACAAGACGGCTGTAGTTGACCCGCTCGCCAAGGCCCTAAGTGCCGCAGGGGTACGTGTGTGGCTTGACGCAGAAAAAATCGGCTGGGGTGACAGCGTTACCAAGGAAATCAACGACGGCCTGGCCAAGTCGAAGTTCGTCATCGTCGTACTCAGCGCTGCATTCATGGCGAAGAAGTGGCCCGCCAAAGAGATGAACGCCGTGCTGAACAAGGAGATCACGTCGGGCATCACCTGTGCCCTGCCGCTGATCGTGGGCGATTCGTCCGACAAGAGGATCATCATCGAGACGTATCCGCTTCTCGCGGACAAGCAATACAAGGAATGGTCCCCGGCAGACGTCGGTGCGATCGTTGGGGCGCTGAAGGCCATGCTTGCACGGACCGCCTAGCATTGATGCCGGGGCGACCGCCCCTACAACCCCGCCAGAAGAAAGAGCCGGTGGTGACTGCAGCGGTCGGCGCGAGTCGAGCGGGGATCACTTTTCTACGACTACGCGATTAGCAAAAGCCGTATTCCGGGCTCCCAGGCCCGTAATTCCTTCCGCAAATAGTTCAACTGGCGTACTGCCACACCGATTGAAGTGCGAACGCCCACGAGCTCTCCCGTGGGCGTTTGTGTCGGTGCCTGTTTCTCAAGCATGATCCTCGGCGAATGCGAGTATTCGGCGCAGTTGAGCCTCCCACAACCCTCGCATGTTGGATGCGTCTTCGGGGTTAGAGCACCAGTCGGCAGGCACGTTGATCTCTTGAACTCCGCAGAACTGCCAGTCATGCCACGCCTTTTCCAACGAGTAATCTTCGACGCCGCGCGAAACAAGCGTCGCATGCCAGTGCTCCACGAGGACTCGCTCCCACCGGCGGCGGAGCTCAATGGGCCACCAGACGACTATGGCGTACGCCAGATCGCGTATGCCGAGCCATGGCGGCGACCCTGAACTTGCAAAGGGCTGATGATCGATCAGGTAGATCGGTCCGTCACCCTTGATCGGTGCGAGGATGTTGGTTGGATTCAAGTCGCCGTGGGTCCACGTGAAGCCTTCGCGGTCAGCAAGCCGCGCGTTGCGCGCGAGCGGATTCTGATCGATCAATTGAGTTGCAGTCGCCCGCTCTGCTGGCGTGAAACCCACCTTCATCGCCTCTAGGAGCATCCCTTGCCCGGCACGAGCACTGGAGACCATGCGCTCCGCGTCTGAGATCGTTGGGGGTGGCTGTGGCCACTGATGAGCATGCAACTTCGCGGCTGCTTCAACGAGAGCGAGGCCATATGCCAGTGTCGGCTCGATGATTTTCTGACCGCGATGCGTTTGAGAATGGTCGTCTAGCAGAATGTTGTAGTGTGTTGCATCTGCATTCGCATGGTGGCATCGCACCAATGGTGCGTCGGTCAGGCCGGCAAACGCACGCGTGTAGTAGTCCACCTCGGCGCGGCCAAAGGTCGTGACAGACCCGATCTTCAGGTGCAAGCGCAGCGGGGCTTCCTCGCCGGCGAGCAAGACCTCGAGCCGGATGTGCGAGCCCCAGTTGCTGTCCGGCGGCGTCGATGTCGTCAAGGAGCGCACCGGCCGTCCGAGTGAAGCCTCAATCCAAGCTTGGGTGACGTCGGCAGACTCGTGGAGCACTGTGACGCAGCGGTTCATTCGTCCATAGTACAGGCATCAGCTTCTTTCAACTCCCTTTGGCCCACGCGAGATCGATGCATTCTCCTGCGTAGAACAAACGCCGTAAATCGCCTGCGCGGCCTTCCCAAGTGACCCGAAGGAGAGCAGCACCGCGCTCAAACGCCGCGCGCCGGCGAACCTCGGAAGTCCCCAGTCGCCCTTCGAGAGCGCGCGTCGATCAGGGTGCGGGATCCAGACCTGGCAATGCGCCGATTGCCGAATCACAAGCCCGCCGATCTCTGCGTCCGGGCAATTGCTCGGCAATTGCTTGTAGTCGCCAGTCTGGATCCACACGCCGGTCGTCGCCCGCGAGCTCGCGGCGGCGATGATTCTGTCCTTGAACCGTAAGACACTGCTCACAGAGCAGTGGCACACGATCCCTCGACCCCTTCTTCCCTTGGCCCCTCGACCCCTCTTTCCCTCGGCCCCGCGCGCCTCAATGCCCCGTGTCGAGCAGGAACACCTCAACCAATTTGCCCGCGATGCCGGTCAGGGCCGCGCCCGCGATCAGGCCGGCGCAGATGGGTTCCTGCGTGTCGACCCACAGACGCCAGCCAGCGGTGTTGGGGCGCTGCGCGTAGCGCCGGCTCATCCACGCAAAGAACGCCGCGCCGAGGAACATCGCCATCGTCGAATCGGGCGGAATCACGACGCCCAGACCCACCGCCAGCGGAGAGATCGGCATGCGCCCGCCGCTGGCGATGCGCCAGATTTCGAGCGCGATGGCGACGAACAGCGCCGCGAACATCGAAATCTGGATCGACGGGGTCAGCAGGTTGCGCTGTTCTGCGCCGCCGAAGATCGACGTCACCAGATCGGACACGCCTTTCCATTGCACGGCCGACGGGAACGAGAACTGCCCGCCTTCGGGCGCCATGATTTCCTGCACATGGTTCGGGTTCGTGGCCGCGAGCTCGGGGTTGTAGTCGGACATGAACAGCACGAAGAACAGCGGCGTCGACGCCAGCGCGCCCGCGAAGATGCCGATCAGGTGGCCGATCGCCTGCTGGCGCGGCTTTCCGCCGAGCATGTATCCGGGCTTGATGTCCATCAGCAGGTTCGAGGCGTTGGATGCGACCTCGACGCACATCACGCCGGTCATCAGGTTGGTCGGCGGGTGCTTGGGGTCGAGCGCGCCGAACAGGAACTGCGGAATCTTGGAGAGCGAGCCGGTGGGCGTGATGCCGGTCATGGCGGTGCTCGAAGCCGCGATCAGCGTCAGAAAGATGATGAGCGGGATGGCGGTGGCGCCGAAGATCCAGCTTACGCCGAACCAGTCGTGCGCCATCCAGACGCCGACGGCGCCGACGATGGGGATGCCGACGATCGAGATCCACAGCGGCAGCTCGATGTGCGCCAGCGGGTCCTTGCCTTTGGGTTCGCCGCGCTTGGGCAGCAGCGAGCGAAAGGCCTCGACGAACACCTCGGGGCGCGCGAACAGCGCCACCAGCGACGCCGCGACCATCATCACGATGCCCCACCACAGGGACCAGTTGTTGAGGATGTGGGCGCGGCCGAAGATCTGCTCGCCGGTCTCGGCGTTGATCGACTTGGGCTGAATCTCGCCGATGGAGATCATCCACGGCGCGAGGACCGCGAAGTTGACGAGCATGCCGATGAGCATGCTGAGCGCAACGCGGAAACCCATCAGCCCGCCGGCGCCCATCATCGCGAGATCGAGCGACGGGTTCAGCGCGAGCTGCTGGAACGAGACGCCCGCGATCTTGGGTTCCCAGCCGTACTTGCCGAGCCAGGTGTACAGACCGGAGAGGTTCTCGGGCAGGTGCCAGGTCGCGACGAGCTTGCCCTTGAAGGCGACGAGCGTGTCCTTCCAACTGTTCCAGGTGCTCATCATCCAGTAGCAGGCGTGGATCGCCTTCAGAAAGGCGGCGGTTTTTAGAAACTCGATCGTGGCGGCCAGCAGTGCGGTGATCAGCAGGGCTTTGGCCTTGAACAGACCGATCGCGGCGGCGGAGGTGTAGAGCGTGTGCAGCACGACGCCGCAGGCCCGGCCTTCAGGGAAGGGTTGCTGCTCGTGGTTGATGAAGCGGCGCTTCAGGGGGAAGGCGACGAGCACGCCGAGCACGCTCAGCACGACGTTGAAGCTGAGCATCTGCCACCAGGTCATGGGCTGGTTGAGCACCCACATGTACGCCGCCATGCCGGAGATGAGCGGTCCGGTCATGTAGCCGGCGGCGGTGGCGATGGACTGCATGCAGTTGTTTTCGAGGATCGTCATGTCGCGCGCCAGGCCGACGCGCGAGAGCGCGCGGAACAGGGCGAAGGCCAGGATGACGGAGGTCAGGCCGACGCCGAGCGTCCAACCGGTTTTGGCGCCGACGTAGAGGTTGGTGGCCGAGAGGATGCCGCCCAGCAGGAAGCCGGTGATGGCGGCGCGCAGCGTGAGCTGGGGCATATTGCCGCGGAAGACATTCTCGAGCCACCAGCGGTCCTTCTGTTCGTTGGACCAGGTGCGGACCTGCTCCTCGGTCAGATGGGGCAACGACATCGGCGCGCCTTTCGCATGCTGAAACGTCCGCGGACAATTCGGCGGCACGTCGCCCGCCGGAGCGGACAGGGTGCATTACAGTAGCGAGCGCGCGGGGTGCCGGCCAAGGCGATTCGTCGCACACGCCGCGATTTGCCAGGGAGGGAGCGATGGCCAGGAAGGCGGCGGCAGGCAAGCCGGCGAGCGGGAAGGATCGGGCGGCGGCGGCGGAGCGCATTCAGCGCATGGCGCGCGGCGTGGTGACGCAGGTTCGAAAACGCAGCGACCCGTTCGTCGACATTCCGGCCCGGACACTGGGCAATGTGCGCTTCAACGAAAAACGCGGCATCATCGAGCTGCTCGACGGCACGCAACGCCGCTCGTTCTTCAGTCTGCTGGGCCGCCGAGGCGGCGAGGGCTCGCAGGCCAAGAAATTCATGCAGACGGTGCGCGTGGCGGAGGTCTGCAAGCGGCTGATCGACGAGAACATCTCGACCAGCCTGCGCGACGTCTTCTACCACCTGAAGATTCCCATCAAGACCGGCAAGGAGCTGATCTTCTTCGAGCAGTCGGAGAGCGACCCGATTCTCGAGGACATCGAGGTCACCGTGCAGGCGCTGCGCGAAGAGCTCGGCGTGCACGCCGAAATCAAGGGCAACATGGTGGGCCCGCTGACGGTCGTGGACAACGGAAACGACATCGACCTGACCGCGATGGGCTCGGGCGGCTGGGGCGTGCCGAGCATCGTCGAGGCCGATGTGATTCAATTCAAGAAGGTCAAGGCGCAGTTCATCCTGCTGATCGAAAAAGGCGCGGTCTGGAACCGCTTCAACCAGGACCGATTCTGGGAAAAGCACAACTGCATGATCATCCACGGCGGCGGACAACCGCCGCGCGGCGTGCGCAGATTGTGCTATCGCATGCACAACGAGTTGAAGCTGCCGCTCTACGTGCTGGTCGATAACGACCCCTGGGGCTACTACATCTACAGCGTCGTCAAGCAGGGCTCGATCAACCTGGCGTTCGAGAGCCAGCGCATGGCGATTCCGGCGGCGCGTTTCCTGGGCATGAGCAGCTTCGACGCCGAGAAATTTGACGTGCCCCGGCAGATTCCGATGCCGCTCACCGAAGAGGATCGCCGCCGCGCACGGGAGATCCGCGAGTATCCGTGGTTCCAGAGCCGCGAATGGCAAAAGGAAATCAAGCACATGGAGTCCGTCGGCGTAAAGCTGGAGCTGGAAGCGTTCAGCAGCAAGAACTTCAAGTTCATCACCGAGACCTATCTGCCGCGCAAACTCAAGGACAAGGACTGGCTGGACTAGGCCCTGCGGCGTTCGGCGGGCACGCCATGCGAATCGACGCGCGCGAAGCGGCGCTGGTGGTCGCGGGCGCTGCGGCGCTGGTGCTGGGAATCTACGCCGCCACACCGCTCACGCCGCGCAACGCGGGTTTTGACTCTGACGGGCTGTTCTATGGTGCAATGGCGCTGTCACTGCCGGAATTGCACGAGCTGGCGCACACGGCGCCGTATTGCTGGCGACCGCTGACGCCGTGGCTGGCGGGGGCGCTGCCGCGTTCCGACAACGCGCAGCTCATCGCAAACTTCCGCATGCTCACGCTGCCGGCGACGTTCGCGTCGCTGTTGCTGCTTTACGCGCTGCTCCGGGCGTTGCGGTTGCCCGTCTCCGCGGCGGCGCTGGGCGGAGCGCTTTACGCGGGTTTGTTCTGGACGCTGAAATTCGCCTACTACTCGCCGGCGTACGTCGACTATTTCGCACAGACGCTGCTGCTGGCGGCGCTGCTGCTGACCGCGCTGGGCAAGCCGTGGCTCACGCTGGGCGTGCTCTGCGCCGGCGTGTTTCAGCGCGAGACGATCCTCGCCGCGATTCCGGCGCTGATCGCGCTGCGCTGGCAGGCAACTCGATTGCGCACGGGGCAGGAGCGCGTCTGGGCCGGGGCGGTGCTGGCGCTACCGCTGGTGCTGCTGGCGGCGCTGCGCGCATTTATTACTCCGGTGAACTCTTACTCGAGCGTGGCGGCGCTGGCCGAGGTCGCCGCGGCGCAGCTTCGCAGCGCGCAATTCTGGTCGCTGCTGCCGGTCGAGTTGGCCGTAGGCCTGGGAGCGATTCCGCTGGTGGCGCTGGCCGCGGCGCATGCGCTGCCCGACACGCTGCGCCGGCTGTGGCCGTTTGCCATTCTGCTGGCGTGCGGCGTTCCGCTGGCGTTCGGCGGGCCGGACAAAGCGCGGCTGCTGCTGCCGCTGGTTCCGGCGGCGATCGTGCTGGCGATTGCTGCGTTTGATGCGGCGATTCGCGATTGGCGGCGGCCGGCGCTGATTGCGTGGCTCGCGCTGCTGCTGGCAAGCCACGGGTACATCGGTCATCAGTTCGAACCCCTGGATTCAACGGACAAATTTTTTCAGCGCCTCGCGCCGCTGCACGGCTTTCGCGATAGCGGCGACCCGATGCGCGAATACCTGCGCTGCGGCGCAGCACTGGGACTCGTGGCGATTGCGGCGCCGTTGCTGCTGCGTCGCGCTCGCCGCGCGCGTCCGAAGCCCTAACACGGAGGTCGCATGCGTAGAGCGGAGCTGCCGCGCGTCCATCTTCTGGCCCATGCCAATCCGCTGGCCAAGGACCTGCCGCGGCTGGGCTGTGCGACGGTCGACGAATACGTCGCGCGCGTGCGCGGCGCGCTGGGCGACCGCGTGCGACTTACCTGTTCACGCCGCGTGCTCGCAAGCGTTGAAGATCCGCAGCGCGGCGGACGAAGCGACGACGCGGCGCGAATCCGCGACTTGCAGGGGGCGCTCGACGACCCCGGCGCGCGCGCGATCGTGGCGGCGAGCGGCGGCGGCTGGTTCCTGCGGCTCATGCCGCAATTGCGCTTCGATGCGCTGCGGAGGCGCACGAAGCCGCTCTGGGTGTTCGGATTCAGCGAGATGACCAGCCTGGTGAATCGCGTAGCGGCCGCGGCGCAGGGGCGCGGCGTGTACTGGCTCTGCCCGAATTACCTGGCCTGGAAGCTGCAGCCGCCCGCGGCGGCGCTGGCGGCATTCGATGATTTCTTCCGCCGCACGGCGGCGCTGGTCTGCGACGGCGCGGGTTTCGGCGATCTGCCCGGCAACGGCGTGATCCGCGCGAGGCTGGTCGCGGGGGCGGCGCGCAACGGGCCGGTTCGGCTTGTGGGCGGCTGCCTGAGCGTGCTCGCCGCGATGGCTACGGGCGCGCTGGGGCGCGGCATCGCGATCCGCGACAGGTGGCTGGCGCTCGAGGATGTCAACGAGGAGCCATACCGACTCGATCGCTACCTCGCGACACTGAAGCTGGCGGGTTGGCTGGAGCGCGTCGGGGGTGTGCTGGTCGGCGACTTTCGCGGGAAAGAGCGGACCGACGAGACGGCAGCGCTCGTCGCGCTGCTTGAATACCACCTGCCCCGCCGCAACATACCGGTCGCGGTGACGCACGAATTTGGGCATGTCTGGCCGATGACGCCGCTGGTGTTGAATCGACCGTTGCTGCTGCGCGCGGCGCGGGGAACGGTTGAGATTGATGCGGGCGGGCCCCTGCGCGAGGGGAAGTGAATTCGCGCTAGCCCAGCAGGGCCTGAAGACGCGAAAGCCCCTCGCGGATTCGCTCGTCGCTGGTCGCAAAGCTGAGCCGCACGTGATGCGGCGCGCCGAACGGCGTGCCCGAGACAATCGCCACCGCCGCGCGATCCAGCACGGCTTCGGCGAAGGCGTCCGCGTCGCGCACCGCCAGCCGCTCGTACAGTTCGTCGATGCGGGCAAAGCAATAGAACGCGCCCTCCGGCGCCAGACAACGCAGCCCGGGTATCGCCCGCAGCCCGCTCAGCATCAACTGTGCGCGGCGGGCGTAGGCGGTGCGCATCTCGGCGACGCAAGTCTGATCGCCGGTGAGCGCGACGGTTGCGGCCGTCTGCACGAAACCGGCCACGCCGCTGTTGGATTGCCCCTGAAGCCGGCCGAGCGCCCCGGCGAACCAGCGCGGACCGGCCGCGAATCCCAGTCGCCAGCCCGTCATGGCGTAGCTCTTGCTGACGCCGTTCACCGTGATCGTGCGTTCGAGCATGCCCGGCAGCGCGGCGAAGCTGACCGCGGTCTCGCCGTTGAACACGAGCCGGTGGTAGATCTCGTCGCTGATCACCAGCACGTCGGTGTTGCGCAGGACGTCGGCGAGTGCTGCGAACTCCTCCCGCGAGTAGACCACGCCGGTGGGATTGCATGGGCTGTTGAGCACGAGCGCCCGCGTGCGCGGCGTGATGGCGCGGCGCAGCGCATCGGCGGTCAGTTTGCAGTCGGTCGCCAGCGTATCGAGAAAGACCGGCACGCCGTCGGCCAGCGCCACCTGGTCCGGATAGCTCACCCAGTAAGGTGCGGGGATGAGCACTTCGTCGCCGGGGTTGAGCAGCACCGAGAACGCTTCGTAGAGCGCTTCTTTCGCGCCGACGGTGGCCCCGATCTGGTCCGGAGCGTATTCGAGCCCGCAATGCGTGCGCAAGTATTCGCAGATCGCGCTGCGCAGCTCGCTCCGCCCGGCCGCGGGCACGACATACTTCGTGTCGCCCGCCTCGATGGCCCGCTCCGCGGCGGAGCGAATGTGCGGCGGCGTATCGAAGTCGGGTTCGCCCGCGCCGAAGGAGACGACGTCGACCCCGGCGGCACGCAGGCGGCGCGCTTTATCCGTGACGGCGAGCGTGGCCGAGGGCGCCACTCGCCCGATGCGCGTGGAAAGCCGGGGCGTCATACGGGATATTTACCCGCGCGTTCGGTGCGTGTCCATGAAAAGTTCGCCCGACGCCGGGCGACGAATCCTGGACTCGTCCGAGCCCACGCGAAACGCAAGGCCGAATGGAAAATCGGGTCATCGCCATCCTGGGTTGCACGGCGTCTGGCAAGAGCGAGACGGCGCGTCGGCTGGCCGAGCAGCTCGGCGGCGAGCTCGTAAGCGTCGACTCGATGAAGGTCTATCGCGGGCTTGACATCGGCACCGCCAAGCCGTCGCCCGCCGCGCGCGCGGCGACTCCGCACCATCTGATCGACGTCGTCGACGCCTGGGAATCGTTCAGCGCGGCGCAGTTCGTGCGGCTGGCGGACGAAGCCATCGCCGGCATTCACGCCCGGGGACGGCCCGCGATCGTTGCCGGGGGCACGGTCCTCTACTTCAAGGCGTTCTACGAGGGGCTCTTTGACGGTCCGGGGGCTGACGCTCAACTGCGAGAGGAAATTCGCGCAGAGGCAGCTCAGCACGGCGTCGAAGCGCTGCACGCGCAGCTTGCCGCCGCCGACCCGCAGGCCGCGGCGCGCATCCACCCCAACGACCTGCGACGGGTCGAGCGCGCGCTGGAGGTGCTGCGGCTCACCGGCCGGCCGATCAGCAGCCTGCAACAGGAGTGGGAGCGCGGGCGCCTGCGCCGACCCGACTGGCGCTGGCGGCTGATCGGGCTGCGCCGCGAGCGCGAGGCCGCGAATCGCCGCATTAACGAGCGCGTCCGCCGGATGATCGATGCGGGCCTGGTGGACGAGGCGCGGCGCATCTGGAGTGATCCGCGCGGCGTCAGCCGTCAGGCGTCGCAGGCGGTGGGCTACGCCGAGCTTTTCACCCATTTCGACGGCCGTCGCACACTGGACGACGCTATCGAGCGCATCAAGATCAATTCGCGCCGTCTGGCCAAGCACCAGCGAAGCTGGCTGCGGCGATTCGCCGAACTCACATGGGTGGATTGCGACGCACCCGACGCCGAAGCGATGTACGCACGCGTGCTGGCGCTGGCGAGCCAGTAGCACCAGCGCCAGCAGCGCCCTTGTGGTTCACTCGTCGCGCGGCGGCAGCTCCTCCTTGAACGCGTTCACCAGCACGGTTGTGGCGTCGGCCCCGTTCTTCGGCTTGACCTGCGAGAAGACCTTCTGGTGCGAGTTGTAGCCCAGCAGGAACGCCAATTTGCCCTGCCGATCGACGACGTAGGCGTGAATGCCGATCACCTCGCTGCGACCGACGAGGTACTCGGGCAGCAGGGCGTACTCGGTGTCGAACGGATGGGCCTTCACGAACTCGCCGAACGCGGCAGCGCTGTCGCGCATCACCTGTTGCTGATTCATGTGCCACACGCCGGTCAGGGCGACCTGGGCTTCGCCGACGCTCGCGCTGCCGCCGTGAGCGCGCCAGGCCTCGGCCAGGGCCTCGGCCGCGGCGGGGTCGAACGTGTGGGTTGCGGCGCTGGTTCGCACGCACGCCGGGAGAATGGTGACCTTTGCGGTCGGAAACGATTTGACGAACTGCGCGCGGGCCGCCGGGTCCTGAATCGGCGCGCAGCCGCCCATCGCGAGCGCCAGCGCAACGGCCAGCGACGCGAGTGGGACGAAGGTTCGAGCGGCGGTGATGAGTTTCATGAGCGTCTCCTTTCTGAAAGTAAACACTTACACATTGAGCGTACAAAAATCACTCCAACAGGCGATGACCGATTTCCGTCAGCAGACGGCGGCGCTCGTCGGCCGAGAGCAGTCCGAGCTCGCGCGTGATGTTGGCGACCGTGCCCAGCCCGATGACCGCCCACGCCAGCAGCGCGCCCGTCGCGGGCGCGCGACTCGCACGCCGTGCGGCGCCCGGCAGCCGCGCGTGAATCAGCTCGGCGAAGCGCGTATACATGCGGCGCAGCGCGGCGCGGATCTCCGGATCGTCGGTCTCGTTGAGACCGGCGAAGACGATGCGATAGTGGCCGAACTCGCCCAGGTGCACCGCCTCATAGTCCAGGATACGCGCCGCCGCCGGCGCCGTTTCGGCGTCGGGCGCGTCGAGCAGACGACGCCAGGTCAGCTCCGTCAGCGCGTACACGTACTCGATCGAGGCGATGAACATGCGGCGCTTGTCGGGCCAGAGGCGGTACAGAATCGTCTCCTGCACGCCGCAGCGCTCGGCGAGCTGCGCCGTGGTGGCGCGTCGATAGCCGAGCTCGGCGAAGGTGCGCGCCACGACCGGCAGCAGAGCGGCGCGGCGTTCGGCGATTCGGCTGGTGCGTGGCATCGTCGTCTCTTTGTGTAAGTCCTCACTTACATAATAGCGCGGACGACGGCGGAATGCAAGCGGCGCGGTAGGCTGCGATCATGCGTGCTGGCGGGCGAATCGAAGTGTGGGTGGACGTCGGCGGCACGTTCACCGATTGCATCCTGCCTGATGTGGGCGCAGCGCTGCGCGTCCACAAGCTCTTGAGTAGCGGCCGCTACGTCGGTCGCGTCGGGTCGGGATCAACCGCCGACGTCATTGTCGACGAACGCCGCCGCAGCGACCCGCCGGACTTCTTTGTCGGATGGAACTGGCATCTCGGCATCCGCGAGGCACACGCCGACGGCGCCGACCGCCCCGGCACGGATCCGAGGAGCGGCCCGCCGCTTGCGCGGCGCGTCGTCGAGTTCGACGCGGCGCGCGGGCGGCTGCGGATCGATCCGCCGCTCGCGAGCGCTCCATCGCCCGGCACGCCCTATGACCTCGAGTGCGGCCTGGAAGCGCCACTCTGCGGCGCGCGCTGGTTGCTGGGTCGCGGATTGCGCGAATCCCTGGCGGATGTCGAGCTGCGGCTGGGGACGACGCGCGGCACCAATGCTCTGCTCGAGCGCCGCGGGGCGCGCGTGCTGCTCGTCACCACGCGCGGCTTCGGCGACGCACTGCGGATCGGGTATCAGGATCGGCCGCGGCTGTTCGATCTGCACGTGCGCAAAGCCGCGCCTCTCTTTGAACGCGTGCTCGAGGCGGACGAGCGCATCGCGGCCGACGGGACCGTCCTGGCCGCGCTTGACGAGTCTGCGGTCGCGGCCGATCTCGACGCCCTGCGGCGCGAGGGTTTTTCGGCCGCCGCGATCGTGTTGCTGAACAGCTATCGCAACGCGGCGCACGAAACCGCGCTGGCGCGGGTGGCGCGCGGCGCGGGATTCACGTTCGTCGCGCTCTCCGCCGAGATCGCCCCGCTGCAGGGGCTGATCGCGCGCGGTCAGGCGGCGGTGATCGATGCCTATTTGCAGCCGGCGCTGCGCGATTACCTCACGCGTCTGGAAAGAGGTCTCGACCGCGAGCGCGGCGGTCGCCTGCTGGTGATGGCCAGCACCGGCGGGCTTCAGCCGGCGCAGGCCTTCGTCGCCAAGGACAGCGTGCTTTCGGGGCCGGCGGGCGGCGCGGTCGGCGTGGCGCGCGTCGCGCTCACGCATCAGCTCACGCCCGTGATCGGGCTCGACATGGGCGGCACGAGCACCGATGTCTGCCGTTTCGGCGGCGAACTCGAACGCCGCGAGCACGTCGATCTCGAAGACCGCGCCACCGGCGGCATGTTGCGCATGTTCACGCCGGCGCTGGCCATCGAAACCGTGGCCGCGGGCGGCGGCAGCGTCTGCGAGTTCGACGGCTTTCAGCTCACCGTCGGCCCGCGCAGCGCGGGCGTCGACCCCGGACCGGCGTGCTACGCGCGCGGCGGCCCGCTCACGCTCACCGATGCCAACCTGCTGCTGGGGAGAATCGACGCCGCGCATTTTCCGTTTCCGCTGGACGAAGCCGCGGCGCAGAGCGCGGCGGATGCGTGCCTGGCGCGGCTTGGCGATGCGCGTCCCGAGCTTCGCACGCATGCGCAACTTGCGGAGGCGCTGGTCGCAATCGCCGACGCCCACGTCGCGGCTGCGATCCGCCGCGTGTCGCTGCTCCGCGGCCATGACCCAGCCATGCACAGCCTGGTCAGCTTCGGCGGCGCTGGGGGACAGCACGCGTGCGGCGTGGCGCGGCAACTCGGAATGCGGCGCGTTTGCGTGCCCGCGATGGCGAGCGTGCTGAGCGCCTACGGCATCGGCGGTTCGCGGCTGAGCCGGGTCGTGACCGCCAGCGCCGGCCTCGACCCGCAGACGCAGCGCCCCGCGCTCGAGGCGCTGCTGCAGCGCCTGGAGGTGCAGGCCGGCGCGGAACTGACGGCGGAGTTCCAGGTCGCGCCCGAGTCGCTTGATGATCCGGGTCGCTGGCTCGAGATGCGCTACCGCGGGCAGGAGTCCACGCTCGCGGTCGAAGCGCGGCTCGAAGCGGATTGGGTGCGCGCGTTTCACGAGGCGCACGCGCTGGTCTTCGGTTTCGCTCATGCCGAGCGAGCCGTGGAAGTGCGCAGCGTGCGCGTCGAGGCGCGGACGCGCGAGCGCCCCATCACGCCGACCGCGCAGGCGCCGGCGACCGTCGCAGCCTCCCCGGCGCGCACGCGCGAAGCCTGGCTGGCTGGTGCGCTGCGCGCGGTGCCCGAGTATCGCGCGCGCGAGCTGCCAACCGGGGCCTGCATTGCCGGCCCCGCGCTGTTGATCGAGCCGGAGACGAGCGTGTGGCTCGAGCGCGGCTGGACGGCGCAGCGCGCCGCGGACGGTTCACTGCACCTCACCGCGGAGGCGACGGCGGAGCCCGCCGCGAGCGGCGCGGCACAGCTCGAGTTGCAGGCGCTGCAGATTTCCGCGGCCGCCGAGCAGATGGGCGCCGTGCTGCGTCGGACGGCGACCTCAACGAACGTGAAGGAGCGGCTCGATTTCTCCTGCGCGGTGTGTGATTCGAACGGCGATCTCATCGCGCACGCTCCGCATGTGCCGGTGCATCTGGGAGCGATGAGCGCCAGCGTGCAAGGCGTGCTTGCCGAGTTGCGCGCGCGGGGCGAGGCCCTGCGACCCGGCGAGTCCTATCTCACGAACGACCCGTTTCTGGGCGGCAGCCACCTGCCGGACCTGACCGTCGTGACGCCGGTGTTTGACGCGCAGGGACGCTGCGCGTTTCTGGTGGCGAATCGCGCCCATCACGCCGAGATCGGCGGAATCGTGCCGGGCTCGATGCCCGCGGCGAGCCGCACGCTCGCGGAGGAGGGCGTGCGCATCCGGCTGCTGCGGCTGAGCGCGCGCAGCGGCGTCGGCGCAGGAGACGCGGTTGATTTCGATGAAGCTGCGCTGCGCGCGGCGCTGACGGGCGGGGCGTATCCCTCCCGCGCCGTCGAAGAGAATCTCGCCGACATTCGCGCGCAACTGGCAGCGAACCACCGCGGAGCGCAGCGCCTGCGCGATCTGCTGGCGCTATACGGCCCGGCTGCGCTGCGCGACGCGACCGAGCGACTGCACGCGCAGGCCCAGCAGCAGTTGCTCGCGGCGCTGCGCGCGCTGCCCGCGGACGAATTCGAGTTCGAGGACGCGCTCGACGACGGTGCGCCCATTCGCGTGTGCGCCCGGCGCAGCGCGGACGTCATCGAGTTTGACTTTGCGGGCTCCGGCGACGTGCTGCCCGGGAATCTCAACGCGACGCCCGCGATCGTGGCCAGCGCCGTGCTCTATTGCCTGCGCTGTCTGGTGCAGCGCGACATTCCGCTGAACGCGGGTCTGCTGCGCGTGGCGCGGCTGCGCATTCCCACGGGCAG
This sequence comes from uncultured Planctomycetales bacterium, assembly GCA_964388675.1. GTDB lineage: Bacteria > Planctomycetota > Phycisphaerae > UBA1845 > Fen-1342 > CAYMBL01. Next base: position 21,442 of record CAYMBL010000013.1, read on the forward strand.
CTTGCTCAATCCGCTGCCGCACCCTGACCCCGACCAGTGCCCGGCCGTGGTCGGCGGCAACGTCGAGACCTCGCAGCGCATCGTCGATTGCATCCTCGGCGCGCTCGGCGCGGCGGCCGCGAGCCAGGGAACGATGAACAACCTGGCCTTCGGAAATGACGAGTTCGGCTACTACGAGACGATCGGCGGCGGCGCGGGCGCGGGGCCGGGTTTTCCCGGCGCAGACGCCGTTCACGTACACATGACGAATACGCGACTCACCGATCCGGAAGTGCTCGAGGCACGCTATCCGGTGCGCGTGCGGAAATTCGCGATCCGTCGCGGGTCCGGCGGCGCCGGGCGCTGGCGCGGCGGAGACGGCATCATTCGCGAACTCGAATTTCTCGCGCCGCTGCATGTGTCGCTGCTCACGCAGCGCCGCACTCGCCCGCCTTTCGGGCTCGCCGGCGGGTTGCCTGGTCAGTGCGGCCGAAACACGCTGATTCGAGCGGGTGTGGAAACCACACTCGGCTGGGCGGCGCAGCTCACGGTTTCCGCGCACGGGGTGCTACGCATCGAGACGCCCGGCGGCGGCGGATACGGCACGCCGCGCGAATGAGATTCGGCGCTGCTCCCGCGCCTCTCCCGCGAGATCGCGTCGTAACGTCGATTCACCGCTATACTTCGCAACCATTGCCGCGGTCGGCCTTCGCGCCGGTGCGGCTGCGCCAGCAAAGGAGCCACTGTGCGCATCGCTCTCGTGAATCCCATCAGTCGTCGAACCCAGGGCTATCACACGGTCGGAACCTACATTCCGCAGCTCGGCCTTCAGGTGCTGGCCAACCTCACGCCGCCGCCGCACACCGTCGACATCATCGATGAGTGCTTCGGCTCGGCGTACACCGAATCGAAGCTGACGCGCGAGCGCTACGACGCCGTCTGCATCACGTCGTACACCAGCGGCGCCACGCGCGCCTACGAAATCGCCGCCGCCTGCCGGCAGCGCGGCATGATCACGATGATGGGCGGGCCCCATGCCTCCGCGTGTCCGGACGAGACGGCAAAGCACGTCGACTCGGTCGCGATCGGCGAGTGCGATTCGCTCTGGGCGCAGATCATCGAAGACGCCGCCTCGGGCAAACTCAAGCCGCGCTACACGGGCCAACTCGACGATCTCGAATCGACGGGTTTCGGCCGCGCGGCGCAGGGGCTGAATCCGATCAACGGGCGCTACGACGTGTCGGCGATTCAGACGTCGCGCGGCTGCCCCGTCGGCTGCGAGTACTGCTCTGTCACCGAGTTCAACGGTCCGACCATCCGCCGCCGCCGCATCAGCGACATCCTCCGCGAGTGGAACGAAACCTCGCGCAAGTTCATCTTCGTCGTCGACGACAATTTCTTCGGCGTCGGTCCGCGGCACGCGGAGTGGGCCAAGGAACTGTTGCGTGCGATCGCCAAGCACGGCAAGAAGCGCCTGTGGTTCAGCCAGACTACGCTCAACATGGGCGAGGACGACGAGGGGATGCGGCTGGCGTACAAGGCCGGCTGCCGCGGCATGCTGATCGGCTTCGAGTCGTTCAATCAGCAGACGCTGAAGGAATATCACAAGGGCATCAACCGCAACAATCTCGACCGCTACAAAGAACTGGTCGACGGCTTCCATCGCGCGGGCGTCGCGGTGTTCGGCGGGTTCATCATCGGCGCCGATCAGGACACGCCCGACACCGTCGCCGAGACCGCTCTGCAGGCGGTGCAGCTCGGACTCGACATCATTCAGGTGACGAACCTGACGCCTCTGCCCGGTACCAAGATGTTCGACCGCTACCAGCGCGAAGGGCGCCTGCTGGCGACGAACTTCCCCGAGGACTGGGAGCGCTACACGTTCACCGAGACGGTCTATCAGCCGCGCAACATGAGCCCTCGCGACCTGGACGAGGCGATTTACGAACTTCGGCACGCCGCGGCCAACGAGCCGTGGGTGATCAAGCGCGCCGTGCGCACCTTTGTGCGCACGCGGTCGCTGACCACGTCGCTGTTCGTGCTGGGGATGAACCGCGGCTGGAAGCGCATGGCGCGGGTCCAGGCGCCGCGTGACCAGGAGCGCTTCGGGTTTGAGCCGGTGCGCCAGACGCCGCGCTTCGCAAAAGTGCTGGATTCGTTCCGCATGCACATGAAGACCCAGGCGGTTACGTAGCCGCGCAGGTCCGATTCGCTCGCGTATCGCATCTTTTCAGTACGATTCGGCCGCATTCCGCGGCACATGAATTGCCCATTCTCCACTGTCGCAACGACGCCGTCCGAGACCGTTCGCAGATTCGGGTGGTTGTTCGGCGCCGGGTGCGGCTTTTTCCGCGGCGCGGCGTGAAATCGCGCGAGGTGGGCGGATGTTCCAGATACGAATACACGGGCGCGGCGGGCAGGGGGCGGTCACCGCCGCCGAAGTCCTGTCGGTGGCCGCTTTTCGCGACGGACTGCACGCGCAGGCTTTTCCGGCCTTCGGCTCGGAGCGCATGGGCGCGCCGGTGATGGCGTTCTGCCGCATCGATCAGCGGCCGATCCGCCTGCGCGAGCCGATCATGGACCCTGATGCGCTCATCATTCAGGACGCAAGCCTCTTGTCCGACGCGGCCCTGCTCGACGGCCTGAAGCCCGACGGCTGGCTGCTGATCAACAGCGAACATCCCGCGGACGACGCGAGTCTGCACGGCGCGGCGGCGCGCGTCGCCGTCGGCCGGGCGCGCACCTTGCCCGCGACGGTGCTGGCACTCGAGCACCTGCGCCGCCCGACGCCGAACATCGTGCTGCTGGGCGGATTCGTCGCGCTGACGCGGATCGTGAAAATCGAGTCGCTCGCGGACGCGATTCGCGAGCGGTTTCCGGGATCGATGGGTGAAGCAAACGTGCGCGCGTCGCAGGCGGCCTACGAGCGACTCGCCGCCGCGGCGCCGGCCGTGATCGGGAAGGGTGCGGCATGCTGAAACAGATGGAAGGATCGCAGGCGATCGCCGAGGCGGTCGCGCTCTGTCGGCCGGGCGTGGTCAGTTGCTATCCCATCACGCCGCAGACGCACATTGTCGAGGGCCTCGCGGCGCTGGTGCAGGCGGGCAAACTGCCCGCGACCCGGCTGCTGAACGTTGAATCCGAGTTCGCGTCGCTCAGCGTGATGATCGGCTCCGCGACGTCCGGCGCACGCAGCTACACCGCCACCAGCAGCCAGGGCCTGCTGTTCATGGCGGAGGCGGTCTACAACGCCTCGGGGCTGCGGCTGCCGATCGTGATGACCATCGGCAACCGCGCGATCGGCGCGCCGATCAACATCTGGAACGACCATTCCGACAGCATGGCTCTGCGTGATGCCGGCTGGTTGCAGCTCTACGCGGAAAGCAACCAGGAAGCGCTCGATCTGCACATCCAGGCTTTTCGGATCGCGGAGCTGACCGGTGTGCCGGTGATGGTCTGCGTCGATGGGTTCATCCTCACGCACGCCATCGAACAGATCGACGTTCCCAGTCAGGAGCTGGTCGATCGGTTCCTGCCGCCGCCCCGGATGCGCGTACGGCTCGATCCGGCGCGGCCGGTGACGATTGGCGCGATGGCCGGTCCCGATTCGTACACCGAGACGCGCGTGCTGCTGCACCGCGCGCACCAGCAGGCGATCGAAGTCATCGCGCAGGTTCAGACCGAGTTCGCGTCGCTCTTCGGGCGCTCGTCGGGCGGGCTGCTCGCCGGATATCACGCCGACGACGCCGAGACGATCGTGCTGGCGCTTGGCAGCGTGAACGGCACGATTCAAGAATGCGTCGACGTGCTGCGGCGGCGCGGACAGAAGGTCGGCAGCGTCAAGCTGTGCTCCTACCGCCCGCTGCCCGAGGTCGCGCTGCGCGCGGCGCTACGCGGCGCGCGGCGGGTGATCGTGATCGAGAAGAACGTGCAGATCGGGCTGGGCGGCGCCCTGGCGCGCGAGGTGCAGAACGCGCTGCACGGCGCCAACGTCGCGGTGCACAGCGTGATCGCGGGCCTCGGCGGTCGGCCGATCACCCGCGTCGGCGTGCTGAACGCCATCCAGGAAATCGAGACGCGAAAGCCCTCGGAGACGCTGTTCCTCGATCTCAACGGCGAGCGCGTCGCGGCCGACGAGCTGCGTGATCGCGAGTTCGTGCAGGGACTATGGCACGCCGCGGCGGAAGTGCGCGGCACGGCGACGGTCTGAGGACCGGAGGGTCATTCGATGTCGGATCGACACACTAACGAGATGCATCTGACGGTCGGCGGTCGCCTGGACGCACCGGGTGAGCAGGCCGTCGCCGCGAGCCTCGATCGGCCGAACTCGCTGACGTCGGGGCATCGCGGCTGTCAGGGCTGCGGGCAGGTGCTCGGCGCGCGCACGGTCGTCGACGCGGCGCTGCACGTAACCAACCAGCAGTTGATCGTCGTAAACGCGACCGGCTGCCTCGAGGTCATCACCACGCCATTCCCCGAAAGCTCCTGGAACGTCGCGTGGGTGCACTCGCTCTTCGGCAATGCGCCCGCGGTCGCGAGCGGGGTTACCGCCGCGCTGGCCGCCGCCGAGCGCGCCGACGTGCGCGTGCTGGCGCAGGGCGGCGACGGCGCGACGGTTGACATCGGCTTCGGCTGCCTATCGGGAATGTTCGATCGCAACGACGACGTGCTCTACGTCTGCTACGACAACGAGGCCTACATGAACACCGGCGTGCAGCGCAGCGGCGCCACGCCGCCCGGCGCGCGCACCGCCACCACGCCGAACGTCGGCACGCACCCCGGCAACCCGGTCGGCGTCGGCAAGAACGTGCCGCGCATCGCCATGGCCCACGGCATTCCCTATGTCGCGACGGCTTCGATCGCCGACCTGCGCGACCTCGAGCGAAAGGTGCGGCGCGCCATGGAATTCCGCGGCGCGCGCTACATTCACGTGCACACGCCCTGTCCGCTGGGCTGGGGCATCGATCCTTCCGAGATCATGCATGCCGCGCGGTTGGCGATCGAATCCGGGGTATTCCCGATCTTTGAGGCTGAGTACGGCGTGGCAACCGGACACCGCAAGATTCGGCAGCGCGTGCCGGTTCGAGATTACCTGCGCCTTCAGAAGCGCTTTGCGCATCTGTTCGCGCCCGACGCCGACACCACGCCGATCGAAGTCATCGAGCAGATCGCGGAGGACAACCTGCGCCGCTACGACCTGCTGAACTAGGCGCGCGACGCGCTGCGCCGCGCGGAGTGGGAACCATGAGCCAGCAACCGTTCGTCATCAGCGTCAATCCGGCCTCGAGCGTGGTGAATCGCACCGGCGCCTGGCGCACCATGCGCCCCGAATACGTCAGCCTGCTGCCGCCCTGCAATCACGCCTGCCCGGCAGGCGAGAACATTCAGGCCTGGCTCGGATTGGCGATGGAAGGCCGCGAACGCGAGGCCTGGGAACAACTGGTGCAGGACAATCCGTTCCCGGCGATTCACGGCCGCGTCTGCTACCACCCGTGCGAAGACGCCTGCAACCGCACCAAGCTCGATGAGCCGGTCGCGATTCACGCCGTCGAGCGCCATCTCGGCGACCGCGCGCTGCACGAAGGGTGGAAAATCCGCGCTTCGGCGCCCACCAACAAGCGCGTGCTGGTCGTCGGCGCCGGTCCGAGCGGGCTGGCCTGCGCCTACCACCTCGCTCGCCGCGGACACGTCGTCGAAATCTATGAGGCGGCTGAGAAGCCCGGCGGCATGATGCGCTACGGCATTCCCGCCTACCGCCTGCCGCGCGACGTGCTCGACGGCGAGATTCAGCGCGTGCTCGACCTCGGCGTGACGCTGCACCTGCGCGCCCCCGTGGCCGACCTGATGACGCTGCTGCAGCAAGGGTCGTTCGACGCGGCTTTCCTCGCGATCGGCGCCCAGACCGCCAAGCGCGTCGACATCCCCACGCGCGACGCCGGCCGCATCGTCGACGCCGTCAAACTCCTGCACGACCTCGGCGAAGGCCGCACGCCCGACGTCAAGCTCGGGCGGCGCGTCGCGGTCTACGGCGGCGGCAACACGGCCCTCGACGCCGCCCGTACCGCTGTGCGACTCGGCGCGGCTGAGACGGTCATCGTCTACCGGCGCGATCAGGCGCACATGCCCGCGCACGAGAGCGAGCTGCGCGAGGCGCTTGACGAAGGCGTACTCGTGCATTGGCTGCGCACGGTGCAATCGGTCGAAGCCGGGCGCATTCAGGTCGAGGTGATGGAGCTTGACGAGAAGGGCTCGCCGCGCCCCACGGGCCGAATCGAGACCATCGAGGCCGACACGCTGATTCTCGCGCTGGGGCAAACCTGCCAAAGCGAGTTTCTGCGCGACGTGCCGGGCCTGGTCTTCGGCGGCGATGGCGTGCTCAACGTCGACGCCAACATGATGACCGGCTATCCCGGTTTGTTCGCCGGCGGCGACATGGTGCCCGCGCAGCGAAGCGTCACCACCGGCGTCGGCCACGGCAAGAAGGCCGCACGCAACATCGACGCGTATCTGCGCGGCACGAAATACACGCCCGCGCCCAAGCCGCCGCTGGCCACGTTCGAGCGGCTGAACACCTGGTACTACGAGCGGCTGATGCGCGCTCGTCAGCCCGAGCTCGACCTGCGCAAGCGGCAGGCGGGGTTTGACGAGATTCACGGATCGCTGGCGCCCGAGTCGGCGCGAGCCGAAGCCCAGCGCTGCCTGTCGTGCGGCAACTGCTTTGCGTGTGACAACTGCTACGCGGTCTGCCCCGACAACGCGGTGCTCAAGCTCGGCCCGGGCCGCGGCTATGCGTTCAACCTCGACTACTGCAAGGGTTGCAGCCTGTGCGTGAAAGAGTGCCCGTGCGGCGCGATCGCATCAATCGCGGAGACGGGCTAAGCACGGCCCCGGCCTTTGGCTGATAGTGGGGATGGGTCTTCGGTCAGTCCGTGGCTGGCGGGCAAGGGCCTGCGGCCCGGGCTCAGCAACCTGCACGCGGCAACGCCGCGCTCGGGGACATCCTGGTGCGAGAATCCCTTCTCGCACCGCGCGAGAATCCCCTTTTCGCGCCACGCGCCACCGGACTTCCATCCGCGCTTCGGGGGCCTGGCTTCGAGCTGAATCGCAAGATATGGTTGCTTTCGACCGCCCTGCCACGATATCTTGTATGCCGACAGGCGGGCTGCGCTAATCCATCGAACAAAGCGCATCGTCAAACTTCGGCAGCAGGGGCGCGAGCACATGACAAACGGGCAACATCGAACGATAGGGCACGTCCACAACCGCGACTGCATCGCCGGGCTGGCGGAGATGCCCGCCGAGTCGGTGCACCTGGCGTTCGCCGATCCGCCGTTCAATATCGGCTACGACTATGACGTGTATGACGATCGGCGGTCGGCGGATGAGTACCTCGCCTGGTCGCGCAAGTGGATCGAGGGCGTGCGGCGCGTGCTGCGGCCCGATGGGGCTTTCTGGCTGGCGATCGGGGACGAGTACGCGGCGGAGCTCAAGGTTCTCTGCACGCGGGAGCTTGGCTTTCACTGCCGCAGTTGGGTGATCTGGTACTACACGTTCGGGGTTCACTGCGAGCGGAAGTTCACGCGCAGCCACGCGCACCTGTTCCACTTCGTCAAAGACGCCAAGCAATTCACGTTCAACGGCGATGCGGTGCGCGTGCCGTCGGCGCGGCAGCTTGTCTATGGCGACAAACGGGCGAACCCGAAGGGGCGGATTCCCGACGATACGTGGATGGCGCCGGCTGAGTTCCCGCCCGGCACGCCGGTGTTCGACGGTTTCGTATTGCGGCCCCAGGACCTGCCCGATCGCATGCCGGCCCACGCCGACGTGTGGTACTTCTCTCGCGTGGCGGGCACGTTTTCGGAGCGGGCGGGTTGGCACGGCTGCCAGATGCCGGAGCAGTTGCTCGGGCGGATCATCCGCGTGAGCTCGAACGCCGGCGACGTCGTGCTCGATCCGTTCGCCGGCAGCGGAAGCACGCTGGTGACGGCGAAGAAGCTCGGGCGGAAGAGCGTTGGGTTTGAGCTTTCTGAAGAATATGCGCGGAACGCGGAGATGCGGCTGGCGGAGACTCGGGCTGGCGATGCGCTGACCGGGCCCGACGAATCCTTGCTTTCGGCGCCCGCCACGAACAGCTCGAAAGCGCGGCGGCGTGCCGACTTCGTCGCCCCGCAAGCGCGAACGTAGGGTGGGCCATGCCCACCTCATTCGATGCTCGCGCCGCGCACCGCTACGGCCGCTCGTAGCAAATGTAGGGTGGGCCATGCCCACCGGCCTTCGGCGCGTCAAAACGCTGGATTGCCCAACTTTCGCGACGTACTCTTCGGGAAGTCCGAATATGGTGGGCACGGCCCACCCTACAACGCTCGGCGTCCCCGATAGCTTGGGGTACGCATCGGCGTCCTCGCCGGTGAAAACTCGAAAGCGCGGCGGCGTGCCGACTTCGTGGCCCCGCAAGCGCGAACGTAGGGTGGGCCATGCCCACCTCATTCGATGCTCGCCGCGCGCCGCGCTACGCGCTACGGCCGCTCGTAGGTCAGCGACGCCCAGGTCGATTCCCAATCCGCCTTCGGATCGCCGGCGACGCGCGTCATATGCACGGCTTTCACAAGCCAGCGATCCTTCGTGCCGACTTTCAGCGAAACGCGCCCGTCGCCGTCGGTGCGAGCGGACAGCTTGCGCATCGGCTCGCTTGCACCCATGGCCACCACCAGCGCTCCGGCCAGCGGCTCGCCCTTGTATGACAGCACGAAACTCAGTTCAGAGCCCGCGTCGCCTGCCAGCGGATTCTCAACCGGCGTCAGCTCCAGCGGCAGCCCCACCGGCACGGCGCAATCGCCCGTTGTGACGCCGTCTACCGCGATCAGCGACTTCGCCGCGCGCGAGTAGCGCTCGCGCCCGGGCTTGTCGGTCTCGCCGAGTCGCGCACGTTCGGCGATGACAGTCTCCAACCCCTCTTCACGCAGATACTGTTCGAATTTCCTGCCGTCCAGCTCGACGTAGGCGTTGTTGCTGGAGTAGATCAGCCACTGCGGGCCCGGCGCATCGACGCGCGCGTAGCCCGCCGGCTCGCCGCCCGCCGCTCCCACAACCGGTGTCTCGCCGGAGGCGCCAACCGCCGCAAATCTCACGATGCGTCGTGGGTCGCGTGGCACACGATCGCCGCGAAAGTGTTCACCGACGCGCAGCGCGACGCCGACGCGTTCGCCGCGGTCCGGTGCGAAGGTCGTAGGTTCGATCCAGAAGTCGTGTGCGAGTGCGTTGCCCACGAGAGCCGCCGCCGCAACCGTCGCCAGCACGCGCCGTCGATCGCCGGTCATCTGCTTGTGCCGAATCATTGTCTGCCGCTCCACCGCTGCGTTCGAGTCTCTCGCACGCGGACCGCGCCGCGTCGTCATTGTCACCGGGTCGCTGCCGTCCGCGACACCTGCCTGCTCATTGATCCGAAGGATTTCGAAACGACCGCGACACCGGTGAGCGGGGCGTCGGACGGCGGAGCCGGATGCGAATCTCATCCGTTCGCCGCCGAGCCGCCGCTCGACCGGTGTCGTTTCAGCCCCCCGCACTACTGCGAGCTCAGCACCTCGTCGAACGCTCCCGCGTCTTCCGAGAACTTGAACGTGAACTCTTCGATCGCGACCGGCTCAGCCGTCTCGGAGTCGCCTCCGATCAGGTCGACGACGAACCGATCGAACTGCTGCATGTCGCCGGCGGCGTCACCATCCATTCCCGTCAGCGGGCACCCGCCGACCGTCATCGCTCCCAGCACCACCGCCACCGACCAGATCACTCGTTTCATCTCTGTTCTCCTTTTCATCCGGTCCGTGTCCTAGGGCGTCTCGTTCGGCGAGCTGGCCAGCGGCGTCGTCAGGTAGGGGAACGCGTTGGTGAAGAAGCTCGCGTCCACGAACGCGCCGTCGGTGAACGGAAGCTGTCCCGAAGGCGCCACCGAAGGATCAAGCAGCGCTCCCATCGCGACGCGCAGCTCGATGTCCACCACGTCGTCGCCCGGACGGCGACCGTTGGGGAAGCCCGCCAGGTCGCTGCCGAGCACGCCTAGGTTGCTCTGCGAGTCGGCCGCGGTCGGCTCGATCGCGGTGTTCAGGCGCAGCATTTCCGCCGTGCTGCCGTTCAGGTTCAGGCCGTCGACGCCGGTCAGGAACGCCGCCACCAGATCGGTGCGCGGGAAGAGCGTCGGCGCTCGCACGCCCGCGTCAAAGAACAGGATTTCGAGGATCGTCGGCAACGTCGGATGCGTTACGTAGTCCGCGAACTGGCCGTCGTCCTTGGGCTCGCTGCTGTTGAACAGGTTCTTGTCGGGCAGGCCGATCACGACCTCGTTCACGAGCGGCGAAGCCAGCCGCGACACCTGGACCCACGCGCCGCCTTCCACCGCCGGCCGCTCAAAGGTCGGCGTCGGGTTCAGCACGCGACCCTGCTTGAGGCTCGCGGTCGTCCAGGCGCCGATGATGGTCTGATCGCCGCTGGTCAGGCACTCGATGGGCAGCTCCAGCACGAACGACGTGACGTTGGCCTCGGCGAGGCTGTCTTCCTCGACGTCGATCGGGCCGAGCGGGTTGGTGATGTTGACGAGGTCGAACGTCTCGCCAAGGTTCACGACGAACGAATCCTTGCGCTGGCCGACGAACACGCGACCGGTCTGCGCGCAGCCCGGAATCGCGATCTCGTAGACGTGCGCCGCCGCGTAGGCGTCGTAGTCGGCAATCGACTTGGCGCCAATGTTGTCCGTCGGCTTGGTGAACAAGCTTGCGCCGGTCGTCGCGTTGGTGATACTCGAGCGCTCGCCGGTGCGGCGATCACCGCGCACCAGCGACATGCCGAACTGCTCGACCACGTTCAGATTGTCGCTGCTGCCGGCGGTGAGCGGGCCGATGTTCACCAGCGCCACGGGAACGGTCTTCTTGTCGCCCTCGGGACCGATCTCCAGCGCCAGGTTCTGCTGCGTGTTGCGGAAGCGGAACTGGAAGGTCAGGTCCTCGATCGCGTCGCCGTTGTTGTCGACCATGATCTCGTAGAGCGCGTCGGGATCGAGCGTGAAGAAGTTGGGTCCGCCGTACTCGGTCTGGAACGGCTGGTAGTTCGCGATCAGCGTGACGTAGCCCTCGCGGCCGGGCTCGTAGCTGCGGAACATGTAGAAGTCGGTCGCGTCGACTTTGGGCAGCTCGGTGACGAACGGCCCTTCGCGGTGACTCGACGCCAGCGCGGTTCCTGCCGCGCCGAGCAACGCCCCGACCATAAGATTACGTCGCATACGCATGTCCGGATTCCTCCAAAAAAGAGAGTTTTTCATGGCTCGCAAATAGTCCACGCCACGAGTACGAGTTGGGTGGAGGGCCGGATTGCAGTGTGAAATTCGCGCGAAGGCGGCGGTTACTTTTCGCCCGCGGCGCGTCGCGCGCGAAAGAACTCGCGCAGCAGCTCGGCGCACGGGCCCGCGAGCACGCCGCCGATCGTCTCGACGCGATGGTTTAGGCGCGGGTCCTGCGAGATTTCGTAGAGCGATCCGCAGGCGCCGGCTTTCTCGTCATACGCGCCGAACACCAGCCGCCGCACGCGCGCCAGCACCAGCGCCCCCGCGCACATCGCGCAGGGTTCGAGCGTCACGTACAGCGTGCAGTCTTCGAGCCGCCAGTGTCCGACGTCCGCCGCCGCCGCGGTCAGCGCCAGCATCTCGGCGTGCGCGGTGGGGTCCTGCAGTTTCTCGCGCTGGTTGAATCCGCGTCCGATCACGCGCCCGCCGCGCTCGACCAGCGCACCGACCGGCACGTCTTCGCTGTCGAGCGCACGCTCGGCCAGCGCCAGCGCCTCCTGCATGCGCCGTTCGTCGTGGTGTGCCAGCGAGAGTTCGCCGATCAAGCGCAGTCTCCGCGCGGCTCAGGCCAGCGCGCCGCCGCAACTGCTGCCCGCGCCGGCGGTGCAGCCGTAGCAATGCCGCCCGGTGACGATCGGCGCCTCGGACAGCGCCGACAAGTCCACGTCGCGAATGTGCCGCGCCGCGCCGTGGTTCAGCTTCCAATCCAGCATCTGGTTGAAATCGCAGTCATAGAGCCAGCCGTCCCAGGACACGCTCAGCGTGTCGCGGCACATCAAGCCCGCGAGCGTCGCCGGGTTGAACGCCGCCTGCAGCCGCTCCATGTACTCGGCATAGTTGCCGCTCTCCAGCAGATATTCGAGGAACCGGCTGATCGGCATGTTCGTGATGACGAACATGTCGTTGAACTCGATTCCGTGCCGGCGGCGCAGTTCGCGACGGTAGTCGGACTCGAGCATCGCCTGCTGCGGCGGCAGAAACGCGCCGGTCGGGTTGTAGACCAGGTTCAGCCGCAGTCCGCTCCCGGGCCGGCCGTAGCCCGCCGCGTTCAGCTTGTGCAGCGCCGCGATCGATTTCTCGAACACGCCGTCGCCGCGCTGCGCGTCGGTGCGCTCGCCCAGGTAGTAAGGCAGCGATGCCACGACCTCGACTTGCTGCTCCGCGAAGAAATCGACCAGGTCTTCAAATCGCGGCAGCAGCAACACGGTCAGATTGCAGCGATCCATCACGCGCCGGCCCAGTTCCCGGCAGCGCTGCACCAGCCGGCGAAAATCGGGATTCAGCTCCGGCGCGCCGCCCGTCAGGTCGACCAGTTCGACGGTGCTGTGCTCCAGCCGGCTCAGGCACAGCTCGATCGTCTCGCGCGTCATGATCTCGGTGCGATCCGGACCGGCATCGACGTGACAGTGCCGACACGTTTGATTGCAGAGCTTGCCCAAGTTCAACTGCAGAACGCGCAGCCGCGCCGCGCGCCGCAACGGCGCCGCGCCGGCCCGCGCCAGCCGCTGCGAGAATTCCTCGACCTGCGTCGTGTGCGCCAGCACTTCCTGCTGCGCGGCGACCACCGCCAGCGGATGATGGCGTCCCTGCAAACTCGGCATGCGTCTCCACTCGTGCCTGCTCGCGGCCGGCTTTACATCGAGAGCTTATTCGCGACTTTCCGCATCTGCATGCCGTGCACCAGCGCCGCACCGCCGCGAATCGCCGCCGCGACGTGCACCGCCTCGGTCATCTGCTCGACGTTTCCGCCCTGCTCGAGACAGCCGCGCGTGTAGGCGTCGATGCAGTAGGGGCATTGCACGGCGTGCGACACCGCCAGCGCGATCAGCGCCTTCTCGCGCGCCGAAAGCGCGCCCTCGGCGAACACGCTCGAGTACCAGTCGAAGAATTTCCGCGCCAGTTCCGGCGCGGCGTCGCCGATCTCGCCGAATCGCCGCAGGTCATCGTGCTCGTAGTACTCCGCCATGTGCAGCCCTCAAAAAGGCGACGGGCGCGTGCAGCCTGTCGCCGCCCACGCCCGTTCGCGAATACACCCGGAGCCGGCCTCCGCCTTTGCCGGTGAGAGAGGTTTGCTGGAACCCTTCTGAGTAAGAGGGTGGCCTGTCCTTATCCGACCTCGCGCTCAAGGCGCCGCCGTCGGCGTCGGAAGCTGGGCCTCCCAGGGTTTCAGCATATCGGTCCTCGCAAACGGGTTCTCTCGGTCGCACAACGCAGAGTCCGACTCCAGATTTCGATGAATGCCTTTCGTTTGTCCCCGGGCCCATTCTCCGCGAAGAGCCTTTTCGTGCTCCGGCGACCGATCAAGTATAGGTGCCGCGACCCCCGCGCGCGGGAGTGCTTCCAAAATCCCCGGAGCAGCCCGAGGCGGTTCCCGCTGCGAGAATCCCTTTTTTCCGGGTGCGAGTCCCTTCTCGCACCTCGATCGCTGCGCATGAGGGCTGCGCTGGGGGACCGGCCTCTGGCCGGTCTTGGCCGCAAGGGGGCCAATCCGATCGACCGTCGCCGCCGCTTGGCTGCCAATTCGGCCGCTATCCTTTCATTCATGGCACGCTGGGTCGGCATCGATTACGGCAGCCGCCGCATCGGGCTGGCCCTGAGCGACCCGGGCGGGCGCATCGCGTCCCCCGCCGAAGCGCTCGACGCCGTCGGCGAACCCGTGCGCGATGCACGCCGTGTCGCGGATTGGTCGGCGCCACACCAGCCGGGCGGTTTCGTTGTCGGGCTGCCGCTGAACATGGATGGCAGCGCCGGTCCGCAGGCCGAGCAGACCCGTCGCTTCGCCGTCGCGCTCGAACGCCTCGCGGCCCTGCCGGTTCGCATGCACGACGAGCGCCTCAGCACGTTTCAGGCGGATCAGCATCTGCGCGCCGCCCAGGTGCCCGCCCGTCGGCGAAAGGGCCGCCGCGACGCGGTGGCGGCGCAGGTGATTCTGCAGAGCTTCCTCGATGCGCAGCCCGACCCTCCGCCATGAGCGCCGCGCGGGCTGCGCGCTTCGCGCTATAATGCCCGGCAATCCCCGCGCGTTGCCTCGCGCCGCGCGGCCCAGGAGTTCGCCCGAGTGGCCCACGAGTGGAACATGCCGCGCCCCGCACACACCTGCGCCGCGGATCAGCACAGCTTCGCGCCCGGCGAGTCGTTTCGCACCTACCTCTTCGCCGTTGCGTCAGGATACGAACGTCGCGATTACTGCCTCGACTGCCACCCGCCCGACGCCCAAGCCGCGATCGGCGCCTGGGTCACGCGCCGCCCGGTCGACGCGCAGCGCCGTCCGCAGCCGATCGATCGCGAAGCCCTGCTCGAGTTCTTCCGCCGCCTCGCCGACGTCACCGAGGCCGCGCGCATCGAGTTCCGGTTCATTCTCGCGCTCTACCTGTGGCGCAAGAAGGCGCTGCGCTACGTCGCGGGAGACGACGGCGACACCTGGTATTTCGCGAACCCGCGCTCCGACGAGACGTTCTGCGTGCAGCGCCCCCAGCTCGACGACGATCGCGTCGAACTCCTCAGCCGACAGCTCGAAGGACTGCTGACCGGCGCCGCGGAGCCGCCCGAAGCGCTGCCGCTTCGCGCCGATCTGAACCTCACCGACGATTCGGAAACCGCACATGACTGATTCGTTCACCGCGCGCGCCGCCCGTCGCTCGGCGTGGCTCGCGCTTGTCATTCCGCTGCTGTCCGGCTGCGAGAACGGCGCCCGCATCGAATTGTTCCCGACGAAAAAGCCCGTCGAGCCGCCGCCCGCGCCGACCGGTCCCGCGACCGCACGCGAGGCGCTCGCCGCAATCAACGCCAACCTCGCCGCCATCCGCGGCGCACTTTACGGCAGCCCTGCCACCGTCTCGTTCAGCTTCCGCGACGAGCGCGGCCGCGACCGGCGCTTCATCGGCCACCCCGCAATGCTGATCTTCGAGAACCCGCGCTGCTTCGTGCTCGAAATCCGCAGTTCCATCGGCGGCACCGTCGCCCGCATCGGCTCCAACGATCTGCGCTACTGGCTGTGGGTCGACATCCCCGACGAGCGCCGCATGTGGTGGGGCACTTGGGCCGCCCTGCGCGCCGGACAGGCCCGCAAGCTCGCCGCTCCGCCCGACCAGTTGCTGGACTCGCTGATGATGCGTCCGCTGCCCGAGAAGCCGCGCGACGGCCTCAAGCCAATCCTCGAGCGCAGTGACGGCGAGACGCGCCTGGTGTTTCAAGGACTGGATGGCGAAGGCTATCCGTTCAACCGCCGCGTCTTCACGCTTGACCCGAATCCGCCGCACCTGCCGATCGCGATCGTCGAGCGCGATCCGGCGGGCAATGTGGTGCTCTCCGCCGAGCTGCGCGATTATGAGCCGGTCGGCGACGAGGAGGGCGCGCCGCTCGTGCCGCGCCGCTACGTGCTGAACTGGCCTCAGGACGGCTCGGAACTGCGGCTCGACCTCGGCCGGTTGCGCTACCGCACCAAGACCGAGACGTTCTGCGACTTCCCCGAGTGGGACGGCGAAGTCGAGCCGCTCGACATGCAGGCCGACGACAGTCAGGAATACTTCGGCCGCGCGGACCGCACGGAATGAGCCTGCGCGCTGGTTGCCTGCGCGCCGGGTGCCCTGCCGACCGACAGGTCGGCATGCGTTCCAATGCTCTTCGCGCAGTGTTTCTTATCGTCGAGTTTTTCTCGAAGGCGATGAAGAGCATGCTTACGCGGAGTACCGCGAAAGCATGCCACCCACCGCGCGCCGTGTGTCACTGCTCTGTGAGCAGTGGCTTCGTTGGCCTGCTTTGCGGGTTCCTTTTCGCGTGCGCCGCGCTCGCGCCGGCGCAGTCGCGGCCCGCAAGCGCCGCCGAAATCGAAATCACCGCCTCCGAGACGCGCTGCTGGCTCTCCCTGACGCAGGAAGGCCGCACGCTCCTGTTTCGCCGCAACGACGCCGGCCTTTTCGAGCTCATCACCAGCCTTGAGCAACCCGCGCGCCGATTCGCCGTGCAGGGCGACGACGCACTTGCCGTGCTCCGCACCGGCGAGCTTTATCGCATCACCAGCGACCGCGCGCCGCGCCGCGAGCGCCGCGTGCCCGGCGGCGTGCCGCCGTTCGATCTCGCCGCGGCGCCGCAGCGGCTCTATGCACTGCTGCCCGCTTCGGTGGTCGAAGCGCTGCCGACGCTCGCGTCGGTTACGGCGCCCGCTGCCGACTCCTCGGCCGAGCAAGCCTCGATCGCGCCGCCCACCCGCACCGACGCCGCACTCGGCGTCGCCGTGCTTCGCGGCTCAGAATGGCTGCGGCATTCCTACGCCCCGCCCGACGTAGAGCCGGGCGGCGATGTTCGTCTCGTCTGTGCCGCCGAGCACCTCGTGCTCGCCTGGCTCGTCGACGAGCGAATCGCCTCCGCTCGCTACGACGAGACCGCCGCCGACTGGCGGCCGCTTCCGCCCGTCGATCTCTACGGCGTCAGCGACATCCGCCTCGCTTCGGTCAACGGTGTGCCGACGCTGCTGGCGATGCGCCCCGATGCGGACAACTCAGAGCAAGTCGACGCGTATCGCCTGATGCCCGGCGCAGACGCCGCGTTCACCTGGCGTCACGGCACGCTGCGCCTCTCCGCGACGCCGGCCGGCGTCACGCCGCGCCGCTACGACACCGCCATCGGCTTTAACCAGCATCTCGGCGTGCTCGTCGAAACGTCCGGACCGCCGCTCGTGCTTTTCGGCCGCTTCGGCGAAGACCCCGCGGAAGCGACGATCGACGTGAACCAGGCCCTGGCCACGCGCATCAATTCCGATCGCATCGACGGCATGTTGCGCGCCGCGTCGTACGCGGTGCTGCTTCTCGTGCTCATCCTGCTCTTCACGTTGCGGCGCGACAGCATGATCGCCGCGGCGCAGCTTCCTGCCGGCGTCGAGCTTGCGTTCACCTACCAGCGCCTCGTCGCGTTCGCCGTCGATTTCGTGCCGCTCAGCCTGCTCACGTCGCTCATCCTGCGCGTGAATTGGATCGACGCCGCGCAGAGCCTGATGAACTGGGGGCTGAGTCCCACGCCGCCCGCGGCGCCGGAGCTGTTCCGCGCGCTGCTCTGGTGGGCCGTCACCTGCGCCGTTCACACACTCTACGCCGCGATCTGCGAAAGTATGAGCGGGCGCACGCTCGGCAAGCGCATGATGGGCATCTCCGTCCTCACCGAGCGCGGCCGGCCGCTCGGCGCCGCCGACGCCTGGCTTCGCAACGGCTTGCGCCTGCTCGAGCTCACGCCGCAATTCTGGGTCTTCGCGTTCCTGATCGTGCTCTCGCGCAACCGCCAGCGCCTCGGCGACATCTTCGCGCGCACGGTGGTGGTGCGCGGCCGTCCGCGTGCCGCCGCCGGCGAAACCGCGAATCAGTCCGACGACGCCGACGCCCCGGGCTGAGCGCGCCTGCGGCGCGACAGCGCAATCGCGACGCAACTGCTTACGTAGAGCAGGCTCGCCAGCGCCAGCACCAGCGCCGGCCAGAACCACAGCAGCACCAGTACCGCCACCAGCCACACCAGGTGATGAAGCGGCTGGTCGCGGCGCACATACGTATTGAAAAGATGCGCGTGTTCGAGCCGGCTCACCATCAGCGCCGCCAGCGCCAATGCGCACGGACTCAGCAACAGCCGCAGCGCCGTCGCCGGACCCGACAAATTCTCCAGATGCCGAAAATCCTCGTGCAGCAGCAGCAGCGACGCGAACACCGCCGCCGCACCCGGCACCGGCAGCCCCGAAAAACGGCGCTGTGCCAGGTCGCTGCGCGTGTTCTCGGCGTTGTAGCGCGCCAGCCGAATCGCGGCGCAGCTCACGTACACCAGCACGCCCGCCAGCGACAGCCGCCATTCGATCGTGCCCGCGTCGCCGCTCATCAGCAGCGCCAGGTACAACATCATCGGCGCCACGCCGAAGCTCACGACGTCCGCCAGCGAATCCAGTTGCGCGCCGAACTCGCTCGTTCGTCGCGTCAGACGCGCCAGCCGCCCGTCGAGCGCGTCAAACACCAGCGCCAGCACGATCAGATACGCGCCGGCGGCCGTCCAGCTAGGAAGCCACTCGCCCACCGCCCGTGGCGTGCCCGATCCGTTCAGACTCTGCAGCGCACACAACAGCGCCAGCACGCCGCACAGAAGGTTCCCCACCGTGGCCGCCGCCGGCAGCAGCGCGACAGCGCGCAGCCGCGCGCCCTCCGGCCATTCCTCGTTCGCCCTGTTCAGGTGCGAGCTCACTTTTTCTCCGGCGTCAATATCCAGCAATCCAGCACCGTCGGGGCCGACACGCGCATGCCCAGCTTGTTCTCACCGGCCAGCAGCTTGATCGAACCCAACTCGTACGTCCCGCCGGCCTCGCGGTTGTAGGCCGCGCGCATCAGCACCGCGCCGTCGCGCGTCACCTCGACCGTGCCGAACGAGCGCCGCGGATGCGTTCGCAGCGCAACCCGGTACGTTCCGGCCTGCGCGACGGACAGCACGATCTCGCTCTCGGGCGCTGTCTGCAGCGCCGCGGCTCCGCCCGACAGCTCGACGCCGCCGGCGTTGCGCTCCGCCATCACGCTGCCCCAGTTCTCGCCGCGGATCACGCTCTCGGCCTCGATCGCGCCGGGAATGCGCAAGCCAAGCGGTGCGACGTCCGCCGCCTTCAACAGGCCCGAGTTCTCGCCCGCGCTCGACGAATACCAGAACGCCACGCTGCTGTAGTCCACGTCCTGCGCCTGCCCGTCCTGCCAGTTCTCGATCGTCAGCCTCAGGCTCTGCGAGAACGGCACGCTGTCGCCCACCAGCCAGCGATATGCGGAACTTTTTCCGTATGGCCCTGTTAACGTCACGCCCTGTGTCGGATTGCTCACCGCCGCCAACCCGCCGCCCAGATTGCCGAACAGACCGCTGGTGCTCGTGCCCAGCAGGGTCGGTGTGCCATCCGCCGCGTCGATCCACGCCTTGTGATCGCCACGACCCCACCAGTCGGCGCGCGGCGTGTCCACGCTGAGCACCACGCCCACCAGCCGCCCGGCGCCATCCGCCTTCAGCAGCGGATAATCGAAAGCCTTGCAAGGCGACTCGCGCCGAAAACGGGCGCGCAAATAGAGCGCGTCCTTCTGCGGCGGGTCGCGCTCGATTCGCAGTTGCACGAACACGCCGACTTTCTGGCGACCGGTGTTCTCGATCTCGATGCGCGCCTGTTGTCGAAACGGCATCGGCAGATAGCAGTACATCTGCCAGGCCTCGAGCAGGTTTTCGGCCGGCAGTTCCGTCCACAGGTCCGTGCCCGCCACCAGCCCGCGATACGCCGAGCGCGTGAAGCCCGCGCCGAAGAAATCGCAGAGCGGCGCCTCAATGCCCGGATAGGGGCTGCCGTCCCAGTAGACGCGCAGAATCAGGTTGCGCAGCGCGTACAGGTCGCGCGGCGCGGTGCGATCCGTCAGCGAGACGTAGAGCGCACGCACCGTGCCCGGGGCATCGTTCTCGGTGCCGAGCGTCGCCCCCGGCTGAATGTCCTCCTGCATCGCCACAACCGACGTCCGCCGCCCGCCGAACAACTGCTTGTCCGAATAGCCGCGCTCCCAGCACTGTGCCACATCCTGCAGCGCCGCCTTCGCCGCTTCGTCGAGTTGCGGCGTGAACGTGCGCACCGCTGCCCCGGCGGGAAAGAGCGTGGCGTCGATCTGGTACTCGCCCTCAAATCCCTGCGTCAGAATCAGACAGCTCCTGGCGAAACCGATCGGAAACTGGCACGTCGCGCCGCGCTCTTCGAGCGCGAAATGCGACAGCGGCGCGCCGAACGGCGCCTGCGACCCGCGAAAAACGTCAGCCAGCTCGCACGCCAGCGTCTCCGACCCGTCCAGCACCACCCGCAGCCGACCCGCCGGCGCGTCGCACCAGATCCGCGTGAGGACGCCGGGCTGCGACGCCTCCGCCAACACCTGCCAGCCGTCCGCCGTCGTACGCAGGAATTGGTTCCGATCGTTGTCGGCGTCCCAGTTCACATAGCGCCCGTCGCGCACTTCCAGTTGCCGCCGATCGAAACTGCTGAAGCACACACTGCGCTCGCCGGCCTCGGGCGGTCGCGTCAGCCGATCCAGGTCGATCATCCGTCGCAGCAGGGCCGCCGTATCCAGCGGCGTCGACTGCCCGAACGCGGGTACGCCGGCACAGAGGGTGAGAATTACGAGCAGATGCGAAAGGTGGCGCATGGCGGGCTCCGGTAGTGCCGCAAGCGCCGCGATTCTACGCCAACCCGCGAGTCAGAGCAGCGGCGCGAGCACCGCGATCAGCCGCTCCACCTCGTCGAGTGTGTTGTAGTGGCAGAAACTGACGCGCACGACGCCGTCCGCCGGGTCGAGCCCCAGCGCTTCAACCAGCCGGTACGCCGACATGTGCCCGTGCTTGACGCCGATGCCGGCCTGGTTGGCGGCCAGCGCCAGCTCGCGCGAGCTGCGCCCCTCGCACACAAAGCTGATGATCCCCGCCCGCGTCGGCCCCGCGTCCGTCGGACCGATGATGCGCACGCGCGGCTGCGCTCGGAGAAACGCCAGCAGCCGCTCGACCAGCGGATGCTCCAAATCCGCCATCCGCTCATACGCCGCGACAATCGTGGCGCGGGTTACTTCCGCGTCGCGCGGCGCGCCCGCGAGAAAGTTCAGATACTCGCTCAGCGCCAGCAGGCCGGCGCAGTCCTCGTGACCAATGCCGCCCAGTTCGAAACGCCCCGGCGTGCCCTCGATGAAAAAGTGATTCGCGCTCGGCAGCTCCGCCATCGCCTCCGTCGAGCCCCACAGCGCCGCCGCGTGCGGGCCGAACACCTTATACGTCGAGTAGGCGTACCAGTCGACGCCCCACGCCGCTACGTCGATCGCGCCGTGCGGCGCATACGCCACTCCGTCCACCAGCACCCGCGCCCCGGCACGATGACAGATCGTCGTGATCGCTCGGACATCCACAATCTCGCCGAGAATGTTGGAAACGTGCGGGAAGGCGACCAGCCGTGTGCGCGGCCCGAGCAGCGCCTCCAGATCGTCGGTGCTGCACGTGCATTCGCTTGCTCGGACCGGCCAGAAGCGCACCTTCAGCCCGAACCGCTCCAGCCGCGCCCACGGACCGATGTTCGCCTCGTGTCCGTTCTGCGCCACCAGAATCTCATCGTCCGGCGCCAGCCGCTGCGCATAGCCGTCGGCGATGCTGCGGCACAGCACGGACGTCGACGGGCCGAGGATGACGTGCCCGCGCTCGGCGCCGTTCATGAACAAGTTGATGAATGCGTGCGCGCCGCGAACGACGGCGCTCGCTGCTTGGGATCGCGCGTACGCCGCGCCGGGGTTCACGTAGTTTGTCAGCAAATGGCGGTGAATCGCGTCAGCGACGACGCGCGGCGCCTGCGAACCGCCGGCGTTCTCGAAATAGGCGGTTCCGTCGGCGAGTGCGGGGAATTCGTCGCGAATTTCAGCGAGCTCGGGTGGTCGTCTCATGCCGCGGAGTTTAGAGAGCCGCGCGAATTCGCCAAGCGCCAGACCGCGAGCCCCCACAGGCCCAGGAGCCACTCGAACGCCGCGAACGCGTACGTCGTAACGCCGATGCCCGGGATCAGCACCAGCGTCGCAGTGCGCCACGCGATGATTGCGCCGTAAAAGCACACAGCCAGCAGCACACCCGCGGTACGCAGGTCGCGGCGCAGCGCCGCAATCAGCCAGAACACCGCGATCCCCGCTTCCAGGCCGCCATAGACCGTCACATACTCGCTGCGCCCGCCCGGGGTGCGCAGCCCCAGCCCCAGCGCGGCGGAGGTCGTGTCCGGCGCCAGGCTGCACCACGCCGCGAAAACCAGGTACAGCACCGCGTTGGCCAGCAGATAGCTCGTTTGCATGAACAGATGCTATGCCTTGCCCGCAGCGGCGCATCGACTACGCTCCGCGCCATGACGCGATACCACGTTGCGATCGGGACTGTGCTCGTGATCGGCGGCCTGGCGCTCGGCGGCTGCACCACCCGCGCGGAGCTGGCGCTCTACCAACCCGACGCGCCGCCGGCGCAGCGCGAGCTGCAGCTCAAGAGCGAATGGGCGGCGTGCGCGCCGCAGGCTGACCGGCTGGCGGTGCTGCTGCAATTCCCGCTGCCGGGAGCGCTAGATGGCCCGCGCGACTATCACCTCTACCTGGTCGTGCCCAACGACGGCGGCACGCACGAAGTCGGCGCCGACGTGCGTGGATTCCTGGTGCAGTCGGTCGGCGCGCGGCGCGGCAAGACCGCGCTCGTCGGCGGCACGGTGCGCCTTGCGCTCGTCGGCATGCCGCCGCGCCCAAGGTCGCTTCGGGTTGCGCTGGATACGGCGGATGGCTGCCGGCTGCTGGGCGAAGCCATGCTGGAGGAACAGCCGGCGACGCTTCGGCAATTTCAACGGCAGTTTGCGGGGGATGTGGCGGCGCTGAAGTCTGCGGCGGCGGACCGGAATGACGCAGTCGCGAATGGGCAATCGCCGCCCGGCTCGTCAAGCGCTCGATCGCACTCGCCCAAGGCATCGTCCTCAATAGCCGGCGCACGCGACGCAACAGCAGTAGCGCCGTCGGGCGACGAGCTCGAACTCGTGCCGAGCGCGACTCCGCCCGTTACGGAACGCGAGCTCCCGTCGACCGAGGCCGACGAGCAGGATGAGCCGGCGCTGCGCGAGACGCCGACGCGGGGAGAGCAGTAGCGCGGGCGTCGTGTGCCCATAGTGCGGTGCGGCCCTTGTGGCACCCGCCTGTCGGAGGCAAGGTCAAAACTACCACGTCGGTGCAACGGGTGTCGGAAGCCCCACACGCATGAAGAATCGCGCGAAGGCTTGGGACAAGTGCTCGCGGTACGGCGGCAAAAGCTGTAGGCGCTGTTCGCCTCGCTGTCGAAGGAATGATTCCAGAAAGCTCCGCGGCACTGTGTACACCTCGCGGAAATCAACAACGCGATGTTCGGTCTTTAGTGGGTCCACAACGCAAGCGTTCAACATCGCGAGATTCCAAACGTATCCGTCGCGAATATCCTCACAATGGCTCCTCCATGCTCTCTCGCTGGGATTTTGGTTCCTTGCGTTCATGGCAGATTCCCAGTCCTGCTTGTATGTTGTTAGACTCCAATGTTTACACAGTGCGACGTTTGGAACCTTCGCCTGCTCGAGGTCGCAGGCCTGCGTCATAACGACCACGTCCGTGAGTTGCGTTTCCGAAGCGGCGCGCAGATCCAGCCCAGCGTCACAGACCAGCGGTTTCGAAGCCCAGCTTAGCACCGGACACTCGAGGATCAGATCGCCTTGAGTGATGGGCTTCGTCGCCTCTTCCACGCGATACCATGTGTCATTCGTCATCGGCTTCCCGCATCCGCCGTGATATCGTAATATGCGGGCGACTTTTCGGAAGCGAGCGCAGGTCAAGCATTACATCTTGGGTAAATAGTAGCGTCGTCTGATGCCGAATCGCGAACACGCCGCGCCAAACACTGGCGTCCGGCTCGGCTCGTCGCGAAAGCGAGGGCGACGGCGCCGACGAAGTCACCGTGTCGCCGGGATAGCCGATCTGCGACACTTCTTCGCTTAGCGGCGCAGCGAAAACTCGGAGGTCGAAGGCGGAAAACTTGCCCGCGACCTGAAAAAGAAACCTTTCCCAATTCGTGCCAAGTATTCTCTCGTCCCGCCGGTCGGACACGATTCGGACCACGCGGCCCCTGTCCATGATCCAGCGCTGCGCACTGTGGCGCCGCGGCGCCGTCAGGGACGAAGTCGTGTCTTCGCCCGCGGGAGCGCCGGTCCACAGGTCGCGGCTAGACTCCGGGCTAACAGTTGCAGCCGTCATCGCTTGCGCCTCCACACGTCGCGATGAAATTCTTCGCCGGTAAGATCCGTGAAGCCTCGCACTATCCATTCGTGCCCAAGCTCGAACCACTTCCACATGTCAGCTTTCGAGCCGTCGCCAGAGAATCCGCGCGCGGTCAACTCGAACAGTAGGATGTGTTGCCCGTCCATTTTCATCGCGGTTCGAATAGTCGCGTGAAGACGGCCTTGTTGATCTGGAAGGTCCGTGGTTGTCCGCCAGTCAAGCCCGTTGGGATGTGGCAGGAACCGGCACTCTCTCGCCTGCCAAGCGAAATCCGGGAATAGCCGGCCAATGTCGGCGAGCGTTTGCGACCCCTTCCAGTTGGGAATGTGGTTGACGTACGTTAGCTCGTACTGCACGGGTTTCATCGCGCCCAACTCATGCTCTGCGACGAACGCTTCAAAATCCGTCAGGCGGTCCGCGAACTGCCGAATTACAGAATGGTAACGCGGATATTCATCTGTCGGGCGAACCCTCTTCCAGTTGTGAAGGAACCGGTCGCGTTGAATCTGCACCAACCCCGTTTCGTCCTTCCTCACGTACCAGACGCGCGGTAGCGGCGGAACGTCGGAGAACTCAAATTGGACCGCCGCTTCGGTGCCAAAGCGCTCAATGACGGGAGTAAGCGGCGCTACTTCCCTGCATACCGGATATTCACCGCGTAGCCGCTCCCAAAGGAGACCGAGGTGCGGAGCGAGCATCGCTTGAAGCGGTTCGAACAGAACGCCGCATACGACCTCGATTACAGGCGGGTGTTCGAACTCCGGATGATTGGTTTCGTTTTCGCTTGGCACAGTTTCCACAATTCGCGGTATTGCTGAACTCGCGCGGTTCAGCTACCTATCCGCGCGCTTCTTCATTTTCGCGACGCCCGTTTTCGGTAAATGATGTTATCAGCGTTGATCGCCTGCCGCCAGACGGGGCTGCGGCATCGCCCGCGGGCAGAGTCCCAGCGAACGGCATTCACGGTCTGACTTCGTCCCCACACGCGGCTTGAAGACTATGCATCGATGATCCGGCGCCCGCTAGAGCCAACCACGCGGCTGATAACTAACACTTCAGGGCGCGGGTAACGCGATGTGTGGTCCGGTTCGACGGCGCGGGCGATTTGCTCGCCACGGGAACGCTCACGAATGGCACGGACCGAAGCGTTCCAACCGCTGGACTGCGTCGCTCACGCCGTTCGGCCGCCGCGTTCGCCCTGATTCCACGTCCGCGACACGCGAACCAGATTCACCCGATCACCGCAAGCGCGTCGTGCACTCCGTCTGCCGCCGTTCGGCCGCTCAGCAGATTCGCATGAACCCGCTGGTACTGTTCGATCAGCCGCTGTCGGCTCAGCGTGCGAAACGCCAGCATGCGTCCGGTCTCTGACCGTCGCCACGCTTCGTCCCGATTCTCGATGACTTCCAGCACACGCCGTGCGACGTCGCGCGGCTGCTGCGTACGCGTCAGGAACGCGTTGACGCCGTGCACGAGCCACTCGGTCGTCGTCGGCGTCGCACGCGCCACGATCGGCTTGCCCGCCGCGAGCGCCGCGGCGACAGCGTGCATCGGCGCCGGACCGGGCGGCATGTAGAGACACAGGTCCGCCGCCGACAGCAGTTGGAACAGAGTGAGCGAGTCGCCGGGCCAGCGGCCGTGGCTCCGCCGATTCGAGCCGGCGACGAATCGCATGGCACGCCGCACCGCGGCCCCGCTCCCGGGAACCAGCAGCCGAATGCGCGCATCGACCCGCTCGGCCAGCAGCGCGCCCCAGACCGCGTAATGCGCGTCCATCGCGTGCGTCACCGGCGGCAACACCAGGGCCGCGACGTGGTCCTCGTCGAGCCGCAGCGCGGCGCGGAGCGCCACTCGGTCCTGCGGACACAGCGCCGCGAAGTCTAGCGCCGGCCGGATCAGCGCCACCCGCTCGGGAGAAGCCCCTGCCGCGAGCCACGTTCGGCGCGCCGCGTCACTCGGAGCGGCCACGCCCCAGGGGCCGCCGGCATTCAGCGCCGGCACGAGTCCGCCGGCCAGGCGCCGGCAGATCGGGGCGTCCAGGTCGAGCAGCAGCGGCGCCGCCGCGGCCGCATCGCGCCACGCCGCGACCAGCGCGGGCAGGGCCTCGCTCGACCAGGCGTGAAGCAGCCGCGCGCCGCTGTGCGCCAGCGTGCGCTTCAACACGCCGCGCACCGACCAGGAGAAGGCAGCCGTGGCGCGCGCGAGCGGCGGCTCGATCGCTGTCGCAGCCGCATCGCGACCGAGCAGCAGCACCGGCGCCGCTTCGCCCGCCGATTTGCGCAGCCAGCGCACCGTCTCGGCGCGCAGCGGATCGTGTCGCGGCGAAATCACGTGCAGTACGCGGGGCGTCTCGGGCATGTCGCGATCTATGGCGCGGTCGGCCGGCTGTCGACCGTGGTCTCGGCTGCCGGCGCGCTCGCGGCCGCCCGGGCCCGGCATTCCTGCGCCACGTCCAGCAAGATCCACGTATATCCTTTTCCCGAAGGCGGACTCGAAGGCCAGCACACCAACTCCACCTTCCGGCCGTCGGCGTTGCGGGCCTTGCCGTACTCGTCGAGCGTCAACGATTCGAACTGCGTTCCCCAGGCGATGCGGAACGGTTCGAGGCTGGCGATGGGGATACCGTACGGATCGCGGCGATAGCGCGTCGACTCAGGGGCGCGGACGCGCAACCCGCCGCCGGGCAGATTCTCGACGAAGCTGCACGCGCGCAGTTCCGCTTCCGACGCCGGGAATCGACCGTCATGCGCTTCGAGGAAGTAGATCAGCGCGGTCACGACATCCTGCGTCTGCGCGAGCTCGGGCTTGTATTTCCGGTAGAACCCATAGCCGATCAGGCCGCTTGCGATCAGGCACAAGATGACGACCGTGAAACCCGCGCGCACCTGCTGAGCCTCCGCGTGCTTGCCGCTGCGCCGCGCGCTGCGGCGAGCCTGTGCGAGTCTAGCGGCGCGCTGCCGGCGCGTCTTGCGCCGCGGGGCGGCGGCGCTGATCGCGAGTTCAGCGCAGCTCGACCGTCGCGTCACGCTGCGCGCACTCGACCGACGCAAATCCGGCGCCGCGCAGCTTCACCGCCAGCGCCTCGCTCTGATCCGGCTCGCCGTGAACGAGAAACGTCTGTGCAGCCTTTCCTGCGAGTGGCGCGAGCATTTGCATCAGTTCCGGCTGGTCGGCGTGCGCCGAGAAGCCGCCCAACTGTTCGATCGACGCCTCGACCGGCCATTGCTCGTTGAACAGGTTGATCGAACGGGCGCCGTCCGCCAGCCGTCGGCCGAGCGTGTCCGCCGCCTGGAAGCCGACGAGCAGGATCGTGTTTCGCGCCGCGCCGATGTTGTTCTTGATGTGGTGTCGAATGCGTCCCGCCTCGCACATGCCGCTGGCCGAGATGATCGTGCATGACTCGCGCCGTTCGTGCAGCGCCTTGCTCTCTTCGACGTGTCGAATGTACGTCACGTTTCCCTGGCCCAGGATGTCTCCGGTCACTCGGTGAAACGCGCGCGCCTCGGCGTCGTAGCACTCGGGGTGCAGCTTAAACACCTCGGTGGCGTTCACCGCCAGCGGGCTGTCCACGAAGATCGGCCGCTTGGGCAATTCGCCTGCGGCGGTCGCCTGGTGCAGGAAGTAGACGAGCGTCTGCGTGCGACCGACCGCGAACGCCGGGATGATCACCTTTCCGCCGCGCAGATACGTCCGCCGCACGATCTCCACGAGTTGGTGGCGAGCATCGTCGATCTGCGGGTGCGTGCGCCCGCCGTACGTACTCTCGGCGATCAGCACGTCGCAGGGCGGCGGCGGCGCTGGATCGCGCAGGATCGGCGTGCCCGGCCGACCGACGTCGCCCGTGAAGTAGATGGTTCGCGTCGCGCCGTTCTCGCGCAGCCGCAGCTCGACCCCCGCCGAGCCGAGCATGTGCCCGGCGTCGTGAAAGCGCACCGCCAGCCCCGGCAGTACGTCGACCCAGCGATCAAACGACGTGGTCTGCATGAGCCGCACCGCCGCCAGCGCGTGCTCATACGAATAGAGAGCTTCCACCGGCGGCAGTCCCTTGCGGGCGCGCTTTCGATTCAGATAGACGACGTCTTCTTCCTGTATGTGCGCCGAGTCGGGCAGCATGATGGCGCAGAGGTCGCGCGTCGCGGGCGTACAGACAATCGGGCCGTCAAAGCCATCCTTGGCCAACAGCGGCAGTCGCCCGCAGTGGTCGATGTGAGCGTGCGAAAGCACTACGGCCGAGAGTTCGCGTGGCGAGATCGGCCACTGTCGGTTCTTTTGCTCCGAGTCGGCGCGTCGCCCCTGAAACAGCCCGCAATCGAGCGCGATCCAGCGCTTGTCCAGGCGCAGCAGGTGCATCGAACCGGTGACTTCGCCCGCCGCTCCATGAAAACGCAGTTCGCTCATGCGCGCCTCCCGAGTACTCGCCGGCTCATCCTACCGCTATGCCGCGCCGTTCCCCGCGCCGCCGGCCGCCATTCGCCGAATCGTGTCCGCTAGCCGTTCCGTGCTGAGACCCCAGCGCCCGTCGCCGGCGGCCGGGTCGCCCTGCAGTGCTACCGACGCCGTCCCCAGCGGCCGCCATTGCCGCGCCGCCGTCGGTCCGAACAGGGTGATCGTCGGTGTTCCGACCAGCGCGGCCCAATGCGCCGGGCCGCTGTCGTTGCTGATGTAGAGCCTCGTCGCCGCCAGCAGCTCGAGCAATTCGTCGGCCTCGGAGCAGTCGATCAGCGGACCGCTGCGGCGAAGCTCGGCGATTTCGCCGGCGCCGAATCGCTCGCGTTCCACCGGCCCCAGCAGCCACGCCCACGCGACGCCGAGCCCGCCGATCGCGCGGCTCAGCTCGCCATACGCCGCCAGCGGCCAGTTCTTCTCGCGCGATCCGCTGCCGGGATGCACCAGCACCCGCGCCCCGCCGCCGACCGTCTGCAATCGCTGTGCACCGCGCGCGCTCGTGGCATCCGCCAGACGCAGCTCGCCGCCGGCGCGGCGTTTGTATGCACACGCAACCTCGCGCCAACCCTGCATGTCGGCGTCGCGCAGCCACTGCTGCGTGATGTGCTGTTCGTCGCATTCCGGGCGCGGCCGCACGTCGATGCTGCAAACTCGCGCCGGGCGCAGCTTCCACAGTTGCCGCTCGACGACGTCGCCGCTCGATCCGAGAAAATTCAGCACCGCCTGATCGCGCACCAGCTCGCGCAGCACCGCGGGCGGTTCATCGTCACGGTCGGCATGCAGCCAGGTTGCGCCCGCCGCATCCGCCGAGCGTCGCTCGACGCCGGGTCGCGCGGCTCGCAGGTCGCCTGGGTTCACTCGAGAGACGAGCCGCAGCGGCTCCGGATGATGCGGGTCGCGCAATCGCAGCGCCGTGTGCAGCGCCAGCGCCAGATCGCCCAGCGCGCCGCCGTGCAGCACCGTCATGCCGCGCTCCGCGCTCACGGCAGCGCCGCGCGAATCCAACCCCCCGCGATCACGCGCTCGCGCTCGTCATAGAACACGGATGCCTGACCGGGCGTTACGGCGGGTTGCGGCTGCGCGAAGTGCGCCCGCAGCGCCCCGTCCGCGCACACCTCGGCCTCCGCCGTCGCCGGCGTGTGCTGATGGCGAATCTTGCAGCGCGCCGTGAAGCGTACGCCGACGCCCGGCGGATCGACATGCCAGTTTACGCGTTCGGCCTCGAGCCCGCCGCGCAGTAGGTCCTCGGCCGATCCGACCGTCACCGCGTTGCTCAGCACGTCGAGCTGCGTCACATAGACGGGGCGTCCGAGCGCCAGGCCCAGCCCGCGCCGCTGACCGATCGTGTAGCACGCGACGCCTTCGTGATGTCCCACGACCGTTCCTTGTGCGTCGCGAAACTCACCCTCGCGCAGCAGCTCCGGCCGGTGCTGCGCCAGCAGCGCGCGGTAATCGTTCCCCGGAACGAAGCAGATTTCCTGGCTGTCGGGTTTGTCGTGCACGCGCAGCCCGAGTTCCGCCGCGCGGGCGCGCACCTCGCGCTTGTCGGAAAACTCTCCGAGCGGAAA
Organism: uncultured Planctomycetales bacterium; assembly: GCA_964388675.1. GTDB lineage: Bacteria > Planctomycetota > Phycisphaerae > UBA1845 > Fen-1342 > CAYMBL01. The sequence continues at coordinate 51,579 of CAYMBL010000013.1, forward strand.
CAGGCAGCGCCCCAGCGCTGCGCGCGGAATGCCGAACAGCACGTACGACTGGTCCTTGGCCAGGTTCGCGGCGCGCGCCAGCCGCGGATCGCCCGCGTTGTCGCGAACGATGCGCGCATAATGGCCCGTGGCGACGAACTCCGCGCCGATCGCGTCGGCATAGCGCAGCAGCTTGCCGAACTTCAGCCGGATGTTGCACTCTACGCATGGATTCGGCGTGCGGGCCTGCGCGTATTCATCGATGAAATAGTCGACGATCCCCGCGAAATCAGCCTCGAAATTCAGCGCGTAGAACGGAATGCCCAGCCGATCGGCCACCGCGCGCGCGTCCAGCGCATCGCTCGTCGAGCAGCAGCCGTGTCGCAGCCGCCGCGGCGGCGCGCTCGGCGTCGCGGGCTCCAGCGCGCACGGCTCGCTCTGCGCCGCTGCGCCCACGCGCAGGAACACGCCGACGCATTCGTATCCTTGCTCGCGCAGAAGACACGCCGCGACCGACGAGTCGACCCCGCCCGACAGCGCGACGATCACCTTTCCGTTGCGCGACATTGTTCGCTTCGCTTCCGCTCGATCGCGTGCTCAGCGCGCGGCGCGCGATTCGCGTCCTCGCGAGCACGAGAATTTTCAGCGCGCCGTATGTACAAGCCCGCCGGACCACGGCTACACTGACTCGTGACAGTATGGTAGTCGGCGGCGCTTGCGTCGCCGGCCGCGATGGAAGGTTGTCCGCGCCACGGCTCAAACCTTCCATCTTTTTTTGCGCCGCTCGCTGTCGCTCTCAGGCTTCCTTGTATTCCAGCAGAATCAGCGCGTGATCCGGCACCTCGAGCTCGCCGGGTTCAAGCATGCGCCGCCCCGGGCGCGACGTGTTCACCAGCTCGCGCCAGAGCCCGGGCCGCGGCAGCGTCGGCAGCCGAAACGACACCGTCTCGCCGCCGCCGTTCACGATCAGCATCAGCGTGTCGCCCGTCAGCAGCCGACCGCGCTCGTCGACGTCGTCGGTCGCTTCGCCGTGAATGATCATGCCCAGCGCCCGGCGATTCGCGTCGTGCCAGTCGCTGCCGGTCATCTCGAGCCCGTCGGGGCGATACCACGCCAGGTCCTTCGGCGATTCCTCGGCCACCGGCTGTCCGCGGAAGAACCCGCGCCGCCGCAGCACCGGGTTGTGGCGCCGGATGCGGAGCACCGCGCGGAAGAACTCGAGCATCGCCTTGCCGCGTTCGTCCAGCGACCAGTGCACCCAACCGATGGCGTTGTCCTGGCAGTAGGCGTTGTTGTTGCCGTGCTGCGTGCGGCCCAGCTCGTCGCCGGCCGTGATCATCGGCACGCCCTGCGAGAACGCGAGCGTCGCCGCCAGATTGCGCTTGATGCGATCGCGCAGCGCCACGATGGCGCCGTCCTGCGTCGGGCCTTCCACGCCCCAGTTGCGCGAGTGATTGTCGTTGTGTCCGTCGCGGTTGTCCTCGCCGTTGGCCAGGTTGTGCTTGCGCTCGTAGCTGACCAGGTCCTCGAGCGTGTAGCCGTCGTGGCAGGTCACGAAGTTGATGCTGCCGAACGTGTGTCGCCGCCGCGGCTGATACAGATCGCTGCTGCCGGACAGCCGATACGCGAGCTCAGAGACCTGTCCGCCGTCGCCGCGCCAGAAGCGGCGCACGGCATCGCGGTACTTGCCGTTCCACTCGGCCCAGCCGTTGGGGAACTGCCCAACCTGATAGCCGCCGGCGCCCAGATCCCACGGCTCGGCGATGAGCTTCACCGGCGCGAGCACCGGGTCCTGCTGAATCATCGCGAAGAAGCGCGACAGCCGATTCACCTCGAACAGTTCGCGTGCCAGCGCCGGCGCCAGGTCGAATCGGAATCCGTCGACGTGCATCTCCTGCACCCAGTAGCGCAGGCTGTCCATGATGAGTTGCAGCGTCCGCGGGTGCAGCATGTTCAGGCTGTTGCCGCAGCCGGTGAAGTCGATGTATTGCCGTGGCGCGGCCGGATCGAGCCGGTAGTAGCTGAGATTGTCCACGCCGCGCAGGCTGAGCGTCGGCCCGAGCTGGTTGCCTTCGCCGGTGTGGTTGTACACCACGTCGAGGATCACTTCGATCCCCGCGCGATGCAGCCGTTTCACGAGCGTCTTGAATTCGCCGACCTGCTCGCCGCGCGAACCGGTGGCATACCCCGAGTGCGGCGCGAAGAAGCCGATCGAGTGATAGCCCCAGTAGTTGTTCAGCCCGCGCTCGTGCAGCGGTCGATCCGTCACGAACTGATGCACCGGCATCAGCTCGACCGCGGATACGCCCAGCGCTTGCAGGTGATCGATCACTGCGTCCGAAGCCAGTCCCAGGTACGTGCCGCGCAGCTTCTCGGGCACCAGCGGCAACAGCTTCGTCATCCCCTTCACGTGGCATTCGTAGATCACCGTCTGATTCCACGGAATCTGCGGCGGGCGGTCGTCGCCCCAGGTGAACGACGAATCGATCAGCAGCGACTTGGGCGCGAACGGCGCGCTGTCTCGCGTGTCGCGCGAAAGGTCGGCCCGCGAGTCCCCGTAAACGTACCCAAATAGCGCGTCGTGCCAGATCACCTCGCCGCTGATCGCTTTCGCGTAGGGATCGATCAGCAGCTTAGCCGCGTTGAAGCGCTGGCCCTCCTCGGGCGCGTAAGGACCGTGCACGCGATATCCGTACAACTGCCCGGGCCTGACGTCCGGCAGGTAGCCGTGCCAGACGCCGTTGGTTCGCTCCCGCAGCGGCACGATCGCCGACTCGCGCGCCCCGAAAGCTTGTTCGAACAGGCAAAGATCGACGCCCGTGGCATGCTCGGAGAAGAGCGCGAAATTCGCGCCTTCGCCGTCCCACGTGGCGCCAAGCGGATAGCCTCGGCCCGGCCAGACTCGCATGAACACCCCTCAGCCCGGTGCCGGCCGCTCCACGCGCCGCACCCAACCCCCTTTATCGGTACCGCCGCCGCACCGAATCGGCAAATCAGCCTCACGAAAACTGAACACTCGCACGGTGGGATGCGCAGGTTGTACGCTGCGCTCGGTCCCTGAAAAGGAGAAAGCGATGCGCAACTGGTTCACGATTTTGACGATCGTCCTGCTGACGGCGGCGCTGCGCGCCGAGTTGAAGGTCGAAACGCCCGAGTACGCCAACATGGGTGCTCAGCTCCAAGGCTATCTCGTCTACGACGACGCCGTCGCGGACCCACGACCCGGCGTCCTGATCGTCCATGAGTGGTGGGGGCTCACTGACCACACGCGCGCCACCGCGCGGCGCGTCGCCGAAATGGGCTACGTCGTGTTCGCGCTCGACATGTACGGCAAGGGCGTCGTCACCGATGAAGTGCCGCGCGCCGCGGAGCTCTCCGGCCAGTTCAAGGAGCGCCCCACGTTACTCCGCGCCCGCGCCGCGGCGGGGTTGCAGCAGCTCGCCCGGCACCCCAGGGTCGATCCGCAGCGCATCGCCGCCATCGGCTTCTGTTTCGGCGGTTCGACCGTCCTGCAGCTTGCGTACGACGGCGCGCCGGTGCGCGGCGTGATCTCGTTCCACGGAAACCCGGTCACGCCGCTCGTGACCGATCGGGAAATCGCGGCGCGCATCCTCGTCCTGCACGGAGCCGACGACCCGCTCGTGCCCGGCGAGGCGCTGACCGCGTTTCAGGATGCGATGCGCGCCAGAAAGATCGATTGGCAACTGATCTCGTACGGCAATGCCGTGCACAGCTTCACGAACCCCGGCGCCGACAAGGTCGGCATCGCAGGCGTCGCCTATGACCGACGAACCGACGAGCGCGCATGGCGGCATGCGCGCGATTTCTTCAACGAGCTGTTCCAGGAACTGGCGGCGTCCGCGCCGGCGCCCGGCCAGCCCTAGCGGATCGCCGCGGCCCGCGCGCGGCGAGTTGCGTCCGGAGGAGACGTGGACGTCTCAGGCTCGTCAACCGCCGCGCAAGGCCGCTTTCCGCGCGCCCTTCTCGCCGCGCTCCTGCTTCTGCTCGTCGCAGGTTTCGCCGGCGCAGACGCGTGGCTCTATCGAGACGTATCCAACCGAATCAATACGCCCGACCCGATTGATCGCGACGCCTTCTCGCAGACGCGCTGGTTCTGGGACTCCGCGCGCATCTTTGGCGGACCCATCGGTGGCGGGTTGGCGATCCTGGCGGTCGCCGCGCTGCATCCGCGCAGCGTGCGGGCCGCGGTGCTCGGCGTCGCCGCGGCCCTGCCGACGAACCTGCTCGCCTTCTTCCTGCAAGGGTTGATCGGCCGCGTGCGACCGAACCAGTCCGTTTCGCAATGGGAGTTTCTCACGCCGCCCACCGGCGTGCTCGGCAACACGCCGACCTGTTTTCCATCGGGCGAGGCCACCGCCGCGTTCTCGCTCGCGACGGTGCTCAGTTGGCTGTTCCCGCGCTGGCAGATTCTGTGGTACTCGCTGGCCGTCGCGTGCGGCGCGGCACGCGCCGTTCAAGGCGCGCACTTCCTCAGCGACGTTGCGGCCGGGGGACTGCTCGGGATTGTGCTTTGCCGCGCCCTGCTGCGCCGTCTCGAGCCGTTGCTCGCGCCGCAGCGGGCCGAGCCGCACGACGCGTGGCAGGGCGCACCGTCCTGAACCCGGATCGATTCTGATGGGGAGCATCGGCGTCCCGCCGGTCAGAATTGGGGGGCATGGGCCTTCGGCCCGTGCGCGGCGCTCTCAATTTGGAATGGCGCTGCGCTGGGGGACCGGCCTCCGGCCGGTCTGTCTTGGGTGGCATGGTCTTGGGGGGGCATGTGCCTCCGGCCCGTGCTCGATTGGCGGGGAGCATCGGCGTCCCGCCGGTGCTACGAATACAGCGCGTCGCGCTCAAAGCACGGGCCCTCGCTGCACGCTAGCGCCCAGCGCCAACCGGCGCTGCGTGACGCATCACGCACACGCACCACGCACGACAAGCACGTGCCCAAACCGCAGCCCATGTTGCGCTCGATGCACAACTGGCAGTCCCAGTCGCGCTCCTGCGTGAATCGGGCCACCGCCTCGAGCATGCGCTCCGGGCCGCACGCGCAGACCATCGGCCGGCGACGCGGATTCTGGCGCTGCCAGGCGGCGAGTCCGTCGGTGACGCGACCGCGCAGACCCAGGCTGCCATCGTCGGTCGTCAGAATGCACCCGAACGGAGCATCGCCCGGTAGCCGCACGCACACTCGCGGCACGCCGTGCTCGTCAGGCGACGCGATGCGCTCCAGCGGCAGCAGATCGCCGGACGTGGCGCCGAAGATGGCGCAAACATCTTGGCGCTGTTGCTCATGCAGGCGGCGCGCCAGGTAAAGCATTGGCGGGATTCCGACTCCGCCGCCGACGAGAAGGTGCGCATCGCACGCATCGGGTATTCGGAATCCGCGACCCAGCGGACCGGTAAGGTCGAGCGTCGCGCCCGGTATGAGGCGCTCGAGCCAGGCGGTGCCCGGACCGATGTTGCGCGAAATTACGCACAGCCGCACGCCGTCGACGTCATCCGCGCGATCCGCGATGCTGAACGGTCGCCGCAGAAACGGCGTGCGATCGCGCCAGTCCGTGCGATCGAGCGCGGGAAAGTCGCCTTCGCGCCATTCGTGCACGAGCGGCGCGTTCTCGTCGGGCGCAGCGCAGAGCAGCTCGAGGAACTGTCCGGGATCGGATGGCGGAAACTTCGGCAGTCGCAGATCGATCGCCACGTGCTCGCGACAGAGCGCGCGATTCGCGAGCACGGTCGCCGGCTGCGCACAAACAACGGAGCGTGGATTGACGATCGCACTCGGCTCGCTCATCGTGCACCTCGCGGCGCGTACGGTAGGGCATCCTGAAAAAAACTTCCGGGGCCGAACCTTGCGGTCGACCCCGGAAGTGCGCCACGGCTGGAACAGCCGTTGTTTCCTGTAGGACGAGCGCACTATAGCCCGGTCGGGTTGGGGTGTCCACGAACCCGGGCGTGTGATTTGGCGGGAGCGATGGAATGACGATAACAGTATGTATTGAATGATGTTACGATCTATTGGCGATCACTGCCTTGCGCGGCCGGCCACAGCCGACGTGAAAACGCGGAAGCGACGTCGGGATCGCGGTGAAAATTAAACGTGAACCCAATTCACGACAACTCGAAACCGATTGCGGTGATTGCAATTGCGATTGTTATCGCGGATTCCGAGCTTCTCGTCGCGCGTCGCAAGCCGGACGTCCACCTGGGCCGATTGTGGGAATTCCCCGGTGGCAAATGCGAGCCTGGCGAGTCTGTCGAGGCGGCTGCCGAACGCGAGGCGCTCGAGGAGTGCGGCGTCGTGGCGACAGCGCAGGCGCGCCTGACGCCGCGGCGCGTCGAGTATCCGGATCGCGTGCTCATCTTGTCGCCGGTTGTTATGGCGTGGCGCAGCGGCGAGCCGCAGCCGCTGGATAACGATGGCTGCGGCTGGGTGGCGATCTCGGAACTCGATCAACTCGACATGCCCGCGGGCAACGAAGAGATCGTGCGCGAGCTGCGCAACTGGCTGGCGCAGAAGCGCGCAGGCGGATCAGAGCTCGCGTGACTCGTTGCCCCGCGCGCGGCGGCGGCGGTGCTCCATCAGGAACGAGATTCGCGGCGTGTACAGCTCGCCGAGCACCTCACGCAGTGCTGCGCGGGCGTCGCCAAGGCCGGTGCGGCGTGAAAGGTGCGTCAGCAGGATGCACTCGTTGCGAAGCAGCGGCAACACGCGCTGCAGATCACTGACGTGCATATGCGCGCCGGCCGCAGCGCGGTCGCGGTGATCCGGTTCGATGAACGTGCACTCCAGCAGCAGAACGCGAGCATTTCGCACGAAATCCAACTCGAAGAACGCGCCGGGCGCGGTGTCGCCGCAGTAGGCGACGAGCGGGAATTCGACGCGGCGCGTGATCTCGATTCCCTGCGCCTTGAGCTTCACGAGTTCGGGGCCGGGCTTGTCGGCGAACTCGTCGCGCAGCTTCTGACGCACGTCGATGACGGCGAAGCCAAGGCTGCGCACGACGGTGCGATCGTGGCGGCGACAGGCGTGATTGACCTCGAACGGGCGCACGACCGTGCCCCGTCGATAAGGCACGTCTTCTCCGGGTGTCGCGACGTGCAGCTCCGCCGGCGGAGCGTGGCCGTCGATGTCGGCCCACACGCGCAGCAGCCGGCGGATGGGCTCGATGAGCGGTTCGGGCGCCCAGAGGCGCCCCGGAGCGTTGTCGATGAACATGCGCTGCGAGAAGTAGTAGGCCAATCCTGCCGCGTGATCCATGTGGCCGTGCGAGAGGAAGACGTGGTTGATCGGCAGCACCTCGCGTGGGCAGCGGCCGACGTCGAAGGCGACGTCAAATTCGGGCAGCACGAGGAAGGTCTCTTCGCCGGCGAAGGAGGAGCCGACGACGCGGATGCCGTCGTGGATGTACTCGGCGGCGGCCATGTTGCGACTTATAGCCGCGGCCGGTCAGAAAATCCCATCGCTCCTAGCGGAATCGCTTGACACACGAGATATGGTAGGTTACTCTTCTTGTATACCTATCCTTTGTGTAACCGAGGCGTGCCACAGGCGGCACCGAGGAAGGTCAGGTCGTGCAGGGCGCTCGAACGGGTTTGAGCCGGCGTGAACGCAGATGCGGTGTCCATTTTGCAACGCGGACGACGACAAGGTCATCGACTCGCGTGCCACGGATGCCGGTCGCTGTGTTCGGCGGCGGCGAGAGTGCGTCGCGTGCGAGCGGCGATTCACGACCTACGAGCGTGCGGAAGAGCGTGTTCGGCTCTCGGTGATCAAGCGGGATGGTTCGCGGGTTCCGTTTGATCGCGCGAAGCTGACGGAGAGCATTCGGCACGCGACCTACAAGCGGCCGATCTCCGCCGAACGGTTGGAGCAGGTCGTCGACGAGGTGGAAGAGTTCGTCGGCGGCAACTTCGACAAGGAAGTGCCGAGCAAGGCGATTGGCGAATGCGTCGCGAGTGTGCTGCGGCGAGTGGACAAAGTGGCGTACGTGCGGTTCGCCAGCGTCTATCGCAACTTCGAGGACGTGGGAGATTTCATCGAGGAGGCCCGGGACGTACTGGAGCGGTCCGCCGAGGACATTCCCGGGCAACAGAATCTCTTTGCGGAACCAGGTGGTCAGGCATGAAGAAGTTGCAGGAATTGTGCGTGACCAAGAACGACGGTTCGACCGAGCCGTTTCAGTTCGCAAAGCTGCGACGCTCGCTGGCGGCCGCGATGGCGGCGTGCCAATACGACGATCGCTACGCGGATGCACTGGCGCAGGCGGTGACGGTGCATGTTCGCGAGTGGGAATCGTCGCAGCCGCTGCGCTCGGAGTATGTGTTTCGCTGCGTGCGGACAGTGCTGACGGAAACGGGGCTTGAGGACGTAGCGCGTGCGATGCTTTCGCACCGCCGGCTGCGAGCGATGCGTCGGCGCCGGCTCACGATTCTGGATACGCGGCGTTCGGGTCGGCCGGGTGTCGCGTGGTCGAAGGGTCGTGTGGCGCAGACCCTGCAGCGGAAGTATCAGGTGGGCGCGGAGACGGCGCGCATCCTGGCCGCGGAAATCGAGAGTCGCTTGATCGCGCTGGATTACCACGTCGTGTCCAGCGGGCTGATCGCGGAGCTGATCCGCAACGAATTGATGGCGTGGGGATTGGGTGAGGAAGTGCGGCCGTGCGGGTCGGCGGTCCCGTGGCAGCCTTCCGAAGAAGAGGAGGCGTGATATTTCCGACGCAGCGTGAGCCGGTCCGCGCCACGGTCGGCCCATGCGAGTCGGAAGTGCTCAAGGGAGTGTGGCTCGCGGCTGCCCACGGATGGCTCTGCCCCGGCGGCCTCGACAAGCGGTTGCAGGAGTAGCTGCCCGCGAGCCGGTTTTTGATCCTCCGTTCCCCTGATGAGGGCGAGTCGGGTCCCGCCAACGCCCATGCTCGACTCGCCCGCCCTTTCTTCTAAAGCACGAGATACGAAAAGCGAGAAACGAGAGAAGCGGGGAATCGCGCGCCTTGGCGCCGCTTCGGGGTTTCCCGTTACGGCAGACCGGCCGTGCGCAGATCCGCGACGTGATCCACCGCGTCTTCGTCCGCGCGTTACGGCGCCGGTGTTGGTCCGAGCATTACGGCGTCGACCTTGATACCGCCGGCTCGATTCGGGACCAGACGGATCGCACCACTTCAGGCAGACTCGCCGGCGCGTCCTTGATTCGAGAGCGGCGTAGGAACGCAGCCCAGTGCCGCTGCGCGCTCGAATCGCGGGCAAACTCGTCCGATAGCCCGACCGGAGCGCGCTCGGGGACAGCCGTTCCGCGGCGCTTGAAGGTCGCGGCTATCGCCGCGGCCAGCAGGCCGCTGTCGAGCTCGTAACGTCGCAGAATCACCATCAGGTCGTAGTAGTCCTTCATGCGGCTATTGGCCATGCCGAACTTCACGATCGCTTCAAATTTCTCCGCGACCACGGTCTCGGGCGGATACATTTGAAGCTGCGGCTCGCCCTGATCAAGCAGTGTGGGAAACGACGCGATTCGCGGCGGCGGGATGATGGAGTCTCCGAATCCGATGTCGATCTGCATCGGTAGCCGCGCAGCGCCGAGCATCGCGACGACAGTCGCACGAATCCCGCCGTAATGATGCGCTTCGCGAGTTTCGGCGGCGGTGAGCGTACTGGGATCGAAGCGTAGCCCATCGTCGGGTACGGACGTCGCGAGGATGGTTCGCATCGAGGCCGCAACGGCATCCGGACTGGGATCGCCAAATCCTAGCAGATCGAGGTCCCTCGTCGGTCGGTGCAGGTCGGCAGCCCAAACGCGAAACAGCATGGCGCCCTTGAGCACGAAGCGGTCGGCGAGTGTTGATCGCGACAGACGGTACAGGAAGCGCTCGATCACGAATTGCGCGAGCATCGCGTTGAAGTCCGCTCCCCGGATTTCGCTGAGGTTGAGCAGGCGCCGACGGACGGAAGCGGCTATGTTCGTGGGGCCGCCGGATTTCACACGAGCGACTCCACATAGGGACGCATCACGTTGGCCACCCGGTCGACTCTCGCAAAGCGGTGAATTTCGTCGAGCGTGGCTTTTCGCTGTCGCCAGCAGTCGCGGAGCGCTTCGATCGCGACATCCGTGCCGACCTTGCTCCGGTATTTGAAGCAATCGGCGACCGTCTTGGCCGGCGCGGTGATGCGCACGGTTACACCCTCGATCCTGTGAAGCTCGATGCCGCTGACGAGTGCGGCGCCGGTGGCACGCACGACTCGCATCGGCGGATGCGTGATTCGCGGACGCCAGGCGGTCCGGCCGATCATGATCCAGATGTCGAACGGGTTCTGCGTCGTAAGTTCATGAAAGCGCAGCGCCGACAGCAGACAAATGATCGCCCTTGGCGCTCGTTTCGCGACCGCAGCCAGATCGGCGTTCTCGGTAAGCTCGTGCTCCGTCGTAACGTACACGCCGCGCGATCGACGAATGAGCAGGTTGGCGTCGAGCAGGCGATTCAGCGCCGTGCGCGAGATGCGCAGGCGCTCAACGTCCCGCGGACGCACGAGCCCATGCCGGCGGGCATGGCGAAGGAGCCTTTCGGTTTGTGGTGCGGACGGCATCCGTGAGCCCTGTTACGATTCCTCTGCAATTATACATATCGGCAGAGGTTTCGTAACATCGCAATCTCGATGCCGCGCAGCGATTGTGCGCTCTCGTTTCTCGCTCTTCGTTTCTCGTCTCTCCGCCCCGCTACCACAGCGCCTCGCCATAGTGCGCCAGCAACTCGCCCAGATCGCTCAGATCCACGCAGCCGCTGCCGTCCAGGTCCGCCGCGGCGGCATAGCCCGGCTGGCCGGTGCACGAACCGAACGCGGTTAACACCTCGCCCAAGTCGCTCAGATCCACGCGGCCATCGCCGGTCGCGTCGCCGGTGAGCGTCGCGGCCTCGATGAGCAGGTGCTGGTCGGCGGGCACATCGTGCAGCAGTGTCTCCTCGCCGGTCGTCCACACCACGCGCAATTCGTCGATCACCGCCGCGTCGGCCAGCCCGAAGTGTGCTTCGAGCTCGCTCTGGCTGACGAAATTGTCGCCGCCGCAGACGGCGCGCATGCGGGTCGTCCCGCCGGCGGTGGCGTGGATCATCGCGCCATAGCCGTCGGGGGCGAGGTTGCTGCGGCCGGCGTTCGACAGTTTCACGCGCAGCCAGTGAGTGTCCGGGCCCGAAAGGTCGTTGCGGTACAGCCGCAGCCAATCGCTGATGGAAAAAATCACGGCGTCTTCGTCGCCGTCGAGGTCGTAGTCGAAGTGCAGCAGCCCGCGGCCCTGCCCGGTGTGGTTGATGCCGTGTGCGACGGCGGCGTCGGCGAATTGCAGCGCGCCGCTGTTCAGGAACAGCCGCGTCGGGTCGAGCCAGTGTCCGCCGGAAAAGCCGTTGGTGGCGAGCAGATCGGTCCAGCCGTTGTGGTCGAAGTCGACCGCGGTGGCGCCCCAGCCCCAGCCGCCGTTGGTGACGCCGGCGGCGACGGCGAGCTCCTGATACTGGTTGCTGCCGAGGTTGCGGTAGAGCGCATTGCCGAAGCCGGTGGACAGTTCGAAGATGGAAGTGACGTACCAGTCGAGCCGCCCGTCGTTGTCGAAGTCGCCGACAGTTTGCCCCATGCCGTTGGTGTCGAGCCCGAGGCCGGCTGCCGCGGTGCGCTCCGAGAACGTGCCGTCGCCGTTGTTCACGAGGTAGCGGCTGGTGAGGTAGTCGGCGGCGAGCAGGATTTCGGGGTAGCGGTCGCCGTTCATGTCGACGAAGCGCGGGGCGAAGCCGAAGGTGTCGATCAGGTCGAAGGTGATCGCGGAAACGGTGACGTCAGCGAACGTGCCGTCGCGGTTGTTGCGAAACAGGCGATTGCCGCCGGACCGCGTCTGCCAGCCGGCGACGAAGAGATCGAGCCAGCCGTCGAGGTCGTAGTCGCCCCACGCTGCGCCGAAGCCGTCGGGCACGCTTGGCGCGGTCATCGCGACGCCGGCGGCGAGTGCGACGTTGGTGAATCCGAGGCCGGCGTCGTTGCGATAGAGGCGGTGTTGACCGGGGCCCTGGCTATCCGGGGCGCCGCGGCTGGCGACGAAGGCGTCGAGCCACCCGTCGCGGTTGTAGTCGCCGAGTGCGATGCCGAAGCCGACATGCAGATCAGCCACGCCCCACGCGGCGGCGTGGTCGGTGAAGGTGCCGTCGCCGTTGTTGAGGAAGAGCCGGTCGGGTCCGAGCGGGCCGCCGCCGCCGACGACGTAGAGGTCGGGCCAGCCGTCGTTGTTGAAGTCGCCCGCGGCTCCGCCGCCGTACATGAACGACGACGAGAGCGGCGGTGAGTGCAGGACGCGCACGCCGGCGGTGGCGGCGGCGTCTGTGAAGTTCATCGAGGTCTGCGCGGCGGCGGGCGCGATTTGGATCGCGGCGGCGACGATCCCCGCGAGCACGTGAGCCCGGCGCGAACTGAGACGGTGATGCATGTGCCCCTCCCGAAGCGTGCGATCTGCAAGCGTTTTCAGTATAGCGTTGGGACGAAGGAGAATCGTCGGAAAAGTGGTCGGCATGGTGGCACGGCTCGCCTGCTCTCGCGGGGAGTTGCGAATGCCTAGACGTGTGCTTGGGGTGCGTTGCCGATGGCTGCAGCCTCGGCATGACGGGTGGCAGGGCACCCGGCGTGGAGCGAGAATAAGGAATAAGCGTGATGCGTATTACTCGGCGACACATCTCCGGCGCATGCAGACGGCAGACCCGCTAGTGGTCTGCCGTCCGCGGCATGCACAGGATACTCAGATCGAGTCGCTTACAGACGCGAGCCGCGAACCGTATCCGCCTCGTAGATGTTCTCGAGGCCGTCCGTGCCGAACTCGGAACCGCCGTTGAGGCCCGGATTCGGTGAGCCGGCTTCTTCCTTCGTGTACTTGTCGTTCCAGAGGTAGTTCTGCGGATCCTTCGGTCCGCCCTTGATCGCTTCGACGTGGAAGTAGCGCAGCGAGCGCAACTGGGCCTGCGTCAGGCCGAGCGCCGTGTAATCGAGCGCGAACTCGACCTTCGTGTTGTCGGTCGGGCTCAGACGCACCCACAGGATGGTGCGGCCGTCCGACAGTTTGCCGTCGGAGATCAGCGCCAGGTCGTAGCCGTTCAGGCCGTCTTCCTCGTCCGGGTTGTCCGACTTCGTGATGGTCAGACCGGTCGGGCCGCTGTCGGCCGCGCCGCCGACGTCGCCGTCGGTGTCCTGGTAGCCGAACGTGCCGATCGGGCCGTAGACCGTATTCGGCTCATTCTTGAACTCCGGCTGGTCGGCGACGATCAGGAAGCCGCCGCGGCCGTTGGGGTCCTGTGCGAAGCGGAAGCCGTAGCGCTCGGCCATGCCAACCGGGATCACGCTGCCGTCCGAGGTCAGGTGATTGCGGCCGACGAGGTCGACCTGCACGTACATGTAGCGCGAGTCCGAGCCGCCGCGCGCCTGCGCGATGTCGAGATACTCGAAGTACTCGACCGCGCCGAAGCGGCCGGCGGTGTCGAAGAAACTCTGCGTCATCGGGCGCTCATACAGGTCGCGCTGGTAGATGTCGCAGTTGGCGTCGACATCCCAGTAGAAGATGCCGTCGTCGCCGACGAACTTGTTGTCGCTGGTGTTGCAGTCGCGCCAGGTCTTCGTGTAGACCGGGGTCGTCGGCTGCGCAACGGCCGGAAGGGCGATCGGTGCGGCGAGCAGCGCGCCAACCGCCAGACGATACGCCATCGATCCATGCGTCAGGGCCTTCATTCTGAATCCTCCGAGGGCTCTGGGTCTTGAGGTCCGGCGGAACACTCGTCCGCCATACGCATGTCTTGTGGGCGCCGCGAGGCGCGCCGGACGAGAAAAACAAACAAAAAAGGTGACATAACGAAACAAGTTCGCGCGGCTTTGGTCTCCCGTCGCCCGTACATGACGCGGCCGTTGCGAAAACGCGACCGGCCGCCGAATCCTTCGATTCGACGGCCGGCCCTTGGAGGGTGCGGAGGGGTCTTCGGTTTTGGACTAGCAGCTCGTGTTGAACTCAGCCAGCACGATGCCCAGGTCGCTCAGATCGACGTTGCCGTCGCCGTCCAGATCGCCCTGCTCCAGCGTCGCGCCGCCGGTCAGGCCGAAGTTCGACAGCAGCGTGCCCAGGTCGCTGAGGTCGACGATGCGATTGCCGTCGACATCGCCCGGGCAGAGCGTTTCGGCCGGCGGTGCGAACGGGCAGCCGCACAGACGCGAGCCGCTGATCGTGATCTTGTCGGCCACGAACGCCGCACAACCCTGCGCCTCGGACACGTTGATCGACGCGCCCTCTTCGGCGAGCGACCAGAACGCGAAGCCGTTGATGACCGAGTTGCCGATCTCGAAGTGCGTCGAGTTGTCGGTGCGATTCGAGAAGAACAGCACGCTGTTCAGCCCGATGCCGCCCGTGCCGACCAGCATGTTCGCGTTCGAGACGGTCATCTTCACATCGTCAGAAATTCGGAAGATCGCGACCGCGTCGGCGGGACCGTCGACCAGGAACGTCATCGTGTTCAGCACAAAGTCGTTGGGCGTCGTGATGACGTCAATCACGTTCAGACCCGAACCGACCGTGATCGTCGTGTCCACGTTCAGCACGCCGCTCGGCACGTTCAGCGTCTGCGTCGCGGCCAGACCCGCGATCGCGGTGCGGGCGGCGGCCAACTCGGCGTTCAGGGTCGCGAAGTTGGTGTTGCCGACCACGCCGGCCGCCGTCGGCTGCTCGATGGCAGCGGCCGGATCGGCGTTGGCGGCGGGCACGTCGGTGCCGAAACCGCCGGTGTTGTTGTTCACGCCGGGATCGGTGAAGCCGGTGTCGGTGAAGGTGTTCGGGAAGCCGTTCGGATCGTTGAAGAACGAGTTGCCGACGCCGATGTCCGCGGCCTGCGCGGGCTGCGCCGTGAGAATGCCCAGGTCGCCGTAGACGCCAGTCTCCGACAGGGTGAACACGCCGGCGCCGTTCGTGATGGCGATGTTGCCGTTGCCGCTGATGCCGGTCTCGACGACTCGCGCGTTGAGCGGAATGCTCGGCACGTTGAACAGCAGCGAAGGACCGCCGCTGCTGCCGCCCGAGAGGAAGTCACTCGAAGACGGCACCGGCGCCTTGTTCGCACCGACCTCACGGCCGCTGATCGTGACCGCCGGCCCGACGCCGATGCGGCCCTGGAACAGGTTCTCGGGTCCGGTCCCGATCAGCATGAAGCGGGCCGTTTCCGTGGTGGAAAACGGAACCGCAGCGCTTGCCCCGCCAACGCTCAGCAGTGCCAGCCCGGCAAATCCGACGGTCCGCAGCACTCGTTGTCCAAAACCTCGCATGTCTGTCTCCTTGGTTCGTGCAATGTTGGTTTCTGTTGTCTGACGACCCATGCGTCACGCCTCTCCTGTGGCGCGCGGCGACCGATTCGGACAAAACGCTCAAATTTCGCGCGGAGTGGAAGCGGCGCACGTTTTTGATCGCGCAGCGGGCGGCATATACTGTCGCACCCCAATGATTGAGAGCGATCAGGAGCTGATCCGTCGATGTCTCGCGGGCGAGCAACCGGCGTGGGCGGCTCTCATTGATCGCTACGCCGGCCTCGTGCAGTCGATCCCGCGGCGAATGCGGCTTCCGCAGGAAATCTGCGAAGACGTTACGCAGCTTGTGTTTGCGGAGTTTGCGCGGCAACTGGCCGGCATTCGAGCCGAGCAGACGCTCGCCGGCTGGTTTGGGATCGTCGCGCGGCGCGAGAGTTGGCGCGCAAGGCGTCGGCTGGCGCAGCGCGCCGGGCTCGAACGCAGCCTCGATGTCGACGTGGGCGAGGAGCAAGCGACCGACGACGACTCGCTCGCCGCCGCGGTCGCTGTGCGGGCGGCGGTCGCGGCGATGCCGCCGCCATGCCGCGAACTGCTTCAAATGCTCTTCTTCGAAGAAGTCGAGCCGAGCTATTCGGACGTGTCGCAACGGATCGGGATCGCAGTCGGCAGCATCGGTCCGACCAGACGACGGTGCCTGGGCAAGCTGGCGTCGGCGTTATCCGCCTACCGCGATTCGGTCTGACCGGGTTCGCTTTCGGTCGGCTGTATCAGATCGAGCGGACCCGCCACAAGATCGGTTGAGGAGCCAAAAATGGACGCCGCCTTGCTTATGTCGGACCGCGGTTGGGACCTGCTCGTTGCGTATGTCTCGGACGAGCTTACGCCGGCCGATCGCGACGCGATTCGACAGCTTGCAGCGGGCAACGCTTCGGTCTCCCAGCGAATTCAAGAGGTGACCGCGATGCTGGGTTCGCTCGGCGACGTGCGCGCGAACGCCGGCGACTGGAACATCTCGCGGGATCTGCGGCAGCGGCTGATGGCTCTGCGCCCCAAGCCGCGCGCCGGCTGGCTCGATTCCGTTGCGGCCCAGGTGCGAGAGGTGCTGGCGGCACTGGTCCTGGATTCACGCGCCGGCGGCACGGCCCTCGCCGGTTTCCGCGGCGCCGCGGGCGACAGGCATATGATCTTCGATGCAGACTCGGCCGAGATTGACGTCCGAGTATCGCGGGGGACGCAGACCACCGTTCACGTGCTGGGGCAGATTCACGCGGGCCCGGCGCTGAACGAATTGCGGCTGCGATCGCTGGAGGACGGCCCCGAGACCGCCGCTCCGATCGACGCCGACGGCGTATTCGAGCTGGAAGTTCCCGCGGGACTCTACGAACTCGCGCTCGTCGGTCCGGCTTCGCGCATCACGATTCCGACCTTGGAGTTGAAGGTGACCTAGGTGCCACAGGCAGCCGACCAACTTGATCAGCTCGCGATCGAGCCGGCAGCCGCGCTGCCGGCGCGCCTGCGCGCTGCGCTGCGCACCGACGCCGACTGGCTGAGTGCGGCAGACGTGGCGCGGCAGTCGGTCACGCGCGACGTGGATTGGGCGCTGCGCCTGTCCGACGCGCTGCTCGCCGCCGCTCCCGCCGACTCACCCGCCTGGGTCCGCGCGCTCGCCGCGAAGGCCAACGCGCTTTGCTACCAGGGGCACCCGGAGGCCGCGCTCGACGCGCTCGAACAGGCCCGCCGCCGCGCCGAGGAGCTGAACGCGCGATACGAGCTTGCCAATTCGCAGTTGGCCACTGTGCAGCCGCTGTTCATCCTCGGGCGGCTCGACGAGGCCCGCGATGCGGCGTGCGCCGCGCGCCAGGAATTCGGCGCCCTCGGCTTCGCGGTGCAGGAAGCGATGGCCGACGTGAATCTGGGCACGGTTCTGCGACGGCTGAGCCAGCCGCGCGGTGCGCTCGAACACTTCGACCGCGCGCGGGCCATCCTGGCCGACGACCCGGTGCGGCGCGCGATGATCGACAGCAACCGCGCCGAAGCGCTGCTCGACGTCGACGACTACGCCGAATCGCGGCGGGCTTTCGAATCGGCGCTGAACGCGTTCGAGTCAGTGCAGAACCACCACGCGGCGGCGCTCGTGGAAGGGAACCTCGCCGACCTGTTCAGCCGCCAGGGACGACCGGATGACGCTCTGCGGCATTTCGAATCGGCGCGGCGGCGCTTCGAGGCGCTCGGCAGCGACTCGCGCGCCGAGACCGCGCGGCTGCGGGTCGAAGAGGCCGAGTGTCTGGCCCGGCTCGGCGCTTGGCGCGACAGCCTGGTCGGCTTCCACGAGGCTTTCTACACGCTCGAAGACCTCGGCTTCGCATACGAGGCGGCGCGCTGCCTGCTCGCGGAAGGCCGCGTCCACGCCCGCATGGGCGCCCGGGCGGAAGCCGAACGAGCGCTGCGCGACGCGCAGCGCCGCTTCGCCGCACTGCGCGACGGCGGTGGTCAGGCCGACTCGCTGGCTGCGCTGGCCGAGTTGGCGCAGCGTGAAGGTCGCGTCACCGAGGCGGATGAACTGCTGGCGCAGGCCGCGGAGCTGTCGGCTGCCACGCCGTCGCGCGCGGCGCTCATCGCGTGCGAGCGGGCGCTGGCCCTGTTGCAGGCCGGTCGAACCGAAGACGCCCGCGAGCGGGCCGCGGCGGCGACGGTTGTTGCGGAGCGGCTGTCGCTGACGCCGCTGCGCGTGCGTACCGAATTCGTCGCGGGCATGCTGGCGCGCGCAGCCAACGCGCCGGAGCAGGCGCTGCAGCACTTTCGCCGCGCGGCCGATCTGCTCGAACGAACGCACGGTGCCCTGCCGGGCGATCGCTATCGCTATGCGTTCCTTTCCGATGCCGAACCGCTGTACGAGGCGTACATCGCGTCGGCTCTCGACTTGAATCAGCAGGAAGCGCCGCGGCTGGTGTTCGAAGCTCTCGAGCGCTCCAGCGCGCGCGGGCTGCTCGATCTGGTCGCCGCCGGCTCCGCGGAATCCGGCCATGGCGTCCGCAGCGCCGACGACCAGCGAATTCTGCACGATCTCGCGGAATGCCAGTCGGCGCTGCACGTCGCCTACAGCCGGCTGGGGCTGGGCGCGATCGATGAGGCTGATGGCGAGGCGGCGGCCACCGATCGACTTGCCGCACTCGAAGCCCGCTACGAAACGCTGGAAGCGCGGCTCCTCAGCGGCGGTCGGGTCTCGCCGGTCGTCGCGCGGCCGCTGCAACTCGATGAGATGCGTCAGCGCCTCGCGGCGGACGCGGCCGTGATTCAGTACTTCCGCGAGCACGACGCCTACGGCGCACTCGTGATTCGCAAAGACGGCTGTCAGGCCGTGCGCGGGCTGTGCGACGCCGAACGCATCGCCGCTGCCGTGCGCCGGCTGACCTTCACGGTCGAGCAGGCGATGGTGCGCGCCGGGCGCGGCCTGGCGAGCCGCGAGGCGGGTCCGCAGTGGGACGGCGTGGCGGCGACGCTGCGCGAGGCGCTGGTCACGCCGCTGCTCGGGCATCTCGCCGGCGCGACGACGATCGGCATCGTGCCGGCCGGCGATCTGCACGCGCTGCCCCTGCACGCGCTTCGCGACGGCGATCAATTCGCGTTCGAAGATCGCGCGGTGGCGTATCTGCCCAGTGCCTCGATCGGGGCGCATCTGTGGGCGTCCGAAGCGGCGCCGATCGCTGCGCCCCGGGCGCTCGCCGTCGGCATCGATGACGAGATAGCGCCGGGCATGCGCGTCGAGGCCGAGGAGGTGGCTGCGCTCTACGCCGGCGCGCGCGCGCTGCTGGGGCCCGATGCCACCGCGACGGCGTTCGCGACGGCCGCCGCCGACGCCGACGTCATCCACCTCGCGACGCACAGCGTGTTCTCCGAAGCGAACCCGTCTTCGTCGCGCATTCGCCTGGCCGATCGCTGGCTCACCGCGCGCGAAGTGACGCGCCTGCGGCTGCCGCGATCGATCGTGGTGTTGGCGGGTTGCGAGACCGGCCGCACCGCCGCCGACTCCGGGCGCGAACGGTTCGGGCTGATCCGCGCGTTTCTCGCCGCGGGGGCGTCGGCGGTGCTGGTTTCGCTCTGGCCGCTGCACGACGCGGTCGCCCGCATCCTGTTCTCCGCTGTGCACAGGAAACTGCTCGAAGCCGGCGGCACACGCTCGGCGGCGCGCTGCCTGATGGATGTCCAACGTGAATTCGCGCGCCGGGGGACACACCCGGCGTTCTGGTCCGGATTGTTCGTAGTAGGGGGGACTCGCTCATGAAATCGTGGAAAAACAGCCTCACCGTGCTTTCGCTCGCAATCGGAATGCTGCCCGCCGCGGCACTGGCCGACGGAGACTGTGATGATCAGGTGGCGCTGGTGCGGCTTTTGCCCGGCGCCGGCATCGCCGCTTTCAACCAGCGCAACGGCTCGTCGACGCTGGCATCAATCGTCTCGCGCGACATCTATCTCGTCGCCGTGCCCCCGGGCACCAGCTACAGCGACTTCGTCGAGACCGCCGGCGACGATCCGGCGTTGCTGAGTCTCGAAGAAAACTGCCTCGTGACTGACACCAGCCCCGAAGGCGGCACGCGCAGCTTCTTCTTCAGCACCGCGCCGGGTGCCTACCTGGATCAGGCCGCGGTCGGCATTCTCGATATCAACGGCGCGCAGGTGACGTCGCTAGGCGGCGGCGTCACCGTCGCCATCATCGACACCGGCGTCTCGCCGCACACGCTCGTGGCGCCCTCGATCATCCCCGGCGGCTTCGACTTCGTCCTCAACAGCTCGAACACGGCCGAAACGGGCGACGGCCTCGACAACGACGGCGACGGGTTCACCGACGAGATGATCGGCCACGGCACGTTCATCGCCGGGCTGGTGCTGCGCGTCGCTCCTGCAGCCGACATTTTGCCGGTGCGCGTCATGGACGACGAAGGAATCTCCTCGACGTTCCTGCTGACGGCGGGCGTGTATCACGCGATCGACCAGGGCGCGGACGTGCTGAACATCAGCATGGGCGCCACGCTGCCGTCGACCGTGCTCTCCGACGCCATCGCCGCCGCCCACGCCGCGGGAATGCACGTGGTTTCCTCCGTCGGCAACGAAGGCAACGAATCGCCGATTCGATATCCGTCGGGCGACAGCGGCGTGCTGGCCGTGGGCGCGACCAGCAATCTCGACATCCGGGCTGATTTCTCCAACTACGGCTTGCATCTGTCGCTCTGCGCTCCGGGCGAAGCGCTCAGCAGCGTGGACACCGCCAGCGGGTTCGTCGCGGCCGACGGCACCAGCTTCGCCGCGCCCCTGGTCGCCGGCACGCTGGCTCTGCTGCGCTCGGCCGACCCCGGGGCGTCGCGCGAGACCGTCACGTCGGCCCTGCTCGACAACACGCGGTTCCTCGACATCCTGAATCCCAGCTACGCCGGCAAGCTCGGCGCGGGTCGGCTTGACTCCGGTGCCGCGCTGGCAGACGGGCGGCTGTGCCTGGGCGATGTGACGCTCAACCGCACGATCGACCTGAGCGACCTGGGCGTCGTGCTCGCGAACTTCGGCCTCGCGAGTGGCGCAACCTTCGCGCAAGGCGACCTGAACACCGACGGCGTGATCGACCTCAGCGATC
Source organism: uncultured Planctomycetales bacterium (assembly GCA_964388675.1). Lineage (GTDB taxonomy): Bacteria > Planctomycetota > Phycisphaerae > UBA1845 > Fen-1342 > CAYMBL01. Next base: position 72,475 of record CAYMBL010000013.1, read on the forward strand.
TGGGCGTGGTGCTGGCTTCGTTCGGGCGACAGTGCGAGTAGTTGCGGAGGGTCCGCGGTCGTGAAGCGAGCGCGATCCTGGGCGAACATCACCGCGGACGTGGAAAATCGGCTGATCGTCCAGCGCCAGAAACGACCGGACCTCCGCGTACGGAGGTCCGGCGTCAACGTCTTGCTGCGAACCCGCAGTTAGCGATCGTAGATCGTCAGCGCGTATGGCGAAACCAGCCCCGTGGCGGCGCCACCGATCGTGCGGTCGGGCGCAACAACGCCGCTGCGATTCGCGATGTCGTCCACCACGTAAATCGCGCCCGCGGCGTTATCCGCGATGTATCCGACTCCGTCCGCGTCCACGATCACCGAAGAGAGGTTGACCGCGCCGGTGATGGACATCGTCCGCGTCGGCGCGACCGCTGCGTTCAGCGTGCTCGCCGCGGCGAACACATGCAATTCGCCGCCCGCCTCGAGCGCGAATAGGTTGTCGGTTTCGTCCACGAACACGTCGATCACGTCGAGGAAGTCTGTGTTCGTAAGGATGCGGCTGGCACTGACCGCGCCGCTCAGCGCCGCCGCGCCATCCAGCACGAGAACCTCGCCGCTCCCCGGGTTGGTTGTGTAGAGGCTGTCACCGCGCAGCGCGATTCTCCAAAACTGGCCGCCATTGAAGTCGGCGCTCGTGATCGTCCGGCTGGGAGGCAGATCGCCGTCGAAACCGGCGCCCGAGGCGTTGTCGAAGACCAGCACTCGTTTCGTGCCGCCGGTATCGGATACAAACAGGCGGTTACCCGCGGTGTCGTAGACCATCGAAGTCGGCGAGCTGAGGTCGGTGGCCGCGCCCTTGACCTGTCGTGACGGTGCAAGGTCGCCCGTAGCCGCCGTCGCGTCGCTGAAGACAAGCACGCCTTCGCCCAAGAAGTCCAGTCCCAGCAGCGCCCCGTCCTGATCGACGGCTACGTCAGTCGTCAGGTTCATCAGTGTGTTGGCGCCGTCGACGAACGTCGTGAACGCGACGTCGCCATCCAGTTCGGCGGCGCGCTCGAATCCCACGACACCGCTGCCGGCGAGGGAGATGAACAGCATCGGCGGTACGTCTACGACGACGCTGACTTCGTCCGTCGCGCTCGACTGTCCGTCGCTCACCGTCAACTCGAAGACCAACGTGCCGCTTTCGTCCGGCGCGGTGAAGCTCGGTCCGGCCGTGCTCGCGTCGCTCAGCGCGACGGTCGCTCCGCTGAGTTGCGTCCAGGCATACATCAAGGCGTCGCCGTCCGCGTCTGCGCCGGAGCCGGCGAGGGTGACGGTCGTTTCGCTGAGAACGGCCTGATCCGGACCGGCGTCGGCGCTCGGCGCATTGTTCGTCGCCGGGTCACCGTCGTCTCCACTGTCGTCTCCACTGTCGTCTCCACTGTCGCCGCCGCTGTCGTCGCTGCTGTCGTCGTTGTCGCTGTCCGCATCCGAGTCTGCGTCGTCGTTCACACCGTCGTCAGCGCCGCCGTCTGAGTCATCGTCTCCCGAGTTGTCGTCATCCGTCGTGTCGACTTGGCCCCCGTTCGAGTCGTCGGCAGTGTCGACTGTCGCCGGCGGACACCCGCCCGCCGCGGCAAGCAGCGCCATCGCCGCTCCCAGAATCGCTGTCCACCGAGCATCGCTCATCACGCACGCACTTGGCTTTCGCATCAATATCTCCTTGTTGCGCTGCCGACGCCCTGAGGTTACCTGAGGCGCCGGGCCTTCGCCGCTGCGGCAATCCTCGTGCCAACAAGTCTCGCGCGGTTCGATTTCGAACAGTCTGGACACAGATGTGCTGATCCGAAGCGACTAAGACGAGTCGTGCGAGTTGAAGCCGCCGGCAGATTCTCGGATTCGACTCGAGCTTGGGTAGCCGCTCCCCAATGCGTTGGGGAGCTTGTGCCCAAGATCGATTTTGATACGCAACGTCAGCGCCGTTGGCGCTGCCACAACCGAAGGAAGACACTGCTCACAGAGCAGTGGCACAAGGCCGATCCCCCGGAGTGCCCACCGCCGGACGTGTAGCCGCCGAAGCTGCTGCGGCTCAGTTGCAGTCTGCACCGAACGCCGCAAGCACTTGGCCGAGGTCGGCGAGATCGACGATGCCGTCGCCGGCGCAGGGCGGGAAGACGTCGCCCTGGGCGCGACTCTTGCCCGCCGCGCCCGGCTCGTAGTTCGCCAGCACGGCGCCGACGTCCGCCAGGTCGACGATGCAGTCGAGAGCGCCTTCGGGCGCGATGTCCGCAGCGGAGCAGTCCACGCTTGCCAGCGCGCAGGCGGTCGCCGGGAAGACCGTGATGCGCGTGCCATCGCTCGACGCGGTGTTGCAGGTTCCGCTGACCGCAACCGTGTATTCGCCGGCGTCGTCGCAAGCGAGCGGGTCGATCGTGAGCGTCGGGCTTTGCGCGCCGGCGATGCGTCCGTCGTCGCTGAGCGGCGTGCCGTCGCGCGACCACTGGTACGTGAGTTCGCCCAGGCCGTCGGCGGTCGCCGCCAGCACCAGCGGCTGGCCCTCGACGGCGCTGATCCGCTCGGCCGGCTGCGTGAGGATGTCGACATAGTCGACGAGGGTTTCGACGATCGTGAGGAAGCCGAACGTCGACGTTTGTCCGGCGTTGACCAGCAGCAGTTCGTCGCGACCATCCTGGTCAAAATCCACGATCCGCGCATCACGCGGCTCATCGCCGCCCGCGGGAATGAGAATCGAACGGAAGGCGCCGTCGCCCGATCCGATCAACAGCGTGACCCCCGGGGTCCCAGGGCAAATATTTGACGCAAGTATGTCCGACGCGCCGTCGGAATTCAGATCGTGTACGAGAAGCCGGCCGGCCGTCCACGCCAAGTATTGCGCTGTGGGGCCGAACGACCCGCCTTCGTTGAGCATGACGAGGACATTCGAAGCGACATCGCCGCCGGAGCACCAGTCGCCGACCGTCGCGAGCGCTAGGTCCACGAGTCCGTCGCCGTTCAGGTCTGCCGTCGCGGCGTGGCCGGCCACGTCGGGCAGCGCCGTCTCGAAATACTCCGAGAAATCACGCCCACCCTCGTTTCGCAGCACCCGTACGCGATTGTTGCAGTCGCACTGGTCGTCGCCGTCGACGACAACCAGGTCCAATCGCCCATCGCCGTCCATGTCTCCGGCAACGAGCGAATATGCGGCCAGCACCGGTACGGCCAATGGTGCGGCGGTGAAATCGCCGAACCCGTCGTTCCACAATACGGTGGCGTATCCACCGCCGAGGAAGTGCGCTGCCGCGACCAGCAAATCCGTCGCGCCGTCCGCGTCCACGTCGGCGAGTTCGACCAGCACGCGCGACTCCTCGAACACCGGGTGGCGATCGGAGATCGAGAACGTACCGCTGCCGTCGTTCTCGAAGATCACTACTTCAAACGACGACGCGACCGCCACGTCGGGCCAGCCGTCTCCGTTGAAATCGGCGGCTGCGATGTCCGAAGCCGCGGCGTCGACTTCGTGCACGACCTTGGTGAGCGTGCCACCGTCGTTCCGCATGAGCCAGAACTGGTTGATGTTCTTGTTGTGCGAGATCAGCGGATCAAGGTCGCCGTCGCGGTCCACATCGGCGACGTCGAGCGCGCTCGCGCGGAGCCCGAGCTCGACCACCTCGCTTTGCACAAACGGCGTCAGCGTGCCGTTTACGTTGGCACTCACGAGGAGCCTGAGGTTGTCCGAGAGAATGTCCCGATTCACACGCACTACATCGACGAATTCATCGCCCAGCACGTCTACAAGCAATACCGACAGATCAGGCGCCGGGAATGGCAGCAACGATTCGGAGAACGTGCCATCACCCCCATTGGTCACCAGCACGACTTGGCCGCCGGAACTCGGGCGCGCTCGAACGACATCGGGGTCGCCGTCCCCATCGATGTCTCCGATCGCATCGTCGTCCCACTGTGTGCTGAACGAGCCGTTGCTCTCGACAGGAGGATCGACCGTGCCATCGCCGCGATTCGCATGGAAGGAATACAGCGAATCGGCGCTGTTCCAGATCACGATATCCGGGTCGCCGTCGACGTCGAAATCCGCGACAAACTGCAGTTGTCCGCCGGTTTCGTGAATATCCTCTCGCGCGAACGACCCGCTCCCGTCATTGCGAAAAAGAACGCCAAAGGAATAGAGGTCGAGGTCGTCGTCGGCGTCCATGTCGATGACGACGCTCCTGGATTCGCCGTCGCCTTCGTCACGCTCCTCACCCGTCAGTCCGTCGGGGCTGCCCGGATACACGCGGAGGATGAAAGTGCTTGAGTTGCGCGCGATCAGGTCATCGAACCCGTCGCCGGTGACGTCGCCGGATACGGGGAAGTCAAGGATGCCGGTGACGTCCAGCACGGGGGTCGACACGAACTCGCCGGCGCCGTCCTGCAGCAGCGTCACGACCAGCCGCCCATCGTCGAGCAGCCGGACGATGTCGAGCAATCCGTCGCCGTTGAAGTCGCCAAGGGCGTTCTCGCCCAACCCGACGCTCGGCAGCAATACCGTCACACCCTCAACGAAGGTCTCGTCCGCGATGTGGAACCAGGTCGCGTATTGTTCCTCGGCTGGGCCGTCGAGAATCAACAGCTCGATTGTCCCGTCGCCGTCGAAGTCACCGGTCAACACCTCGTCAACATCCGCGACGGTAAACGACACGCGTTCCGAGAACAGCAGACACTCGTCCGCCGGGTCCGCGTGAAGCAAATTCGAGCTGAACATCACCGCAAACAGGGCGGCGAGGGCGCGCCGTCCAAGCGAGCGTTCGGAAAACCTCGTACGGGCCATGATTCTCCCCTTTTTGCGTGAACGACGCATATCGATGAGTTCGCCGCCGTCGGCGAGAGCCTCCGGCGGTCGGCCGCGCCGCGGACAAGACCGCAGCTACCTGCTGAGACGCCGCGGACGACGACGAGTTCCAGAAAAAAGTGCGGACCGGGCGATCAGGGGGACGGACCGCGTGGCCACGACCAGCGCATCATGCACCCCGACTTGTTGCCGCCGCCGGGCCGAAGACTCCCCGGCCGTAGCGCTGGTCCGCCCGGCTGATCCGCGCGTCGCGGGCTGCCGCAGGCAGAACCCCGCTCCGATTCGAACGCGTGTTCATTCGCCCCGACAGCCCCGCGCGGTATGCTCATGGGATGCGCTCGACAAACACACGCTCGCCCATGCACTTGCCGCGCGTCGACCAGCCCGACCGTTACCGCGGCCTCTACGTCTACGATTTCGGCGAGTGGACCGCCGTCGGCTACACCGCCGAGGAAATCGCGATCCTGCTCGAGGACCCCGGCCTCGACGGCGGCGCGATCTACCGCATCCATAACGTCACGCCCGACGGAACCTTTGAGCTGCGCGGCGTCGGCCGCGACCGATTCGAGCTTGAAGCCGGGATGTTCTTCATGCGGACGGACGAGGCTCAGGGACGGGCCGATTTCACCGCGCTGCAGGCTCTGGCGCAGGCCGACGCCCCGCCCGCCCGCGCGCGGCTCGAGCTGGCCCGAACCGCGGGCGGCGAGGGACCGCAGTACATCACCTCGCTGATCTACCCCGCGGAATACGACGACGACTTCGCGGCCTGGCTGCTGGAACACGATTTTCAGGGCGGCGACTTCGTCGAAGGCGGCGTGAGCGCCGTCACCAGCTACCTGAACCTCGACAAGAGCACGCTCGAGCGCGGCCAGCTCTGGAGCCGCACTTCCGGCGCGTGCCGCTCGGTCGAGGAGCTGCGGGCCACGGTCCGCCGCGCGGTGCAGCGGTGAGATTCCGCGCCCGGAGCGGCCGTCTGCGGCTCGCGATCATCTGGCAGTTGTTCTGCCTCTTGCTGCCGTGGCTTCGCCTGCGGCGCGCGACGGGGCGCAGCGCCGCACCTCGAAGCCAGACGCGCGGCAGCGGGCTGGCACTGACGGAGTTCCTGCGCGATCGGTTGCGGCCGCGGTGGCTGCGGCTGCGCCACGTCGCAGCCGATGACGGAACCCGGCCGTGACATTCTGGGCGCTGCTGCTCGGTGCATATCTGGTCGGCGCTATCCCGTTCGGGCTGCTCATTGGGCTCTCGCGCGGCATCGACATCCGGCAGCACGGCAGCCGCAACATCGGCGCCACCAATTGCGGCCGCGTGCTCGGCAAGGGCTACGGCCTGCTCTGCCTGTATCTCGACATACTCAAGGGGTTGATCCCAGCGCTGCTGGGCGGCTGGCTGCTCACCGGAGCCGCACCCAGCGCCGCGGAGTATTGGCGCTGGCTGGCGGTCGGCGGGGCGGCGGTACTCGGGCATACGTTTCCGGTCTACCTGGGTTTCCGCGGCGGCAAGGGCGTGGCGACCACCATCGGCGTCGCGCTGGGCGTGTTTCCGTTCTTCACCGTCGGAATGATCGCGGCGCTGCTCAGCTATGCGCTGGTGCGCTACTCGTTGGGCGTCGTGTCCGCGGGATCGCTGGCGCTGGCGGTTACGTTCCCCATCGCGGTCGCGGCGCACATCGCGATCCGCGGCGCCGGATTCGATACGCACTGGCCGCTGCTCGCGGTGGCCAGCGGCCTGGCGCTGCTGATCATCGTGCGGCACGCTGAGAACATCCGGCGGCTGCTCGGCGGGCGCGAGCTTGCAGCGCGCGAGCCGGTCTCGCCGCCGGAGTCAGTTTCTTCGCGCGGTACGTCTACTTGATGCTGATCAACTCGACGTCGAACACCAGCGTGGCGTGCGGCGGGATCGCGCCGCGGCTGCCTCGCGCGCCGTATGCCAGGTCCGACGGGATGATGAGCTTGCGCTTCTCGCCGACCTTCATCATGCCGACGCCTTCCGTCCAGCCCTTGATGACCTGGTTGAGTCGGAAGCTGGCAGGCCGACCGCGGTCGACGGAGCTGTCGAATTTCTTCCCGTCCAGCAGCCAGCCGGTGTAATGCACCTCAACGGTGTCGGTCGGCTGCGGCATGCGATCGCCGGCGCCGTCCTGCAGGATCACGTACATCAGGCCCGACGCGGTCTTCTCGACCTTCTTGCCCGTCTCTTTCTCGATCTGCGCAACCTTCTCGAGCACAATTTTTTCCTGCGCGGCACGCGCCTCGGCCTCGGCGGCGGCCGCCTTGGCGGTTTCAGCGGCGTCGGCCGCATCGGCGGCGCTGCACAGCGCCGTCAGCTTTTCCTTGTCGACCGCGGCGATGATCGACGCCGATTTGATCACCGGGGCCGTCTCAGGCATCGAGACCTCGCCTGAGGCCGGATTCGCGCTGACCGGAATCGCCTTGATCTTCTCGACCGTGTCCATGCCGTCGACGACCTTGCCGAACACGCAATAGCCCCAGCCGTCGCGGCCGGGGTTATTCAGGAATGCGTTGTCTTTCACGTTGATGAAGAACTGGGCCGATGCCGAGTGCGGGTCGGCGGTCCGGGCCATGGCGATTGTGCCAACGTCGTTCTTCAGCCCGTTCTTGGCTTCGTTCCGGATCCCGGGACGAAGCCCTTCCTTCTTCTCGGTGGTCACGTCGGTCTGCCCGCCGCCCTGGATCATGAAATCGCTCTTGATGCGGTGAAAGACCGTGCCGGCGTAGAAGCCCGACTCGACGTAGGCCAGGAAATTCTGCACCGTGCGCGGCGCCTTCTCCGCGTTCAGCTCCAGCACGATGTCGCCCAGCGAGGTCTCGATCTTCACGCGCGGCGTGAGCGAGGGAGCCGCCGCCGCGGCGGTCGCACCTGTTTCCTGCGCGATCGCGGCGCAACTCAGCATCGACAGCGCCACCAAACCCAGCATTGCTCGCAGCATGACCCTGACCCTCAATCCCCGACACGGCCTTCGCTGTCGAGCCGGAACACCCGGCTTCGCCGACGCCCGCCGCGAATCCCGAACGATACCTTTGCGGACAGCCGGCGGCTACTGCCGAGGCCGCAGCAGGCCCATGCGCACCGTCGGCACCGGTCCGGGCGCAACCACCACCTGTACGGCGATCTGACCGGCGTTATTCACCTCGACCGCGGACATGAGATAGGCGAACGGTTCGTTGCTGGATAAGACGCGATCGTTCAGGTCGGCCAGCTCGCCGTCCTGCCAGGCGAATGCGTGCAGCACGTCGCCGGCGTCCGCCGCCCCCACGACCAACCGCGCGTCGTTCACCGCCAGCGCCAGGCTGTAGCGGTCCGCGCTGAGGTGACCGATCGCGGCGTGCTCGCCGGTGTCCGCCAGATAGAGAAACGCCTCGCTGCCGAAACCCACTTCCGTCGAGCGGCCGCAGACGTCGCCGCCGGCGTTGATGCCGAGCGCCTCGCTGCCGATCGAACCCGCCAGCCCGCCCACGAGCAGCGGCGGCTGCGTCGGATCGTCCCAGCGCACGGCGCCCTTCGTGAAGGCAGTGCCCGCGATCTGACCCGCCGCATTCACCGCAACCGCGATGCCCTGCGGGTCGTCGTCCAGCCCCGCGAGCAGATGCGGCTCGGCGCCGGCGCGGGGCCAATAGACGTGGAAATCGGTGCCGAAGAGATCGTTGGTCAGACTGCCCACGATCACGCCCGAGCTGCTCACCGCCACCGCGTTGCCGTGTGCATATCCCGCACGAAGCAACAGCGGCTGCGCAACGCCGTTGATCCACGCATACGGCGACTGCCCGGAAACGCCGATCGCGACGCCTCGCCCCTGAATGTCGAGCGGATAGTTGAGCGAGTCGGTGGGCGATTCGATCTCGCGAATGCCGCCGTCGCGCGCGGAGACAACCGGAATCGCAAGCGAGTCGAACTCGACCTCGCCGGCGTAGCCCACCAGCTCGCCGCGCTCGTTCATGCCCGTCGCAAACACCGACGGGAATCGCTCGTGCGGCGGAAAGACGTACAAGCTGTAATCGGGAACCTGCGCCAGAGCCGCGCCGGAAGAGCCGAGCGCTGCGAGGAGATTCGCGACGAAACGGGTGCGATGCATCAGACCCTCCATTGCCGACAGGCGGCCGCATGCCCGGCGCGGTGCGCGACGGCGCATTCAGACTCGGACGAACCAGCCCGCCGCATTGTGTCACGAAATCGCCGCCGGCGGGCGGGTCCGTCGCGGCAAGCGCGGCGGGTGCCACGGTAGGATGAGGCCATGGCGCCCGACCTCGGCGTGTGCTCATGGTCTCTGCAGCCCCGCAATCCACGGGAGTTGGTCGAGGCGGTGCGCGCCTGCGGCGTCAGTCGGGTGCAACTGGCGCTCGATCCGATCCGCCGCGGCGAATGGTCCGAAACGGAGACGCGCACGGCGCTCGACGAAGCCGAAATCGAAATCGCCTCCGGCATGATGGCCATGGCCGGCGAGGACTACTCGACCCTGGAGAGCATTCGCGAGACCGGCGGCGTGCGCCCCACCCTGCATTGGTCCGAGAACCGTGCGGCCGCCTACGAAAACGCCGCACTCGCACAGCGACTCGGCATGGGCCTGGTGACGTTTCACGCCGGTTTCCTGCCTCACGATCCCGCTCATCCCGAGCGTGCTGTGATGCTCGGCCGACTTCGCGAGCTGACACAGATCTTTTCCGGCTGCGGCGTCGACGTGGCGCTCGAGACTGGCCAGGAATCCGCGACCGTCCTGCTCGAGCTGCTGACCGATCGCGACGCGCCCGGCTGCGGCGTGAACTTTGATCCCGCCAACATGATCCTCTACGGCATGGGCGACCCGGTCGCGGCGTTGCGCCTGCTCGGGCCGTGGGTGCGCCAGATGCATGCCAAGGACGCGCGACCGGCGGTCCGTGCCGGCGAGTGGGGAACCGAGACGCCCGTCGGCGAGGGCGCCGTCGCTTGGCGCGAGCTGCTTGCCGCGCGTGCCGACGTCGCGCCGCGGGCCGCGCTGGTCATCGAGCGCGAAGCGGGTTCGGCGCGAATCGCCGACGTGTGTGCGGCGGCAACATTTCTGCGCACACGGTTCAGCGAGATGCGTGAATGATGCTCGGGGTCGGCGTGATCGGCATGGGCTTCATGGGCCGCACGCACGCGGCGGCTTGGGTCGCAGCGCAGGCCGCAGGGTATCCCTGTCGGCTTGCGGCGCTGTGCGACGCCAGCCCTGAGCGCATCGCCGCCGGCTTCGCGGCGGATGGCAACCTCGAGACAGATCGCGCCCGCATCGCGACGGAATCACTGCGCCGCTACGCCGATCCGGCGGCGATGCTCGCCGATCCGGACGTGCAGATCGTGAGCGTCTGCACTCCGACCGACACCCACGTGGAGCTCGCGTGCCGCGCACTGGCGGCCGGCAAGCATGTGCTGGTGGAAAAACCCGTGGCGCTGTCGCGCGCGGCGCTGCAGCCGCTTCTGCACGCGGCGCGCGAGGCACGCACGCTCTGCCTGCCTGCGATGTGCATGCGCTTCTGGCCGGGCTGGCCGTGGCTGCGCGATCGGATTCGCGACGGCAGCTTCGGCGCCGTGCGCAGTCTCGCCTGCCGGCGCCTGGGCTCCACGCCCGCCTGGTCGAGCTTCTACCGCGACGCGACTCGCAGCGGCGGCGCGCTGTTCGACTTGCACATCCACGACGTGGATTTCATCTACTGGTGCTTCGGCATGCCTCAGGAAGTTTCGGCTTACGGTTCGCCCCAGCATGTGCTCGCGACGTATCGCTTCGCATCGGGTCCGGCGCTCGTGAGCGCCGAGGCCGCGTGGGATCAGGCCCCCGCCGCGCCGTTCACGATGCGGTTCGTGTGCAACTTCGAGCGCGCCACGGCTCGGTTCGCGCTCGGAGAACCCGCGCCGCTTCTCGTTCACGGCGAGGCACGCAGCGATGCCGTCGCACTCGATGGCCTCAGCGGCTACGAAGCGCAGGTGCGACACCTGGTCGATCTGGTCGGCGGCGTCGAGACCACGCCGCGCGTGTCGCTCGCCGATGTCGACGCCGTCACGCACCTCGTCGAGTGCGAATCGCGCTCTCTCGAAGAACGCCGCTCAGTCGCGACCTGATCCCGCGTAACGAGGCGCTTCGACGTCTCGGGCAATCGTCTCGGGTGGAATGTCGGGTGGCGTGCTTTCGCGGAACTCCGCGCAGCATGCACGTGAAGATGTCTGAATCTATCGGCGTGCCGCGTGGCGTTCTCGCGGTAACGCATACCGATGCAAGGGTAGTCCAAATGTAGGCGCGCGGCCGATTCACCGCATCTGATAGTCGCCCTGCACAATGAATCGCTGCGTTGTCAGTTCTTCCAACCCCATCGGACCGTAGGCGTGGATGCGGCTGGTGCTGATGCCGATCTCCGCCCCCAGCCCAAGCTGGAAGCCGTCGTTGAAGCGCGTCGAAGCATTCAACAGCGTACAGGATGACTGCACACGCTCGAGAAACGCCTTGGCCGCGAGCGGGTCGGCGGACAGGATCGCATCGGTGTGGTGCGAGCCATAGCGATTGATGTGCGCGATCGCTTCGTCCAGGCCGGCGACCACCCGAACCGCGACGATCAAGTCGAGAAACTCTCGGCCCCAGTCGTCCGGCTCCGCCGCAGTCGCCGCAGCGCCCGCCAGGCGGCAGACCCGTTCGTCGCCGCGGACTTCCACGCCTGCGGCGCGATAGGCGCCGACCAGCGCCGGCACGAATGCGTCCGCGATTGCGGCGTGCACCAGAATCGCCTCCACCGCGTTGCACGTCGCCGGCCCCGATGTCTTGGCGCGCACACACAGCGGTGCAGCGCGATCCAGGTCGGCCGACTGATCGACGAAGATGTGACACACGCCATGAAAATGCTGGATCGTGGGCACGCGCGCGTTCTCGTGCACGAAGCGGATCAGCTCGGTGCCGCCGCGCGGAATGCACAGGTCGATCGACTCGCTCTGGCGCAGCAGCTCTTTCATCTGCTCGCGATCAGAGCCGGTCAGCAGATGCATCGCGGTCTCGGGCGCTCCGCCGGCGCGAAGCGCCGCGTGAATCTCGTCGGCCAGCGCGGCGTTGGTGTGTGCGGCCTCGCGCCCGCCTTTCAGAATGCAGGCGTTGCCGGCCTTGAAGCACAGCGAAAACGCGTCGATCGTCACGTTCGGACGCGCTTCGTAAATCATCAGCACCACGCCGAGCGGGCAGCGCACGCGCTGCACGTGGATGCCGCTGGGAACGGCGTAGTCGCGCGTGGTCTGTCCGACGGGGTCAGGCAGCGCTACGACCTGCTCCAGCCCGGTCACCATTTGAGCGATTCCGGCACGATCGAGCACGAGCCGGCGCAGCTTCGCATCGGGCAGGCCGCTCGCGCGGCCCGCAGCCAGATCGATCTCGTTCGCGGCCTGAATGGCGTCGGCGCGGGAGCCGAGGCGCGCCGCCAAGTCTCGCAGGATGGCGTTCTTCGCGTCGGTCGCGAGATAGGCCAGCGCGTTGGACGCGGACTTGGCGGATCGGGCGATGCTCTGCACGTCGCTCATGTAACAGCCTCACGCGCCGGCGCGAGCACGACCAGGTCGTCGCGGTGCACGACTTCCTTCACGTATTCGTACCCGAGCAACGTCTTGATTTCGCTTTGCTTTCGGCCGCGGATGCGCCGGATTTCGTCCGCCGAATAGGACACCAGTCCGACCGCGAAGCGCTCGCCGCGCTCGTCCAGCAGATCGACGCGCGTGCCCATGGGGAATGTGCCCTCGACCGCGACGATGCCGGCCGGCAGCAGGCTGGCGTTGCGCTCGACCAGGGCCCGCCGGGCGCCGGCGTCGACGGTCAGCGTGCCGCGCGACGTCTTTCGCACCGCGATCCACGTCTTGCGCGAATTGAGCGGGTTGGCCCGCGGCACGAACAACGTGCCGATCTCCTCGCCCGCCACGAGCCGCTGCAGCAGTCCGGCTTTTCCGCCCTGCGCGATAATCGTGGGCACACCCCAGTTGCTCGCGAGGTGTGCCGCCGAGACTTTCGCCACCATGCCGCCCACGCCGGTTTCGGTCATGTCGCGCGTGATGTGCGAATCGAGCGACGACCCGACGTCGACCCGCGCAATCACGCGGTCGGTGCGCCCCGACGGAAACACGCCGGGCACGCGGCTGAGAATGATCAGCAGCTCGGCCGACGCGACGTTCGTGACCAGCGCCGCCAGGTGATCGTTGTCGCCGATGGTCGCTTCGTGGTCCGACAGCGCATCATTCTCGTTGAGGATCGGCACCACCCCGCGCCGCAGCAGCTCTTCCATCGTGTGCCGGGCGCTCAGAAAGCGGCGGCGGTTGTCGATGTCGTCGGCGGACATCAGCAACTGCGCGACCGAAGTGCGGTGCACCGCGAAGGCCTTCGCAAGCTGCGTCATCATGCGCGGCTGGCCGAGCGCGGCCGCGGCCTGGCGCTCCAGCACGCTGGTCGGCGGCTTGCTCAACCCCAGCAGCGTATAGCCCGAGGCGACCGCGCCGCTGACCACCAAAATCACTTCGTGGCCCCGATGCCGAAGCACGGTCACGTCGAACGCCAGATCGGCGATAACGCGCGATTTCAGCTTTCCCTTCGCGGCTATGACGCCGCTGCCGACCTTGACGACGATGCGTTTGACGCGCGACAGATCGCGCGGTTGGGCGTACGACTCGGTCTCTTCACCCGCGGGGCTCATGCCGCGACTGTAGCGGATCGCGAATCGCAGCCGCAAGCCCGGTCCGCGCGTCGCGGGCATACGCCGAATCCGCTAGAATGCGGGGTCCAAAGACACAGCACGGCCCCGCAGGAGAACTCTCCGATGGCGACGCAACACGATACATTCGGCGCGAAGGCGACCATTCAGACGGCCGGCGGCCCGGTCGAGATTCACCGGCTCGCCGCGCTCGACCGTGCCGGCCTCGGCGCGATCCAACGCCTTCCGTACTCCATCCGCATTCTGCTCGAATCCGTCCTGCGCAACGTGGACGGTTTCAGCGTGCTCGACGATCACGTAAAGGCGCTGGCCGGCTGGAACGCCGCCAAACCCGCCGAACGCGAAATCCCCTTCCAGTGCGCCCGCGTCGTGCTGCAGGATTTCACCGGCGTGCCGGCCCTGGTCGATCTGGCGGCCATGCGCTCCGCGATGCATCGGCTCGGCGGCGACCCGCGCAAGATCAACCCCATCATTCCGGCCGACCTGGTGATCGATCACTCCGTGCAGGTCGACTACTTCGGCCGCGCCGACGCGCTCGATCTCAACGCCAAGCTCGAGTTTCATCGCAACCGCGAGCGCTACGAGTTCCTGCGCTGGGGACAGCAGGCGTTCCAGAATTTCCGCGTCGTGCCGCCGGCCACCGGCATCGTGCATCAGGTCAATCTGGAATACCTCGCCAAGGTCGTGCTGCTCCGCACGATCGACGGCCGCAGCGTCGCGCTGCCCGATACGCTCGTCGGCACCGACAGCCACACCACGATGATCAACGGGCTGGGCGTACTGGGCTGGGGCGTCGGCGGCATCGAGGCCGAGGCGGCCATGCTCGGTCAACCCATGTACATGTTGATGCCCGAAGTCGTCGGGTTCCGCCTGACCGGCCAACTGCCGGAGGGCGCGACCGCCACCGATCTCGTGCTGCGTGTCACCGAAATGCTGCGCAAGCACGGCGTCGTCGAAAAGTTCGTCGAGTTCTTTGGTGCAGGGCTGTCGCACATGAGCGTCGCCGACCGCGCCACGATCGCGAACATGGCGCCCGAGTACGGCGCGACCTGCGGCTTCTTCCCGGTGGACGAGCGCACGCTCGAATACCTGCGGCTCAGCGGCCGCTCCGCCGCCGAAATCGATCTCGCCGAGCGCTACTGCAAGGAGCAGGGCCTGTTCCGCACCGACGCCTCGGTCGATCCCACGTACACGGCCTCGCTGGAACTCGACCTGTCGACCATCGAGCCGAGCCTGGCCGGCCCGAAGCGCCCGCAGGACCGCGTGGCCCTGTCGCAGATGAAGTCCGCGTTCAACGAAGCGCTGACCGCGCCGCTCAAGAAGCAGGGCTTCGAGCTGAAACCGACTGATCTGGCGCGCAGCGCCGAAGTGCGCGACAACGGCTCGAGCTTCTCGCTGCGCCATGGCGCGGTCGTGATCGCCGCCATTACCAGTTGCACCAACACCAGCAACCCGTCGGTCATGCTCGCGGCGGGCCTGCTGGCGCGAAAGGCAGTGGCGCGCGGCCTGCGTGTGAAACCCTGGGTCAAGACCAGCCTCGCACCCGGCTCGCGCGTCGTCACCGACTATCTCGAACGCGCCGGCGTGAACCGCGACCTCGACACACTCGGCTTCCAGACCGTCGGCTACGGCTGCACCACCTGCATCGGCAACAGCGGCCCCCTCCCCGACCCGATTCGCGACGCGGTGCTGCGCGGCGACCTTGTCGTCTCGAGCGTGCTGAGCGGCAATCGCAATTTCGAAGGCCGCGTCAACCCGCACGTAAAGGCCAACTACCTCGCTTCGCCGCCGCTCGTCGTCGCGTACGCGCTCGCCGGCACGACCGACGTCGACCTGCAGAGCGAACCGCTGGGCATCGGCAACGACGGCAAGCCGGTCTTTCTGCGCGACATCTGGCCGACGCTGAAAGAGATTCAGGACGCGGTCGCGCAATCCGTGCGACCCGAGATGTTCACGCAGCGCTACGCCGACGTGTTCAGCGGCAGCGACGAATGGCGGCGCATCGAGGTCGGCTCGGGCGACGTCTACCCCTGGAATTCCGAGAGCACCTACATCCAGGAGCCGCCGTTCTTCGTCTCGCTGACGCCGCAGACTCAGCCCATCGCGCCGGTGAATCACGCACGCTGCCTGGCGATCTTCGGCGACAGCGTCACCACCGACCACATCAGCCCCGCCGGCGACATTGCATTGAACTCGCCGGCCGGCCGCTTCCTGCAGGACCACCATGTTTCGCGTGAGGACTTCAACAGCTACGGCTCGCGGCGCGGCAACGACCGCGTCATGACGCGCGGTACGTTCGCCAACGTGCGCATTCGCAACCTGCTGGCTCCGGGCACCGAAGGCGGCGTGACCGTGCACCTGCCGAGCCATCGCGAGATGTCGATCTACGAGGCGGCCATCGAATACAAGAAGACCGGCACGCCGCTGATCGTCCTCGCCGGCCGCGACTACGGCATGGGCAGCTCGCGCGACTGGGCGGCCAAGGGCACGCTGCTGCTGGGAGTGCGCGCGGTGATCGCCGTCAGTTTCGAGCGCATCCACCGCAGCAACCTGGTCGGCATGGGTGTGCTGCCGTGCATCTTCAAGCCCGGCGAATCGCGCGAGACGCGGGGGCTGAGCGGTCACGAGGTCTTCGACATCGAGCTGGATGACAAGCTGACGCCCGGCCAGGAGCTGCGCGTTACGGCGACCGATGGTGCGAGCGGCGCCGCCCGGACGTTCCAGGTCGTCTGCCGCGTCGATACGCCGGTTGAAGTGGAGTACTATCGCAACGGCGGCGTGTTGCAGACTGTGTTGCGGAAGATGCTGCGATAGGCGCGGCAAGCGACTGATGCCGAGGGCATGACGAATAGTGGCGTGGAAGAAGTTCAGTTACATCCATTCCGAGCCAAATCGGCTCGTGCGCCAATAAACACGGGTCGCCTACTGTTGCGACGCGAGTTGGCGCTTCGGGATCGGCTGCGGTGCCACACGCTTCGCTCATCGAATCGGCGCGGAGGAGCGCAGAGCAATGCCGATCCCTCAGCTCTCCTCCCTCCTTTTGCAAGCCAAGAACGTCCCGCTTCTTGGCAACACCGGACGTTCCTGGTTGGAGTTGATTCGATCCGAGGCACAGTTCGAGTTGTTCTGCCGAACCCTTCGAGGAATTCCGTCGCAATGGGTTGCGTGGGCGGAAGATGCGGCCGTGCGAGCTACGACCCGGGGCGTCCGAATCGACGACCCGCTCGGTTACCGTCTTGCGGCGCTGCTTCACGGAATTATCAATCTGCAAGAGTGCAAATTCCTACTCGATTCCATTGAGAACGCTCTTCGTGTCGCCGCGCTTTCACATGCGCACCACGAGCACCTCGAATTCAACGATGTCGCGCACACGATTCCGGAGAGCCTTGCGTATCAAAACGGCACCGCCGACTTCGAGTCATTCGTGATGGGCGCTACCTTCTATCAGGTCAGCGAGTTGTTCGCGCGGAACTGGAACCACGTTTGTTGCCCGCGTTCGTCTCGCCGGGTGTCGGGGTTTTGGCGCGCGTTTTCGCTGAAGCGGGAATGCCGCGATGTGCATCGCTTCCGAGCGACGATGAAACTGGCGCGCAGCTTCCGAAATGATATCGCACACAGCCGGCGGCTCTTTGCATTCCACGAAATCGAACACCTAAGCGTGAGACTCGATGCTTGGCTTTTCGCGCTAGGCGTGGACCTTCGCTCTCGCATCGAAGCCTATCGTGCCGCGAGACCGCGATTCCTCGAAGGCCTACCGTAGCCCTCCGGGCTACGAATTCTGCTCCGTCACCCGACGAAAACGAGGCGATTTTCCTCCATCCAACGCTATACTGAAAACGCTTGCAGATCGCACGCTTCGGGGAGGGGCACATGCATCACCGTCTCAGTTCGCGCCGGGCTCACGTGCTCGCGGGGATCGTCGCCGCCGCGATCCAAATCGCGCCCGCCGCCGCGCAGACCTCGATGAACTTCACAGACGCCGCCGCCACCGCCGGCGTGCGCGTCCTGCACTCACCGCCGCTCTCGTCGTCGTTCATGTACGGCGGCGGAGCCGCGGGCGACTTCAACAACGACGGCTGGCCCGACCTCTACGTCGTCGGCGGCGGCGGCCCGCTCGGACCCGACCGGCTCTTCCTCAACAACGGCGACGGCACCTTCACCGACCACGCCGCCGCGTGGGGCGTGGCTGATCTGCATGTCGGCTTCGGCATCGCACTCGGCGACTACAACCGCGACGGGTGGCTCGACGCCGCGAATCTGGCCCAGAGCGGGCCCTACGCGGCCGAAAACCCCTTCCGATTCAGCACCAAGTGGTTCGACGACGAAACCACGCTGGGCTACTGGGGCTATCGCTACTACCTGCCGAGCCTGGGGCGGTGGATCAACCGCGATCCGTATTACGAGCGAGGAGGCATTAACCTCCAGGCTTGTGTGCGGAACCGCCCAACCAACGCGATCGACCCACTCGGACTGGACGTCTATCAGGCTCCCAAACCCGAATTCATCAAGAAAGCGTGCGGGACGTGCGGTGCGGACATTACGGATTGGTTCAGAGACGAATTCGCCGCACAACGAGCAGGCTGGGACGCGTACAAAGCCGATTATCAGGAGCGCACTGGCCTTGGGATTGGATGGTATCAGTATGTGTGGTGGGCCTACCATAATCAGTACTATAAGCCCTGGGCACCCAACATGTGGGCCCCTCATCCCAGCGGTGGGCATCACTATGCGTTCAACAAAGGCACTTCCTGCGGTAAGAAAGGACAATGTGACCTCGGGTGCGGGAGTACTGTTACGCTGTGCGGCAAGTGTGTTCCTGCGTCAGTTCTCGGAAACTTGATGTTTGGGCTCATGGCGCGCCATGCGCAGCTCAGCCTAGACGACGTCAGAAAGTACGCACAGGACATCATCGGCGACTATGGATCACCCGACCCCTACGACCCCCCAGTCTATGGTGTGGGGTACGATACATATGGAGAGTATGACTCGTTTGGGACCGGCAGCGCATTTTGTCAGACACTGCTACGAGCTAGCGCGGACCACGGCGTGCGCCTCGAATGGACCGGTGACCGCGGTGCCCAGCTCTACACAGAAGCTGGAGGCCAAGTCGCTCCTCACGGTACGCCTTCCATTGGAGTCGGCGATCGATCTTCGTGCGAGCCATGCGCGGAAGGAACCAAGGAGACACGTCACAGTGGCACCGATCCTGTTCTACCGTGGGGCAAGCCGGGCCGGGGGTCGTAGGTGAGGCAGCCGACGAGCCACAATTTGCGCCGCGTAGCGGTGGCTATTTGTGCAATGCTGCTTCTTGTTGCGTTGTCGCAATGGGCGAGAAGTTACTTCCAGCTTGAGAATTGGGCTTGGGCTACGAACACGCGGGAGTATCAGGTCTTCTCGCATTGGGGCGCGATCTATGTTGCGGGCATCGCGAACTGGAGCCCGCCCCACACACTGGTGTACCGTCCGGAAGGTTTGTACGGGTGGGACAGATGGGGCGATGAAAGCGACTATATTCTGCGTAAGGCTCAACCTTGGTTTCCTAGATATGTAACCGGGTCGCTGCGGAACGACGGTCTCCAGCCCTTCTGGCTCTTGGTTCTTCCGTACTGGCTGCTTTGCGCGCTGCTATCCCTTCTTCCCGTCGGAGCTGCTTTGCAATGCATACGCCATTCTCGACGTGTGAGGCTAGGACGCTGCGCGCGCTGTGGTTACGACCTTCGCGCGAGTGGATGCATATGTCCGGAGTGCGGATGTGTGCGGGACGACGCCGAACGGGATTGCCCCGAGATTCGCGATTGACGAAGTAGATCGCATCAAGTTTGCTTGCAACATCATGGCATGCGACTTGTCGTTTCAACACGACCCGTTTGCATGGTGGCCGTCGTGTGCGGAGTGGCAGATGTTCCGAGGTCGCAAAACGCAAGCCGACGCGAGCGGCGACCGCAACGTCGAGTTTGCGTATGATTACCGGGGTCGGCGGATCGAGAAGCGCGGGTTCGTGCACGACGGCGTCGCCTGGGGCGCGCCGAACAACGACGCGCTTCGTCTACCACGGCTGGAACCTGCTGACGGAGTACAGCGTGTCCGGCTCGACGCTGACGCTGCAGCGCAAGAACACCTGGGGCCTCGATCTCGCCGGCGTTCAGGGGGGATCGGGCGCGCTCGACTCCGCCGGCGGCATCGGCGGGCTGCTGGCCACGCTCGATACGCAGGGCACGACCACGACCACCGACGACAAGAAGTACGTCTATTTCTATTGCGCACATGGATCCGGAAGCACGAGTCCGCGAGTCCTACTTTGATGAGGGACACGGTGGCGTGGGAGTCGGAGCGGCGGCAGATTCTTGGATGCGGCATTGTGCGTGCAGTGCCGACGTTCGTTTCAAAGAGTAACCATGGTAAATCGAGTAGTCAGGCTCTTCGGTATGGCAGTCATGACCATCGGCGACCTGTTGCTTGTCTTGGCGGTCTGGACCCGTTTCTTCGGAGAACCCGAGAATCGGCGCCTCGGACTGCTGTTCCTCGGTTTTATTACTCCGGCCAGTAAACATTGAACATATTTTACTCGGCGGCATAGCGCACCGGTTTGGCATGGAAGTAACTTCGGATGATGTTGGGTCTGCGTTGAGTCTCGCGGAGATAGGTTTCGAGATTGGCGATCAGCTCGGGCTTGTCGGCGGGTCGCTGGCGGCCAATCGCGTTGGACTTGACGTCGTTGTTCAGATATTCGTCGGGATTCAGCTCGGGGCTGTAGCCTGGCAGGAAAAACATGCGAATGCGGTGCTGGTTGGCGTGCAGCCAGTGGCGCGCCGCAGCCGAGCGATGCACCGAGTGGCCGTCCACGATCAGAAAGACGCGCCGCCGACGCTGCCGCAGCAGTCGGCGGCAACCGCGGCTGGAATCTGCTGACGGAGTACAGCGTGTCGGGCTCGACGCTGACGCTGCAGCGCAAGAACACCTGGGGCCTCGATCTCGCCGGCG
>CAYMBL010000014.1:0-92240 GCA_964388675.1 uncultured Planctomycetales bacterium
GCCGGCTTCTTCCGACACTGCGGCTACCAAGCAGTGCAAATTTGAAACCGCTCTAAACGACCTGATTTTCTCGTGCGAGAATCCCTCCTCGCACCCTAAACGACCTGCTCAGAGATTTCCCCGCTTCGCTTGTTCCCGCTCCAGGCTCACAAACAGCGCCTTGAAGTTCCCCTGCCCGAAGCCGCGGCAACCATGCCGCTCGATCAGCTCAAAGAACAGCGTCGGCCGATCCTGCATCGGCGCCGTGAAAATCTGCAGCAGATAGCCGTCCTCATCGCGGTCGACGAGAATGCCCAGCTCCTGCAACTCGCGGTAATCCTCTTCGATCACGCCGATGCGATCGCGCAGGTCTTCGTAATACGTATCCGGCACGCGCAGAAAATCGATGTCGCGCTGCCGCAGCTCGCGTACGCTCGCGCAGATGTCGGGCACATTCATCGCGATGTGCTGCACGCCGGGGCCCTGGTAATAATCCAAAAATTCATCGATCTGGCTGCGCTTCTTGCCTTCGGCGGGTTCGTTGATCGGGAACTTGCACTTGCCGGTGCCGTTCTCCATCACCTTACTCATCAGCGCCGAGTATTCCGTGCTGATGTCCTTGTCGCTGAAGTGCTTCAACTGCGTGAAGCCCAGCACCTGCGCATACCAGTCGACCCAGTGATTCATCTCGCCCAGGTGCACGTTGGTCACAACGTGATCCACCGCCGCCACGCCCACCGGCTCGGGGCGCCCGACCGGCGTGAGCGGCTTGTAACCCGGAGCGAACGGACCGCGATAGTTTGTCCGCTCGACAAACCGGAACACGGTGTCGCCCGCATAACGCAGCACCCCCGTCTTCATCACGCCGTTCTCGTCCTCGAACGCGGTGGACTTCTGCACGACGGTCGCGCCGCGCGCCTTCGCTTCGCGCACCGCCGCGTCGCAGTCGGGCACCTCGAGCGCGATCGCCTTCACCCCGTCGCCGTGCAGCGCGCAGTGCCGTGAGATCTCATGATCCGGTTGCAGGGCGCTCGTCAACACGAAGCGAACCCGTCCCTGCTGCATCACATAGCTGGCGCGGTCGCGGCAGCCCGTTTCCAGCCCCATCTTCGCGACGGGCGTAAAACCGAACGTCCTGTCGTAGAAGTGCGCCGCCTGCTTGGCGTTGCCGACGTAAAACTCGATGTGGTCGTAGCCGCGCACCGGCATGAAATCATGGCCCGACATGGAAGTCCCCGCTTGCTTCCCGCTCCCGCGCTGCGCGGCCACAGCCGTTCGGCGTCGCGCCCCGGGAAGGCGGGCGCACGCCGGATTATCGCAAACTCACGCCCCCGCTACAATCGGCCGGTCGACCGTCCCGCGCGACCTCGCGCCTGCGCCGGGGCGGCATCCTGCGACCTGGCGCCCCCGGAGAGTTCCTCGCGTGTCTGAAACGAACGCCCACCCGCGCGTCACGATGGAAATTGCACAGGGAGCTGAGGTCTGGGGACCGGTCGTGATCGAACTCGACCCGGACAAGGCGCCGAAAACCGTCGCGAACTTCCTGCGCTACGTCGACGACGGCTTCTTCGACGGCACAATCTTCCACCGCGTCATCCCGAATTTCATGGTGCAGGGCGGCGGCTACACCCAGCCCAACCAGGACAAGCGCGGGCAACACGCTCCGATCGAAAACGAAGCCGCGAACGGCCTCAAGAACCAGACCGGCTCGATCGCCATGGCCCGCACCGCCGACCCGCATTCCGCGACGTCGCAGTTCTTCATCAATGTCGCCGACAACCGCATGCTCGACCACCCGGGACATGACGGCTGGGGCTATTGCGTGTTCGGGCGCGTCGTCGCGGGAATGGACGTCGTCAATCGCATTCGCACCGTAAAGACGACCGTCAACCGCGCGATGGGTGAAAGCTCGCAGCCGGTCGATCCGCCGGTGATTCGCGCAGCGCGGCGAGAGCCGCAGTCGTAATCGGGCGCGTCAGGCGATCTTCTAGCGTTTCCGCGCCGACGGACACGTCCAGCGTCTCGCGGAAGAGTCGCTCCAACTCAGCCGCGGCGGCCGTGTCGGCATCTCTGAGTTGCCAGACTGTGCAGCCGCGCTCGCACGCCGCGACGAACGCGGCCGCGTTGTGGATCAACGTCTGCGCAGTCGGAAAGCCGAAATTCGCAACCGCGCGCACCGCGACCTGCGCCGCAGGTTCGCCGGCGATCACGCGATTCAGCACCGTGAACGCGGCGGGCAATCCGCGGCGCTTGTCCTGGAAACGAATCTTGTAGATCAGCCGGGCCGTGCGGTAGGTCGCCCACACGTCGAGCATCGACGCGCCGATCGGCAGCAGCACGACATCCGCCGAGGCCGCCAGGGCGCCGATCTCGGCGCCAAGCGCCGCCGGGCCGTCCGCGACGATCGCGTCGCAACGGGCGCGAATCTCCGGCAACTTGTTCAGGATGTGAACCGCGCTGTCGAGCGCCACCGTCTCGACGCCCGGCTGCGCGGTATTCAGCCAGCGTGTGAAGCTGCCTTGTCGATCGGCGTCGACGGCGATGACGCGCAGACCCTGCGCGTGCAGCCAGGCGGCGAGGTGAACCGCCAGCGTCGACTTGCCGACCCCGCCCTTGCTGTTCACTACCGCGACGATCAAGCAGCACCCGGCTCGGCGTCCGGCGCAGACGCCTGCTGCCCCTATCGGCTGCGCGAGCCGAAAACTGGGTTCGCCCCACGTCCCCCACGCCGTCCCGGCGTTCCTACAATGCCGACGCATGAATCACGACCTCCAGCCCCCCGCCGGCACACCGCTCACTCGCAGCGTCACGCTGCCGCTGATCGTCGCGATCGCGTTTTCGCTGCCGATGATCGCCCTTTCGCAGATCGTCGCGCACTGGCGTTTCGACGTCGTCGACGACCAGATGTTCGGCTTCTTCGGCTGGCGCATCGCCAACGGCGGGATCGTGTATCTCGACGTCTGGGACAACAAGCCGCCGGGAATCTACTGGCTCAACGCGCTGGGATTCCTGCTCTCAGGCGGCGAGAGTTACTACGGCGTGATCGCGCTCGTCGCGGCCACGCTCGTGCTCTCGCATCTTCTGTTCTTCTCTGTGGCCGCGTCGGTTTTCTATCCCGGCGCCGCGGCGCTCGCGACCGTGCTCGCGAGCTTCTACATGACGCACGCGTATTACCAAGGCGGAACCAACCGCACCGAGACATTCCTCGTCTGCTTCGAACTCGCCGCCGCCGCCGCGTACATGCGCGGCTGGATCCGGGACCGCTGGTGGTGGTGGATGCTGGCGGGCGCGCTGTGCGGGGCCGCGTTCCTGTGCAAACAGGTTGGCCTCGCGGCGTGGGGCGCCATGGGCGTGCATTTGATTGCGCTCGCGCTGCAGCGCCGCATCGGCTTCGGCGTCGCGGCGCGACGCTGCGTGCTGCTTTTGTTGGGGCTGCTGCTGACCGTCGGTGCGGCTTGCGCCGTGCTCGCGGCGCAGGGCGCGCTGAATGCCGCAATATTCGCTACCTTCGGCTTCAACTACGGCTATTTCGCCACCGGCAACAGCAGCTTCACGGATACGCGCTTCAACCGCCGCATGTTGCTCGAAGAAGTGATGTACGTGCTTCTGCTGCCGGTGTTGATGGCGACCGCCGCGCTCATTCACGGCGCGATCTGGTGGGCGAAACCCGCGTTCCGGCCGGTTGAAATCGAAAAGCCGATCCGCGCATTGCCTCAGGCCTGCCCAGACCCCCTGCTGCTGTTCTTCGTCTGGTGGGCCGTGGCGTTCTATGGCGCGCAGGTCAGCCCCCACCATTTCCGGCACTACCTGCTGCCAACCATCCCGCCGCTGTTGCTGATGGCGGCCTATCTGATCAACGTGCTGAAGACCGAGCTGACGCTCGCGCGGAGATTCGCGCAGCGCGGCTGGGTCGTGGCGGCGTTTGTCGCGATGGGTTACTTCGCGAACAACGCCGCCACGTTGCAGCAGGAAGCGACAGCGCGCGTCTGGTGGGATCGACTGGGCAAGCAAGGCATCGACGCGTCGATCGCGCGCTTGACACCCTCCGGCACATGGGACGAGGTGCGGCCTAGCGATCTCGACGATCAGCGGGGCTACCGCCGCGCCATCTGGGAGATCATCGGCGACGAGGTTGTGCGTCTCACGCAACCGGGTGACACGATTCAGTGCTGGGGGTATTTCCCCGGCGTGTATCTGCACGCAAAGCTCCCGAATCTCTGCCGCTTCTTCACCACCGAGAAGATCGGGCAGGTGGGCGACCACGCCGAGTTCGTGCGCCGCGAGCTCCACGCGGCGCTGACCACACGCCCGCCGCCGGTGTTCGTCGTGTCGGCGCAGGACTACATGTGGTTCACCGAGCAACCCGCGGATCGGCCGAAGCCCGACTGGATCGGCAACTTCCTCGCGACCTGGCTCGACGCGAATTACGTTCGCGTGGTCGATATCCGCGGCGAGAACGTGTACATCTATCAGCGTCGCGATCTCGTGAAGACGGCGCCGCCGCAATAGCCGCCAAACTCGGCGAAAATTTGCGTTTCGTAAATTCTGAGCTACACTCTTTTCAGCCGCCCGCACGTGCGGTCGTGGTGCGGCGTGAGGCGCGGCGTTCCCGTTCTCCTGTCGGATTCGGATGGATAACTCAGTTAAGGACAGGGTGTTGGAATCCGTCGACATTGTCGACGTGATCGGTGAACGCGTCGCGCTGAAGCGCCGCGGAACCGGTTTCGTCGGCCTCTGTCCGTTCCACGACGACCATGACCCCTCCCTCACCATCACACCCCGCAAACGACTGTTCAAGTGCTGGTCGTGTGGCGCCGGCGGCGACGTCATCAAGTTCGTGCAGATGATCGATCGTGTTGAGTTTCGTGAGGCTCTCGCGAAGTTGGCGAAGCGCGCCGGGATCGAGATGCGCCATTCGCGCGCCGACGACGCCAACGCCGCACTCCGCGAACGGATGCGCTCCGTGCTGGAATGGGCCGCGCGGCATTTCAGGCAGAATTTGGCGTCTCCGGCAGGCGTCGGCGCTCGCCAATACGCCGGCCGGCGCGGCATCTCCGCGGCCACGGTCGACTCGTTCGAGATGGGCGTCGCGCTTCCCGGTTGGGACGACCTGCTGCGAGCCGCCGAACGCGCTCGAATCCCGCTGGAAGACCTGCAATCCGCCGGTTTGGTGCAGACGAGCGCCGCCGGTCGCACCTTCGATTTTTTCCGCGACCGCCTGATGCTGCCTATCCATGACGGCCAGGGTCGGGTCTGCGCGTTCGGCGGACGCGTTCTGGGCGGAGACGATCCGCGGAAGTATCTGAACTCGCCGGACTCGCCCCTGTTCAACAAATCGCGGGTTCTGTTCGGGTTGCACAAAGCGAAGGACGGCATCGGCCGGGCGCGCGCGGCGATCGTGGTCGAAGGTTATCTGGACGTGGTGCTTCTTCATCAGGCCGGCGTGACCAACTCCGTCGCGGCGCTTGGAACCGCGATGACCGAGGGGCATCTGAGCCAGATCGGGAACCTTGCCGACACGGTGTATCTTTGCTTTGACGGCGACGAGGCCGGGCTGCGTGCGGCGGACCGCGCGGTCGAGACTGCGGTGCGTCATCGCGTCGACTCGCGGGTGGCGATCTTCCCGGACGGCGAGGACCCCGCCGACGTCGTAGTGCGCGGAGGCGCAGACGCATTTAAGTCCTTTTTGCAATCGGCGATAGGCGCGCTAGAATACAAGTGGAATCGCGTCATCGCCTCGACCGCGCAGGCCGGGCCCAGGGCCCGCCGCGATGCGGTTGAGACCATGTTGCGCTTCGTGGCCGAGGCATCGTCCGGCGGCGGGATCAACCCGCTCGATCAGGGCATGCTGGTCGGCAGGCTCGCGGGGATTGTGGGGCTGCCGCCGGAAGCGGTGTATGAGCAGCTTGCGGGGCTTCGGCGTCGGACGCCGCGGCGTCAGTTATCGGAATCGGCTACGCCGACCGACACCGGCCGTGCATCGTATGACGAGGCGACCGCCGCCCTGCCGGCGGCGCTAGTGTCTTGTGTCGAGGAGTTGATCGGAATCGCGCTCGCAGCGCCGGAATCGTTCGCATCGATCGAAGGCAGCCTCGGGGCGGCGGCGCACCATTGCGGCGTATGGCGTCGGGCGCTGAGCCTGATGCAACAGCTCGCCGACGGCGACAGCGGCCTGACGCTGCGCGGCGTCGTGGATGGCGCAGACGACGCCGAACTGTGCGATCTGATCGATCGCGCGCGGCGTCGCGTGCCGGCCGAGGCGGATCTCGGCGGCGTGTGCGAAGCGGCGCGGCTGCGACTGGCGGCCGAACTCGACGGGCAGCGCGCCGAAGCGCTGCGAGGACAGGTATTCGATCGCAGCGCCGCGCAGGAGACGCGCGACGCGGCGTTTCGTGCGTTGCTGGAGTCCACCCGACGCCAGCACGGCGTGCTCGATCTCGAGCGGCGCTCCGCCGCACGCGGTTCCGAGCCGTCGACGAACTTGGAGCAGAAACCCGGAGACCCGCGCCCCAGTGCGGCGTAACGACGAACTGAGGACGGCGGGCCGCGGCACCGTAGGAGTGTGACGGACATGGCGACAGCGACAGCGACGGCAGCGAACAAGAACACCGACGAGCATCTCGATCCGATCGAGCGCGTCGTCTCCGAACTCATCACGCAGGCGAAGCGCCGCGGCTACCTGACGTGGGAAGAACTCAACGAGAATCTGCCCGACGAGGCGATCTCGCCGGAAAAGCTCGAAAGCGTGCTGAATCGCATCGAACTCGCCGGCCTGCAGATGATCGATGAGATCGAGGCCGACAAGCTGCGCCAGAGCGGGCGCAAGCCACTGCCCAGCCTCGAGGGCGGCGAAGCGATGGAGTCGGTCACCGAAGCCGATCTGGCCGAGGCCTCGGCGCGGCGGATCGACGACCCGGTGCGCATGTACCTCACGCAGATGGGCGAAATCCCGCTGCTGACGCGCGAGGAAGAAATCGCGCTCGCCAAGAAGATCGAGCTGACGCGCATGGCGTATCGCCGGCGCGTCCTCGAGAACGACTTCTGTATGCACCAGGCGGTCGACATGATGCAGGCGGTCGCGGACGGGCGCATGCCGTTCGACCGCACGATGAAGATTTCGACGACCGAGAGCCTGGCGAAGAACACGGTCGTGAAGCGTCTGCCGGCGAACCTGACGACGGTGCGCAAGCTGCTCGAGCTGAACCAGGGCGACTGGAACCTGATTCGCGAGGCGAAGACCGCCGCCGCGGCGCGCAAGACTGCTCAGGAGCGCATGACGCAGCGCCGCCGCCGGGCGGTGACGTTGCTCGAAGAGTTGCCGCTGCGCACGAGCCGCATCACGCCGGTGATGCGCAAGCTGGCGGCGATGGTGAACAAGATCGAGGAGATTCAGTCGGAGCTCGACCGTCGCGGCAAGATTCTGCCCGAGGACGAAGCGGCCGCGATGCGTGAAGAAACATCGGGTCTGATCGACCTGGTGATGGAACTGCCGGGCGACCTGCGCCACCGCGTCGACGAAGCCAAGAAGGTCTTCGGCGAGTACGAGGAAGCCAAACGCAAGCTGGCCGGCGGCAACCTGCGGCTGGTAGTGAGCATCGCGAAGAAATACCGCAACCGCGGCCTGTCCTTCCTCGACATCATTCAGGAAGGCAACACGGGCCTGATGCGCGCGGTGGACAAGTACGAATACCGCCGCGGCTACAAGTTCAGCACGTACGCGACGTGGTGGATTCGCCAGGCGATCACGCGCGCCATCGCCGACCATGCCCGCACCATCCGCATTCCGGTGCACATGATCGAGACGATGAGCAAGCTGCGCAACATCAGCAAGAAGCTGCTGCAGGACCTGGGCCGCGAGCCGACGATCGAGGAGATCGCGATCGAGGCCAAGATGCCGGTGGCCGAGGCGCGGCGCGTGATGAAGATCAGCCGGCACCCGATTTCGCTGGATCGACCGGTCGGCGAGAGCGAGGACAGCTACTTCGGCGACTTCATCGAAGACGAGAAGGCCGAAAGCCCGGTGACGACCGCAACCAGCGAGATGCTGAAGGACCGCATCGAGGCGGTGCTCAAGACGCTCACCTACCGCGAGCGTGAGATCATCAAGCTGCGCTACGGCATCGGCGACGGCTACACGTACACGCTGGAAGAAGTCGGCAAGATCTTCAAAGTGACGCGTGAGCGCGTGCGGCAGGTGGAGGCCAAGGCGATCCGCAAGCTGCAGCACCCGGTGCGAGCGCGCAAGCTTGAAGGCTTCCTGGACAAACTGAAGCTGTCGTAGCGCGGCGTACCAGACGAACACGACAGCCGCGACTGCCGAGCCACTGCTGACACAGCAGTGGCACACATTTGCGTGGGGTGGGCCGTGCCCGGACGGTGCTCACCAATGCGAATTCGTGTGGTGAGCATGGTCCTATCTTGTGACGAATCTTGCTCAGCGCGCTCGTTCCGGCGTGAGCTCTGCAAGCACGCGCGGTTCCGGCAGCTCGCGTATTTGCCGCCAATGCGCTTCGGCGTCCGGACGTTCAAGCACAGAGCCCCTCATGGGGTCAGCCGCCGCGAGCACATTCAATCGCTTCAAGAGCAGCATCAAGTGTGCCGGCGTCGACCGATCGGCCAGCTCGATTTCGTCGTTGGTTACCGGTACACCGATCAGCAGGCCAAACTCGCCGCTCGAAACGCGGAATCGCCTGTGATCGAGATCCCACAAATAGATGCCGCGAATCGCACCGACAACTTTCAGCTTATCAATCGCACGGCCGAGTCCGGCACACAAGCAGGAATCGACGCTCTCGAAAAACAGCAGCGGAAGCAGATAGCCGGGGCCGATCTCCGCTCTGTCGTACAGCCAGTGACTGATCAGATCAAAGAGAACCTGGTACGGCCAAGCCGCCGGCGCGCCGACATTGATTGCGAACTCCCAACATAGCGGCGACATGCCAATGTCGGCTGGTTGGGTCGGACCGAGCGTCATGTACGTGTAATGATCTCGCGCCTCGCTCGGCGGAAAGCACAACGCGCACGCACCCGGCAACACCTTGCCCGCCCAACTGAAGGGCACCACCCGATCCGGCGGATCGAGGTCGCCCATGACGCTCAGCACTGCGCGCTCCCGCTCGTCCCACAGAGCGCTCCAACCTGTGTCCGCCGAATCATGCTCTCTCACGCGGAGATCTCCAGTTGCGCGAAGCGACCGCCCGCTCGACGCTCAGCAGACGGTTGTACTGAGCCTGTGGAAACAAACGGCGGTCGCCCGGTATGTGGCCGCATGCGCTCTACTGGGGGCGGCTCAGCGTTTACTGCCAGACGGGCGATCCTACCCTCGAAGTGCATTCGTGCGCGATTCCCATCTCGCACGCCGCGATGCGGGGTTCGCAACTTTCGCGCGGCGGGATGCACAGAAAAACGCAGCGGGCGGCGCTGCCGACGTCACGGTGCGCCAGCGGGCTCCTGCGGCTCGTCGACGGCGTGATCCTGTACCCACTCCGCCCACGCGGCGGACAGACGCAAGAGATGGGTGTTTGATCCCATGAGCATCGCCATACTCCAATTGTCTCGCTCGGGGCCCCACTCTCGACTCATCGATGGAGCGAGAATTTCGCCGGTCAGCATTTCCAGCGATATGACCGACGCCGCGGCCTGCAATTGGACTTTATTCCCGTCAACTCGCCGGGCACTAAGAGCTAGGCTCTGCTCCAGCATTCGAGCGTAGTGATTGCGGTCTGCGCGATCTTCGATTCCGCCCCTGAAAAAGTCACGAAAGTGAAGCAAGTGGCTGTTGGCATGCAATCGCGTCCAAAAAAAGTCGGTCACGTCTTGCCGTATTTCGCTCGACGGCAACTTGCGTGACTCGAGCAAGGCTTTCCTCGGTAGATAAAAATCCATCGATTGCAGCCACTGCCGGCAACGATCCGCGTCGACGGGAACGAAACGCCAATACTTCAACCCTCGCGCGATCGCTCGTAGGTTGTCGTCAAGCGGCGGGAGCGACGAGGTTGTTTCGTTAAGAAGCCAACTCACCAACTGGAAGGCCTCGTTGTGCCCCAGATACAGCATTGTATCCAGCATCTCGCCGAGCGTCTGAACTGTCATGCCCATGCTCGCCCGACGCTCGAATATCTCCCAGAGCGCATTTGCCAGATCGCGGTGCCCGGCGACGTAGGTTCGATTCCGGCAGCAGCGCAGGAGCTCTGCACGCGTCGGCTCGTCAAGCCGATCCCATTGTCGCGTCAGCGGGTCTGTGCTCAACACGATCCCCCGCGACGCCAGCCACGCAAAGCCCAGCAGCGAATCCCGATCGTTGTCTCGCTCAAGAAACTCAGCGGCACGCGCGACATCCAGCCGCGACATGCCGGGGTCTACCCGGAATGCGCGCAGCGCCGCCGGCAGATCGCCGTCGGCAGATACGTCCGCGCTGCGACCCTCTTCGGCCCGTCGAATCAACTCCGCAACCGTGGCGCTCCCCGCGGAGCGCAGATCCCCACGCATGTATGCGACGGTTGCGATCGACTGCTCGTCGGTGTAGCGAGTAAGCGCGACGACCGCGGCTGCGGCGATGGCCGGGTTGGTGTGACGCGCAAGACGAATCAGGGGGCGGCGAAAGTGCGGATCGGGCCAATCCGCCGCCAAATCAAGGAAATGGCTGTGGCTCCAGCCTTCCGGACTCCCGAGTTCCGGCGCGGTCGGGGAACTCGCGAGCTCAACGACCACCTCCGCCGCGATATCCGGAAGATTCCGCGGCGGCCCCGGCGACGGCGGAGGCTGTCGCCACGACGGCGCCGACTGAGACGCTTGAGCAAGAAGCAGTGCAACGAACAGAGGTATTGCGTTCATCGACGCGCTCCAAGTACCTGAGGCATCGTCACCGGCGACGCATCAACAGCAATTTGCGCGAACCGTGGCCGTGGCAACCCTCGGCGCATCGCTGAAAAAACGCTACCGCGCCGACACCGCCAGAATCAGCACGTCGCCTTCCGCTCCCGGAAGCTCCCATCCGCCGCCGCCGACAAGCTGAAACCGATCGGCGTCCAGCGTGAATGTCGCGCCGATCAGCCGCCGCTCCTTCTTGTCCACCCGCCGCGCCGCCTCGAATTTCAACGTCGGGCGCCCTTCGCTGCGCCCCTGCGGCGACACGCGTGCCAAGTAGCCGTCGACGAGCGCGAACTCGTGGGTCTGTCCGGCGGCGATCGATTTCCGCTCGCGTTTCTCGAGCTTGAATCCGGTGTATTTGAACTGCCGGCGCAACTGGGCCGCGATGTCGCGCAGCTCCGGCGACACCGTGTCGTCGGCGCGCGTCGCTCGAATCGCCAGCACCTCGACCGAGAAGTCCGCCGACTGCGCCGACGCCGGCGGCGACAGCAGCAGCCCGACCAGCCCGGCAACCAGTACACGCCTTGTGAGCCTGCGTCTGTTCATGACTACGCTCCCGCGTCCGAATCGACCGACCAGATCACGATCGCACCGCTGCCGTCGCCGGCATCCGTAATGAACACGGTACCGTCGTCGTACGTCTCCAGCGCCTGAATCTCGGTGTGCGATGACAACTGAATCGCACCGCCATCGCCGCCGCGCGGCGAATCCCACCACAGCAGCGCCAGCAGCAGCGCCGCGGCCGCGCTCAGCAGCGGCGCGATGCGCCACCAGAGCGAGACAGCGCGCGGCGACTCGGCTGCGAGCGGCGTCGAAGCGTCGTCGCTCTGCCCCGCCGCATTGATCCGGGCCCACACGCGCTCCCACTCGGCCGCAGTTGGCTGAGGCACGGGCGCATACCACGCTGCGGCGCCGGGAGCCGGCGACGCCGCCAGCCGCTCGGCGACAAGCGGATCGCTCTCCGCAGCCGCCGCGAGCCTCTCGATCTGCTCCGGCGTCAGCGCGTCCAGCCCGTCCGCGGCCAGTCGCTCCAGCAGAATGTCATGTTGGGAGCGCATTTCGTTCGCTCAATCCTTCTGCGCCGTGCGCGGAGCGAGGTCCGACAGCCATTCGTGCAGCTTGCGCCGCGCGTGAAACAGGCGGCTCATCACCGTGCCCACCGGCACGCCGACCGCCTCCGCGATTTCGCCGTAGGTCATGTCGCCGCTCGCATGGAGTGCGAAGACAGTGCGCTGTTCGATCGGCAATCGCTCGATCGCCTGGCGCAGCCGCTCGCCCAGTTCGCCGGCTTCGATGTCCTGCAGCGGGTCGCTCCGCGGGCTTGCCGGCTCATGCCGTGCGTCGCCATCTTCGCCCGGCGCATCGAGCGGCACGGCGATTCGCACGCGCCGGGCGCGCACGACGTCGAGCGCGCGATTGCTGACGATCCGCAGCAGCCAGGTCTTGAAGCTGGCCTGTCCGCTGAAGCCCGCGAGATTCGCGAACGCGCGGATGAACGCGTCCTGCACGACGTCCAGCGCGTCGGCGTCGCGTCCGACGATTCGCAGCGCAGCCTCATACGCCACCGTCCGATAGCCCTCGAACAATTCGCGGCGCGCTTCCTGGTCGCCGGCTGCCGCGCGCGCCACGACGGCCTCCAGCGCCTGGACGGCCGGCGCGTCTCGATTATTCAAAGGGCGTGCCGAATTTTCGGCCGGCTCATTCACCACGCAGGGGCCCACAGGTAGAGGAACTGCGGCGAATCCGCCGAGAACCACGCCGGCAACGGGATTTTCACGCTCAGTTCCGCCTCGGAGCGCGGCTCGTCGGGCGCGACGGCGAAGATGTTCGCGCGATATTCGGCCGGCGCTGCGTACACCACCACCTGCACCGGACCCGACACCCCCGCGGCCGATTTCGCGGCGGCGATCGCGTCGTCCAGGCTGCCGATCTCGTCGATCAGACCGGCTTCGAGTGCCTGCGGAGCGAGGTAGACGCGTCCGTCCGCCAGCGTGCGAATCTGCTCAGGCCGCAGCGACTTCCGCGACTCGCCCACTACCGCCAGGAACCGCTCGTACATCGCATCCACGAGCTGCTGCATCACTGCACGCTCGTCGTCATTCATCGGCCGCAGCGGCGTGCCGGCGTCTTTCATCGGCCCGCTCTTGATGATGTTGGCCTGCACGCCGATCCGCGCCATCGTGCCCGACACGTCGGGCGTGATCATGATCACGCCGATGCTGCCGGTGACGCTGGTGGGGTTGGCGAGAATGCGATCGGCCGCGCAGGCGAGGTAATAACCGCCCGACGCCGCCACGTCCTGAAAGCTCGCGATGATCGGCTTGCCGCTGCGCTGCCGGAAATCGCGCAGCGCCTGGTACATCAGGTCGCTGGCGGTCACGCCGCCGCCGGGCGAGTTGACGCGCAAGACGACCGCTTCGACCAGTTCGTCGCGTCGCGCGAGATCGAGTTTCTCCTGCAACATCGCCACCGGATTGCCGCGCGACCCGCCGAGCAATCCGCCGCCGCGCGCGTTGCTCAGCACGCCGTCGATGTCGATCACGGCGATTTTGCGCAGCGCCAGCGGTTTTTCGCGGCGTACGACCTGCTCGCGCAGTTGCCGCTCGCCCGACACGGGTGTGATGAGCAGCGCCGGCGGGACGCAGCCCGTCGCGAGAAGCCAGAGCACGCCGCACACGGTCGATCGTTGCATGGAGCGTTTCCTGTTGGGGCTATACTCCGGACCCTGGGCCGACCGTCGCAGGCTTCCGCGACGAGGTGGAGCGATGATATCGATCCCGGATCGCGAGTTCGACCGGGCCGTGCAGGCGGCGCTCGACGAGATCCCGCCCGAATTCCAGCCCTACCTCGAGAATGTCATAGTCGAGGTCAGGCGGCGCCCGGATCAGGCGCTGATGGAGGCCGAAGACGTGCCCGACGACCTGCTCGGGCTTTACCTCGGCACGCCCCTCGAAGACAAGGGCGTCGAGGGCGGCTCGCTGCTGCCCGATCGCATCCTCATCTTCCGCGACAATCTCTGCGAAATGTGCGAATCCTACGAAGAACTGATCGAGGAAATTCGCATCACCGTGCTGCACGAAGTCGGCCACCACTTCGGGCTCGACGAAGATCGACTGGAAGAGCTCGGCTACGACTGACCGGTGGGCCCTGCCGCCGATCAGTCGAGCCTCCGCCGCCGAAATTCTTTAGCGAATAGGGAAAGCGGTTTCCGGTAGTATTCTTCGGGTTCGGGCCGATGGACAGACGAAACGATTCGGAACTTGTGCATCGCTGCCTCGCGGGCGACGGGAACGCCTGGGCAGCGCTCGTCGACCGCTACGAGCGGCTGGTCTACTCCATTCCACGGCGATTCGGTCTCAACTCGACCGACTGCGACGACGTGGCCCAGACCACGTTCATCGTGCTCTTCCGCCGATTGGCGTCGGTGCGCGAGCTTGAGCGACTCGCCCCCTGGCTGATTACCACCGCGCACCGCGAGACCTGGCGCGTCGCGAAACGTCGCCGCCGCGGCGCCGCAATCTCCGAAGACCTGCCCGATCAGGGCGAGCCGACCGGCGAGCAACTCGCGAATCTCGAGCGCGAGCAGTTGGTTCGCGATTCGCTGCGCGAGTTGGGCGGCCCGTGCGAGCAGCTCCTGACGGCACTCTTCCTGGAACCCGAGAGCCGCGATTATCAGACGATCGCAGAGACGCTCGGAATCGCGGTCGGCAGCATCGGCCCAACTCGCGGGCGCTGCCTCGAGAAACTGGAGGCGATCCTGCGGCGGCGCGGTCTATAATGTGCAGCAATAAATAGAGTTACGAGCGACGTATTTTTCAGCAGCCCGCGCCCTCTGCTTGTTGGAGTTCGAAACCCGGAGCACGAAAGGCGCACGATGCGACCCTCGTTCGATGACATCCTGGCGCTCGCGACCGGCGAAGCGACTTCGCACGATCGCGACGCAATTCGCCGCGCCGTCGAGGCCGATCCTGACGCCGCCGCCGCGTTCACGCGACTTTCGCGGGCGCTCGCGACGTTCGAGCACGATCGCCGCAACGCGCCGCCGGCTCAGCTTCGGTCGGCACTCCTCGAAATCTTCCAACCGGCGAAGGTCGCCGCGCGACCGGATTGGCTCGAGTCGCTGCGGACGCTTATCGCCTCGCTCGTCTTCGACAGCCGTCAGCCCGCGGCGGTCGCCGGCTTCCGCTCCGCCGCCGGCGCGGTTCGCATGGGCTACTCCGCCGGTTCGGTTTCCATCGACCTGCACGTGGAGACCGCCGAGCACGGCGATCAGCGCACGTTGCTGGGCCAGATCGACGGCGCGACCGGGCCTTTCGACATCGCGATTATCGACGCGTCCGGCGCCGCAGTCGCCTCGGCGCGCACGGACGAGCACGGCAGCTTTTCTCTCGACATCGCCGCCGGCGTCTACGACGTCGCAGTGCGGCTGGAGACTGAGTCCGTTCTGCTCTCGGATGTCGCTATCGAATGACCACGGAGCACGACGAGGCGATCGGCTGGTTGCGGGAGCTGTGCGGCCGGCCGGCCGACGCTCGGTCGGACTGGCTTCGCGCCCGACCCGATGCCGACCTCGTTCTCACGAAGCTCCTCGAGGCGTGCGAATCGCTGACGCTGAGCAACGCGCCGGGCGGCGTCGAAGCCACCGCAGCCCTGCTGCCGCTGGTCGACGCCCGCGGCACGCCCGGACAGCGTGTGTTGCTGCGGCGCGTTCGTGCTCAGTCGCTGGCGTACACGGGCAAGCTGCCGGAGTCGCTCGCCGCTTGCGGCGAAGCGATCGCGCTCGCGGAATCGGAGGGAGAAGCGTTGGAAGGCGCTCGGGCGCGCATGGTATCGATTCATCCGCTGGCGGAGATGGCGCGCTACGACGACGCCCTCGCCGCGGGCGTTGCCGCGCGCGAGGTCTTCGTCGAGATGGGAGAGGGCCGCCTCGCCGCCTTTGCCGACGTGAATCTCGGGGGAATTCACCGGCATCGCGACGATCCCGCGTCCGCCCTGCTGCACTATGACCGCGCCCGCACCGCGCTGGGCGACGACCCCGTTCGCCTGGGCTGGCTCGCCAGCAACCGCGGCGAAGCCCTGCTGCTGCTTCACGATTTCGAAGCCGCCGAAGCATCGTTTCGTGAATCGCTCGAATCCTCAAACCGGGCCGGCGCAGCGCTGGCCGCGGCCATCGCGCAGGGCAACCTCGGCGATCTTGCCGCGCGGCGCGGCGATCTGCAGGGAGCGGTCTATCACTTCGAACACGCGCGGGCGCGACTCGAGCGCTCCGAAGCCCACAGCCACCTGACGCGGCTGATCGCCGAACAAGCGGAGGCTTATCACGCACTCGGCCTGCACGAACAGGCGCTGCGCGCCTTCGACGAGTGCATACCACGCCTGCAGGCGCTCGGTCTGGTCTCGGAATCCGCGCGCGCCACGGCGTCTCGCGGGGCGACGCTCGCCAAGCTGGGAATGAGCGTCGTGGCCGCCGCCGAACTCGCAGAAGCCGCAGCCCAGTTCCGTCGGCTCGGCCTGCCCCACGCGGCGGCGCGTGCCGATCTGCTGCGCGTCGAGCTGGCCGCGGAACACGGTCAAACCACACAAGCCCGCGAGCTGCTGGACGCAATCCGCGACGAGCTGCTGCGCCGCCCGGCCGATCGCGCGCTGCTGCATCTGCTCGAGGCCCGCATCGCGCTGCACGAAGCGCGCGACGCCGAAGCCGGTGCGGCGATCGAATCCGCTCTGCAACTGTCCCGCGACCTGAGCATGGCCGGGCTGACTGCCTCTGCTCTCGGCCTGCGCGCCACGTTGCACGAGCGTCAGTCACGCTTCGGCGAGCAGCTCGCCGACCTGCGCGAGGCGGTTTCGCTCATCGAATCCGCGCGGGGCGCGCTGCGTGCCGCACGCTTTCGTACGTCCTTCCTCGGCAGCCGACGCCAGCTCTACGAGCAGCTCGCGCGCGCCTTACTCGCTCAAGGCGCCCTCGACGAGGCCTTCGGCGCCATCGAACGCGCCAAGAGCCGCGCGCTGCTCGAGGCCATGTGCGGCGAGGAAATTCGCGAAACCGACCCCGACGCCGAAACGCAGCGCGGACGCCGCGAGCTTACGCGGCTGCGCAGCCACCTCAGCGCCCTGCTCAGCCAGCTCGAAGACCCCGGCGAACGAAACGGGGACGGGCGGGGCGGCGAAGCGCTCAACTCGCGCATCGCCGAGTGCGAGCGCAGCATGGACGATCTTGAAGCCCGGCTCGCGGCGCGCCGCGGCGGTCGCGCGTCGCTGTCCGAGCCGCCGTCGCTCGACGCGGTGCGCGCCAGTCTTCCGCACGGTGCGATCGCCGTGGAATATTTCGCGATCGGGTCCGATCTTTGCGCGATGCTGATCGCAGGCGACGCACCGTGTCGCTGGATGCGACTGGCGAGCCTCGACGCCGTTTCGCAGCTCGTGCGCAAGGTGCATTTCCAGCTTGGTCGCGCCGCGCGTCCCGGCGTGCGTGAATCGGCACAGGTCGATTCGCTCGAACGTGCCGCCCGCCGCGAGCTGCTCGCGCTGCACGACGCCGTCTGGCGGCCGCTTGCGAGCGCCGTCGAGCCGTATGCGCGCGTGCGCGTCGTGCCCCATGCCGGCCTGCACCGCGCGCCGTTCCACGCGCTGTGGGACGGGCAGCACTATCTCACCGAACGCAGGGAGATCACATATTCCCCCAGCGCCGGCGTGCTGCATTTTCTCGCGACCCGCGCGCCGGAGCCGCAGCGCGGCGGCACGCTAATCGTCGGCGTGCCCGACGAATCGGCACACCTGATCGCGCGCGAGTGCGACGAAGTCGCCGCCATCGCCGGCGCGGCGCTGCGACTCGACGGCGCTGCCGCCACCGCCGATGCGCTCCTCGACGCCGCTCCCGGCGCGGAGCTGATTCACCTGGCCTGCCACGGACGATTCTCGGCCAGTCATCCGCTGACGTCCGGACTCAAACTGGCCGACCGCTGGCTGACGCTCCGCGAGTTGCGCGACTTGCAGTTGCGCGCCAGGCTCATCACGCTCAGCGGCTGCGAAACCGGACGCGCCGGCGTCGCCGGCGCCGATGAGCTGCAGGGATTTCTCCGAGCTTTTCTGGCGGCGGGGGCCGACGCGCTCGTCGTCAGTCTATGGCCCGTCGATGACGTCGCCACGCGCGGCTTCATGCAGCGGTTTTACGCCGACTGGTATCCGCGACGCCACACGTCCGGCGCCGCGGCCGACGCCATCCGGGCCGCACAGATCGACCTGTTGCAACGTTGGCGGCACCCGACCTTTTGGGCGCCGTTCATTCTCGTGGGGGAGGCTTGAGCAATGAATCGACTTTCGCGACTCGCACTGGGACTGCTGCTGCTCACCGCGATCGCGCCGGCCCAGACCGGCTTCACGCCGCACCAGGCCGTCGTGCGCGTGCACTCCTACTCCACGATCGAGGCCTTCCTCGATCTCTGGAGCGCGCAGACGCCCGGCGTGATCGTGCTCAAATCGATCGACGCGCGGCAAATCTATCTGCTCGAGCTGCCCCTCGGGAAAAACGAGCTGCAGGCGGAACTCGAGCTTCGCGCCTACGTAAACCCCAATCCCAACGTCGTCGATCCCGCGCGGCCGCTGATGCTCGCCGACCTTAACGAGGACAACGAAGCCTCTGAGGGCAGCACCGGCACGATCTGGTTCAGCACGAATCCCGAACTCGACGCCTACCTGGAACAATTCGCCGTTGATCGGCTCGGCATGTCCGGCGCGCATCAATCGTCCACCGGCTCCGGCGTCACGATTGCGGTCATCGATACCGGCGTCGACGAAACGCATCTCGCCATCTCCGGCGCAGTTCGCAGCGATGGCTGGAACTTCGTCAGCAATTCCGGCGATGTGAGCGACCTCGGTAACGGACTCGACGACGACACCGACGGCTGGATCGACGAGATGGCCGGACACGGCACGTTCGTCGCGTCGCTAGCGCTGCTGACCGCGCCCGACGCGGACATCCTGCCGATCGTCGCGCTTGACTCCGAGACTGGATTCTCTGACGCATTCACGATCACGCAGGCGATCTACTACGCGGTCGACAGCGGCGCACAGGTGATCAACCTGAGCCTGGGTTCGTTCGACAAATCCGACCTGATCGAGGAAGCGATTCACGACGCGCGCACCGAGGGCGCAGTCATCGTCGCCGCCGCGGGCAACTACAACAACCGCACCGAGGTTTACCCAGCCTCGACCAACGACGCGCTCGGCGTCGCGGCGGTCGACGACCAGGATCGCAAGGCCGCATTCAGCAGCTACAACGAAGAGCTCGCGATCAGCGCTCCCGGCGTCAGCGCACGTGCACCGGGCGGCGAAGCTCTGCCGGATCGCGCGGTGCTCGGCGCGATCACCACCAACGTCGATCCGATTGCCGCGTGGGACGGGACGTCCTTCGCGGCGGCGTTCGTCTCGGGTGCGGCGGCGCTGCTGTACGCCCAGAATCCGCAGTTTGCCGCCAGCGAAGGCGCGGTCGAGGCGATCGAAGATTTCCTGAAAGACACCGCGGTCAACATCGACCCGCTGAATCCCGCCTATGCGGGCGAACTCGGCGCGGGTCGGCTTGATGTTGAGGCGGCACTGGTGCTCGGCCGCTGCTCCGCGTGCGACATCAACGGGAATCGCACGATCGACCTGGGCGATCTCGGATTCCTGCTCGCGCAGTGGGGGTTCACGAAGACCTCGCAGGGCGATTTCTTCGAGGGCGACGTGAACTTCGACGGCATCGTCGATCTGTCCGACCTCGGGATCATGTTGAGCCGCTTCGGCGATAGCTGCCAGTAATCGAGAGCATCGGCATCCCGCTGATCTCGGGGTCCTCGCCGGCACTGGGTGGCATCGGCGTCCCGGCGGTCTATTTCATGGAGGCTTGGGCCTCGGCCAGTGCCCCTATTCCCGCGCAGCGGGAACCGCCGCGCCAAGCAACCATTCCGCCACGTCTCGCGCCGCGTTTGGCAAGCCCAGGCCGCGCGCCGCGCACGCAAACGCCGCGCGACGTTCGGGATCGGCGAGCTGATGCAGCGCATCGAACAGCGCCGGCGTCGTGCGCTGCGTATTGCGCATGTCGCGCACCAGCAGCGCCGCGCCTCCCTCCACCAGCACGCGCGCGTTTGACGTCTGGTGATCGTCCTTGTGATACGGATACGGCAGCAGGATGCTCGGCTTGCCCAGGGCCGCAAGCTCCGCGAGCGTCGAAGCGCCGGCACGCGACACCACCAAATCCGCGGCTGCGAGTAACTGCGGCATCTCGTGCGTAAACGCCAGCACCCGAACGCTCGGACCAGTGCGCGCGTATGCGTCGCGGGCCGCGGCTTCGTCGGCGGCGCCCGTCAGGTGCACGAGCTGCCACTCGGCGTGCAGCGCCGCGAAGCGCGGCCAAACCTCGTACAGCGCCTCGTTGATCGTGCGCGCGCCCTGCGACGCGCCGGTAACCAGCAGAACCGGTCGCTGCGGGTCGAGCCCGAAGCGGCCGCGCCCCACCGCCGCGTCGGCCCGCGTAAACTCCGCTCGAATCGGACATCCGGTCACCTGAACCAGCCCATCGCGGGACGGAAAGTGCTTGCGAGACGCCGCCCACTGCGCGAAGACGCGATCAACGCGACCCGCGAGGAAGCGATTCGCGCGACCCGGGATGGCGTCCGGGTTCAGGATCGCCGTTCGAATCCCCAACGCGTGCGCCGCGACGACCGGCGGACCCGCGGCATACCCGCCAAGCCCGAGCACAGCAGCCGGACGGCGCTGT
Source organism: uncultured Planctomycetales bacterium (assembly GCA_964388675.1). Lineage (GTDB taxonomy): Bacteria > Planctomycetota > Phycisphaerae > UBA1845 > Fen-1342 > CAYMBL01. Next base: position 20,603 of record CAYMBL010000014.1, read on the forward strand.
TCGAACGCGCGCCGAGCCGCGCGGATGCTCTCGCGCCACGCGCGCCAGAAGCTCAGCCAGCGTGTCGGGTGAAGCGTGAAAGGCTGCACGCTCTGCGGCTGACGCGAGAAGGTGGTGCGTCCCAGGATCTCGCCGTCGAGCGGGCGATTCGTCGTGAAAAATGTGATTCGGGCATCCGGCTGCAGCTCGACGACCGCGTTTGCGACCGCAAGGCCCGGATAAAGATGCCCCCCTGTCCCGCCACCCGCGAAAGCGATCTCGATCGGCATCGGGGCATCGTAAACCCGGCAGCGGCGGAATTGGGGGATTGACGCAATCTCCGTCGGCAGACTAGACTTATAGGCATTCGGGGGTTTAATCGCGAGGCGTGAAGACGCCAATTCACAGATTGGATCGGTGCGCGCATGCGTAACTACGTGGTCTGCTGGCTTTCGCTGACGCTGTTGGCGTCCGCGGGCGGCTGTCCTGACCTGGTGCCGCTCGACGTGGGGATTCTTCAACTGAACCCGGTTGCCGGGCCGCAAGGCGAGCCGGGTGAACAGGGCGCCCAAGGCGAGCCCGGACCGCAGGGCGAACAGGGACCGGCGGGACCTGCGGGCGAGGATGGGCAAGGCGGACAGGGTGCGGCGGGAGCGCCCGGCATTCCGGGTGCGGACGGCGAAGACGGCGTTAACGGACAGGATGGCGCAGACGGCGCGAACGGCTTGGACGGCGCGGATGGAGCCCAAGGTCCGCAGGGCGAACCCGGTCCCGAAGGTCCGCAAGGCGAACCCGGCACGCCCGGCATCACCAGCTACGCGGTCGCCGACGCAGGCGGTCTGATGTACGTCGAGCAGGACGATTCCGTGAAGCTCGACGGCACCGGTTCCTACCTGCAGCCGGGCGCCGAATACACGCTCGACGACCTCAGCTACTCGTGGGCGCAGATCGACAACTCCGGCGTAACGATCGAGTTGATCGACGCTGACATGATGGTCGCGAACTTCATCGCCCCGCGACCGCCGGCCTCGCGCTTTCTCGCTGTCGAATTTCGGCTGACGATCACCGATCCGAACGGCTTCACGTCGTTCGATGACGTGCAAGTGCGCATCGAGCGCGTCAAGGACTAGCGCAGCCATCGCTCGATCGGCTCCCACACGCGCAGGAACCACGCCGCCGCAGCGGTGCTCAGCGCCGTTGCGGCCAGTATTCCCAGCTTTATACGTGCGACGCGACGCTCGAATCGCGCCGTCTGTTGCGGATCGGCGGCATACGCCTGCAACACATGTGCGCGGGTCGCGATCGAACCGTGCCGCCAACTCGGCGCCTGCGGCGGAATGCCGTTCAGCGCCGCCACGTCGTAGAGCGCGTCGGCGAACACGTGCGCCGCGGTTCGGCAGATCGGGTCGCCGCCGGCGGCGATCGCGGCGGCCGGTGCGTGCGTGGCGCAGGGCGCCGCACACGGCAGTCCGCTGAGCTCGAGCGTGCGAACGCCGAACAGGTCGGCCTGGCGCTCAAACGTGCGCGAAATCCAACCGAACACGATGGACCACTTGGCGAGCAGCACTAGGCCGAGCGCGACGCCGACCCAGTCTTCGTAGGGTTGACGGCCCGGATGCATCAGCAGATCGGAATAGATGGCAATCCAGCAGCCGCTCATGAACGCCAGCATCAGGAAGTAGGTGATGTGGTGGCGTTTGACGTGGCCGGCCTCGTGGCCGAAGACGGCTTCGATCTTGGTGTCGTCCATCGATTCGAGCATGCCGTCGGTGATCAGGATGTAGCGAAGCGGCGCAATTACCCCCATCACGGCCGCGTTCACCAGCGCCCCGCCGCTGCGCCAGACGAGAATCTCGCGAAATCGCAGGCGCAGTTTGCGCCCCACGCGGAGCAGCCGATCGCGCAGCGGCCCATCCGGCAGCGGGTGCGTGAGCCAGACGCGGCGCAGGATGGCGGGCGCGATGACCGCGACTGCGCCGGCGGACAGACCGAGCAGCAGATCGGGCAGGTAGCGGATACCCGTTCGTCGCAGCGCGTCTGCATACCAGTCGATCAGGTCGCGCGCCACGAGGATCAGCAGCATCGGCGCAAGAATGAACAGCACCTGGTGCCGGTAATTGAACGCCAGGTGGCGCAGCAGCGGCCAGGTGGGCCGCGCCGGCTGGCCGCGCAGCAATTGCATCTCGAGGTGAATCTGGCGCAAGGCGCGCTCGGCGGGAAACGTGCCGATCCACGCCAATCCGATGGAAAACAGGAACGGGCCGGCGGCGGCGAGCGACGGAACCGCCAGCCAGCCGCGAATGCTCGGCAGGCTGTTGCACAGATTGAGCCAGTCGGTGAGGCCGATCACCGCCGAGTGGCCGACGAGCAGCGCGCCGGCGATCCAGTTGCTGCCGCGCGCCAGCTCCATCTGGCCGACGTTCGGGTCCTCGGGATGGGCGTCGATCAGGCGCAGGCTGCGCCGGGCGACGACCACGCCGATGACGCCGGGCAGCACGGTGACGATCGCGACCAGCGGCAGCACCCAGCGCGTGCCGGTGAGCAGCGGCCGCGGCGACTCGGGAAACGCGAGAATGAGCGACAGAATGGCGATGACGGTGAAGAACATCAGCGAGGAATCTTAGTCGCGAATCGCGGCGCGGTTCGGCGCATCCGGGCCTGAATTCCGCAGTTGCCGCGCGACGGTGACAGGCATGCGTGAGAGTCGCCCCGACAACGCGCCGCCGCCACGCCCGTATATCGGCGTGCTGTTTGAGTGCTGCGCGATCTATGTACGCGTTTATCGCCGGCTGGAGGATTCGCAATACGTCGGTCGCTGTCCGCGCTGCCTGCGCACCGTGCGGCTGACGGTGGGCCCCGGCGGCACGGCGGAGCGGATATTTCGCGCTCGATAAAAGACTGCGCTAGGCCGGCGGCGTCGGCGCGGCGCCGAGCACCGGCAGCGCGGCTCCGCCCGGCGGCGGCGAACTGCTCGCGGGCGCGGGCGCTGCGGTCGACGGCTCTTCGAAGTCCTCGTAGTAGACCTCGTCAAGCTCCACGCCATCGAGATCGTTGCGCAGCAGCAGGTACGCCTGCGTGCAGCCGCAGAAATAGAAGCTGAGTACGTAAGCACCCAGCAGGCCGACCACCGTAAACACCCAGCACGCAACGAGGAAGCCGCCGAACCATTCCGTGCCCGTGACGGGCGCCGCGGCGAATTCGCCCCAGAACGGCGGTGCGTCGGGCGAGGGAATCAGCGGCAGATCCTGCCACGCGGGCATGCTCCACATGGCCTGCAGCTTCGTGAACGACTCGGTGCGTCCGCTCGACCACAAGCCGCCAAAGCTCATGCCGGCGTCGACGGCGGAATGCGTGAGCTTGAGCAGCATGACAGTCACGGCGCGCAGCACGAGAAACGCCGCCGCGCCTGTGACGACCAGCGTGAGCGTGTAGAAGCCGTAGCGTGCAAGGCGCTGGAACAGGTAGCTCGCAGCGCGTGAGACGCCGTCGAAGCCGTCGGAATTCTCGACGGCGATCGTCGGCCACATCAGGTGGAACGCGAACGCCAGCAGCAGCACACTGAATGTGAGCGCGACGCCGAGCAGCAGCGCGAGGAAGAACAGCGCGCCGCCCAGCAATTCGCCCAGCCAGGGAATCGCGCCGACCACGCCCATCGCGAGCAGAGCCAGCGACATCAGCGCGAAGATGCCCAGCGGCGTCACGACGACCTGGCAGAGGTCCCAGTATTTTTCCGACGCGAACGAAAGCGCGGCCCGGAGCGGCAGCGTCTCGTCGCGGGTCGCGTGCACCGCAGCGTAGCGACACACCGCGCCGCCGAAGCGCGCGAGAATCAGCATCGTCAGCAGACCGAAGACGAAGAAATAGAGCGGTCGCTGCGTGAGCAGCCAGAGCACGCCGGAGCCGGCGCCGCCGAGGCTGGCGATGACGGCCGGCTCGGGCGAATAGGCGTGGCCCCCTGCCAGCCAGCGCCCGTGCGCGACAGCCTGCGCCGTGGCCGAAAACGAGTGCATGAGGTGTGCGAGCACGGTCGCAAACGGGCCGTGCGGCCGGCGCTGCAGCGCCTGCGTCAGACGCGATTGTTCATCGAGCAGGCCCTGCACGTCGCGTTCCTGCTGCGCACGATCGGCCGCGGGCAACCCGGAATCGGCGGCGAGCAGCGTGCTGAGGGCCGCAGCGGCGCCGCGCCTCCCGCCGTCGCTCTCGGGCCCGAGCAGAGGCCGCCGCGCGTGGCCTGAAAGGAGTGCGGTCAACTCGTCGTAGGCGGCGCGCAGATTTTTGCTCTCGTTCGCCTTGAGCCGCGGCGCGCGATCCGAGTCGGCGATTGACTTGAGGCCGCGCTCGAACCGCTCGCGCAGCAGCGTCAGCCCCGCGGTGCGGCGCGGCTCGAATTCGGCGCGGCGCTCGTCGAGGCGGACGGTGAATTCGATGTTCTGGCGCTCGATGACGGCGCGCCACTCTTCGAAGGCTTCGCGCGGCCGGGTAGCGAAAGCCTGCACCTCGCTGCGAACGGCGCCGTCGCTGACGAGCGCGCCCCCGCCGGCGCCGACCCAGGCGACGTCGAGCAGTCGCCCGGCGGAGTAGATGAGGACGACCGCCAGAAAGCTGAGCGCGAGGGGCGTGAAGCCGAGCGCGCGGGTGAACGTGTCGAACAGCCGGGTGAACGGCAGCAGCCTGCGCCAACTGAAGTCCGGGGCGGGTGTGGCGGCGTCGGCCATTCGGGAGACTCCTGTTGCCAGCGAACGGCGGCGGGCCTCGGGGCTCCATCGGCCGCGGGTAATTCGGTGGCAGGAGGGGAATTATAGGTCGATTGCGGCGGTGGACAAGCCGCGGAGAAGCAACCAGCGCGACCGTGCGCGCGAGACGCACAGCGCGTCACCTACACTTCGCGACGCCGCTGATTCCGCAGTCGTTGCGCGCGGCAGCGCGGCGAGCGACGGCAGATCAGAAACGCGAGCCCGATGGTGGGCCTACTTAAGGCCGGAACACGCCCGACTTGACGCCCTTCTTCTCGCCGGTGCGGTCGATGGTGAGGTCGAATTCGCCGGTCTTGGGGTTCTTGTAGAAGTCGCCCTGCGTTTCGAGCTTGGCGAGTTCGGCTGACGTGATCGTGATTCGCTCGCCGGTCTTCTCGCTGACGAGCGCCACGACGGTCGTTGTCGCGTCGGGGATGTCAAGCGTCGTATCCTCGCCGGTGAACGCGCGTGCCGCGAAGAAGATCAGCGCCGCAGCGCCGAGCACGGCCAGTGCGATCACGAGCCCCTTGTTTATCTTGCCAGGCCGAAATCCGTTCATCGCAGTACTCACTTTCGAGAAAACACGCGGGCCGCGACGGCTTCACCCGCTTCGCGGCCCGCCAAAGAATATCGCCTTCCTCGGCCTACTGAATCTTGTTTGCCGAGCGGAACGGCCACTTGCCCAGATCGTAGCCGGTCGGCGGCGAGAGGTAGCCGTTGAAATGCGTACCCGGCGTCGGGTACGCGTCGAGCTGGTAGCCCGGACCACGGGTCATCCAGTTGAACGCGGCCGAGTTCACGTCCGGCAACGTCGTCGTATCAAACGTCCACGTCGCATCATCCTGGGCGACGGCGCGGGTGGGATTCGCGTGACCGTCGGCGAACATGAGGTTGTCCTTGAAGAACTCGTTGTGCCAGCCGACAAGCTGGATGTCGCCCCAGCCGCCGCCGGAGTCGGTGCCGATCATTCCGAAGAAGAGCGGATCGCCGCCCCAGACCAGCCGGGCGGGAGTGGCGATGGAATCAAGGCGTTTGCCCCAGACGCCCAGCGCGAACGCCTGTTTCGACGTGTCCGAGGCCGCGAGGTACGACAGGCTCGCGCGATAGCTGTTGCCGGCGGTGTCGTACATGCGGCGGTTGGCGTTCGGAGTCGGACCGTCGTCGAAGACTTCCTGGGGCAACTCGGGCAGGCCGCGGTCACCCGGGCACTGGAACACATCGAGCTTGCGGGCGTCGCGCTCAATCTTGGGATACATGATGCGGGTCAGCGGGCGGTTCGACGCGGCGAACGGGTAGTTGCCACCGCCGACGTCAAGGGTCTCGTTGAGCTTCATTCCGCCGCCAGCCATGAGCATTTCGTCGGGCGCGGAGCGGCCGCCCCAGACGTACCACATCGCAGTCCGGCGGGCGTGCTTCTTCGCCTGGTAGCCGTCGTTCATCATCTGCCAGTTGATCGGCACGGTGCTATTGATCGAATCCTCCTCGGCGTACTGCTGGACGCTGAGCAGGATCGTCCGTTGATTCGCGAGGCAGGCGGACTTCTGCGCGGCGGCGCGAGCCGCCTGAAGGTTGGGCAGCAGGATCGAGATCAGCAGCGCGATGATCGCGACTACCACCAATAGTTCGATGAGCGTAAACGCCCGCGACCGCATTCTCCGCATGTGATTCACTCCACCCGAATCGAGATTCGATGAAAACTCCGCGAAGCCCAGAGTAACCCAACGTGGGTGCACGCGTCATTCAATTGGCGTACCCCCACATGTCGTATGTTACGTTGCGGTGGTGTGAGATTCCACCCAGATCGACGTACTTTCGTGCTCGGTCTCTTCGTCGCGCCTTTGAGAGCGCCCGTTTCGCCCGCGGCGCGTGGCGCGTTCCCAGCGGCCGTCGCCGTCGCGCCGAAGTTCCCAACGCGCTTCGGGAAGCGTTTTTGGGGCGAGAATCACGCCGACGGCTGGAACGAAACCGCCTGCGGAACCGCAGGCAGTTCTAAGTAGCTGAATTCGCCGGACCCGCGCGCCTACGGGATCTTGCTACTGTTCAAGACCGGCCATTTCGTGGGCGAGAAACCGCTCGTGGAGTATCCGAAGAAATTGACGCCGGGGGTCGGGTATGCATCGAGCTGCCAACCCGGGCCACGCGTCAGCGCCCCCGCGGCAGCCGGGTCGATGTTCAATTTCTCGAGGTCGGCGGCGTCGAACTCCCAACTCGCATCCGTGTCATTCGTTGCGCGCGTCGGGCGCGCTGAAGAATCGCAGTAGAGCAGATTGTCGGTCATGAACTGACGATGCCACCCAACGAGTTCCACTGCGCCCCAACCGCCACCGCTGTCCGTACCGATCAGGTTGAAGAACATGGGGTCGCCGCCCCACACGAGCCGCGACGTGTTCTGCAACCGATCGATTCTCTGTCCCCACGGGCCGATGCTGAATCGTTGAACATTGGTGCTCGCCCCGTAGTGCGCGAGGCTGCCGCGGTAGCTGCTGCCCACCGTGTTGTACATGGGACGGTTCGCATTTTCTTTCGGTGCGTCATCCCAGATCGCATCGTCCAGCTCCGGCAGGCCCACATCACCCGGGCAGAAGAAGGCGTCCACCTTTCGGGCATCAACTTCGATCGTCGGAAACATGAACTTGGTGAGCGGCCGATCCGGCGCGGCCCATGGGCGGCGCGTCTCGTTCAAGAACCACTGATTTGAATCGAAGTTGAACGTTTCGGGCGCCGAGCGACCACCCCACGAGTACCACATGGCGCAGCGCTTCATCCAGTACTGCGCCAAGGTCTGGACCATCGACTGGTGCAGGGGAATCGTACTATTCCGATCGTCCTCTTCGGCGTACTGCGCGACCGCCTGACCGATGTTGCGGAGGTTGCTGAGACAGACGCCCTTCTGAGCCTGAACTCGCGCAGCTTGCAGGTTCGGCAGCAGGATCGTGATCAGAAGCGCGATGATCGCGACTACGACCAACAATTCAATCAGAGTGAAGCCGAGCCGGTTTCTGCATCCGAACTTACTCATGCCGATATCTCCTGAGGATCCCAATGAAATGACGCCGCACTCGGATTACGGCGAAAAGCCCCCACGTTTACGGCCCCGTTCCGAAGACGGCGAAAGCTCGAACTTTCCAGTCTTCGGGTTCTTGTACAAACCCGTCTCCGGATCGGATTCCATCCCCTTCAATTCCGCGGCGGTCGTCTCCATGACTTTCTCACCCGAGTCGGAGTGATAGAGGGCAACAGGAACCGTCGCGGCATCGATTTCAGGCGCGGTGGTGTCAGGAGCGCCGGCGAGGCTCGCGCCGAAGTACACGACTGTGCCGAGGACGACAACCGCCAGCGTGATGAGGAGGCCCTTATTCATGCCTCCCACCCGCAGACCCGTCACGCGTCTTGGCATTCTGCGTAGGTTCCTTTCTAAACGCTCGCGTGATGATAGTTTAGCGGAGGCTCCGAATCCGTCCAATTCAATTTGACGAAATTTCGTCACCTGTCGGTCGCGAACCGTCTTCGCGTAACTCGGTCATGCGAAACGCATCGGAACCTCCCGGCGGGGCTGGCGATCGCCGACGCGCCGTGATCGATCCCGGCTGCTCCCCGGAGCGCAACCATTGGCCGATGCGATCCTGATCATCGCCGCCGTCTACGCCATCATTGGCGCGGCTTTCGGGGTTGGATTCGTCTTGCGCGGCGTGGAACGGATCGACCCGGCCGCGCGCGGAACCGGCTGGGGGTTCCGGCTGCTGATCTGGCCGGGGGCGGCGGCGCTCTGGCCGCTGCTGGCGAGACGCTGGATGCGCGCTACGCGCACCGAAAGGGACCGACGTTGACCCGCTCGCAGCGCCGCAGACATTTCCGCGTCTGGCTCGTGCTGGGGCCGCTGGTGCTGATCGGCCTCAGCGCCGCCCTGCTCACCCGGCCGCGTGAGCCGCTGCGCGCACCTGCGACGCAAGGAATCGCGCCGTGAGCGTCGGCTACGTCGCGATTCAGTGGAACCGCAACAAGCGGCTCTACGACGTCTGGCTCGTCGCGGGGATCGCGGGTTACGTGGCGTTGTTTTTCGCGGTCGGCAAGCTGCTGTTCGCTCCGCCGCACGCAATCAGCGACGAGATTCTGCTGCTGCGCGGGCTGGGCACGTGCGCGTATGTGCTGCTGCATGTGGTGCTGTGCATCGGGCCGGCGGCGCGGCTGGATCGGCGGCTTCTGCCGCTGCTCTACAACCGGCGGCACCTGGGCGTGGCGACGTTCGGCGTGGCGCTGGCGCACGGTGCGCTGGCGCTCGGCTTCTACCACGGCTTCGGCGTGGTTTCGCCGCTCTATTCGCTGCTGACCAGCAACACGAACTACGGCTCGTGGAGCGCGTTTCCGTTTCAAATTCTCGGGGCGTTGGCGCTGCTGATCCTGTTTCTGATGGCGGCGACGAGCCACGATTTCTGGCTGCGGAACCTGGGCGCGACGGCGTGGAAGCGGCTGCACATGCTGGTGTATGTCGGCTATGCGCTGGCGGTGATGCACGTGGCACTGGGATTCCTGCAGACGCAGCGCAGCGCGTGGCTGGCGGGACTGGTGTTCGCGGGCGCGCTGGCCGTCGGCGGACTGCACGTGATTGCGGGTTGGCGCGAAACGCGGCGCGACGAGCGCGGCGCGACTGACACGGGCGCGTGGGTGGACATCGGCAGCGTGGACGAGATCGAGGACGGCCGCGGCAGCACGGTGACAATCGGCGCGGGCGAACGCGTCGCGGTGTTTCGGCATGCCGGCTGCATTTCGGCGGCGTCCAACGTGTGTGCTCATCAGGGCGGGCCGCTCGGCGAAGGGAAGATCATCGACGGCTGCATCACGTGTCCGTGGCACGGATGGCAGTATCGACCGGCCGATGGGCGATCGCCGCCGCCATTTGCGGAGAAGATCGCGACGTATCGGGTGCGGGTGGTGGGTCGACGAATCGAGATCGCGCCGAGCGCGCTGCCGCCGGGGACGCCGGTCGAGCCGGCGCACATTGAGGAGCAAAAGCGATGACAGCGAAATCGCCGCCGGACGCGGGCGTGGGCGACGCGATGGGAGATGGCGCGCGCGGTGTGGCGCTGGCGGAGCCGCGGGCGCGCGAGTTCTTTGTAGGATATCTCGCGATGCCGCGCGGACTGGCGCGGTTCCTGAGCTGGGTTGCTCCGGGGCTGGCTGCGGCGGGTCTGGCGAGCGCGTGGTTTGTATCGGGTTCGCAGAGCGACCCGGGCGCGGGCGTGTGGCACGATCAGCGCGAGTCGCTCGTCGGCCGCGTGTCGCTGACGCCGTATCCGCTGCTGCGCGTGGCCTCGACGCCCCCGGGCCGAGCGTTTGAGACGGTGCTGCTGGTATCGGAAGGCAAGCACGGTGCGGCGGAGCGTGTGGCGGCGCACCTCGGGCGCGTCGTGCAGGCGCGGGGCACGATCCTGGAGCGCGACGGAAGGCGACTGCTCGAACTGGCTGACGACGAAAAGGTAATACCGGCGGATGCGGCGGCCGAGGCAAGCGCGCCGCGGCTGGCGGCATTGAGCGCGGCGCGGCAGCGCGTGACGCTGCGCGGCGAGATCATCGATCCCAAGTGCTACGCCGGCGCGATGAAGCCCGGCGAAGGCAAGACGCACAAGGAGTGCGCAACGCTGTGCATCGCGGGCGGAATACCGCCGATGTTCGTCGCGTGGGACGAACAGGGAACGGCTTCGTGGTACCTGCTGTGCGACGCCGACGGTCGCGGGCTGGTTGGAGCGCGGCTCGAAAACGTGCTGCCATTCGTGGCCGATTCGGTGGAGCTGAGCGGAGAGGTTGAGGCGCTCGGCGACGTGCAGGTGCTCCGAATCGATGCGGCAAGCGTGCGGCGGTTGTAGCACGCGCGGCGGCGCTCGTAACGGGCGACGCGCACGGGCATCCAACTGGGCGAGCGACGCCGGGCTTTTCGTTGAGCGCGGCGGTTGCTGAGACGCACGGCAGACATGCCGACCCCGAGGATTCCCGCCACCATGATTCACCTGCGATCCGTCGCCGTTCTTCTGACCCTGGGGCTTGCCGCCGCCGCGAGCGCCGGACCGCCCGACTTCAGGCTTCAGTCCGGCGATTCGACGTTTCGGCTGTCGGACGCGCGCGGGCGGTTCGTGGCGCTGCATTTCCTGCTGAAGACCGAGTGCCCGCTGTGCCAGCGGCACGTGGCGGAGGTCGCACGGCGTGCGCCGGAGCTGGCGGGCGTGGTGCAGATTTATCTGAAGCCTGACGCCCAGGACGAGGTCGACGCGTGGACGACGAAGCTGCGCGCGGCGGGCGTGAGCGCAACCATCTTCCGCGACGCGGACGCGGGATTGGCGAAGGCTTACGCGATTCCGGATGGCTACCAGTTTCACGGCGAGTCGGTGCACTACCCGGCGCTGGTGCTGCTCGGCCCGGACGGATCGGAAGCGTTCCGCTACGTCGGCAAGAGCAACAGCGATCGCCTGTCGTTCGACGCGCTGGCGAAGAAAATCGCGGAACTGGCGAAGAACCCGGCGCTGGAGCAGTACAACGTCTCGGACGGGGCGCTCGCGATCAATGGCCACGATCCGGTGGCGTACTTCGAGACCGGCAAGGCGGAGGCGGGCAAGCCCGAGTTCGCGAGCCAGTATCGCGGCGTGAGCTATCGCTTCGCATCGGCCGAGCGGCGCGCGAAATTTGCGGCGACGCCGGAGAAATACGCGCCGGCGTACGGCGGATGGTGTGCCACGGCGATGGCGGAAGGCCGCAAGGTCGAGATCGATCCGACGAATTTCAAGATCACCGACGGCCGGCTGTTCGTGTTCTACAAGGGCTGGCTGGGCAGCGCGCTCAGCGATTGGAACAAGGACGAGAAGAGCCTGACCGCTAAGGCGGACGCAGCGTGGGGCAAGATCGCGCCCGGCGACGCGGGGAAGTAGCAATGATGGATCGCGAGCGCGAGAAGGAGCCGATGATGCAAACCAAGACGATGAGCGGCGGAGAGACAGCGATGATGAGCCAGGCGAACGCAATCGGGCCGGCGGGCAGCGCCGTGATTGCGAGCTGGGTGCTGCAAGTCGTGGCGGCGCTGATCCTGCTTCAAACGCTGTTCTTCAAATTCACCGGCGCGGAAGAATCGGTTTACATCTTCACGACGTTGGGGATGGAGCCGTGGGGTCGCATCGGCTCCGGAATCGCCGAGCTGATTGCGTGTGTGTTGCTGCTGACGCCGGGTCTGGCTCCGCTGGGCGCGGTGCTGACGCTGGGTGTGATCAGCGGAGCGATCGTGAGCCACCTGACGAAACTGGGCATCGTGGTGAAAGACGATGGCGGTCTGCTGTTCGCGCTGGCGCTGGTGGTGTTCGGCTGTGCGGCGGCGGTGCTGGTCATTCGGCGCGGGCAAGCGATGGCGCTCGTGCGGTGGGCGCTGGCGGGTTCGTGAGCCGTGGCAGGCCGCCGGCGGGCGGTGGGAATCGAGTTGGGGGCGAGTAGGATGACAATCTTGTGGCAGCGAGAACGCCAGGACAGCGCGGTTGTCGAGAAGCGCGCGATGCGTAAAGCCGAGCCGAACCATGAGGCGGCGATGAAGCAGAGTGGTCGCGAAGGCGACGCCCGCGGCCTGACCACCATGAACCCGTTCGGGTTGCTGAGTGCGTCGCTGCAGCAACTGGCCGCGGTGCTACGGACTGCGACGGACGAGCAGTATGTGCGAAAGCCGGTGGGCGTGATCGAGAGCAGCATCGGCGGGCACGTCAGGCACTGCCTCGATCATTTTGAGGCGCTGTGCGTCGGGGCTGAATCGGGCGAACTGGACTATGACCATCGCGCACGCGGCACACCGATCGAGACCGACCGCGCCGCGGCGCTATCCGCGATCACAGGACTCCAAACGCGATTGGCGCGGCTCGATGAATCCACGCTGCCGCAGCCGATTCGCGTGCGATCGGTCGTGACCGGCGAGGGCGACGCGCTTGAGACGACCTCGACCGTCGGCCGCGAGCTGGTCTTCGTGCTCAGCCACACGGTTCACCACAATGCGCTGATCGGCGCGATGTGCGCCACGCTCGGCATTCCGCTGCCCGAGCGCTTCGGCTACGCGCCCTCGACCCTCGCGCACCTAAACGGATCTGCATGTGCACGGTCACCATTGTCCCGGTAGGCCGCGGCGGCGCGCGTTTGGCGTGCAACCGCGACGAGCTTCGCACGCGGCCCGCGGCGCTGCCGCCCGTTGAGCACGCGCTGGGTCTGCGCCGCGCGGTGTGGCCGGTGGACCCGGTATCCGGCGGAACGTGGATCGCTGTGAACGACGCGGGGCTGGCGACGACGATTCTGAACGTGAATCCGGAACCGGCCGACGCACTCGTGCACACTGGCAAGCACAGCCGCGGCCGGCTCATTCCTTCGCTGATGGCGTGTGCAGCGCTGGACGAAGCGCAGCGACTCTGTGCGTCGATTCGCCCGCGCGACTACCCGCCGTTTCGGCTGGTGCTGTTGTTCCGATTGCAGGTGGTGCATTTCGTCAGCGATGGCGCCACGCTGCGAAGCGAAGGCGACTCGGTGGCCGACCGGCCGCTGCTGTTCACCTCGTCCGGGCTGGGCGACGCGCTGGTCGAGGCGCCGCGGCGCGCGCTGTTTCAGCAGGAGTTCGCGACCGGCGGCGACTGGGAACGCATCCAGGATGCCTATCATCGGCACTCGTGGCCGGATCGCCGTCATATCAGCGTCTGCATGGAGCGCGAGGCCGCGCGGACGGTGAGCCACACGGTGGTTGAGCTGTCGCCGCAGGACCTGCGGATGACGTACACGCCGGAAGCGCCGGACCGCGCTTCGCCGTCGGCGGTCGCGTCCCTGGCACACGCGGGAGCCTGCGTGTGACGCTGCCGGCTGACAGCACCTGGCTGCACGCGCTGGCTATCGTCGGCGCGACGTTCGTCTCGGAAGACGCGACATGCATCGCGACCGGCCTGTTGATCCACGGATCTCAGATCGGTTGGCTGGTCGGAATCGCTGCCTGCACGTGCGGCATCTTTCTTGGTGATCTCGCGCTTTGGCTGACCGGGCGCGTCTTCGGACGCCGGGTGCTCGAATGGCGCTGGGTGCGACGGCGATTGTCTGAACCGCGCCTTGAGCAGCTCGGCGATTGGTTCGATCGGCGCGGCTGGACGGCGATCCTCGCAGCGCGGTTCGTGCCGGGCACGCGGCTGCCGGTCTATCTCGCGGCGGGCGTGCTGGGCAGGCGCGCCGGGCGCTTCGCACTGTGGGCGCTTCTGGCGGCGCTGCTCTGGACACCGGCACTGGTGATCCTGGTTGCGGTTCTGGGGCCGGCGATCGCCGAACCGCTGCGGCGCTTCTTCGGCGCGGGGTGGCTCAGTTTCCTGCTGGCAATCGGCGCGATGTGGCTGCTTGTGCGGCTGGCGTTGCAGTGCGCCTCGGCGATGGGTCGCGCCCGATTGTGGGCGGGCGTTTCGCGGCTGTGGCGCTGGGAATTCTGGCCAATGTGGCTGTTCTACGCGCCGCTGGCGCCGTGGATCGCCTACCTCGCGCTGCGACATCGCGGACTGATGACGCCCACCGCGGCGAACCCCGGCATCCGGCCGCATGGCGGAATCGTCGGCGAATCAAAGTACGAGATCCTTTCGCAGCTGCCGCCGGAGTGGGTCGTTCCGAGCGCCCTTCTCGCCGCGGCCCGCGACGACGAGCGGATGCGCGAACTGCAGAGCATCATTGAGGCGCGCGGGTGGGATTTCCCACTCATCCTCAAGCCCGACGCGGGTCAGCGCGGCGCGGGCGTGCGGCTCGTTCGCGACTGGGACGCCGCGAAGCGCTACTTGCAGGAGCATTCGCAGGCGCTGGTGGCGCAAGTCTACCACCCCGGACCATACGAAGCCGGCATCTTTTATTACCGCATGCCCGACGCGGAGCGCGGCCGAATCTTCTCGATCACCGATAAGCGGTTTCCAACTCTGCTCGGCGACGGCGAATCCACGGTCGAGTCGCTGATCTGGCAGCACCCGCGGCTGCGCATGCAGGCCGCGACGTTTCTGGCGCGCATGAACGGCCAGGCCGCGACGGTGCTTGCCGCCGGGCAGCCACTGCCGCTGGCGATCGCCGGCAATCACTGCCAGGGCACGATGTTTGTGGACGGCGCGCACCTGATCACACCACGGCTCGAGGCGTCGATCGACGACATCGCGCAGCGCTTCAGAGGATTTCACTTCGGCCGCTTCGACGTCCGCTACTGCGACCCGATCGAATTCGCGGCCGGCCGCGAATTCGCGATCATCGAACTCAACGGCGTGACCTCGGAGTCGACCAACCTCTATGACCCGCAATGGTCGCTGCTGCGGGCGTATGGCGTGCTGTTTCGGCAGTGGGAGCTGCTGTTCGCGATTGGCGCGGCCAATCGCCGACGCGGACGCCCGGTTTCGTCGCTGCGTGCCGTGATCGCGGATTCCCGCGCGTACTACCGCGAACGCCGCGGCAGTCTGCTCTCGGATTGAACCGCCCCGCCGCTGCAACTCAGACGCTTTGACCGCGATAGCATGCACTTCACGCACAGGAGCTTGCATGTCTAACGCACAATGGCACGACGTCGGGTCGGTCGAGGAGCGCAGCGCCCGCGCGCTGCAGCAGGTGACGATCGGTCGCCTGAAGCTGGCGCTGACGTACCAGAATGGCGAGTTCAGCGCGATTTCCGGCGTCTGCAACCACGTCGGCGGCCCGCTCGGCGAAGGCCGACTCGATGGCGACTACGTGGTCTGCCCCTGGCACAACTGGAAATTCCACTGCCGTACGGGGCGCGGCGAACCCGGCTTCGAGGAAGACGCCGTCCCGCGACACGACGTGCGAATCGAGAACGGCCGCGTGCTGGTGAATCTGACCCCGGCCAGCCCACGCACGCGCAAGCCGCACGCTCCGCACCCGCTGGCACGCCGCGTAACGCGCGACGTCGGTGCGCCGATCCGCGTGTTGGGCATCTCGACGACCGCGATGGACAGCGCCAATCCGCGCTACTCGACGTCCGACGCCCTGCTCGAACACGCGCTGGCGCACGCCGCGTCGCAGCTTGCCGTCGAGACGCGGCTGGTGCGGCTGGCGGAGCTGAGTTTTCGTCACTGTGAGGGCTACTACAGCAAGAGCGCGCATGCCTGCACCTGGCCGTGCAGCATCACGCAAATGGACCCCAACGATCAGCTCGATCGCGTCTACGAGGGCATGGTGCACTGGGCCGACGTGTTTCTCGTGGCCACGCCGATCCGTTGGGGCGCGCCGAGCAGCCTGTACTTCAAGATGGTCGAGCGGATGAACTGCATCCAGAACCAGATTACGATCGCGAATCGAGTGCTCCTGCACAACAAGGCGGCGGCGTTCATCATCACCGGCGGCCAGGACAACGTGCAGGCGGTCGCGGGTCAGATGCTCGGCTTCTTCTCCGAACTCGGATGCCACCTGCCCCCCTTCCCGTACATCGCACACTCACGCGGCTGGTCGGCCGAAGACATGGAACGCAATGTGCGCTTTGTCGCCGAAAGCCGCGAGCTGCGCGAGGGGGCGGCGGACCTCGTCGCGCGGGCGGTGCAACTCGTGAAAAGCCTGCGGTCAGCCGATGCCGGCGAAGCGCGCACCACGCGCGGCGGACGCAAGGCGCATCAACTCGATGTGATCGCGCCCGGGGCAGATGAAGAGGCCGCGCGCCGCGCGCCGTGAAACGCGAGGAAGGACTCAGCGCCCTCGGAGCCGAGATAGCGGTTGAGCACCGGCCGCTCCAGGTTCACCAGATCGACCAGCACCAGGCCGTCGACGACGCCGCCGAACTCGGAATCGACGTTGAAGCCGAGCAGCCGGGCGTTGAGCTTGAGATATTGTCGAAGCAGCACAGGCACGCCGCGACGGTTCGATTCGATCTCGCCGATCAGTTCTTCCACATCCGCCATGTCGGTCACGAGCGTGGCGAGCCGGCGTTCGTCGGCGTCGCGGAAGCGCAGCGTTCGGGGTGGCGTGCGCGGCTGCACCAGCGCGCCGAGCGCTTCGTCGTAGCTGTGCGCTCGCAAAAAAGCCATCAGGAGTTGCTTCGTCATCGATTGGTAGTCGTCGCTGATGCTGACCGCCCCGAACAGCAGCCGGTAGCGCGGGTGGCGCGCTACATAGCGCCCGATGCCCTTCCATAGCAGCAGCAGCGGCGCGTAGTCGCGTTGATACTCGGGAATCACGAACGAACGGCCGAGCTCGAGACCGGGCGTCAACTGATCGAGCAGGCTCGGCCGGTAGCGGAACAGCGTGTTCGTGTAGAGGCCGTCGGCGCCGCCGCGTGCCTGCAGCACGTCGGTCTGCCCCATGCGATAGGCGCCGACGACGCGCTGCGACTCGGCGCTCCACACGAATAGATGCAGATAGTGCTCGTCGAAGCGATCGAGATCGGTCGCGCGGCCGGTGCCTTCGCCGACGACGCGGAAGGTCTGTTCGCGCAGCCGGCCGATCTCGCGGAGAATGAGCGGAATCTGCTCGCCATTGCCGACGAAAACCTGAAGCGTGCCGCTGGTCGCGAGACACTGCGCCCCCGGCAGCGCCTGCACTTCCGCCGCAAGCTGCGCGGCCGGCAGCGCCGGCGCGATCGGCTGCGCTCTTCGGGTATTGTGGCTTTTCCGGCGCGGGGCTGGAATCGCCGGCGCGCTGCGGCCTCTCAGGATGTAGGTTCGCAGGCGCAGAAACTCCGTTACGTCGGCGGCGTCGGCACGTCGCGCGGCTGAGACCGGCGACTCCTGTCGCAGACGCGCCAAGCGCTCCGGCGGAATCGCCGCGCCGATCTCGACGCGCACGCTGTGTCCGCGCAGCCGCAGCAACTCGCGCGGCAGCATGGCGGTGCGCAGCCGCGGATGCAGCAGACCCAGCAGTTGAAACAGCCGGCTGTTGTGACCGTCGAAGTAGATGGGCACCACGGTCGCCCGCGTGCGCAGAACCAGCCGCGCAACGGTGTCGGACCAAGCCGGATCGGATACGCAGCCGCGCCGCCAGGTGAAGTGCGACACTTCGCCCGCGGGGAACACGCCGAGCGCACCGCCGCGCTCGACCCAGTGCATCGCGGTGCGCATTGCCGCGCGATTGCGGGCGGCGGCCGCCGCGCCGCCGAACGGATCGACGAAGAACGAGCCCGCGCGCATTTCGGGGATTCGCGCCAGCAGGAAATTGACGAGCACGCGCGCGTCGCTGCGGACGCGCTGCAGCAGCGCCGCGAGGATCAGGCCGTCGAGGCCGCCGAACGGGTGATTCGCGACGACGACCAGCGGACCTGTTTTCGGGATGGTCTGCAGCGCGTCGTCAGACACCTGCACTCGAACATCTAGCGTTTGAAGCACGCGCTGGCTGAAATCGCCTGCATCGGCACCCTGCGAGTGGGCATAGACGCGGTTCAGTGCGGGCAGGGCCAGGCCGCGTTCGCATGCGGCGCAGAGCGCGCGTCCGATCACGCTCTCGGCGAACGGGAACAACGATTGCGGCAGATGAAATGGCTCCAAAACCAATTGGGCGCTCACGATCTCGGCTCCGGATTCGCAGGATACCGCGCACGCCGCGGCGACGGCTGTTCGAACGTTCAGTGACCTTTGATTCGCAGCGCGTGTCCGTCGGGGTCGCGGATCACGAACGAGCCGGCGACGGGCTCGGTCGAGCTTTCGCCCGCGACGATGCGAACGCCGCGGCGACGTAGATCGTCGGCCGTTGCGATCGGGTCTTCGACGACGAGCGTTGTCTGCCAATGCAGGATGTCGCCGGCGCGTGCATCGCCGGGATACGGGCGACCGTTGCGCGGTTCCAGATATTCGAGGAACTCAACCGCGGGGCCGGCGGCGGCGCGCAGCGTCGTGATGCGCAGCCGCGCTCCGTCGACGTTGTTCAAGTTTTCCTGCTCCGGGCCGTAGTTGACGCTACCCCCGGCGACCTTGAGCCCGAGTGTGTCTCGATAGAAGCGAAGGCTGGCTTCGGTGTCGCGCACGACGATCGCGGTGTGGTCGATGCCCAGGAACAGAGGCGGCGCGGCGCCGGTCGACGCGGCCTTATGCCACTTCGGGTCGCCTTTGCCGGCCGGAAACTGCAATACCTCGAGATAGTGACCGTCGGGATCACGGAAGTAGAAGGCACGGATTCCGGCTGCGGCCTGATTCCAGTCGGGCAGACGCTGCGGCCCGTTGCGCGAGGCGGCGGTCACGCCGTGCTGCTGAAGCCGTGCGTGCGCCGCATCCATGTCGCTGACGATGATCGCGATGTGCTGGAACCAGAGATCGTTGCTGCGGGAGTCCGCGGGCATGGGCTTTCCCGCCGGTTCATAATCGATCAGCCGAATCGCCTCGTCACCGAGCTTCAGGCCGGCGTATCGCGCCGCGGCGGCACCGGGCAGACCCGGCGACGACGCAAGCTCCTCGCTCGGCAGGTGTCCGGTTTCGACGATCGCGAACGTCAGGACGTCGGTAAAGAAGGCGAGCGAGCGATCAAGGTCGGCGACCGGCAGGTCGAAGCGAAGGACCGTCTCGACGCCAACATTGCCATCCCGCGCTTCGCCGGCGCGGGCGGGGGCAATCGTCGCGGCAGTAAGCAGGAGAGCAAGAAGCGTGAACGGCCGGACCGCGTGTTTCTGATTCACTGGACGCCTCTTGGCGAGGTTGCGGAGGCTGCCGCGCGCGCGGTCGTAGCCCCGCCGGTTTGATGCGCCGCGGCGGGATTCGTTTCACGGTCCGAGTTGACGATTCACCTTCTGTTCAGTGTGAGCACCGAGCGCGTGAAACTCGCAGCGGAAGATGCAGGGTCGGTCGTTGCAGTGCGCGAGTTTCGCGCAGTACACCCGCTGATCGGGCAGCGCCGCGTGCGTCGCCGACGCGAGGAGCATGCCGGCGACCGGCGCCGTGAGATAGACCCAGAACGCGCGCCAATGCCGGCCGACGAGCGCCGAGCCGAACGAGCGCGCCGGATTCAGGCTCATTCCAGAGAGCGGCGCTTCAAACGTGATGTACAGCGCCACGAGCACCCCGGCGGCAAGCCCCGTGTAGGCGGTCAAGGTCGCGTGATTGCTCACAACGAGCACCATCAGCATCATCCCGAACGCGATCACGAGTTCCGCGAACCACGCAACCGCGATGCCCCGCGCCCCCGGCGCCGTTACGACGTGATTCACGGCTTCGTGGCGGACGATGTCACGCAGCAGGAGCCGCGCAGACGCGACGCCGGCCGCTGCGCCGGCGAACTGCGCCAGGATATAGAAGGCCGCGTCGAGAGGGGCGACTTTTCCGCGCAGCAGAAACGTGAGCGTCGTGGCGGGGTTCATGTGTGCGCCGGATTGCTGCCCCCAGGGCGAGTAGATCAGCGCGACCGCGGTCAGGCCCATCGCGACCCCCATCAACGCCCGCCGCCCAAGCGCCGAGGGAATCCACCGCCGCCCGGGCCCGGCCGGATGGTTCAGCAGCGAAGCGAAGGTGCATGCGGACAGCATGAAGCAGCCGAGCAGCGCGGCTTCCATGAGATATTCAGGCCAGTGTGCGTCCGCCATCGCGTCAGCTCGTCCGCGCTTTGCGGGTCGCGCGCGGCCGTGGCCGATCGGCATCCGTCGGCTCGGCAAGCACCAAGCGGTCGAGCCGAATCAGCTCGCTCAGCGACCACGCCTGAAACGGGCATCCGCCCGAAACATGCGGCGCGGCGCCGTCCGCTACCTCGGACACATGTCCGATTCCGGCGTCGGCCAGATGAGCGAGCAGCGGATCGAGAAATCGCGCGCGTGCCGCACGCTTGGCCTCGGCGTCGCCGCCGCGCACACGCACCCAGGCTTCGACGAACGGTCCGATGAGCCACGGCCAGACTGTGCCCTGGTGGTACGCGCCGTCGCGCTGCCGCACGTCGCCGCGGTAGTGCGCCTGGTATTCCAGCTCATCTGCCGCCAGGGAGCGCAGCCCGAGCGGCGTCGCGAGTCGCTCCTCGACCGCGTCCACGATGGCGCGTGCCCGCGCTCCTTCGAACAGCGGCACGGGCAATCCGCCGACCGCGAAGATCTGATTGGGGCGAAAACGGGCATCGACCGGACCCGGCCGGTGATCGACGTCGATGACGTCGTAGAGACAGCCGCGCACGTCGCTCCAAAAGCGAGCGCGTAAACTGTCTCGTCCGCGCACGAACAGTTCGGTCCAGCGCTCATCGAGACGGCGCGCCAGCCAGAGCGCATTCAACCAGAGCGCCTGCACCTCGACGGGTTTGCCGATGCGGGGCGTAACGACCCAATCCCCGACTTTCGCGTCCATCCACGTGAGCTGCACGCCCGGCTCGCCGGCCGCGAGCAGACCGTCGCTGTCGCAGCGGATGCCGAAGCGCGTGCCGCGCTCGTAACCGACGACGATCTCGCGCACCGCGGCCTCGAGCCGGCGCCGATCGCTCGCGGTCACGCGCGTTTCGCCGCGCTCGGCCGCAGCCAGGAATTCGTGCACCGCGATCACATACCAGAGCGAAGCGTCGACCGAGTTGTATTCGGGCTGTTCACCGTGATCGGGAAAGCGGTTGGGCAGCATGCCGTCGGACACCGCGCCCGACCATTCGAGCAGGATGGAGCGCGCGTCGTCGAATCGCCCCGTCGCGAGGCAAAGGCCACGCAGGGCGATGAAAGTGTCGCGCCCCCAGTCGGTGAACCAGGGATAGCCGGCGACGATCGTGCGACCCGCGCCGCGACGGACGAGATACGCATCGGCGGCGCGATCGAGCGGCGTCGCGAACGCTGCGCGTCGCATCAGCTCGGCGGAGCGCAGCTCAGAGAACGCGGCGGCGGGCGCCGTCGACAGCACCCATTCCGCCTCGCGCGCGCTGAGGTCGAACTGCAGCACGCCGGGCGCCGCGAGGTCTTCGACACAGTCGAGGCCGCGCCTCTGCTCTTGTTCGTACAGAAAGCCGCGATACCAGTGGGGATCGTGCCGATACTTGCCGTTGCAGACGCTGCGGATCTCGGGCACGCCATCGTAGGTTTGCCAAACCAGTGCATCGCCGTCGATCCGCGGCTCGAACCGCAGCGCTCCGTTTTCGTGATGCAGGCTGTGGTAGTCTCGCCCCGAAACAAACGGTCGCACATGCAGCGTGAAGCCGGCGCGCGGCTCGAGCAGCCGCCAGCGCAGGGCGATGGTCGGCGAGCCGTGAGCGACGAAGCACTCGTGTTCGATCCGCGTGCCGTCGGGCAGACGAAACCGCCACGTCGGCCAGGGCTCGGCGCTGAATGACTCGATGTCCGCGGGGCGATCGGGTGCGCACACACCCGGCTGGTAGCACTGCTGCGTCAGGTAGTGGGCCCCGCCGGGCGTCTCGACCCACGCGTTAAAACCGCTGACCAACATCATCCGCCCGGTCGGCGGGTTGGTCGCCGTCAGGAGCAGCCCGTGGTAGCGCCGCGTGCGCGCGCCACCAACCGTGCCCGAGGCAAACCCACCAAGGCCGTCGGCTTCGAGCCATTCCCCGTCAAATGAACGCGACACCATACGTAAACTCCCCCCGCAACCCGAATGCGTCAGTTCCCGCGGGCCGTCGTCGGGGAGACCGCCGCGCGGCCGGCCCCGGCGTTCCGCAAGCGAATTCGATAGATGCTCGTCTGCGCCGCCAGATAGAGCGTGCGTCCGTCGTCGTCGCCCCAGGCCAGGTTGTGAACATGCTCCGGTCCGCGCAGCGTGCCCAGATGCTTGCTCTCGGGTGAGAAAATCCACAGCCCGCCCGGGCCCGACACGAACACGTTGCCGCGCGCGTCGACCTTGACGCCGTCGATCGCGTCGGCACCGGTGGCCGAAGTCATGTCGGCGAAGACCTGCGGGTCGCTCGCCGAGCCGTCGGCGGCGACGGTGTAGCGCATCACGATCTTGCGGTTGTCGTCCCAATTGCCGACGTACAGATGCCGTTCGTCGGGCGAGAACGCGATTCCGTTCGGACCGCTGAGTTCGCCGGTGATCAGCCGCGTCTTGCCGTCGACCAGCGAATACACGCCGGCGTGCGGCTGCTCGCGGCGGGGATCGTCGGCGAATTTCGGAAGCCCGAAGTAAGGATCCGTGAAGAAGAGCGCGCCGTCGCTGCGATAGACCAGATCGTTGGGGCTGTTCAGCCGCTTGCCGTCAAAGCGATCGGCGAGAACGGTCAACACGCCGTTGGGCTCGATTCGCGTGACACGGCGATTGCCGTGCTCGCAGATGGAAACGCGCCCTCGCGCGTCCAGCGCCAGGCCGTTGGAGCCGGGCTGGCGATAGTCGGCGACGTCGGCGCCGCGGTAGCCGCTGGCCGCGCGATAGATCGAGACTTCGCCGTCGCGCGTGCAGCGATAGATCGTGTTGCGATTCGGATCGCTGAACAGCAGGTAGCCTTCACGGATCGCCTGCGCCCCCGCTCCGCCCACGCGCGCCGGGACCCACAGCGGCCCCTCGGCGAATGTGAAACCGGTCGCGACGCGCTCGAGCTGCGCGTCCGCGGACAGGATTGAATCCAGGGCCGCGTCGCGTCTGTCGATCTCGAGTTTCGCCGGCTGCACCGCGCCCCAACGACCTGGTTTGTAAAGCTCGAGCAAAGCCGAACGAATCCAGACGAAATTCGGCGGCGGGTCGGAGAGCGGCCCGTTCGCTGCGAAAATCGCGAGTTGCACGCGCTCGCCCGGTTTGGCGTCGCGCCGGAGAACGACGCGATTCGGCGTGTTCCAACCCGCGATCAATGCGCCGCCGCTCTGACCGAGAATCTGCGGCAGCTCGCCGTCGACCCACACCTCGGCGTAGTCATCGAGCGTAAGATTCAGCACGAGCGTTGCGCCGCGCACATCGACCGCGCCGATCTTCTCGGGCAGCGTGACGCTGACGCGATACCACTGGAATGACAGTCGCCCGCCGCCGCGACGCGCGTTGAGTGTCGCCGCCTCGATGGTCTCCCACCCCTGATCGTCAAAGTCCGCCGCGCCGGCTCGCGGCGAGACGTCGTGGGTGCGGTTCGGCTTGCCGCTCGCCTTCAGATCGTCGCCGGGCTCGCGGTGGTCGATTTCGACGATGCGCGCCGGCGCGGTTCGCCACTGCGACGACACGGACTTCGTGCCTTCAAGCGTCGCAAGGTCAACGATCGCGTCGGGCAGCTTGTCGTCGGCATGCGTGCCGGCCGTCGCTCCCGCAACGATCTGGGTCGCCGTCAGGAGAAAGAACATCGTTCGCAACAGGGAGATCACTCGCATGTTTCGCTCCGTTCCAGAACGCGGGGCCAATCTCGTCAGAGTCGTGCCCGGCTTGTTACGAGCCGTGGCGCTGCACGAGCTCGGGCCAGTTGTTGTCAGCCTTGGGCAGGTTGCCGGCCGAATCCTGATGCCAAAGATCCCACGCCTTCTGATTGTGTTGCAGGATCAGTCTCCCGTTCACAATTTCGAAGTACTTCACGTCGATCGGCGAGACCTTGTTGATCGACGCCGCGTAGGCGCAGTAGCCGCCGAACTGTGGCTCGTAGGCGGCCGGGTTCTTCTCAAACGCGGCCTTGTTCGCGGCGGACGCGAAGTGATAGGTAGCGCCTTTGTAGGCGAGCCGATGCGCGGGGTCGCCCTTCACCGGCTTCTTCTCGGTGAAGAACGCCACCGGATCGTAACCGCCTTGCAGCGCGACGCCGTTCTCGTCCACGTTCACCAACACCTTGCCGTCGATGGGTTCGCCCGCGCTCGCGCTCAGGATCGGCCGATGCGAAGCCGTGCTGCATCCGAGCGTGGCGGTCATGGCCGCGCCGATCGCGCAGCAGAGGAGAAATACTCTCATCGCCTGGACTCCGTTTGATTTGCAACAAACATCGCGCCGACAATCGGCACGAACGCCAGCATTGCCAGCCACGACTTCGATGCGTCGTCCGCCGATCGCGTTTCCGGCCGGCTCACATCAGCAGCAATGCTTGTCGCGCCCGCGTCCGAATCGCCGCCGACTGCTGCCGCAGTGGCGACGGGCGAAGTGTTCGAGTCGCCCAACCGCGCCGGCGTTTTCGCGGCAACCACCGCCGCGCCGGCTTTGGCGATTTGCTCGTCCTGCTCGGCGCTTGCTGCGCCGCTCATTCCGACCGCGCCGACCACCTGGCCGTCGATGACAATCGGGACACCGCCCTGCAAGGGCGTGAAGTCGTTCAATGCGAGCATCGGCGTGCGACCATCGCGGATGGTCTGCTCGAATGCCGCGGTGGGCTTGCGAAAGATCGCAGCCGTTCGCGCCTTGCCGATCGATACGTTCGCCGCAGCCGCGAAGGTGCCGTCGATGCGATGCATGGCAATCAGATTGCCGCCGTCATCGACGACGGCGATCGCGCCGCCTGCGCCGAGCTGCGCAGCCTGCGCCTCGCACGCGGCGAGCACGGCTTTCGCGCCGTCAAGCGAAAGCGATTTCTTGTCGACTGTCTGCGCGCTTGCCGTCGTGGCGAGCGCCAAGCCGATCAGCGGCGTAATCAGACGTCTTAACGACATCATTTCAGGCCTCCGGAATTTTTCTAAGCAGTTGGAACTCAATGCGAACTCGGCCGAGCTGTGAGCACGGCACACGCGGGCGAGGTCGCCCCCGCCCGCGTCATTCGAACGCCTTACCCGCCCGGCAGGGTGAGAAAGATCAATGTCGAACTACTTCACCGGCGTCTCGAACGCCGCCTCGCCGAGCAGCGCCTCGGCCCAGGCGCACCAGATCTGCACTTTCGCGATGTCCGGCACGTAGCCCGGGACGGTGATCGTCCGGTTCTGCTTGTCCTCCTTGATCTGCAGGCGCTGCAGGAGGTAGGTATTGCCCTTCGAGTCGACCACCTGCCAATGCGGGGCAGGCGTGTCGGGAATCACGAACTCGTCCGACCAGGTGAGGACGTGCTTGCCGTCCTTGTGCTCATGCGTGACGACGCCGGCGTTCACTTTCGCGCCCTTGAACTGCTTCGTCATCTGCTTCGCGGCCGAATTCGGCTTGGCGTCGTTGTGCTGAGCCGACGCACTGCCGGCGGTGATGGTCGCGAGCACAAACAGGCCGAGCCCCGACAGCGCCAACGGAAACGTGCGGACCGATTTCATCATTCACGATCTCCTGAATAACTTGCGGGCGAGCTTCGTACTTCGCCCGCGCTACACAAGCCGCGAGCCGCACCAGCGGCTGCGTCGGCAAGTGACGCGATTCAGCAGTGCGATGCGCCGCCGGCGCCGGCCGTTACGCGTCGCGCCGAATTGCGTTCACTTGTAACGACGCGACTTCATTCGCATCGAAAGCCAGGCCGCCGCACCAATGAGCAACATCACCGGCTCCGCGGCTTTGGAGATCACATGCCCGAGATTCACGAAAAGAACCGATTGCAGTCCATTCGCGATGCCGGTGCGGCCTGGCGGCGCTGGGGACCCTATCTCAGCGAGCGCCAGTGGGGAACTGTGCGCGAGGACTACAGCGCAAGCGGCACGGCGTGGGACTACCTGCCGCACGACCACGCGCGCAGCCGCGCGTATCGCTGGGGCGAAGACGGCCTCGCCGGCTGGAGCGACGATCAGCAGCGGCTATGCCTCGGGCTGGCGCTCTGGAACACGCGCGACCCGATCTTGAAGGAGCGGCTGTTCGGGCTGACCAACAGCGAGGGCAACCACGGCGAGGACGTGAAGGAGCTGTACTACTACCTCGACGCCACGCCCACGCATTCCTACCTGAAGATGCTCTACAAATATCCACACGCGGAATTTCCCTACGCGCGGCTGGTCGACGAGAACCGCCGCCGCGGCAAGGATCAACCCGAATTCGAGCTGCTCGACACCGGAGCGTTCGACGATGACCGCTACTTCGACGTGTTCGTCGAGTACGCGAAAGCCGACGTCGACGACATCCTGATGCGCGTCACAATCCATAATCGGGGTCCGGACGACGCGCCGCTCCACGTGCTGCCGCAGATGTGGTTTCGCAATACGTGGTCCTGGGGCCGCGACGGGCACAAGCCCACGCTGAGCCGCTCGACCACTGCCGCCAACGCCGTGCAGGCGCAGCATCCTTCGCTGGGCGACTATCAATGCATCATCGACGCCGATTGCGAGTGGCTGTTCTGCGAGAACGAAACGAATACGCGCCGTCTGTTCGAGTCTGATCTTGGAACCCCCTTCGCCAAGGACGCCATCCACGCGCGCGTGATCGGCGATCGCGCCGACGCCGTGAATCCCGACCACGTTGGAACCAAGGCTGCCGCGTGGGTGCGGCTGATGATTCCCGCGCGCGGCAGCGCGCAGGTGCGTGTTCGCCTGCGGCCGCTCGCTGCCGCAGCTTCGTCGACGCGCGTCGCCGCGCGGGGAACGCCGGATTCCGCGACCGGCGCCGCGTTTGACGCGATCGTCGAGCAACGTCGCCGCGAGGCGGACGAGTTCTACGCCGACCTGCAGCGCGACATCACCGACGCCGACGCGCGGCTCGTGCAGCGCCAGGCGCTCGCCGGCATGATTTGGAACAAGCAGTTCTACTATTTCGACGTGCCGCAGTGGCTGTATGGCGACCCCGGGCAGCCTGCTCCGCCGCGCGAGCGCCGCACCGGCCGCAACCGCGAGTGGCAGCATCTGAACAACGCCGACATCATCAGCATGCCCGACAAGTGGGAGTACCCGTGGTACGCGGCGTGGGACCTGGCGTTTCACATGATCCCGCTGGCGCTCGTCGACGCTGAATTCGCAAAGGATCAGCTCGTGCTGCTGACGCGCGAGTGGTATATGCATCCCAACGGGCAATTGCCTGCGTACGAATGGGCGTTCGGCGACGTGAATCCGCCGGTGCACGCCTGGGCCGCGTGGCGCGTCTTCGAGATCGATCGCGAGCAGCGCCGCACCGCGGGCGATGCGGAATTCGTCGGCGATCTGGCGTTCCTCGAACGCTTGTTCCACAAGCTGATGCTCAATTTCACCTGGTGGGTCAATCGCAAGGACGCGCAGGGCCGCAACATCTTTCAAGGCGGGTTCCTCGGGCTCGACAACATCGGCGTGTTCGATCGCAGTGCGCCGCTGCCCACCGGTGGTTTCATCAACCAGGCCGACGGCACCAGTTGGATGGCGATGTACTCGCTGAACCTGATGCGCATCGCGCTCGAGCTCGCGTTGCACAACCCGGTCTACGAAGATGTCGCCACCAAGTTCTTCGAGCACTTCCTGCACATCGCCGAGGCGATGAACGGCATCGGGGCCGACGCCGGTTCCGCTGCCGCGCTGCATGGCGCCGGCGCCGCGGGGGGCGGCCCGTCGCACGCCGCCGACGCCTGCGACGGTGTGGCGCTCTGGTGTGACGAGGACAAGTTCTTCTACGACGTGCTGAACCTGCCCGACGGCCGCGCGCTGCCCATGAAGGTGCGCTCGATGGTGGGGCTGATTCCGCTGTTCGCGGTCGAGACCCTCGAGCCGCGGATGCTCGACCGCCTGCCGGGATTCAAGCAGCGCCTCGAGTGGTTTCTCAATTACCGACCCGATCTCGCCGCCCTGGTCTCGCACTGGAACGTCCCCGGCGCGGGACAGCGCCGCCTGCTCTCGCTGTTGCGCGGCCACCGCATGAAGGCCCTGATCCGCCGCATGCTCGACGAGACCGAGTTTCTATCCGACTTCGGCGTGCGGGCGCTGTCGCGCGCTCATCGCGACCGGCCATACGTATTGCCGATCGACGGGCACATGGTCTCGATTCGCTACCAGCCCGCGGAATCCGACTCGGGCGCGTTTGGAGGCAACTCGAACTGGCGCGGCCCGATCTGGTTCCCGGTGAACTACCTGCTGATCGAGTCGCTGCGGAAGTTCCACGCGTACTACGGCGACGATTTCAAGGTCGAGTGCCCGACCGGCTCGGGCGTGTTCTTGACGATTCGCGAAGTGGCAGACGAACTCGCACGCCGCCTGACGCGGATCTTTCTGCGCGACGCGAGCGGAGCAAGGCCGGTGCTCGGCGCCGCCGACGGAACGGCGAATGCGGCGGCATCCCGCGCGAGCCAACGCGGCGCAGCGGGCAGCAAATCCGGGAGCGGCGCTGGCGGCGAATCCGTGAGCGGCGCGGCGGGCGGCGAATCCGCGAGCGGCTGTGACCGGCACGAGCGACTCTGCCGCGATCCGCATTTCCGCGACTATCCGCTGTTCCACGAGTACTTCGACGGCGACTCCGGCCGCGGCGTCGGCGCGTCGCATCAGTGCGGCTGGACGGGGCTGGTTGCGGCGCTGCTGTCGCCGATCGCCACTTTCGCGTCGGACTCAGTCAGGCCGGCCGCGGAGCGCGAGGTCTTCCAAGATCTCGTTGGCGGCGCCAACAAGTTGCAGGTGTGTCACGGAAAATGACCCGACTGCCGGAAGCTGCAAGAACGCGGGCCACGCGACTTCCAACCGCTCGCCCTGTTCAGGGTGCAGTAGCGTAACGTGGAGGCCGAACCGACTGCGCTGGGTAAACGGCGGCGCGAGCACCAGGGCACGCAAGGCCGCGACCCCTCCGCTCGGGTCAGCCACCGCTAGAAAAGCTCCGAGCGTCGGCTCGGCGAAGCGCTGTGCAGTTCCGACGACCAGGCGGAACGGTGGCATGCGTACTACCGCCCAACGAAAACGCGCGGCGAGCAAGGCGGAGTCCGGGGCCTCGTCCTGGTATGCAACGGTGATATGAGCCGGGTTGCCGAGCGCCTTCTCCGGGTTCCAGACCGCGCGCAATCGGTCAACGTGTCGACGCAAGTCCGGCGGTAGCGTAATGCGAGCCTGGACCTTCACGGACCGCCGCCTCCCCCGCCGAAAACCAGCCCGCGAACGCGCGGGCATCGGACGAACGGGCAGCGTAGCGTACGGCGCAAGCGCGGGTTCGTTGCAACGCGGTCCATCGTCGTCGGCTGGACCGGTTTTTCGGCAGCCAGCCGAGAAGACCGGCTCCCAAGTGCTCGCGCCGCCCGTGCCCGACGAAACATGCGCGGCGAGCGCAGGTCCGAGTCAATTGTCGAACGGCGCGCGAAATCGCTGTATCACCCGGCTGTTTGGTTCGCACAACCATAATTCGCGGTCGCTCGGAGCTATGAAGCAGTACCAGTTCGACGATGGGGTCCGCCGCAGATCGGGCTTGAACCGCTGAATCGATCGCGTTTTCACGTCGACGACCAGCCAGTCATTTTCGTATGGGATGACGACGCATTTTCCGTCATACGCCATACCGCCAACGTAGGTGTCGCTCGGCAGGGAAATTGTGGAGACAGGTTCGCCGGTCGGGTCGAAAACGCTGAGCGTCGGTTTCATGAACGACGCGCGAGAATCACAGCTCACGAATGCGAGGCTGCCATCGGGCGCGACGGCCGTATGACTGATCGTCTCAAACCAGTTGCGGTCCGGGCGACGCTCGATCGTCCGCTTGGTCGTGCCGTCGGCATCGACGAGATAGACACTATCGTAGCCCGTGGCCCAGTGCTCGCGCCCGGCGGGTCCGAACAACCAGTCCGCACCCGAACCCCAGTCGGTTTCCTCGGCGAATCCGATCCGCCGACCGTCGGAGCCGAAGCGTAGATAACCGCCGGTCCGCGCACCGTCCCCGTGGACGAAAACTTCACCGTTACCCGCGACACTAATTGCTGTGCTGTAGGCGTTACTCGTGAAGTCGTCCGGCAGCGGCTCGCACACTCGCAGCAGCTTGCCCGTACGATCAAAAACGTGAACCGCGGTCGTGCGGAGCGAGACAAGGTAGATGAATCCTTTCCCATCGACCGTCATCGTCGAAACCTCGCCGAGGCTGTCTGCGCGCGGTGCGTCGCCCAGAACGAGATCAACGGTTCCAGTGTCACTCAAGCGCAGCAACGACGAGCCGTCTGTCGTCCATAGACGCCCATCCGGCGCGGCCCGGATTCCGTAGTGCATCGGGAACGTGCGGCCATCGACATACTTCGGCAGAATCGAGGACACCAGTGTGCCATTAGACGCGATGCGCCAGACTGGCGGAGAGCCCTGCCAATCGCCGACAACCAAACCGCCATCGCGATCGGCGGATATCTCGGATGGATAGACCGGCTCGCGCGTGAAGCATTCCTTGAGTTCGATCCGTCGCAAGTGTCGGCCGGCGGAATCGAACATCTGCACAAGATTGTTGAACGAACAGACGACGGCGACCGCGCCGTCGTCCGAAAGACCCCGGCCGGATCTGAACCCCGGACGAACCCCCACCGCCCGGCCAAGCCTTAACCGCGCGCTCGCGCCGCAACTCGCCCGCCACGCTGCCCAAGCGCCATCCCGCGTCCTCCTTGACGACTTCATGCTTACAGGAAGGACAAGAGGTTTTTCAACGGGCTGTTAGCCTCCGCCGCGCCTCTCAAAAGCCATCAACACGATCACACTAAGAAAATCAAGCGGCAACTGCGCGAGCGAATCGCTCTTATGCACCAGCGCAACCGTCGCCTTCCCCACGTCACCGACAATTCGCGGACGCAGCACGCGTTTCCGCCTCACGTCAACAACGAGGTAGTCTTCTGGTTCGGCCGGCGTGCTAAAGAGGGAGCAATGAGCGTTGCAAAATACGCCCCACTGCGTGTCGGACGGGCAGTTAACTTCAAACACACGGTTTATTTTGTTGTCGTAGCAGACTGCAAGTCTCAGATTCTGCGACTCGTCGGACTGGACAGATATCCGCTTTAGCGCCTCTTGGAAGGCCGCTACAGTTCGAAATCTGTCGTCTGACTTTTTTTCCATAGCTTTCGCGACAACGTTCTCCAAATCACCATCACACTCCGAATTCAGCTCTCCGATCTTGGGGACGCTCGTTCCGCGTAGTACGTCATGAACACTTGTATATGGCCGCTTCCCAGTGAGCAGCTCGTAGAGGATGACACCGAGAGCGTAAACATCGCTCCAAGGTCCGACGTCGCCATACGCAGCGCTAGTCTGTTCTGGGCTCATGTACGCGGGCGTTCCAAAGCCGACCTCATTCGCGCCTCGCGGCAGCGACGAATCGATTCGGATGGCGAGACCGAAATCCAAAAGATGCGGGTTGCCGTCGGCATCAATGAGGATGTGATCTGGCTTCAGGTCCGTGTGGACGATGTTGTGCGTGTGGGCATACGTGACAGCATCGCACACCTTCACTAACAGGTTGACTCGCTCTTCGAGCTCGAGCTCCACGTCGACTGCGTAAGCGGTTATCGGCGTGCCCCGGACGTATTGCATCGCGTAGAAAGGGAACGCACGCTCTCTGCCCTCGGCGCGAATGGTGTGGATACCACCGGCGTAGATTTGCGCAATCCACGCGTGATCGAGCCGCCCGAGAATCTCGATCTCTTCGCGGAACCGCTCGGAGAACCGTAGATCCCCTGCCCAGAAAGAATGAATCACCTTTACAATCACTTGGCGCCGGGGCGAGTCCTGCTCCGCGAGGTAGGCGACTCCCATACCTCCGATACCTATCTGCCTCTTTAGTGTGAATTCCCGTATCTTTGAGCCGACACGGCAGGATTCGTTCTCTGGCGGGAGGCGCAGCTTGCAGGTCACTAATGAGAGGACAACCGGGTCCTCCCCTTGCTGAAACAGGTGATCAATCCAGGACTTCTGCCTCTGCATAGGCAGCGTCCCGAGCTGCTCGACCAGCCGCTCTATCCTGTCCCACTGGCTGCCCGTCACCGATTGTATCGGCTGTACCGGGCGTTGGGTCACGGTGCGGTCCGAACTACCAATTCCCCTGTCAATCATCAATTTTCTCCAAGGGGATATCCTCTTTGTTGAGAATGTGAAGGACCTCCCTGCACAACAGGGAGCGCGCGCGCTCCCACTCTCTCTCCCACCGGCGTCGGACGGTTCGCTCGCTGACGCCCATGAGTCGCGCTGATTCCTCAACCGTGCAGCCCGAAATGTAGCGATGCTCAACGAGTTCCGCCCACGCGGGGTATCGCGCTCGAAGCCGCTGTAAGGCAAGACTGAGTGCGAGGATCTGCTCGGGGCGCTGCCCGGCGGTCTCCGCTAGGTTTTCTAAGTGTAGTTGTTCAACTTGGACAGCCCTGACCGGCCCTTTCGTCATCCGAGTGCGCGCGTAGTCGATAAGCGCCCGCCACATGGCGCGATACATGGCGCGAAAAAAGTACGCCCGATTTGGCCAGCTCACTTCGTTCCATTCCGAGTCGGCTGGCTTCTGCCTGCGTAGTGCGGTAAGAATCAGCGCTGTCGGCTGCAGTGTTCGGCCGTCGCGTTCGCGTGCCAGAAGCGATCGCGCCATCGCTCTGAGTTCTCCCATGAGCGCTTGCACATTGTCCCAGGTGATTGGCTCGTCCACCTATTGTCTCCCTGTTCAGTGCGGCCTGGCTCGCATAAGCACATGCGTGCATCCCTGCGACAACCGGTCGAGAAAGTCGTGCCTCCAAGAATTTTGGCCGGTTCGGCGCGGGTCAACCGCAAGAACTCCCGAAGCTCGGCAACCAGCCTGTTTACGAGACGGTAAGGGAGAGCACCGATGCAGATCAAGAACATCGAAAAAGACGATTCACTCCGAGTTGATGACCACGAGTACGGCCCACCGAGCAGTTGCGGGCGCGCCGAGGGAGTGCGAAGCGGTGCCCGCGTCACAGAATGCTCGCACGATCCCACCCTGTTGGAGCAGCCACCATTGCCGACAGTGCGCGACGCCGCGTTGTCAGACGAAGAGTGGCTGGATTCGCTCGCCCTCGACCTACCCCCGAAACTCCCATTCCTTCGCGACGCGACGACCGAGGCACTCGCGTGGATAATGGAGCGAACCATCGATCTGTCGGCCGAACGGCTTGACAGACTGTTGAAAGATGCGGCGAAGCGGTTCGACACCCTCTCCAGCCTGCATGCATGGTACGAAGCGCACTGGCCGTCCCAAACCGGGAGTCCGCGTTCACAGTGAACCAGAACTTGAGTGCGACGTTCACCCACCGTGACCAGGCGGAACGGTGGCATGCGTGCTACCGCCCCACGAAGCAGCAGGTGAGGCGGAGTCCGGGGCCTCGTCCTGACACACAACGGGGATATCTGCCGGGTTGCCGAGCGCTTTCTCCGGGTTCCAGACCGCGCGCAATCGATCAACGTGTCGACGCAAGTCCGGCGGTAGCGTAATGCGAGCCTGAACCTTCACGGACCGCCCCCGCCGACCCCGGACGAACCCCCACCCCCGGCCAAGCCTTAACCGCGCGCGCTCGCGCCGCAACTCGCCCGCCGCCCCCTGCTCACGCCCCCTGCTTCGCGCGCTCGAGAATCCGCGGCCAGGCCTTCTCAAACTCGCTCACTAGCGCCTTGAAGGCCTGTTTCTCCGCCTCGCGCCGCACGCGGTCGGCCGCCTCGCCCGACTCCCAGGCGTTCGAGACGATCTCCTGTTTCTCATTGGCTTCGAGCGCGGCGTAAATAAAACCGGTCCGCGTGTCGACGAGCAGCGCCGACGCCGCCACGCGGATGAACACCCGCCGCGTGGGCGAAATGCCCAGCGTGATGACGTTGAGCCCGACCGATGCGTCATCCTCGTGGAACGAAGTGTCGAAGGTGTACATCAGGACCATGTCGGCCTTGAGTCGAGCCGCCGCCTCTCGCAGCTCGCGGGCAACAGCATTCTGCTGATCGTGACCAGGCCGCCGACCTGCGGCAGCCTGGCGATGCGCTCGATGTCCGACTCGTCTTCGACCTCCTTGACCGTGATGATGGAGTAGCGGCCTTCGCCATACACCCCGCCCTCGCGCTCGGTGTAGTAGCTGCGGTAGTTCGGCGCCTGAACGCGCACGGCCGCGATCCCCGCCGGAAAGACCGCCGCGGGCCGGGCGGCAAAGCTCTCCTGCATTGCCGGGCTGCCGATTGCGGCGAGGTCGGCTCGGCCGCTGGGCGGGAGGTAGGTGGCGCAGCCGCTCAGCAGCGCGACGCCCGTCATTCCCATCACGATCGCTGGAATACGCATGGTGTGTCAGGGTCCTTCCCGAAGAGTCGGCGGGCCGTGTGCCATCCCGAACACGTTTCGGGAGCCCGCCGAAGCCCCGCGAACGCGGGCGCCGGCTGCCGGCACGCGGCCACGCGCAGCACAATACCGGGCGAATGGTCGCGGGTTGCGGCGGAGATGGGCTTGAATCCGGTCGCGGGTATTCGGCGGTGCTTCCTCGGATCAGGCGCGAAACGGCGCCCAGCGAAGCGCTCGGCAAGCACCATGATTGACCGATTCCGCTAGTCGCGCAATCATGCGATGCACTTGGTACGAAACGAACGGATAGCCGTCCCGGAAGCGACCAATGAAGCCCGGCTCAGTGCTCTCAGTGTATTGGAACAGCTGGTGGCTCGCCCCGGCGATCGCCCTGCTGGCTTTGCTGGTATTCGCCGCCAGCGAGCTCGTGCCTCCACTGATGGCGGGCCCGCACACGTGGCTTGCGTTGTTCTTCACCATCTGCGTGTCCACCCTCGGATTATTCGTAGTGGCCATCGGAAATCTGGCGCGCAAGCGGTGGGCAATGGGGTTCCTTCATCTACTTTTTGGGATGATTCCAGCCGCCGCCATCGGCCGGCTTGTGCTACTCGCCGCCATGTTCTGCGCCATGCTCGGCCCCAGCGAAGACCACTTCGCCGACAACTTGATCATCCCCGAGGGCATGGAAGTCGTGGAGACCAATGTGGGAAGCGACCGCGGTTTCATCGTCACTCCTTCCAGCGCGGCCGCGGCTGATTCGGGACCCGACCACTTTCAGCACGCACTGCTCGACGCGTTCAAGCAGCCTGGCGGCAATGACGCGAACGTTACCGTTTCAGTCGACGCGCTCGCCCGGCTTCACACGGCGGCTCCGGATCTGCTGCGGCGTTATCTCGCGGCCAATCCTGCGTGGCGAGTCTTTGCGGAGCGTGGCAAGAGATTCGCTACACGTCGTTGGAAGGTGGGTGGGGAGTGGCAGTACACGCTGCACGGATATTACACCGAGTTCGACCAGCATTTGGGCGTCGGCTCAGCAGTGCGCTTCCAGCATCGCCTGACACTCGGGTTCACAGGCGAGCCGTGGGCCGGTCGCCGACGCGGTGGCACCCAGATTCCGCCCGGGGACACGCGTCCGCTGAATCTGTCCGACGACAACCGGATGCACGAGAGCCGCCTCATTGTCGATTTGCCGCAGAATTTGGTCGTGGAGATTTTCGAGCAATCCGAGTCGATGGAGCGGGTGCTCACGCGAGCCACCCTCGATCTACTGGAGGCCGAACTCGCCCCGCTCGTCACAACCCCGACTTGGGAGGCGGCCCGTGAAATGCTGCCGGCAGGAAGCGTCCGCGTCGGCGTGCCGTCGATCGAGGTGCGCCAATCTTTCCAACCGGGCATCTACGACGTGGAAATCTGGGTCAATCCCGCTGAACCCGGAATGATCTACCTAAGAGCGTTTGAGCTTACGCGAGGTACCGCGCTGTCGACTTCGCGCCTCGCGCAAGCGTCCAACGAGTGGGTCGGTTGGTCAGATGCGCCGGGCGAGCTGTTCTTTTCCAACTCGCACGTCACGATCTATGAGGGAGACTGGGGAAAGCCGTACGCCGCGCGCTTCGAAGTGTGGTTCGTCCCTGATCGGGGCGGCCCGGAGCGCAAGTTGCTCGATACAGTATTCAAGATCGAGGGCTGGCAGCGGTGACGCTCGACAGCACGGCCGACTACAGTACAGACTCGCGGAACAGGTCGGTGAATGGGTACACGCCCGCTTCCTTGAGCGCCGACTCGACGCGATCTCGATTTCCGGCATGGCACTCGGACAGCTCTTCGGCGGTAATTCCCAAACACAAAAGCAATCCGGCAGAACGATCACGCACTTTGAAACGCCCGTAATCGCAGAACAGGAATGCGGCGATTGTCGACCCATCGGGCGTCGCGGGCCCAATGTCCATGGTCTCGCCGGGATTCAGTGCTGCCTCCAGCGTGTAGTAGGCGAGCTTACTGATGATGCCTGGTCCCCAAGCATCATCTTCGCGAGAGCAGATCACGAGCTCGTAGCTGCCTTGATCGTTTGAGAGCTGGTCGTCGCTACCGATCAGCTCTGAAGTTGCGGCAACAACGCCGTTGAGGTGGTTACGGAAGTAGACGATGTCCGCCGCCCCGCCCGCTTCTGCTCCGAATTGGAAAGGAATAATTCCGTGCCCGATCGTATCGGCGGACTTACCGAGGATGCGTTCCATCGCCTCGATGCGAGCGTTCCACCAGAGCGTCCATTCATCGCCTTGATTTTCTTTGTCGGTCATGAGTACTTTCGAATCTCGACAATTCGACTACCCGGAAACCAGGGGCCACGCGTGTCGCAATAGTTTATTGCGCAACTGGCTCGCGGTCTACCCCCGCAACTCCAGCAACAACTGCTGATCCGGGGCCGGCCCGTAGCACTCGGCGGTGAAGCTGATGCCTGCTGCCCGAAGCGGGGCCACCAACTCCTCGGCGCGGGCCGGCAGATCGGCGACCGCGCCGTGCATCAAGACCGGGCCGTCGCCCTCGATGACCAGTTCCGCCCAGTCGCTGATGACCTCGTAATCCACCCAGGAGCACTTGCGGACCTGCCAACCGAGCGTGCGATACAGCCCGGCCACTTGCTCCGGCGACAGAGGGGTGTCGAGGGCACTGTAGAAGTTCGACCCGTCGGGCATCTCCGCCATCGGTGCGCCTCGCGCGGCTCGTGCCTTCAACGCCGAACGACGCAGCTCACGTCCCGGCGGGGCTGGGTGAGCTCTGACTCGCGAAAAGTCTACACGCGCCGCCGGTCAGGTGCAGCGCCCGCTTCGGCGCGCTCTCGCCCGGCGACGCCCGCTACGGCGATTCCGCCACGACGCGCGGCCTTGCGGCGACCGACCCCCGCCGCACCCACTCCGGCGATCGCCCGCGCGGAAGCCAGCGAGTCGTAACTTTCTCCGGGCCGCCGGGTCTATTGGCCCGCCCGCCGGTCGGGTTACGCTCGGACCCCGAATGTCTCGGCTACAAACCGGGAGCGCCGTTAACGGAGTCTGGCCCCGAATATCGAGGGAGCCGCAAGGCTGGCGTGCCGCGTGGTCGCTGGAAACCGAGAGCCCGGTTACCTCCCCGAGTAGGACTCGAACCTACAACCTACGGATTAACAGTCCGCCGCTCTACCATTGAGCTATCGGGGATTGCGCGGCGGGCACAAACCGCCGCTCAATCAAGCCCCGAAATGTATCGCGCCGGCGTCCGCTGTCAATCCGAGCGCCGAGCCCGGGCCATGCGTGAACGGCTCCCGCGTCGCGCGGCCGCTCGCCGTGCGCGTCGCCGTCGCCGTCGCCGAGACCGTGCACACCGTTTTCGCGTCCCCCCGCGCAACGCCCCGCAGCCGCGCCGCACTCAAGCCCCGCAGCCGCGCCGCACTCACGCCCCGCGCCACCCGCTCCGCCAGCCGTGCCCGCCGGCGCCCAGCCCCCAGCCGCGCCGCACTCACGCCCCGCGCCACCGGCTCCGCCAGCCGTGCCCGCCGGCGCGCTGCCCTGGGCCGCACATCATGGCGAGACTTGGTAACACCCGGGTCACACCGACGCGATTCGGGTACCGTTCCGCCATGTTCAACGATCGCGCCCGCTGCATCTTCGTCGCCGCATGCTGCAGCCTGTTGATGCATGCCGGCTGTCAGTCCCCCGCGCCCGCATCCAAAACCGCCGACGCCGGCGCGACCGTTACCGGCGCTCGCGCCGCGCCGACCGCGTCGGCCCAGGCCGCCAACGGCGGCGCTCGCAACGGCAGCGTCGCCAACGGCAACGCCACCCTCGGCGCGGGTCCCGCGGATGCGCGCGGCCCCGATCGAGCGGCCGCGAATGGCAGTGCGGCGAGCACCGAACCCAGGTCGTCGGC
Organism: uncultured Planctomycetales bacterium; assembly: GCA_964388675.1. GTDB lineage: Bacteria > Planctomycetota > Phycisphaerae > UBA1845 > Fen-1342 > CAYMBL01. The sequence goes on from CAYMBL010000014.1 coordinate 59,040, forward strand.
CGCAACTACCCCCGGCGCCGCCTCCAACGCCGAGTCCGAATCCACCGCAACTACCGCCACCGCCGACGCCGCCCCACCCCCGCCGCGCATCGGCGGCATCGGCGGCGATCTGCTGCTCGTGAACCGCGAGACGTTGACCGCCGGCGACATCCTCTATCCGCTGCGCAAACGGCTCACGGCCATGCGGCAGGCGCCCGATCCGCGCGGCGCGCTCGAACGGGCCGTGCTGCAACAGACGCAGGAAGAGGTCGGCGCGATCCTGCTGCACGACGACGCCATCGAGAGCTTGAACGACGCACAGCGCGAGGCGCTCGACAAGATCGTGACGCGCGAACTCGACACGCGCATCAGCCGCGAATTCGGCGGCAGCCGCGCCAAGCTCGATCGGCACCTGGCCGCGCATGCGATGAATTTTGAGCGCTACAAGGCCGCGATTCGCCGCCGCATGGTCGTGCAGAACTACGCCGCCGAGGTGTTCACGCCCCAGCTCAGCCCGCGCCGCGACGAGCTTCGCTCCTACTTCGAAGCGCGACGCAGCGAGTTCGAGACGCCTGAATCGCGCGAGCTGCTGCTGATCGAGGCTCCGTTCGATCAGTTTCTGCCCGAGGGTGCGAGTTGGGATTCCGCCCCGAACATGGTGCAGGCGCGGGCGCGCCTCGCGGCGAAGCAGAACATCAACCGCGCGCACGAATCGCTGTCCGGCCGCAGCTTCGGCGACGTCGCGCGCGAAATGTCGCGCGGCCCGCACGCGATCAACGGCGGCCTCTTCGGCTCGATCGTGCAGCCGCTCGAGCCGCCGTATGACGAAATCAGCCGCCGCGTGTTCGACCTGCCCGCGGGCGGACACACCGGCCCCATCGAGGGACCGGCCGGCTGGTACCTGGTCGGCTGCGGCCGCATCGAGCCGGCCAAACGGCCGGCGTTCGCCGACGTGCAGGACGAGATTCGCGAGAAATTCCGCGAGGATCGGCTGAATCAGCTCGCATCGCAGCACCTGACGCGGCTCGCGCGCCGCGCGTACATCGAAGGGCTGGAACGCTTCGTGATCTCCAGCGTCGAAATGGCGCTTTCCGGCGCGTGGCCGCCGGCGTCGGACTCCGCTCGCTGACGGCGCTCCGCGGAGCGAAACTCACGCCAGCGCCGGCCAGTAATACTCCTGCGTGTAATCCGCCAGCATGCGGCTGCCGCTGAATCGTCGACAGACCGTGCTCATCGATCGCGCCGCCATGCGCAGCCAGCCGCGCGGCAAACCGTCGCGGCCACGCTCGTAGAACAGCGGCACGATCTGCTTTTCGAGCAGCTGGTAGATGCAACTGGCGTCGTAGCGATCCTGCGCCGCTTGCGAGCGCAGCTCGCGCCCGTCGCCGATCGCCCAGCCGTTCGTGCCGTCAAACGCCTCGGGCCACCAGCCGTCGAGAATCGAGCAGTTCACGCCGCCGTGCAGGCACGGCTTCATGCCGCTGGTGCCGCTGGCTTCCATGGGCCGCAGCGGGTTGTTCAGCCACACGTCGCAGCCGCTGGTCAGCATGCGGCCGATGTGCATGTCGTAGTTTTCGAGCAGCACCACGCGGCCGCGGAATCCCGCAGCCTGCGCCTGTTGATGCACCTGTTGCGCGAAGGCCTGGCCGCCGGCGTCGGCGGGGTGCGCCTTGCCCGCGAAGACAAGCTGCACCGGCCGCCGCGCGTCGTTGACGATCTTGGCCAGCCGCCGCGCATCGCGAAACACCAGTGGCGCGCGCTTGTAGGTTGCGAAACGCCGCGCGAATCCGATCGTCAGCGCGTCGTCGCGAAACGTCTCGTGGGCTGCGATCAGATCTTCGACCGGGCCGACGCGCCGCTGAATCTGCTCGGCGAGGCGGGCGCGGATGAACGTAATCAGCTTGGCGCGCAGGTTATTGCGCACCGCCCACAACTCCGAGGGCGGAATGCGTTCGGTGTTGCGCCACCAGTCGTCATCCGGTCCGGCGCCGACCCAGCGCGGCTTGAGCCGCCGCGCGTACAGCGGCTCGATCTCCGGCGCCAGCCAGGTCTGGCAGTGGATGCCGTTGGTGACGTGGCGGATCGGCACGTCCTCGGGACGCGCCGCGCCGTACAGTTTCTGCCACATGGCGCGCGAGGTCGCCCCGTGCAGCGCCGCCACGCCGTTGCAGTGCTTGGCGAGCTTCAGCGCCAGCACGGTCATGCAGAACGATTCGCTCTCGTCGCCGCTGCGTTCGCGCCCGAGCGCGAGCAAGTCGCGCCGCGAAAGCCCGCATTCCGCCGCCAGCGGTGCGAAAAGCCGCGCCAGGAGCGCCGGCTCATAGCGGTCGTGTCCCGCCGGCACGGGCGTGTGCGTCGTAAAGACCGTCGACGCGCGGATCTCCGCGGTTGCCTGCGCCACGCTGCGCCCCTGCGCGCACAAGCGTCGCATTCGCTCGAGCCCGCAGAACGCGGCGTGTCCTTCGTTCAAATGGAACACGTTGGGGGTGATGCCGAGGGCGTCGAGCGCGTAGAGGCCGCCGATGCCCAGCAGGATCTGCTGCTGGGCGCGATGGAGCGGGTCGCCCTGATAGAGCCGATCCGTGATTCTGCGGTTGGCCGGCGTGTTCTGCGGAACGTCGGAGTCGAGCAGCAGCAGCAGCGTGCGCCCGACGACGAGCTGCCAGACCTGGGCATGCACGGTCTGACGGCCGATGGGCACTTCCACGACGCAGCCGGTGTTCTCGATCGGCCAGCTTGCGAAGTCATAACTCGGGTGCAGGACGCGGGTCGCGCCGTCGCGAGCGAGCGACTGCTCGTAATAGCCGCTGCGATACAGCAAACCGACGCCGACCAGCGGCACGCCGAGATCGGACGCGCTTTTCAGGTGATCGCCGGCCAGCACGCCCAGCCCGCCGGCGTACTGCGGCATGCACTCGTGCAGCGAGTATTCGGAGCAAAAGTACGCGACGCGCAGCTTCCCCTGGCTGCCGCGCGCGGTGCGTGCGAACCAGGTCGGCGTCGCGAGATACGCCGCCAGTTGCTGCTCGGCCTCCGCCAGCAGCGAACAGAACGCTTCATCCTGTGTCAGTTGCGCGATTCGCTGCGGCGATGCGCTCAGCAGCGTGGCCACTGGATTGCGACGCGTCGCTTCCCACGCGGTCGGGTCGATCGCCGAAAAGACGCGCTGCGGCGTCGAGTTCCAGGTCCACCACAGGTTCCGCGCGAGGCGCTCGAGGCGCGCGGGCAAACCCGCGGCGACGGTCGCGGCCGGCGCCGGTCGGCGCGGCGGAGTCTTCTTGCGAGCTACGGCCATGTGCTGCTCCCCTTTCGACTCAGAAGGGACACACTATACGTGATGGCGCGAAGCACGAGTGGATCGAGTGTTGCGCGACGACATGCGAAGACGGCTTCACGCCGGGCGGATGGGACCAGGCGGCGGCCGCGAATGGAGTCCGCAACGCCCCAAGGGACCGCGACCGGTGCTGGGCGAGTGGTCGCGCGGCGCGCATTCAAGAAGGACGCGCGAGGGGACCGGCCTCCGGACCGGCCTCTGGCGCCTCCGGCCGGTCTCTTCGCGCTTGGCGAGGAAGACCCTACCGGCGGCGGCGGGCGAGGAGCGCCAGGCCGACGCCGGTCAGAGCCAGCGTGCTCGGCTCGGGGATCGTGGCAAGGAAATAAGCGAAGTCGCCCTCGGCGTTGAAGCCACTGCCCAAGAGGGTTCGCCCGTCGGCGGAGATGTCAGTTATGCGGGTAAGCTGGGTCCAACCCAGCAGGTCAGCCCCGCCGTCGCTCAGCACCTGCCTCAAGTTCTGCATGCCGTTCGTGTCGTCCCAAACGAACGCTTCGAACGCACCGAATCCCGGGCCGCTGGCGCCACCAATCACTTCGCCGTCCGCACTGATGGCATAGGGGAATGTCTTGTTTCCGCCAGGCAAATAACCAATATTATGGACAACGCCGTCTTCCCAAAGCAAGCCATCCGTCAGGAAATTGAAATGGGTCTGTTGCCCTACGATGCGACGTCCATCGCCCGAAACGTCGAAGGCCGAGGACGTCTCAATATCCTCTTCATCGATCAGCGGCAGGGCCTCCATGTCGCCGTTCATCCAACGGAACGCGCGGGTGTTGCCGGCGGCACTGCCGACAATCACTGAGCCGTCGGCGCTAACGGCCAAGGCTGTTCCGGTTGAGTCGCTGCCCGAGAGGTCGCCCAGCGGTTCGACTTCGCCGTCGACCCAGCGGGCGGGTTGTCTCTTGTAGCTCGGCGCGGCGGCCGTGCCGACGATGACCCGGCCGTCCGACGAGATTGCATTGGCGTCGGCGCTGCCGTCGTCGAAGACATACTCGAGCAACGTGTACGTCCCGTTGATCCACACGGGCGCATCGTTGGTGAAACTCTCGACGGACTGCCCGAACCCGCCCACGATCGTGCCGTTTGGCGCCATACTGCGCGCGATTCCGTACCGGAACGATCCAGCCGGCAGCTCCGTCCTCATTCCGTTCTGAATGAAAATGGGCGACGCGAAATCGAACCCGCGGTACACGTACGAGCCCAGGATGGTATTGCCGTCGGGCGAAAGACCAACCGGATCGATGTAGCCGAGCGCATCGTCGTAGATGCTCAGATCAGTGAAACTGTACTGCCCCGCTGCTCGCGGCGCTGCGAGCAGCAGCAGCAGCGCCCCCACCGTTACCACGCGAATCATGCGTATCCCCTCGCGCTTCGTCGCCGCTGCGATGTCTGCTCCGGTCAGTGGAGATGCGGGGACGTAATGATCTCTACGCAGCGACCGACTGGAAATCAAATGAAGATTCCGCGAACGCGCGGCGCGGCAGATCGCGCGTCGCGAACCGCACGACCGCCGGCGGTTGGTTCTCCACCGCTGACACAGCGGTGGCACATCGCACCACTCTTCGGTCTGGGTGGGATGGGCGTCCTCGCCCGTCCCCCTCATTCCCGCGCGGCGGGAATCAGGGTTCGATTATGTAGCAGCGGCCGGCCAGAGTTCGGCTGACACACCGCTGGCACTTGGCACCATGCTTCGGTCTGGGTGGGATGGGCGTCCTCGCCCGTCCCCCTCATTCCCGCGCAGCGGGAATCAGGGTTCGATTATGTAGCAGCGGCCGGCCAGAGTTCGGCTGACACAGCGGCGGCACTTGGCCCGTTCTCCGCTGATCAAGGGCCGGTAGGCCATGCCCCCAAAATTCAACCGGTCGGAGGCTGGTACCCCGAAGCGGAGAATCCGTAGGCACGGCCCATCCTGCAAACTGCGCAAACCACTGCCGACACGGCAGTGGCACACACACGCCGGTCCCCCGCGCAGCGCGTTGGTCCCCAAGCGGGAAGCTGGCACCGTTTTCGGTCTGTGTGGGATGGGCGTCCTCGGCCGTCCCCGTCGTTCCCGCGGATCGGGAATCCAGGTGCATCCCGCAGAGCAGCGACCGGCCAGAGGCCGGTCTTTTCTGTCGCGCGATGGCTTCAGTCTTCCTGTCGCAACCTCGCCGCGCACCGCAGCTCCAACAGCGCCGCCCCGCGTCCGTCCGCATCGTCCACCAGCCGTTCCACCGTAGCCGCAATCGTCGCGCCATCCGTGCGTCGCCAAGCGCGTCCGCCGCGCCCGCCCGCGCGCAGTTCCTGCGCCGCGCGCCGCGCCCAGCGCGCCGCCTCGGCCCCTCGCCGTTCGAGCATGGCCACTACCGCGTGCGCGCCGCGCACGCCTGCCAGCGTCTCGGCGCTCAGCGCGTCCAGCCCGGCCGCGACCATCTTCCGCTCGATCAACAGTGGATTCGCCGGCAGCCCCGCCGCCACGCGCGCAACTCGGCCAGCGTGGCGTCGGGATCGGCCGTGACCAGCGCCGTCAGTTTGGCGCGGTCAATCTTCGGTCGCCGCCCCGGACCGCGCGTGCGCGGTTCGGGCACCGTTCCGGTCGCGCGTCGCTGGCGCTTGAGATTGCGAACGAACGTCGCGCTGACGCCATGCGACAACGCGGCCAGCCCCGTTCGCATCCCGGAGTCGCAATCCGCCAGAATCGCCAGTCGCTTCGCCAACGAAATCACACGCATCGCAACACCTCCCTGTGTTGCGGACTTCTATACGCGCGTGCGCGCTCCCGGCGCAAGGGCTTTTTTCAAACCGCTCTAAGTGAGAGCCGGCGAACTGTGGTACGCGGATTCGATGCTGCTGCCGATTGGCAACGATCGATTCTGGCATCAACCCTGGCACTGCGAAGTCGGCTTCGTGCGGGATGAAAGCGGCGTGGTGACTGCAATTGAGCGCCGCGACGGCGACCAACCCGTGCGCTGGCCTCGGAAGAGCAACCTCGAATCACCGTAGCGGCGGATTCTGCCCGCCGGCGCCTAGCCCGCCAGCAGCCCGCCCAGGTCGGCCGAGAAATCCTGCCGCAGGCGCTGCATTGCGCGGGCCTCGATCTGGCGCACGCGCTCCTTCGAGACGCCGAGGCGCTGCCCGATCTGCTCGAGCGTCAGCGGCTGGCCGCCGGTCTCCAGCCCGAAGCGTTGCCGCAGAATCTCGCGCTCGCGCTCGCCCAGCGCGCTGAGCATGCGCTCGACCTGGGCCCGCAGCAGCCGCAGCGCGTCGCTCTCGGCCTCTTCGCTGAGCAGGCACGGCGCGTTCTCGAGCAACTCGTCGCGGCCGGTCTGGTAGCGATCGTGCAGAGCCCGCTCTTCGGGCACGCTGCGCGCGAAGTTCTTCATGATCGCCCACGAGCCGTAGGTGCTGAATTTGAAGCCGCGCGAGAAATCGAAGCGATCCACCGCGCGCATCAGCGACACGTTGCCGTCGCTGATCAGCTCGAACAGCTCCTGGCCGCGGCCGGCGTGACGTTTGGCGATGCTCACCACCAGCCGCAGATTCGCCTGCACAATCTGCTGCTTGCAATCGCGGGCCGCCGTCAGCAGTTCGTCGATCGCGTCAAGCTGGGCCGCGGTGGCCGCCTCGGGATTCAGCGCCGCACGCGCCTGCTCGGCCGACCAGCGCAGGAAATTCAGCTTGCGGAACAGCGCCGTTTCGCCCGGCGGCGACAGCAGCGGCAACTGGAACAAATCGCGCAGATACGGCGGCAAATCGGACGGAATCCGCCGCGGCGGCGGCGAATCGATGTAGGGATTCGCCAGCACCGGCGCCTTCAGGATGCGCTCGCGCGCCCCAGGCTCGCGGAACTCGTCGCACGCGACATGCTCGATCGGGCGCGACTTGCGATCACGAGCCCGCATCTCGGTGATGACGCGATACACGTTCGCTTTGGATTCGCCGAACCGCTCGCACAGCGCATCCAGCGACGCGCCATCGACGTGCGCCTCCCAGATCGCCAGCCGGCGGTCATCGGCGTCGACGCGCAGCGCCGAACGATTGAATATTCCGCGGCGGGGATTCGCGTCGTCATAGCTCTTGAGAATCAGTCGGATCGTCTCGACGGCGCGGCCGGTCTCTTCGGCCAGACGCCGCGCGACGGCGTTGACGGTGCGTTCGCCGGCGTCGGAAAGCTGGCGCGCCCGGCGCAGAATCGTCTCGCGCTCCTCGGCGGAAAGCTGCGAAAACGAACTGCCGCGCGCGACCAGCTCGCGATTGTCGGCCACGAAGCGGCGCACACAGCGCTCGGGGAAGATCAGCCGCGCACGGTTGTCGACGCCGCGCAGCCGCCACCCGACCAGCCCGCGACGATGCCAGCGGAAGATGGTCTTGGTGCTCACGTCGAAACGACGGGCAAGCTCGGCGATCGAGAAGAACGCGCCCAGCTCGAGCAGCCCGGGCGTTTCGGCGGAGAGCGAAAGATCCTCTGCAAGGGTGACAAGATCGAGCCGGATGGTGTCGCCGTCGATCAGGTCGGGAGCGTGCCCGTCGGCGCCGCCCTGAAAGCCGCGCACGCCCGTCACGCCGTGATAGATGAAGTCGAACGGATACGAGCGACCGGCTTCCACGACGGAGAGCACGAACTCGATCTGCAGCAACTGACGCAGCCGCAGCCGCGCCGGGCCGCGGCGCAACTGCGCGGCCAGGTTGCCGATCATCGCCGACCGGTACTTCACCATCGAGCGACCCCCCGCGGGCGCGCAATGCAACCGCCCGCTATCGATACAACACGGATTATCTGTCGGGGATTGCAGCGGGTCAAATAAACTTGGCGGAGTGGAATCGTCGCTAGGCCCTGGTTATTGGTTATAGGACTTCGCGGCGATGTAGAACAGCAGGCCCTCGGCCCCGGTTCGTCCCGCAAGCGCTTCCGCCGATTCGCCAATGCCGAAATAGACGTCGCAGCGCCCCGCGGCCCGGATGCCGCCGCCGGTGTCCTGATCGAGCGCGAAGCCGGCGTACGGCCCGTTCTGAACGGTAGGCCCTTCCCAGCGCGGCAGCGACGTGTCGAGAAACGCCAGGCACGCGCGCGGGTAAACCTGTTTGTCGGTCGCGATGCTGCGGTACGGCGTGACCGGCACGTTGAGGCTGCCGAACGGACCGCCGGCGCGCTCCTGAAAGAACACGAACCTCGGGTTCTGCCACGTGTAGTGCGCAACTTTGTCGGGGTGGGCGGCGAAGTAGCGGATCAGCGTTTGCAACGACAACTCGTTGCGCTTGATCACGCCGTCGTCGATCATCTGCTTGGCGACCGGCACGTAGTCGTGCCCGTTGTTGCCGGCATAGCCGAGTTCATAGAGACGACCGTCGGCCAGCCGCAATTTGGCCGAACCCTGCACCGACGCGACATAGGCCTCGAACGGGTCCTTAAGCCAGGCGATCTCGCGGCCGCGGAGCATGTTGCGCTCCTCGAGCTCGCGGCGCGTGGGATACGGCGCGACGCCGCCGCCGGGCAATTGCCGGCCCAGGGTCGTCCCCTCGGAATCCTTCACGAGATCGGGCGGCAGGCTGTACAGCGGATAGCGAAACCGCGCATCGGGCGTGCGACGGCCTTCGAAGATCGGACAGTAATAGCCGGTGTAGAACACGGCGCCGCTGCCATCCCAGCCGACCGACTTGTAGACATCGAAACGGGCGCGAATCTGAGCGTCGAACTCCTGCGGCGAGCGCGCCTCGCGCAGCACACGCAGGAACTCATGCATCGACGCCACCGCGCGACCGTGCGTGATGTCGAGGTATGGGAAATAGCGCTGGCTCGACGGCCGGCTGAGATAGTCGAGGCTGTTTCGCACGGCCGCCTCGAGCCCCTGCCGATTGGCGAAGCCGCGCGAGAAATCGGGATACTCCTCCGGTCCGATTTTGCGCAGCGCGACCTGTCCCGGCGCGAGCGGGCGGCCGTAGTCCTTCTCAACCGGCGGATTGACCGGCGGACGCGGCTGCCACGGTTCCTCATTCGGAGGCGTTTCGCAGCCTGCTAGGACAATGAGCGAGAAAAGGCCGAGAACGGCGAAAAGTCGCAGCGGCATGGCGCAACCATCCTGGAGCATGCGGGGCCATCCATGACCCGAGTCGCGCGGATTGTGCAGCGCGCAAGCCGCGGAGGCAAGCGCGCGTGCGATGAATTGCCGGAGGCGGGACAGCGCGCCGCGCCGCTGACGCCGAGGCGGCGCTACTTCATGCGCTCGGCCTTGGCCGCCGCTTCCTCGATCGCGCCGACGTACATGAACGCGCCTTCGGGCAGGTGATCCCACTTGCCGTCGCACAGCTCCTTGAAGCTGCGCAGCGTTTCTTCCTTCTTCGTGTAGTTGCCGGGGAAGCCCGTGAACTGCTCGGCGACGAAGAACGGCTGGCTGAAGAAGCGCTCGATCTTGCGCGCCCGGCCGACGATGAGCTTGTCTTCTTCGCTCAGTTCGTCGACGCCCAGGATCGCGATGATGTCCTGCAGGCTCTTGTAGCGCTGCAAAATCTGCTGCACGCGGCGGGCGATGGCGTAATGCTCCTCGCCGACGACCGCGGGGTCGAGAATGCGCGAGCTCGACGCCAGCGGATCGATCGCGGGGTAGATGCCCTTCTCGGCGATGGCGCGCTCGAGCACGATGAACGCGTCGAGGTGGGTGAACGTCGTCGCCGGCGCCGGGTCGGTCAGGTCGTCGGCGGGCACGTACACGGCCTGCACGCTGGTCACGGCGCCCTGCCGGGTCGACGTGATTCGCTCCTGCAACTCACCCATCTCGGTGCCCAGCGTGGGCTGATAGCCGACCGCCGACGGCATGCGGCCGAGCAGCGCGGACACCTCCGAACCGGCCTGCGAGAAGCGGAAAATGTTGTCGACGAAGAGCAGCGTGTCCTTGCCCGACTGATCGCGGAAGAATTCCGCCATCGTGAGCGCCGTAAGCGCGGCACGCAGACGCGACCCCGGCGGCTCGTTCATCTGGCCGAAGACCATCGCCGTCTGATCGATGACGGAGCGGCCGGTGTTGCCGATCTTGGCGTGCTGCATTTCCAGCCAGAGGTCGTTGCCTTCGCGCGTGCGCTCGCCGACGCCGGCGAACACGGAGTATCCGCCGTGCTGCGTCGCGATTCGTGCGATGAGCTCCTGGATGACGACCGTCTTGCCGAGGCCGGCGCCGCCGAACAGCCCGATCTTGCCGCCGCGGACGAACGGCACCATCAGGTCGACGATCTTGATGCCGGTTTCGAACATTTCGGTCTTGGGCGTCAGGTCGGCGAACTCAGGCGGCTCGCGGTGAATGGGGCGAAATTCCTTCGCGGCCACCGGGCCGCGGCCGTCCACCGGCTCACCGACCAGGTTGAACACGCGGCCGAGCGTGACTTCGCCGACCGGAACCGTGATCGCCGCGCCGGTGTCGAGGATTTTCGCGCCGCGCGTCAGGCCGTCGGTGCTGCCGAGTGCTACGGCGCGCACGCGACCGCCGCCGAGATGCTGCGCGACCTCGCACCAGAGCGTCTGGTCGATCTTGGCGCCGCCAAGCTCGTAGGTCACCTGCACACGCAGCGCGTTGTAGATTCTCGGCAGCTTGGAGTCCTCGAACTCGGCGTCCAGCGTCGAGCCGATGACCTGCGTGACACGCCCCCAGTTTTCGCCGCTTGCGACCATGATTCGCTCCGCTTCGCTCTCTTCTCAACCGCACGCGGCCGCAATCGGACCGCGGTCGAACGACGACGCGCCGGGCGGCGCGCCGATCCCTGTTACGCCTTCACGGCTTCCGCACCGCCGACGATGTCCGCGAGCTCCAGCGTGATCTGGCTCTGGCGCGCCCGGTTGTACAGGCGTGTCAGCGACCGAATCATGTCGCGAGCGGCGTCGGTGGCCGCCTTCATCGCAACCATGCGCGCGATCTGCTCACTCACGATCGCATCGTTGAAGAACTGATACAGCCGAACCTTCACCGTCTCCGGGATCAGACGCCCCAGCAAAACCTGCGGCTCCGGCGAAAACTCGAAATCGGTATTCGAGCGTGCCGCGCCCTCGGACGACGGCGGCTCGATGGGCAGCAGTTGAGCGATCGTGGCCCGCTGCACACCCGCCGAGACGAACCGCGTGTACGCCACGTCGACCCGCGCGATGCGCCCGGCCGTGTACTCGGCCATGTAGCGCTCGGCCATTTCGGCGACGCGGGCGTAAGCGATCTTGTCTTCGATGTCGGTGATGCTGACCGCGACCGGCAGATTGAGAAAGCGCAGGTAGCCCAGGCCCTTCTTGCCGGCGACCTCGAGCGAAGGCGTCACGCCCGACGCCATCAGCGAGCGTCGCCGTTCAATGGCGCTTCGCATGACGCCGGCGTTGTACGAGCCGCAGAGCCCGCGGTTGGCAGTGACGACCAGGAGCACGCTCTGCGCCACGCCGGGATTGGGCTTGAGCAGCGGGTGATCGACCGTGCCGACCCGTGCCAGCGTCTCGATCATCTCGCTGAGCTTTTCGGTGTAGGGCTTGCCCGCGGTGGCGCGCTGCATGCACTTGGCGAAGCGCGCCGTCGCGATGAGCTGCATGGTCGAGGTGATCTTGCGGATATTGGTGACCGCCTTGCGGCGTTTCACAATCGCGCGGGCCTTAGCCATGAGGGAGCTCCCCAAGCGGCAGAACAGCGGCAGATGAGATACGAGAAACGAGAAGCGAGAAACGAGATACGCGGATTCGGAAAACGAGCGTCAGCGTCGCCGTGCGGAAACCCTGTTGACTAAGTGCTACGCGGCCCATTCGATCGTTCGTCCTTCGTACCCCGCCCTTGTGCCTCGTTCGCGCCCGCCTGCTCTTCTCTCGCTTCTCGTTTCTCGCACTTCACTTGGTGGTGAATCGCTTCTTGAAGTTGCCGACGATCTGCTTGAGCTGCTCGTCGAGCTCGTCGGTCAGCTTCTTTTCCGTCGCCAGCTTGTTGCGCACTTCCGGAAACTCGTCGCGGTAGTGCTTCAGCAAGGTCTTCTCGAACTCCGCGACGCGCGGCAGCGGCAGATCGTCGAGGAAGCCCCGCGCGCCCGCGTGGATGCTCAGGACCTGATCGATCACGTCCATCGGCTGATATTGCGGCTGCTTCAGCAGTTCCACCATGCGCCGGCCGCGGTCAAGCTGCCGCTGCGTCGCGGGATCAAGCTCGGTGCCGAGCTGCGCAAAGGCCTCGAGTGCGCGGAAAGCCGCGAGGTCGAGCCGCAACGAGCCGGCGATTTTCTTCATCGCCGGAATCTGGGCGTTGCCGCCGACGCGGCTGACCGAGATGCCGACGTTAATCGCGGGCCGCACGCCGGCGAAGAACAGGTCCGGCTCGAGATAGATCTGTCCGTCGGTGATCGAGATCACGTTCGTGGGGATGTACGCCGACACTTCGCCTTCGAGCGTCTCAATCACGGGCAGCGCCGTGAGCGAGCCGCCGGAGCGCCGAATCCGCCGCACTTCGTGCGAGTCTTTCCCCGACTTCTCGAGATCGTGCTCGAGGACGTGAAGGTCCTGATTGCCCACGTAGGCACGCCCGTTGACCGGCGTCTCGTCGCCCGCCGCGGCGCCTTTCTTCACGATCACGCGCCGCTCCGCCATCTTGCACGAGCGCTCGAGCAGGCGGCTGTGCAGATAGAACACGTCGCCGGGATACGCCTCGCGACCCGGCGGACGCCGCAGAAGCAGCGACAACTGCCGATAGGCTTGGGCCTGTTTGCTCAAGTCGTCGTAGACGCAGAGCGTGGCCTGGCCGTGGTCGTAGACGAAGTACTCCGCCATCGCGCAGCCGGCGTAGGGCGCGATGTATTGCAGCGGGGCCGGGTCGCTGGCGCTGGCCACGACCACGATCGAATAATCCATCGCCCCCTGCTGGCGCAGCGTCTCGACGATCGCGGCGATCGTCGATTCCTTCTGCCCGACCGCGACATAAACGCAGATCACGTCTCCGCCGCGCTGGTTGACGATGGTGTCGAGCGCGACGGCGGTCTTGCCGGTCTTGCGGTCGCCGATGATCAGCTCGCGCTGTCCGCGGCCGATCGGAATCATGCTGTCGATGGCCTTGATGCCGGTCTGCAGCGGTTCGGTGACGGGCTGGCGCTCGGCGATGCCGGGCGCGATGATTTCAAGCGGACGGCGGTGCGGCGTCTGAATCGGGCCCTTGCCGTCGAGCGGCCGGCCCAGCGGATCGACCACGCGCCCCACCATCGCCTCGCCGACCGGCACGCTCAGCAGGCGACCGGTGGTTCGGACTTCCTCGCCCTCTTTCACGTCGAGGAAGCCGCCGAGCACGACCGCGCCGATCGAGCTTTCCTCAAGGTTGAAGACCACGCCCGTCGCCCCGCTGGCGAATTCGAGCATCTCGCCCGCCATCGCGCGCGACAGACCGTAGATGCGCGCCACGCCGTCGCCGACTTCCAGCACCTTGCCGACTTCCGCGACATCGAGCTTCGAGCGATACGTCTCAATCTCGCTCTTGATGATCGTCGCGATCTCTTCCGCCCTGAGTTTCATGATGCTCCCGCCTGGAGTTTCGTTCTCGAATCTTTCTGCCTACGCGGCGGACACGCCCAACCCGGATTCGCTGCGCTCCGCGAGCCGGTCGCTGACTTCCTCAAGATGACGCCGCAGGGAGTTGTCGTAACGCAGGTCGCCGATCTGCACGATCAGCCCGCCGAGGAGCGCCGGCTCGACGCGCCAGTCGATCAGCGGCCGTCCGCCGGAAAGCTGTGCCGCCAGGGCCGTCACCTCAGTGCGCTGCAGATCGTCGAGCGGCGCGGCACTGGTCACGTTCACGATGACCTCGTTGGCCGCGACGCGCTGCAGCCGCGCGAACTCCGCGGCCAGCGCCCACAGGATGCCCGTACGTCCTTTGCGGTTCGCCACCAGCAGCGTGTTCAGCAGCGTGTCGGTGATGCGACCCCGAAACAGCTTCTCGAGCATTTCGAGGCGGCGGTCGTCGTCGATCGCCTCGGAGCGCAGGATCGTCGTCAACGCGGGATCGTCGGCGGCCAGCGCCACGAGCTGATCAAGCTCGTCGCGCACCTCGGCGATCTGGTTGCGGCTGCGCGCCACGTCAAACATCGCTGCGGCATAGACGCCGGCCACGTCGCGCATCTTGTCGGCTGTGTCGGCCATTCGCGCCTCTCCGCGTCAGTTCGTGCCCGAGCCGGCGCGCATTCTCGCGATCGACTCGGCGACCAGCGCCCGGTGATCCTCGACTTTCAGCTCGCGCTGCAATACCTGCGACGCAACCTTCACGCTCAGCTCCGCCGTTCGGTCGTACAGCTCCTTGACCGCGGCGTCCTTCGTCAGCTCGATCTCGCGCTTCGCGCGCGCCAGCGTCTGCTCGGCTTCCTGCCGGGCCTCGTCCTGGATGCGCCGCCGCACTGCGTCGGCGTCTCGGCGTCCTTCCTCGACGATGGCCGTTGCCTCGACGCGTGCCTGATCGACCTGGCGGCGATACTCCGCCAGCAGCCGCTCCGCCGACTCGCGCTCGCGCTTGGCGTTTTCGAGCGCCGTGCGGATCGATGCTTCGCGCTCGTTCAGCGCCTTGAGCACGTGCGGCCAGGCCTGAGTGCCCAGCACGTACACCACCACGCCGAAGATGATCGCCGTGATGACGACGTTGCCGATCCCGCCCGAGAAAAGGCTCTTGTCGGAATGGCCGTCCGCCGCGTGCGCGTCGCCGGCGTGAGCCGCATCGGCCTTGGCCGGCGCGGCGTGCGGCTCTTCGGCGCGCAGCGGTGCGGCGACGCACAACGCCGCCAGCAGCGCAAGGACCGCAGGGTTCCTGATGGTCACGAGAGAACTCCCCGACGGCGCACGGACCGACGCCCGCCGCCGCGTCGCAGCACGCCCCGTCTAGCCGTTCACGAACGCCGCAATGATCGCGAAGAACGCGGCGCCTTCGATCATGGCCGCGGTGATGATCATCGGGGTGAACATGGCGCCTGCGGCCTCGGGCTGCCGCGCGATCGACTCGACGGTCGAGCCGCCGATGCGCCCGATGCCCAGGCCGGCGCCGATGATGGCGAGGCCCGCGCCCAGAATCGCAATGCCCGGAATCGTGGTTCCGCCGCCGCCGGCCGGAGCGCCCTGCGCAAGCGCCGGCTCCGCCGAAACAACGCCGAAAAGAACGACCGCGATCGCCGCCACCGTCAAGGAACGAACCGTCTTCATCGCGAACCCTTTCATTCAGCTTGTACGCGCCGCCATTCCTCGGCGCCGCTGCTTGTACCCCGACTCAATCGAACCCATGACCCCCATGGATCGTCAGTGATGCGCCCCCGCCGCGTGCGCGTGACCGTGCGCCTCCTCTTCGTGGTGATCATCGTGATGGATGTTCACCGCCTGACCGAGGAAGACCGCCGTCAGCGTCGTGAAAATGAACGCGTGCAGGAACGCGACGAGAATCTCCAGAAAATTGAACAGAATGCAACCCACGATCACACCCACCGTCACCCCCGCCGCACCGATCAGCGGCAGCGTGGCGAACGCCGCGGGTACAAAGCTCATGAGCACGGCAAGAATCATGTGACCGGCCAGCATGTTCGCGCAGAGACGCACGCACAGCGCCATGGCCTTGAATCCAAGCCCCGCGACCTCGAGAATCGCGATGAACCAGCTCAGCCACCACGGCCCCATGAAAAAGTGAGCCACATACGCGCTGCCGTGATAGCGCAGCCCGTTGTAGACCACCAGGATCAGCGTCGCGGCCGCGAGCGTCCCGGTGACGAAGATGTTGCCGGTGCTGGTTCCGCCGATCTGGTGATAGAGGAAGGTGTCCTTCGCGAGCGGCGCCGTCCAATCCGCCAGCGGAATCATCCCCAGGATGTTGCTCGTGAGGATGAAGAAGAACAGCGACCAGAGGTACGGCGAGAAGATGTCGGTGTACTTGCCGAGGTTTGGCTCGAAAATCTGGCCGCGCAGCGTCAGGCAGATCGCCTCAATCGCGTTGCCCCAGCCTCGCGGCACCAGCCGGCCGACTTCGTCGGCGCCGGCGCGCTGTCGCACCGCGCGCGGCACGACGTAGAGAATGAGCGCCGCCGCCAGGACCTGCATGAGAATGTGATTGCTGATCAACGGAAACGACCAGAACCCGCCGCCGGGATTCAGATCGAATGCCGTGTGCTGAATCACGTGATCGAGCGGGTCACCCGCGGCCAGCAGCGTCAGCATGTCGCCCCCGTCACTTCGCGCGTCCATCCGCAGAGCACAACCGAATCCACAACCAGCAACGCCGTCTGCGCCAGACCGACCCAGATCAGCAGCGCATCTCCGTCGACCGGAGCCGCCGCCCGCAGCAGCAGAGCCAGCGTGAGCGCCACGATGAACCGAATCACCAGGTTCGCAAGAACAGCCGCGGCCAGCGTCTGCGCCGGGCTGCGAACGGCCCGCGCCGGAGCGATCGCCGCCACCAGGCTGCCAAGCAGCGCGCACGCCAATCCCCACGGCAAGGCATCGACCCAAGCCACGCCGCCGTATTTCGCCGCGAGCGGATAGCTGATCGCCAGGAAGAGCGCAGCCGTCGACACCGAATACGCGCCAAGCCGCAGGAAGGTCTGCAGTTCGCTACGGGTGAGGGTGGTCGCCGGGTTCATCGGTTTCTTTCGGCGGCCGCACGTCTGGCCGCCGTTGCATGTCTCGCTGAATGTCATACGCCCGGCGAATCAGGTGATACAGCCCACCCACTGCGCCCAGCACACAGCCGGCGATCAACGCGGTCGGCGCCGATCCAACAGCACGATCAATCAGCCAGCCGAGCAGGACGAAGCCGACAATTCCGCTGCCGAACTCGAAACCGAGACTGGCATAGCGGAGCTGCATGCCCCGCATTCGTCTCGCTTGTTCGTCCTGGTCTGGCCGCAAGGCCGCGCCTACCCACCGGGATTCGGGTTCGACCGTCGAAGCTCTGTCGCGACGCCTCGCCGGAATCCGCCGCGCCCAGAACCCCTTCCCAAGTGGGGCTGGAATGGTAGCGAGCCGCTCTCCGCGCTTCAAGGCCGCCGGCCGTCATTCCGCGCGTTCCCTATTCTTCGAGCAGCGCCAACCGTAGCACATGCAGCGCCGTAGTCGCCGCCCGCAGGCGAATTACGTCGCGTGCCGTGTCGTGTCCGAACTGATACGGCTTCGCCCGGCGGCCGCGCGGCCCCGCCAGCGCAATGAAAACCAGGCCGACCGGTTTCTCCGCGCTGCCGCCGCCCGGTCCGGCGATTCCCGTCACAGCCAGCGCGTAGTCGGCCGAGAACAGCCGCCGCGCGCCGTCCGCCATCGCCAGCGCCGTCGCTTCGCATACGGCGCCATGCTCTTGTAGCACCGCCGCTGGAACGCCGAGAACGCGCTGTTTGGATTCATTCGAGTAGGTAACCGCGCCGCCGAGGAAGTAGCGGCTGCTGCCCGCCATGTCCGTCAGTTGCGCCGCGATCAGCCCCGCGGTGCAGGACTCCGCCGTCGCCACACTACGGCCGCGCTGCGCCAGCAGCGCCCCGACGGCGGCGGCGAGCGTCTCGCCGTCGCGCCCAAAAACGAATGTGCCGAGGCGCGCCCGAATTTCGCCTGCCTCGCTGTCGAGCAATTCATCGGCGGCTTGGGGCGACGGGGCCGTCGCATTGACGCGCACACCGACGATGCCCAGCGCCGCGGTCGTGCCGACTTCGGGATTTCGGCCGCGTGCCATCAGATCCGCGATCTTCTCGCCGAGCTCGGTCTCGGTGATGCCCACGCAGTGCAGCACACGCGAACGGATCACAGCGCGACCGGCGGGCAGCGCCGGCGCCACGTGATTCTCGAACATTGGCGCCATCTCGCGCGGCACGCCCGGCATCGCAAAGAACGGCACGCCCGCAATATCCACCCGCACGCCGGGAGCCGTTCCGTTCGGATTCGGCAGGGACTGCCCGCCGACCGGAATGAGCGCCTGCACCTGATTCCGCTGCGGCATCACACGGCCGCGCGCTTGAAAGAACGCTTCGATCGCGGCCAGCGACGCTGCGTCTGTCTCCAGCGCAACGCCCGCGGCCTCGGCGAGCGCCTCGCGCGTCAGGTCATCCGCCGTCGCGCCGAGTCCGCCGGTCACAAGAACAACGTCGGCGGCGGTGGCGGCCTCGCGAAACGCCGCGACGATCAGCGGAAGTTCGTCCGGAATCGTCAGGTGGCGGGTCGCCCGCATCCCCCCCGCCGCCAACCGAGCGGCCAGCCAGGCGGAGTTCGTGTCGACGCTTTGGCCGAGCGACAATTCGGTGCCGATCGACACGATCCACGCGGTTTGCATGCGACTCGCCCGCGCGTCAGGTCGGGCTCGTAGAATCCCGCGAGACGCGCGACAACGCGGGAGTACGGATGGCTCGCGATTCGGCCTTCGACGGTTCAGAATTCTATCGGCCGGCGGCACGCTCCGCGTGGCGCGACACGACGCTGCCGGCTCACTTCGGCGATGCCGCCGTGGAATACGGCGCGCTGCGAACCAGCGCGGGGCTGCTTGATCGCAGTGATCGCGGCCTCGCCGTCGTGCGCGGCGTCGACCGGCGCGACTGGCTGCACAACCTCGTGTCGAACGCCGTGAAGACGCTCGAGCCCGGCGGCGGCTGCTACGCGTTTGCGCTCGACGTGCGCGGCCGCGTGCTTTTCGATCTCAATATCCTTGCCGATACCGACCTGCTTCGACTCGACCTTGATATCGCGGCGCTGCCGGCGGCGCTGCAGCACCTTGATCGTTACCACCTGTCGGAGCGCGTCGAACTTGCGGACGAGAGCGCGGCGCACGCCCGGCTCGCGGTGATCGGGCCTGATGCGCCGCGGATCGCCGCGGAGCTCGGCGCGGCGCGCTTCGGAGATTTGCCGCAACTGAGTTGGACCGAGATCGCGGGCGGCGCACGGCTCGTTCGCGTCGACTTCGGCGTGCCGGGTTTTGAGCTGCATGTGCCGCGCGAAGCCGCGATCGAGTGGTGGAACCGTTGTGCGGCGTCGCTTCGCGTTCGTCCAGTCGGCCTCGAAGCCTGGCACGCGCTGCGAATCGAAAGCGCGATCCCCTGGCTCGGCGCCGAGATCGACGAACGCGTCGTCGCGCCCGAGACCGGACAGATCGCGCGCGCCATCAGCTATCACAAAGGCTGCTACCTCGGCCAGGAAGTCGTCGAGCGCATGCGCTCCCACGGCTCCCAGGCGCGGCGGCTCGTGCGGCTGCGCGGCGACGAATTGACCGCCCCGGCCGCACTGCCCGTTGCGCTGCGCAGCGGCGACGCCGAGGTCGGACGAGTGACCTCGCTGATGCGCCATCCGGCGCGCGACGAGTGGATCGGGCTGGGTTACGCTCGCAGCGCGGTCCCCGACGGCGCGGAACTGCTGGCCGAGGGATGCGGCATCGTGCGGATCGAAGCCTGAGCGAGCGAACTCGCCCCCACGGGGATTCGAACCCCGGTCTCCAGGATGAGAACCTGATATCCTAGGCCACTAGACGATGGGGGCGTTAGCGTCGAAAAGTAGGCGAACGCCGCGCGGCTGTCAAATCCGCCCGCATTCCGGAGGTGCTCGTGGAGTTCATCGGGTGGTCGTTTGACGTCGCGCGCGAGCAGTCGCTCACGCCGCACCGGCTCGCGGCGCTGCTGAGGGAAAGCGGCGGCGCGGGCTACAACGCGCTGGGCCTCTACCTCGAACACCGATTTCGCTATCCGAGCGCCCCATTCGCAACTACCGACGGCTGCCTGCGCCCCGAAGACGTGCGCGCAACGTCCGCTTCCGCGCGGGCCGCGCGCGTGCGCCTGATCCCATTTCTCAACACGCTCGGCCACATGGAGGGATTCATCCGCGCCGAAGGCGGCCAATGGCTGGCCGAAGGACCGGCGAGCGGCTCCTTGCAGATGTGCGCCACGCGCGCGGAATGCCGCGAGTTCGCGCGCGGGCTGGTGCGCGACACGCTCGGTGCGTTCGACGACGAATGGGTGCACCTCGGCGGAGACGAAACGCGCCAACTCGGCCAGTGCCCGCACTGCGAGCCGCGCGTCCGCGATGGCGGACCGGCGGCGCTCTACGCCGACTATTTCGCGCCGCTCTGCGAGTGGGTGCTCAAGCAGGGCCGCCGGCCGGCGCTCTGGGGCGACATGCTGCTCAAACACCCCGCAGCGCTGACGCGGTTGCCGAAGCAGACATTGATCTTCGACTGGCAATATTTCCACCGCCCGCTGGAATCGACGCGGCGCTTTCGCGACGCCGGCTTCGACGTCGTGTGCTGTCCGAGCCTGCAGACATACAAC
Source organism: uncultured Planctomycetales bacterium (assembly GCA_964388675.1). Classification (GTDB taxonomy): domain Bacteria; phylum Planctomycetota; class Phycisphaerae; order UBA1845; family Fen-1342; genus CAYMBL01. Next base: position 79,567 of record CAYMBL010000014.1, read on the forward strand.
AGCGGCTGGTGCTTCTGGGACGCCACGCGCGACATTCTCGACCAGCATCTCGAAGACGCGCAGCGGCTCGGCGCGCGCGGCGTGCTGCTGACAACCTGGGAGTTCAGCTACTTCTCGCAATTCGCGCCCTTGCTGCCGTTGGTCCTTGCAGCAGGCCGGCGAATGGCGCGCCGCGAAAGCTGGCACGACGCTCTGCGCACAACCGGCGGCGAAGCCTACGTCGAGGCGGCGGAGACGCTGGGAGTGCGCCTGCCGGCCGCCAGCGCCTTCCTGAAGCGCGGAAGCTGGCGCCGCCTGCGCGACGCGCTCGTCATCCGCCAGAACCCATTTCAATTGTGGCTGCGCTGGCCCGAGGCAGCCGGCGCCGAAGGCACGCGCGTCCAAGAGCTTTGCGCGCTGGCGCGACGTCAAGCTCGCGGCGACGCGCGGCTCGACTTCGCGATCCTGCTGCATGAGAGTGCGATTGACTGGGTGCGAATCGTGCAGGCGGCCGCCGAGGAATATCGCGCGGGCCGCAGCGGCGCCGCGGCGCAGCGGTTGCGCAAGTCCGGCGTCGAAGCGCTCGCTCGACTGCGGCCCGGACTTGAAGCGGCGGCCGCGCAAGGCGGCGCAAGCGCCGACGGCGCGCGACTCGACAAACTCATCGCGCGCGTGCACGACGTGGCAGCGCGGCTCGACGCGTTGGCGACACACAGCAGCGCCGGCTTTCGGCCCGCCTTCGAGTGCGTCTGTCACGACGGTTACGTCCGCGGCGATCAGGCCGGCTGGCGCTCGTCAGATCCATACGAACCGCCGCGCGACGACGAAGCGCAGTAGCGACCGCGTTGTTCCCGCGCACCGGCTCGCATATAGTCGCGCGAATGTCCGCCCCGCCATCGGCAGCCGAAACCGTCGCGGCCGCAGGGCCGACCCCGCCCGCGCCGTCGCTCCCGGACGACGATCAGCTCACCCCCGCGATGCGACAGTACGTGGAGCAGAAACGCCAGGCCGGCGACGCACTGCTGCTCTTCCGCATGGGCGATTTCTACGAACTGTTCTACGAAGACGCACGAACGGCGGCACGGCTGCTGGGCATCACCCTCACCAGCCGTGACAGCGGACGTACTCCGCTCGCAGGCATTCCGCACGTCGCGCTCGAAGGTTATCTGGCGCGGCTCGTGGCCGCCGGTCAGCGCGTCGCGATCAGCGAACAGATCGAGGACGCCCGGCAGGCCAAAGGCGTCATTCGCCGCGCCATCGTGCGCATCGTCACGCCCGGCACGCTGACCGACGAGGCGCTGCTCGACGGCCGACGCGCGAATCGACTCGCAGCCCTGCTCATCGAAGGCGACAGCGCCGGCCTGGCGCAGCTCGAGCTGTCCACCGGCGAGTTCATCGTGCAGGAATGCCGCGCCGACCGCGTGGCCGACGAATTGTTCCGCATCGCGCCGGCGGAAATCCTGCTGCCCGAGTCGGAGCGCCCCGGCCTCACCGACATCGAATCGCTGCTCGCCGACCGCGTGACCACGGCCCTCACGCGGCGCGGCCGCGACAACTTCCAGGCCGCACGCGCCGGCGAATTGCTTACGCGCCAGTTCGGCGTGCGCACGCTCGAGGGCTTCGGCTTCAGCGACGTCGGCCTGCCGCTGCGCGCCGCGGGCGCCCTGCTGGCCTATGTGCGTGAGACGCAGCTCTCGGCGGTCGAGCATCTGCGCCCCCCGCGCGGGTTCGACGCGCTCGACGCGGTGCAACTCGACCCGACCACGCTGCGTTCGCTCGAGATCGAGCGCACGCTGCGCAGCGGCGCACGCGAAGGCACGTTGCTGGCGGCGGTCGACCGCACGCGAAACCCCATGGGAGCGCGGCTGCTGCGGCAGTGGATCTGCTATCCGCTGCGCGATCCGCATCGAATCCGCGCCCGGCAGGACGGGGTCGCGTCCTTGCGCGCCGCCCCGCAGCCTCGCGCCGCGCTGCGTGCGTTTCTGCACGACGCCGGCGACCTCGAACGCATGATCGGCCGCCTGGGCGTGCAACGCACCACGCCGCGCGAACTGCGCGCCCTGGGCGATGCCCTGGCGCGCCTCCCGGCTCTGCGACAGGCGCTGCGCGAGCCGGCGCTCGCCGGCGGCGAAGCGCTGCTGGCGCCGCTGTTCGGGCTCGACGAGCTTGCCGCCGAGCTATGTACGACGCTTGCGGCCGACGCCCCGACCACGGTGCGCGAGGGCGGAATCTTCGCCGGCGGAGTGCACGCCGAGCTCGACCGGCTGCGCACGATCGGACGCGACGGCGAGACCTGGCTGGCGCAGTTCCAGCAGCGTGAAGCCGAGCGCTGCGGCATACCGAATCTGCGCGTCGCGTATAACAAAGTGTTCGGCTACTACATTGAAATCTCGAACGCCAACCGCGAGCGGGCGCCGGCCGACTACGTGCGTAAGCAGACGGTCAAGAACGCCGAACGCTACGTGACCGACGAGCTGAAGCGCTTCGAGAACGAAGCCTTGTCGGCCGAGTCGCGCGCCTGCGATCTCGAATATGAGCTGTTCCACCACTTGCGCCAGCGCGTCACGACGTTCATTCCCGCGCTGCAGCAGGCCGCGGCCGCACTCGCGGAGCTCGACGTGCTCGCCGGCTGGGCGGAGCTGTCGATCGAGAGGCGCTACTGCCGGCCGGAATTCGTCGCCGAGCCGCTGCTCGAAATCGACGACGGACGCCACCCGGTGGTCGAGCAGACGCTCGATGCCGAGTTCGTCGCCAACGATGCGCGGTTGACGGCCGCTGGCGCCGACGCCGCCGCCGGCTCGCTCGCTCTGATCACCGGTCCCAACATGGCCGGTAAGAGCACGTTCATCCGACAGGTCGCGCTGCTGGCGCTGCTCGCGCACTGCGGCTGCTGGGTGCCGGCGCGCCGCATGCGCCTCGGCGCAGTCGACCGCATCTTCACGCGCGTCGGCGCCGCGGACGAACTGGCGCGCGGCCAGTCGACGTTCATGGTCGAGATGGTCGAGACCGCCAACATCCTGCACAACGCCTCACGCGACAGCCTCGTCATCCTCGACGAAATCGGCCGCGGCACGAGCACTTTCGACGGCCTGGCGCTGGCGTGGGCGATCACCGAACAACTCGCCAGCCGAATCGGCTGCCGGGCGCTCTTCGCCACGCACTACCACGAGCTGACCGAGCTCGGTGAACTGCTCGAGAACGTGCGAAACCTCAACGTCGCCGTCCGCGAGTTCGAGGACCAGGTCGTCTTTCTCCACCGCATCGTCCCCGGCGCGGCGGATCGCAGCTACGGGCTGCACGTCGCGAAGCTCGCCGGCCTGCCACGGCATGTGCTCGAGCGTGCCCACGCCGTGCTGAGCGAACTTGAGAAGACGTTCAACCGCGAGTCGCAGCGGCCCGTCCTTGCCGCCGTGCAGCGCCGCCGCACGCGGCAGTTGCGCTTGTTCGAGGAGCCCGAAGAGCAGGTCGTGCGCGAGTTGCGCGAGCTGCCGCCGAATCCCTCGGCCGACGCGGCGCGCGAGCTGCTCGCGCGCTGGCGCAGCTTGCTGGGTATTGGCCCGTAGCGGCCGCTTCAGCCGCTAAGCCCCGCCATCAGTCCGAAGTGACCGCAACCGGCGCCTTCGCGCCGGAAAGAATAGAACACGTCGGTCACGGTCATGGTGCAGATCCCCGCGATCTCGATGTTCTCCTCGGGCACGCCCGAATCCACCAGTTGTGCGCGGTTCGCCGACCACAGATCAAAGTACATTCGGCCGTTACGCCGCGCAAAATGCCGTTCGCGCTGCGGCAGCGTCGCCGCGGCGTCGTACACATCGGCCCCGACTTCGTACTGCTGCGGACCGGCCGACGGCCCAACGCCCGCATGCATGCGGCGCGGATCGGCGCCGAACTCCGTTCGCAGCCGCTCGATGAGCAGCGGCACGATGCCCGCAACAGTGCAGCGCCAACTCGAATGCGCGACTCCGAGCGCCGCGGATTGCGGATCGACGACGAGCACGAGCGGACAATCGGCGGAAAACACCATCAGCGGCGTGCCGCGAACGCTCGTGCACAGCCCGTCCGTCGCTTCAAAGGGGCCTGGCGAACCTTCGCGAACGACGGCGATGCCCGACTGATGAACTTGAACACAATGCGCGAGCCGATCGGAGACGAATCCAAGATCGGTCGCCATCGCTGCGCGCCGGGCGGCGCGGGTCGCGGTGAACTCATCCCGCCGGGCGGATACGTCGTGCGGGCGCGTCGAAAACGCGTGGCTCAGACCAGGCAGTCGCGCCAGGCGCGGGAACCGCGCGTAGCGCCGATCGGCGATCTCGAAAAACTCCATCGAGAAAGCGTAGCGGGAGGCTGCAGGTTCGTCCCCACACGTCACCGACGCCGCGCCGCCCCGTTAAGTCGCCAATCGACGTGTTCAACGGCGATTCCATGGCCGAATCAGATTTGGAATCGGCCGAACGTGCTCGGTGCGCTGAACGATATGTCGGAGACGGGCCGCGGTCGGCAAGCCGAACCGCCGGGAGGCGGATACGATCTGCACGCCGATCGGAGATGCGGCACGAGGAGACGTAACGGATGCGAATCGTAAACAACCTGAAAACCGGCCTGCTGCTCGGCGGGCTGATGGCGATCTGCATGCTGCTGGGACACGTCATGGGCGGCCCGCAGGGTGTGCTCATGGGCTTGGTGCTCGGCGGCGCGGGCAGCATGATCAGCTACTGGTTCAGCGACAAGATCGCGGTCGCGGCGATGGGCGCCCAGCAAATCTCGCGCGAGGACCTGCCCTGGCTGTTCGACTCGCTGGAGCGCATGACGCAGCGCGCCGGGCTGCCGATGCCGCGCGTCTATGTCTGCCCGCAGGACGCCCCCAACGCCTTCGCCACCGGCCGCAACCCGCAGAATTCGGCGGTCGCGATCACCCAGGGCATGCTGCGCCACTTCCCGCGCAACGAAATCGAAGCGGTCATGGCGCACGAACTCGCGCACATCAAGCACCGCGACGTCCTGATCTCCACGATCGCCGCCGTCATGGCCGGAATGATCAGCTACGCCGGCTACATGGTGATGTTCATGGGCGGCGGCAACAACCGCGAGAACAACAACCCGCTCGGCGCGATCGGCGCCATCCTGATGATCGTGCTCGCGCCCGTCGCGGCGATGATGATCCAGATGGCGATCTCACGGCAGCGCGAGTACGCCGCCGACTCGTTCGCGGGTGAGCTGGTCGGCCAGCCGCTGCACCTGGCCGCGGCCCTAAACCGGCTGCGCGCCGGCAACGAGCGCATCCCGACCGACACCAACCCGGCGTTTCACGCGCTCTACATCTGCGAGCCGCTGCACAGCGGCGTGATGAATCTGTTCACGACTCACCCGCCGATCGAGAAGCGCGTCGCCGCTCTCGAGACGCAGGCGATGGCCATGGGCGTGGCCCGCCCCGGCTTCCGCGGCTAGCGGTCAACGAAGAAACACCGACCAGGCATCACTCTTCCGAGACTGCCGCCGGGGACCCGCTGCCCGCAGTCGATTGGCATCGGTGGCGGTCCGGTTGCCGGGTGCCACTGCCGTCGCGCGCTCGACCAACGGCAGTTCGTGGGAAGCTTGACTAATCCGCCAAGTGCCACTGCTGTGTCAGCGGTGACCGGGTGCCACTTCTCTGTGAGCCGTGGCTTGGCTCCATCAAGCTCGCTTCGCCCCCCCATACGATGATTCGAAACGGTGCGACTTCTCGCATGAACGCATGGCGCACTCAGCGACATACCCACTGCTCAGAGATGAGCAGTGGCACAGAACCCCTTCCCGCCTACGATTCCTGCAATGAGCGACTGCAGCATTCCAACGATTCGCCTTGAAGAACTCGACCGGTTGCTCCGCCGCGCGAAGGACGAGCGCTGGGAGTCGCTTACGCTCACGGGGCCGCACGTCCACGACTGGGTAGAGAGCGAGCCGGGGTCCGACTCGGCGCGTGCGTTTCGGCTGGATGGAGAGCTACACGCCGTTCCGCCGGCGATTCTCGAACTGTCGCATCTGCAGGCGCTCGCGCTGCCGGGGCAGGCGCTGGGTAGCGCTGGCGCGCAGGCCATCGCCGAGCGCCTGACCGGCCTGACCACGTTGGACCTTAGTGGAAACAAGATCGGTGACGCGGGCGCGCTGGCCATCGCCGAAGGCCTGACCGGCCTGACCACGTTGGATCTCAGCCTCAACAACATCGGCGACGCCGGCGCGCTAGCCATCGCCGAGCATCTGACCGGCCTGACAACACTGACCCTCATGAGCAATAACATCGGCGAAGTGGGAGCGCGGGCCATCACCGAGCGCCTGGCCGACGCATTACTGTGAATCCGCCGCGGCTGCCGAAGCGCCGCAGTCCGATCCGATCGGCACGACGTCGCTCTGAAACGCCCGCGCCCCATCCGCGACCGTCCTGCCCGCGCGGTAGGATGTCTTCGGGAGTGTCCGGACGCCTGGTGGGTCCCTCGGTCTTCAAAACCGCTGAAGCGCTGCACCCGCAGTGCTTGGTGGGTTCGATTCCCATCCACTCCCGATTGAAACATCGTCGGGACTTCAAAGCTCGGGCACCGACGACGACTCTACGCCGGGAGACTCGCATTGCCCGTGGATTTTGGGGGCCAAGAAGTGGAAATTGAGGTTGCAAGCCTGAGCGAGCAGGAAGCTAGGGTGCTCGAATGCCTTGCGAAGTATGACAAAAAGCATTGGATTGTAGCGTTTCACGAAATCGCTGCTGACCTGTCCCTCACAGTCGGCGATGTGGCCAACGGTTGCCGTCGCCTGGAAATGCGCGGATGGGTGAAAATCCAGCAGGTTCTCGGCGACGAGGAGAACTTTCACGCCAACATTACGAATGTTGGACGCGTTGCCGTCACCGAACTTCGGGCGCTTCCCGAGAGACTCCGAGTCGATGCAGCGGCCAACGCGAAGCGGCAGGCCGAGTTGGCGGAGATCGAAACAAGACGCCGAACCGAACAAGAGGCGCTGCGAGCGGCCGAGGATCAGAAGCATCGACGCGAGAGAGTACGAATGTTCTTTTTGGAAAAGCTTCTTGCGCCGATTGTCGTCGCGGTCGTAATGCTGTTCGTTGGGCGATGCTCGGTTACGTCGTGTTCGCCTCCGACGGCGCAAACCGACCCGTCCCCAGCATCTCAGCGCATCTATACGCCCGTCAGTTCGCAGGCGGCGCCGACATCGCAACCCATTCGGGATTGAGCCGATACACAAGACTCTGTGATTCACTGAACTCGTACATTCCTTCGGTGCCAACCCGCACCGCGCATCCCCGCGTTCCCCGTATGCTCCGTAACGCGGCGCGGCCGCCGCCGGAGGATTCGATGAACCCGTCCCGCCCTGCCCGTCTGCGCGCTCTGCTCCGTGACCGCTGCGTCCTGATGCCCGGCGCGATCAACGCGCTGTCCGCCCGGCTCATCGAGCGCATGGGCTTCGACGCCATGTACCTCAGCGGCGCCGTACTCAGCAACAGCGTCATCGGCGTGCCCGACGTCGGCATGACCACGCTCACCGAGGCCGCCGCACACGCCACGCGCTGTGCCGCCGTCACCTCGATCCCCATCATCGCCGACGCCGACACCGGCTTTGGCACGGCCGCCGAGAACGCCGCCCGCACGGTCGAGGAGTATGAGCGCGCCGGCCTGGCCGGCCTGCATCTCGAGGACCAGGAATTCCCCAAGCGCTGCGGGCACCTGCCCGGCAAGACCGTCGTGCCGCGCGAGGAATTCTGCGCGCGCGTCGCGGCCGCCGCCGCCGCACGGCGCGATCCCGACTTCCTGATCATCGCCCGCACGGACGCGCGCGGCGTCACGACCTATGACGACGCGGTCGAGCGGGCGCATGCGTATCTGAAGGCCGGCGCCGATGCGATCTTCCCCGAGGCGCTCAAATCGCGCGAGGAATTCGAGCGCTTCGCGAAGGATGTGCCGGCGCCGTTGCTGGCGAACATGACGGAGTTCGGCCAGACGCCGTTCTACTCCGTCGCCGATTTCGCCGCGATGGGCTATCGGATGGTGATCTTCCCGGTCACGCTGCAGCGCGTCGCGATGAAGGCGATTGAGCAGGCGCTGTCGGAGCTGAAGAACGCCGGCACGCAGCGCGGCTTTGTTGATCGCATGCAGACGCGGCAGGAGCTTTACGACCTGCTCGGATACCAGGTGGAGTTGCCGCCTCGCCCGCCGGCGAGGTGAACCGCGGCGCGCGGCGTGGGGTCGCGCGACTGGCACGCGACCCCTTCGCACGCGGAGAAGGGGGGATTCGAACCCCCGGTACCCTTACGGGCACACCGGTTTTCGAAACCGGCCCGATCAGCCGCTCTGGCACCTCTCCGGCGCCGCGCGGGCAAGCCCGTCGCGACGAGTCGAACATTGTGCGCTCTCGCCGCCCTGCCGACAAGCCGCGCCGCCGCGCGGGCCGCGATATGATGCCGCCCGTCGGCGTCCCGGCGCCGCGCGGGTCGCCCGTTCGGGCGTTGAATCCCACCCGCTCCGCCGCGCCCGGTGTCGCCGCCAAGGAGCACGCGTGTCGCGCAGCGCCGCCCAGATTCGCCGCGAGTTCATCGAGTTCTTCGCCGCGCGCGGCCACGCGCACGTGCCCGGCTCGTCCGTGATTCCCTACGACGATCCCACGCTGCTCTTCACGAACGCGGGGATGAACCAGTTCAAGCCGCTGTTTCTCGGCACCGCCGACCGTGCGACCGAGTTCGGCCGCCTGCGCCGCGCCGCCAACAGCCAGCCGTGCATCCGCGCCGGCGGCAAGCACAACGACCTGGACGACGTCGGCCACGACACCTACCACCACACCTTCTTCGAAATGCTCGGCAACTGGTCGTTCGGCGACTACTTCAAGCGCGACGCCATCGCCTGGGCCTGGGAGTTGATCACCAAGGTCTGGGGGCTCGAACCCTCGCGACTGCACGCGACCTACTTCGGCGGCGACCCGGCCGAAGGGCTTGAGCCCGACCTCGAAGCCCGCGAACTGTGGATGCAGATCGCCGGCCTGCCCGCCGGGCAGGTGCACCCCGGCAACAAGAAGGACAACTTCTGGGAGATGGGCGACACCGGGCCGTGCGGCCCGTGCAGCGAGATTCACATCGACCTGACGCCCGACAAGAGCGGTGCCGCGCTCGTCAACGCCGGCGACGAACGCGTGATCGAATTCTGGAATCTCGTGTTCATTCAGTTCAATCGCGGGGCCGACGGAGCGCTCACTCCCCTGCCCGCCAAACACGTCGACACGGGCATGGGCTTCGAGCGCATCGCGCGCATCGTGCAGGGCAGACGCAGCAACTACGACGTGGACGTATTCACGCCGATCTTCGACGCGATTCAGCGCGTCAGCGGCGCGCCGGCCTACGCGGGCCGCATGGAGAGCGACCCCGACGCCGCGACGCACCAGGCCGGCGTGATGCGCGACGTCGCGTATCGCGTGATCGCCGACCATGCGCGCACGCTGACGTTCGCGATCAGCGACGGCTGCGTCCCCGACAAGGACGGCCGAGGATTCGTCCTGCGCCGCATCCTGCGCCGCGCGGTGCGCTACGGCTGGCAATACCTCGGCTTGAAACGGCCGTTCCTTTGCGAGCTAGCGCCGACCGTCGTCGACGTGATGAGCGAGGCGTTTCCGTCGCTGGCGGGCGGAGTCGCACGCGTCGTCGACGCGCTGCGCGAGGAAGAGGAATCCTTCGGCCGCACGCTCGACCGCGGCATCGCGCTCTTCAACGACGCCGCAGAACAGGCCGCACACGACCACCATCGCGAGATTCGCGGCGAGGACGCTTTCAAGCTCCACGACACCTTCGGCTTTCCCATCGACCTCACGCAGATCATGGCCCAGGAGCGCGGCCTGAGCGTCGATATCGGAGAGTACGAACGCCGCATGGACGAGGCGCGACAGCGCGCCCGCGCCGGCGGCGCATCCGGCCACGGCGCGCCGACGCTGCACAAGCCCGAGCTCGTGACGCCCTTCGGCCCGACCGACGACTCTCCGAAATACGCCGAAGATCGCTGCCGCGGGCGCGTGCGCGCGATCGTGCAGCTCGACTCCGGCGGCGAAACCCTGCTGTCGGAGTCCGGACAGGCGATCACGATCGGGGCCGAAGCCGCGGTCGTCTTCGATCGCACCTGCTTCTACGCCGAGCAAGGCGGCCAGGTCGGCGACGTCGGACAGCTCACCGGCCCCGGGTTGCGCTTTGACGTCGCGGCGGTGCAGCGATTCGGAAGCACGGTGGCGCTATTTGGCACCCTTGTGCAGGGCCGCATCGCGGTCGGCGACGAGATCGAGCAGCGCGTCGACGCCCGGCGCGAAGCCACGCGCCGCAATCACACCGCCACGCACATTCTCAACTGGGCGCTGCGCGACGTGCTTGGCGATCACGTGCAGCAGCGCGGATCGCTCGTCGACCCCGACCGCACACGCTTCGATTTCGCGAACCCCGCGCCGCTGGCGACCGATCAGCTCGCGCGCGTCGAGGAACTCTGCGCCGCCCAGATCACGCAAAATCTGACCGTTCACGCGCGCGAGGCGCCGCAGGCCGACGCCCTGCGCATTCACGGACTGCGCGCCGTCTTCGGCGAAAAATACCCCGACACGGTGCGCGTCGTTTCCATCGGCGTTCCCGTCGACGACCTGCTCGCCAACCCCACTCGCGCCGATTGGCGAAAATTCTCGATCGAGTTCTGCGGCGGCACGCACGTCGCCGCGACCGGCGAAATCGAGCGCTTCGCCCTCGTCGCCGAGGAAGGCGTGGCCAAGGGCATCCGGCGCGTCGTCGGCGTAACCGGCCTCAGCGCGCAACTTGCGATTGAATTCGGCGCCGCACTGCGCGAGCGCACGCAGCAGCTCCTGGCCGCCGCTCGGGCCGGCAACGCCCCCGATTCGCTGGCCGACGATCTCAGCGGCGTGCAGGAAGAGCTGAACTCGGCCACGCTGCGCGTGGTCGATCGCCAGGCGATCCGCGCGTTGCTCGAAGAACTGCAGGCGATGCTGAAAAAGCAGCAACGGGCCGCCGCCAGCACTTCGGCGCGCGACGCACTGGCACACGCCGATTCGCTGCTGGCACAGGCGGTGCGCCGCGGCGACAGCTCGCTCATCGTCGCCGAAGTCCCCGAAGCGCCGCTCGATTCGCTCAAGACGCTCTGCGACGCGCTGAAGCAGAAGGCACGCAGCGCCGCCATCCTGTTGGCGACGCGCGGCGAAAAGGCCACCCTGCTCGCAGCCGTCACCGACGACCTCATCCAGCGCGGCGTCAAGGCCGGCGACTGGATCAAAGCCGTGGCGCCGCTCGTCGACGGCGGCGGCGGCGGCCCTCCGACCATGGCGCAGGCAGGCGGAAAAAACCCAGAGAAACTCCCGGCTGCGCTCGAGGCCGCGCGCGCCTGGGTCGAGGCCAAGCTGCCCGAATGACGCGACGCGCTCAGCGCGGACCGGTCCACCCAGTCGATCGCGGGTAGAATTCCCCGCGCAGAGTGGGCCAGACGGCCGCTGCCGCTTGCGGCAGAGGAAAGTCCGAACTGGTCCGGGCACGGTGGTGGCTAACGGCCACCGGAGGCGACTCCAGGGAAAGTGCCACAGAAAATACACCGCCCGGCGCTTCGCCGGGTAAGGGTGAAATGGTGCGGTAAGAGCGCACCGCGCGGCTGGTGACAGTCGCGGCACGGCAAACCCCACCGCCAGCAAGCCCATGTAGGGGGCGAGAGCGCCCGGCTCGTTCGCAGCCCCGGGTAGGGTGCTAGAGGTCGCCAGCGATGGCGATCCCAGATGAATGGCCGTCGCCGATGCGCAAGCGTCGGCACAGAATTCGGCTTACGGCTCGCTCTGCAATTTTCGACGCGCGGACTTCTCGGAACGGGCTTGTACAGATCGTCCGCGGGCATCGCGCCGAGTGCGCCGGGGGTAACGGCCTCTCGTCGGTCTTGGCCGCCCCCCGTTCTCGGCTGGACATGGTCGGCCTGCCAATCTTGGCCCCAACGGGGCCACTCAGCTTCAGCCCAGGGCAACGCCCTGGGAATTCGACCCGTCGTTCGCGCGAGCCCTGAAAGGGCGACTCATCTGAGAGTCACATGATCTGTGTGCATAGATCTAAGCCTCGCTGCGATAACCGGACGCGGACGCACTTGTTCGTTCAATCCGGAAAGCGCGAAGCCCGCCGCGCGCTCATCGCACGCCGCGGGCCTCTCGCGATCTGAATCGCGCCGATATTCGGCGCGGGGCGCGACCGCTAGTTGCGGCGGCGCAGCATCGCCAAACCACCCAGCGCCAGCAGGCTCAGGGTCGTCGGCTCAGGCACCGAGAACCACTGGTTCCCGGCGTAATTGTTCATGTTCAGGTCGAGCGTGCCCGTGAAGCCGCCGAACCCGTCGCCGCCGAGGTTGCCCTGCGGGGCGGCCAGACCGCCGAGGAACTGGTTCGACGCGTAGTTGTGGCCCTGGTTGTTCTGGAACACCATCACGCCGAACGCGCCGGCCGGGCTGCCGAGGTCAGCGAGATCGATGCTGAGCTCGAGGCCGGTGTCGACCGCCAGCGCCGCCGACTGATCGGCCGCGTTGGTGCCGCCCAGGATGCCGGCGGTGTTGCTGTTGTTGTAGCCGACGCCGATCGGGCTGGCGTTGGCGCCGGTGCCGGTCGAGCCCGCGCCCTCCGCGTTGCCGCCGAACAGGTCCTGATACGACGAGAACGTGTTC
>CAYMBL010000015.1:0-86605 GCA_964388675.1 uncultured Planctomycetales bacterium
AGCAGGTTGTACGCCGTGTGGCATCCCGTCGAGATGCCCAGCCCGCGCTGCACGAACAGCAGCGCCAAGTACCCGCCCGCGGCGCAGTAGAACAGGAACGTCGGCCAGGTGAACTCGGCCGAGCCGATCGGGTGAATGTGACACACCGCAAATGCAATCGCCGACATCGCCGCCGCGGCCGGTGTCGCGAATTTCCTCGGTATGCGCAGTCCGTCCGCCAGCAGCGATGCGAGCCCCACGATCAGATACAACCGAAACACCAGTTCCTCGTAGATGCCGGCGCCGATGGACAGCAGCAGCCGCAGCTTCACCTCCGGCGTCGAGAGCGCCGCAATCTGCAGCAGCACCTGATCCAGCATGAACAGCGGCAGCGTGAGCAGCAGACACTCGACCGCCATCAGCAGCGGAATCCAGGCCCGCATCTGCCAGGAGTGGCGCGCCAGCAGGTGCCAGATCAGCAGCGTCGCCAGCAGCAGCACACCCGGCGCCCAGAAGCCCACCGCCCCGAACCATTCCAGGATGCGCTCGACCAGGCTTTGCGCGAACAACTGCTGCTCCGGCCATACTGCCGGCCGCAGCATGATCGCGCCGAACTCGTAGACAAGCACCATCGGCAGCAGAAAGACCAGGCAGTAGAGGGGTTCGCGGGTTGCGTCCCAGTAGGTCGTCGCCAGGCGGACCGGCGCGCCGGAGCGCCGCGCAGCGCTGCGCGGAGAGCGGGTTGTGCGGCGCTTCGTGCGAGCCATTCGCGGATTATCGCGGCGAATCGCGCAGCCGACGAGCCGCGCTACTCGATTGCGCCGAATTCGAGCAGCGTCAGCTCCGGCGGGCACCAGAAACGCATCGGCGGCGCCAGGCCGCGCTCGAACCCCACGCCGCGCGACACATACAGCGCCTGCCCGTTCAACGTGTGCAGACCGCCGGCGGCCACCTGGCGCGGCACGCGCGCAAACGTCAACGGCGGGCCGATCCCCGGCACCACCATCTGCCCGCCGTGCGTGTGACCGCTGATCACGAGGTCGACGCGCGGCGCAGCGGCGTCGAGCGCGGCGTCCGGCGTGTGCGCCAGCAGAATCCGCAGATCCGCGTCACGCGTCGCCAGCCGCGCCCGCGCCGCGCGTGCCGCGGGTGCGTCATAGTGCCAGTCGACGCCGCCGATCGCCACCCGCCGCCCGCGCACGAACGTCTCGACCACCTCGTTCCGCAGCAGCCGCACTTCGGTTCCAGCGAACAATTCGGCGGCGCGGTGCTCGGGATCGATGTTGCCCAGACACGCGTAGACGCCGCCAGGGGCGCGCAGCGGTTTGAACAGTTCGCGCCAGGCGCTGCGCTGGCTCTGCCAGTCGGCGTCAGAACCCTGGAAAAAGTCGCCGGGCAGCACAACCAAATCCGGCTGCTCCGCCAGCGCCAACTGCACGGCGCCGCGTTCGTAGGCGGTGACAGAATCCGTCTGAATGTCGGCGATCACCACCACGCGCAGCGGCTCGACGCGCGGCGGATGGTTCGCCAGCGGAACGGCCACACGCTCGACGCGCAGCCGGTATGGCTCGATCCACGACACGTGCGCACACAGCGCCAGAATCCCGACCGCAACGCCCGCCAGCATTGCCGCGCCGCGCGAGACGCCGCTCCTAAAGCGTGAAACGCAGACGATGGTGATCAAACCGGCGCACGCCGCGATGACGAAGAAATACGCCAGGCGGATCAGTCCGAATCCGCCGAAGGTGCGGCCGGTGACGACCATGGCGCCGAGTGCAACGAACAGCAGGCCGCCGGCCACGCCGAAACCCAGCAGTACGTGCCAGGCGACGAGGCGGCGCTTCTGCCGCGCGAGCAGAAGCGCGATCGCGACGCCGACGAGCGCGAGCACGATTGCGACAGGCCAACTGACGAGAGCGAATGCGAGTTTGGTGCTTTCTGACAGAGTGAACTCCTTTTTTGGACATGCTACGCTCGCGGCGACGGCGCGGTTCGGTTGCGGCTCAGGTCGGGGCGAACACGGCGAGCGCGGCCTGTCCGGCGCAGATTCCGCCATCGTTGACGGGCAGCTCACGGCTTACGAGCACCGGCGCGGCGGGTTCCAGTTCCGCGGTCAGGCCCGCAAGCAGGATCGAGTTCTGCATCGCGCCGCCGGTGAGCACCACGCCGTCGGCGTCCGCGTGCAGCGCCGCGCGCGCCGCGTCGGCGAACCATCGGATCACCGTGCCATGAAAGCGGGCCGCGATGCGCGAGAGCGCGACATCCGCGCGGCGCTCCTGCACCAGCCGCTCGATCAACGAGGCCGGATGCAGCGGCTCGAGGTCGTACGGCTCGGCCGGCGCCACCGGGAGCGCCAACTGCTCGAGCCAGATCGCTGCCTGGCCTTCGTAGCTGATCTCGCGAGTGAAGCCCAGAACGGCGGCCGCGGCGTCAAACAGGCGACCGGTCGAACTCGACACGAAGCAGCGCATGCCGCTGTTCACCATGCGCACCGCATCCAGGAACGTGGGCGGAAAATCAAACGGCGGCCGCAGCAGCGCCTCCGGCTCGGCGGTCGCGAGATAGGCGGCAGCGCACTGCACGGGGCGGCGTGTTGCGGCGTCGCCGCCCGGCAAGGGCACATAGCGCAAGTGCGCGTGGCGCGAGAAGCCGTCCTTTGCGGAACCGACGAGCACCTCGCCGCCCCAGATCGCGCCGTCCGTGCCGTAGCCCGTGCCATCGAGCGCCAGGCCGACCGCACGCCGATCGAATTCGCCGCGCTCCACGAGTGTGGCGGCGACGTGTGCGGCGTGGTGCTGGATCGCGACGCGGCGGGCGGCGGGTCGCGCCAGCGCGTAACGCGTGGAGAAATATTGCGGATGTGCGTCGTGCGCCACAATCAGCGTCGCCGGGTCGACGTCGTACATTGCGAGCAGATCGTCGATGGCGCGTTCGAAAGCCTCCCGAGTCGCGGCGTCGTCGAGATCGCCGATGTGCGGACCGACCAGCAGCTCGCCATCCACGTTTAGCGCAACGCAGTTCTTCAGATCAGCGCCGACCGCGAGGATCGGGCGCTGCGAGGGCAGGCGAGCAGCGGCGCGCGGAGCCAGGCCGCGGGCGCGACGCAGCACCAGTTCGTGCGATCCGCGGACGGCGACGACGGAATCATCCACCCGGCGCGCGATCGGGCGCTGTCCGATCAGCAGCGCATCGCACAATGGGCCAAGCCGGCTGCGGGCGTCGTCATCCTCGAACGCGATCGGCTCGGCGGAGCGGTTGGCGCTGGTGAGCACGAGCGGCGAGGGCGCGCCGGCGTCGAAGAGCAGCTCGTGCAGCGGAGCGTAGGGCAGCATCACGCCCAGTTCGTTCAGCCCGGGCGCGACCCCGGTCAGATCGCCGCGCCGCGGCGCCAGCACGATCGGGCGCGCCACGCTGAGCAGCCAATCGGCGGCGCGCGGCGTGAGCGCGACAAGCTCGTGGGCCTGGGCGAGCGAAGCGGCCATCAATGCGAACGGCTTTTCCTTGCGGAATTTTCGGGCGCGAAGCTGCTCGATCGCGCGCGCGTTGCGCGCGTCGCATGCGACGTGATAGCCGCCGACGCCCTTGATCCCGAGAATCTCGCCGCGCGCCAGCCGCTGGGCGGCGGCGCGGATCGCCTCGTCGCGCTGGGCCTGCAGCGCGCCTTCGGCGAAGAGCTGATAGCACGGACCGCAGCGCGGACACGCGATCGGTTGCGCGTGGAAGCGGCGATCGGCGGGGTCGGCGTACTGCTCGTGGCAGACAGGGCACAGCGGCCAGTCGCGCATGACCGTGTTCTCGCGGTCGTAGGGCAGCCGCAGAACGATCGAGAAGCGCGGGCCGCAGTTGGTGCAATTGATGTAGGGGTACGCGAAGCGCGGGTCGCGCGGATCGCGCATCTCGCGCAGGCAGTCGGGGCACACGCACAGATCGGGCGAAATCGCGGTCGTCGCGCCGGCGCCGGATTCGCTGCTCGTAATCGCGAAATCGGGGGCGTTCGAAGGCGCCGTCGGCGTCGCGCGGACGTCGACGATTCGCGCGGCGGGCGGAGCCTCGCTGCGCAGCGCTTCGAGGAATCGCGCGAGTTGTTCGCCTGACGCCTCGGCGTGAATCCAAACGCCGTCGGCCTCATTGCGCACCCATCCGCGCACGTCGCAGCGCCGCGCCAGGCGCAACACGAACGGCCGGAATCCCACGCCCTGCACAATGCCGCGCACGTGGACTCGAACTGCGTGGAGGTCTGCGCTCACGGGCGTCAGCAGATGCGCGGCAGGGGATCGCCGACCAGAACGTCGATGGCGCGGCGGCCGCCGTAGGGCGTCACCGAGCGGACCTGGCCCCGCGGCCCGCTGACGATTTCGCCGACGTCGACGGCGTGTTCGCCGCCCGGCGTGGCGCGCAGTTGAGTCAGGGCGTGCGCGGCGGCGTCGCGCGAAACGATGGCGACGAACTGGCCCTCGTTGGCGACGTGCAGCGGGTCGAGCCCGAGCAGCTCGCACGCACCGCGCACGACCGGGCGGATGGGCAGCGCGTCGTCGTGCAGCTCGATTGCGACGCCCGCCGCCGCGGCCAGCTCGTTGAGCACCGTTGCGACGCCGCCGCGGGTCGCGTCGCGCATCCAGCGCAGACGATCGCCGCAGGCGTCGAGCAGTGTCGCAGTGAGCGGAACCAGGCTGCGCGTGTCGCTGCGCAGTTCGTCGGACGCGAGATCGAGCGCGGCGCGTGCGACGAGAATGGTGATACCGTGGTCGCCGATGGGGCCTGAAAGCAGGACGCGGTCGCCCGGCTGTACGAACTGCGGGCCGAGCCGGGCGCGGGGGTCGACCACGCCGAGGCCGCTGGTGCAGAGGTAAAGCCCGTCGGCGCGGCCGGATTCGACGACCTTGGTGTCGCCGCCGACGATCGGCACGCCCGCCGCGGCTGCGGCGCGGGCTGCGGCGTCGATCTCGCGTTGCAGAGTTTCGATGGGCAGCCCCGCTTCGAGAATGAACGCGGTGGTGAGCGCGAGCGGCTGGGCCCCGCTGACGGCCAGGTCGTTGATCGTGCCGTTCACGGCGAGCTCGCCGATCGAGCCGCCGGGAAATCGCAGCGGGTGCACGACGAAGCTGTCGGTGGTCAAGGCCAACCGCTCGCCGGGGCGCTCGAGGATGGCAGCGTCGCCGAGCGCGTCGAGCAGCGGGTTGGCAAAGCGCGGGCGCAGCAACTCATCGATGAGGCGGCGTGTGGCGAGCCCGCCGGCACCGTGAGTCATGGAGATGATGGACGCGTCGAAAATCGGGCTGTCTCGCGCAAGGGTTCCGTGAAGAGGATACTCGCGGGGTCGGCCCGGCGCGGCGCGGGGCGCGTTTGGCGGATGGGCATGCAATTGTCGGTCTGGGTGGGATGGGCGTCCTCGCGCGGTCCTCATGTGGGTGGGTTGGGCGTCCTCGCCCGTCCCCTCCATTCCCGCGCAGCGGGAATCAGGGTCCAATCTTGGAGGGCTCAGACCGGCCAGAGGCCGGTCCCCCAGCGCTGAGTCTTCGTGGCCCCGCGGTCGCGCGAGATGTGATTCTCGCACCAGGAAAGAAACCCCTCACTCTCACGTTCGGGGCTCGGATCAGAGGTGCGAGAAGGAATTCTCGCACCAGGATCCAAGGATTGTCGCACCAGGATCGACAAACACATCGGCATACATCTGGATGACGCGCTACGTCGACGAATCGACAGGAACAGTGAGCGGGTGCAGTGCGAATCGGTGCTCGGCGGCGCAGGCGCCTTCGGCCGAGACCATGAGCGCGCCCAGCGGGCGCTCCGGTGTGCAGCGCGTGCCGAAATGTGGGCAGCGGCGCGGCTTCATCACGCCTGCGAGCACGTCGCCGCACGGAAGCGCCGGTTCGTCCTCGCCGACTTCACGCCGCGCGGTCGCGAGTTCCGACTCGAACCCCGTGGTCGACGACACGCGCTCCGCGTCCCAGGCGGCGAACGTCGGCCGCAGCGCGAGCCCCGAATCGGGCAGGGTTCCGAGGCCGCGCCATTCGAATCCGTCGCGCGCCTCAAACACCTCGTCCATCGCGCGCCGCGCCGCGAGATTGCCCTCGTCGGACACTGCGCGGCGATAGTGATTCTCGACGCGCGCGACGCCGGCCCGCCGCTGGCGCAGAATCAGCAGAATCGCCTGCAACAGATCGAGCGGCTCGAAGCCGGCGATGACAACCGGGCGTCCGAACTCGCGCGCGACGAATTCGTAGGGCCGGCAGCCGATGACAGTCGAAACGTGACCGGGGCCGATGAACGCGTCGACGCGCAGGTCTGTGCGCTGCAACAGGACGCGCAGCGCAGGCGGGATAAGGATGTGATTGGACAGCACGCAGAAGTTGCGCACGCCGCGCTGTCGCGCGAGCTGCAGCGTGACGGCGGTTGCGGGCGCGGTGGTTTCGAAACCGATCGCGAAGTACAGCACGGAGCGATCGGGCATGCGCTCTGCGAGCGCGAGCCCGTCGAGCGGCGAGTAGACCATGCGCACGTCGAGCCCGCGCGCCTTGGCCTCGAGCGGACTGCTTACGCGCCCCGGCACGCGCAGCACATCGCCGAACGCGGTGAAAATGCCGTCGCTTTCCTGCGCAAGCCGAAGCCCGAGATCGATTCGCGCCGGGGGCAGCATGCAGACCGGGCAGCCCGGACCGTGTATCAGCTCGATTCCGGGCGGCAGCAGCTCATGCAATCCGAAGCGAAAGATCGCGTGCGTGTGACCGCCGCACACTTCCATGATGCGGCAGGGTTGGGCGGGGTCGGCGAGCTGCGCAATCTCGTGCAGCGTCTGACGGATCGGAGCGGCGTCGCGAAACTCGTCGACGAATTTCACGGCACGACTCCCGGCGGCGCGCTCGGATCGAGTTCACGCCGCGCCTCGGCCGCGGAGCCGAGACGCTCGAGGAGGGCGAGTTGTTCGCGAGCGCGGTCGGCGTCGATGCGGTTCATCGCGAATCCGACATGGACGAGCACCCAGTCGCCGGCTTGAAGCGGCGCGCCGTCCACCAACATGGTGTTGATCATCCGGCGCAAACCGAGGACGTCCGCCACGGCGCTGCAGCCGTCGGGCTCGAGCGAGACGATCTCCGCCGGAATCGCAAGGCACATCGACGCGGCTCCCGATCGTTGGGATTGCGCGGGTTCGACTGGTTACGATTCTAGCTGTCGACGGATCAAGAATTGGTGGGCACGGCCCACCTTACAACGGAATTGGCGGGCACGACCCAGCCTCTATTCTCGCCGTGCGCGAATCCAAGGATGGTGGGCACGGCCCACCCTACGCCCGCGCAAGGCTGACTGCGCGATTTCGAACCGGTGCTGCTAGGGCTGCGCCACGACGGGCAACATCAACTCTGCTTCCGACAGCCCGGTCTGCCGCTCCAACTCGGCGATGAAGGCGCCCAAATCGGCTGCGGCGAGCACGCGCGGCTCGATGCGCACCGGGTATTGCGGGCGATCGCCCTCGAGAACCGCGCGGAGCGCGAGCCGCATGGCTGCTGCCCCGGCCTGGGCCGCGGAGCCGCCGCTCAGACGCAGCGCGCGGCCGTCGCGGAGCCAGGGCCAGAAACTCGGATGTGCGCTGTTGATCACTATGGGTCGGGAAGGCGCGAGCGAGGCCAGCATCGCAGCGTCGAGCGAGTGCGCTGCCAGAACTACGCCGAGCTCGACGGTCGGATACTCGTCGGCGATTTCGGCGATCGCGCCAGCAACTTCCATGCCGGCCGCACAGCGGCGTTCGCCGAGCCGCTTGAGCGAGACGGTGCGTTTCAGCGCCGCGTCGACGCGGGTCTGGGTGTCGAGTTCGAACACGCCGACCCACGCCAGCGCGAATGTGATCGGCGGCCGTTCGATTGTCGCAAGCGCGTGCGCGAGCGGCTCGGCTGCACGGCCGGCTTCGAACAACACAGTGCCGAACGCGGCGGGATGCGGCGGGATCGCGCCGACCGTGATCAGCGGCGCCCCCGGGTTTGCGATCGCGAAGGTCGGGTCTTCGGACCAGACGCAGATGGCAGCCGGTTTCCTGTGTCGGGCGGCGTCGAGGGCCTCGTGAAGAGCGGCGGGACCGCTGTCCCGCGGGGCTTCCCAGGTGACGCGGATCGACTTGTCGGCCGACGCCGCTTCGCGCTCGGCCCCGATTCGGAGCAGGCGATTTTCGGGGTGGGCCAGCGGTGGTCCAATAAAAACGACATCAACGGACTCTCCAGGCAATCTCCCCGCGACCGGGCGATCCGCTGCCTGTTCGCAAGCCGATGTGAGCAATAGGAATACGATGGGTGCAGCAATTACGAACGACGCCGGCCGTCGGCGGAGCATTGGCTCGCGTGATTTCGTAGGTATACTTACGGAGTTTGAGGGCATCAGACCTTCAAGAGGGCTCGGCATGCGTCTGTACATTCTCGGCCTTGTCATCGGTTCATTCGCAGGTGCGGCTTTCGCTCAGACGACGACGTCGTCGGTAAGCGATCGCACTCCGTTTCAGAACGTCGCCCCCGGTGCGGTCGCGGAGCGCGCCCCCGGCAACACCATCCAACAGGCGCTGTCGCGGCATCAGGAACTCGCGAACGAGCGGCTGAGCCGTCAGCGTGGAGACGATACCGGCAGCGACGAAGATGCTGATGCGGAAACCGACGATTCGACCGGAACCGATTCGCTGAGCGATTTGCTGAGCGGCGGCCTGCTCGACTCACTCACCGGTGGGCTGGACCTGGGCGGGCTGCTGGGCGGTCTCGGCGGCAGCACCGGCGGCGATTCGGCCATTCCTTCCAACATCACGCCGGAAGTGATCGCGCTGCTCGAGTCAGCGGGGATCGACATTAACGACGTGTTTCCCGCCGATGGCTCAACCAGCCAGTCGCGTGAGCCCGCAGCAACCGATGCGAAGGTCGAAAGTGCGGCGCAGGATGCCGCCGACGAGCCGAGCTTCCGCATTCGCTGGGCGGATGCAATGCTCGACACGATGTTCACGTCGCTGGTGTTCGCGTTCCAGACGCCGACGTTCATCGATTTTCTCGCGGATGCGATCCGGCCGCTCTTCGAGGGCACCACGGACACGGGCAGCGGCAGCGAGGGCGTCGACCCCGACGTGATCATCGAGAAGCCGCGCGATGCCACGACGGCTCCGGTTCGCAGTATCGTGCTAGCGCCGACGACGCTCCGCGGCGAGCTGCGGTAGTCGGTTGACGCGTCGCGTCCTTCCTCGGCCTCGCACGCTGAACGGCTGTTCGTTCCGTCACGCCGCGGTCAGTTTTCGCCCGCATTCAGGTCGTACGTGTTGAGCGCGCTGCACGCGGAAGTGTGTGCGCTGCTGCGGGGCACGTTCGCGGTCGGGCCGGCGGCGCTGGCGCGCGCTCCGGGTCGCGTGAATCTGATCGGCGAGCACACCGACTACAACGAGGGATTCGTGCTGCCGCTGGCGATCGAAGCGGCGACCTGGGTCGCGGCCGCCGCGCGCGAGGACGGCTTGTGCCGCGCTCACTCGCGCGAGCAGGCTGCGCCGCAGGAATGGGACGTCGCGGGACCGACGCCGACCGGCTGGGCACGCTATGTGGCGGGTGTGGCGGCGCTGCTGCGGGCGCGCGGGGCGAGACTCGGCGGGTTCGATCTCTGCGTGGCCAGCGAGGTGCCCGTCGGCGGCGGGCTGTCGAGCTCGGCGGCGCTCGAAGTGGCCAGCGCGCTGGCGCTCGCGCACATCTGCGGCGAGCCGCTGGAGACGCGCGAGCTGATCGATCTTTGTCGCGACGCGGAGCGCGAGTACGCGGGAGTGCCGTGCGGAATCATGGATCAGACGGCGTCGCTGCTGGGGCGAGCCGGCTGCGCGATGCTGCTCGACTGCCGCAATCGCGAGCTGCAGTACATCCGCTGCGAGCACCCAGCGTATTCCTTTCTCGTCGGCGACACGGGAGTGCGCCACGAGTTGGGAGCCAGCTCTTACGCGCAGCGCCAGCAGGAATGCGCGGCGGGCGTGGCGTACTTTCAGCGGCGCGACCCCGCGATCCGGGCATTGCGCGACATTCGGCCGGAGTCCGTCCGCGCTCACGCGCAGCAACTCGATCCGACCGTCGCCGCGCGGTGTCTGCATGTGACGACCGAGATCGCGCGCACGCAGGCGGCCGCCGCGGCGCTGCGTCGAGGCGAGTGGGAGGCGCTGGGGCCGCTGTTGCGCGCATCGCACGCATCGCTGCGGGATGATTACGAAGTGTCGTGCCGCGAGCTCGACGTGCTCGCGGATGCGCTGAACGGGCAGGCGGGGGTGCTCGGGGCACGCATGACCGGCGCCGGCTTCGGCGGCTGCGTGCTGGCGATTGTGCGACGCGATCAGGTCGACGCCGTCACCGCGGCCTGCGGTGCGGTGTATCACTCGGCGACGGGCATGCGGGTGAAGTGGACTGAGACCGGCGCCGGGCCGGGTGCGACGCTGGTCGCGCCGCCGGCGTGAGTTTGACAGACGGCGGTTCGGCCGATATTATTGCTGAATTGTCGTGTGAGTTTACCTCTTGTGCCGCAAGCAGTTGCAGAGACTCTGCGGGGGTTGGCGGTGGCGAAATCGGCAAAACGTTCGGCGGGCTCGAAGACGCGTTCGGCTGCTTCGGCGGCCCGATCGACGGGCAAGCCGGCCGCCAAACGCAAGAGTGCTCCCGTACGAGCTTCGGAGCCGCGCGGCGGACGCTCCGGCAAGGCCCGGCCGGCCGCGCCGACACCCGCTCCGGCCGCCCGGCCCGTGAAGGTCAGCAGCGGACTCAACCGCAAGGACCTCGAAGCGTTTCGCACGACGCTGCTCGAAAAGCGCGCCCAGCTTCGCGGCGACGTGCACACGCTCGGCAACGAAGCGCTCGGCCGCAACCGCCAGGACGCGGCCGGCAATCTCTCCAGCATGCCGCTGCACATGGCGGACCTGGGCACCGACAACTACGAACAGGAATTCGCGCTCGGGCTGCTCGAAAGCGAGCGCGCCCTGCTGGTGCAGATCGACGAGGCTCTCAAGCGAATTGAGGACGGCGCCTACGGCATCTGCGCCGCGACCGGCAAGCCGATCGGCAAGGCGCGGCTGAAGGCCGAGCCCTGGACCAAATATTGCTACGAATACGTGCTCGCCCGCGAGCAGGGCCAGCGACGGCGCGGATAGCCTTGAGCTCGACACCCCAGGATTCCGCTCAGGAGATCGGCGTCGGCGCGGCGAGCGTGCCGGGCCAGGCGGTGATGCGCGCCGAACCGACCGCGCTTGCCTGTCGCGCCGCCTGGGCAAGGCTGCTGATCACCGCGATCGGCGGGCTGGTGCTCGATTTGTGGAGCAAGTACTGGGCGTTTCACTCGCTGCGCCAGGGCACGACGGTCGTGATCGTGCCGAATGTCTTCGAATTCCAGACAATGCTGAACCCGGGTGCGCTCTTCGGCATCGGCCGCTATCAAACGCCGCTGTTTCTCGTGGCGTCGGGCATCGCGCTGGTGCTGGTGGCGTGGATGTTCCTGCAATCGCCGCGACGGCAGTGGTTTCTGCACGTGGCGCTGGGCGCGATCATCGCCGGCGCACTCGGAAACATGTACGACCGCGTGACGGTGCGGCTGCAACGCGAACCGCTGACGACGCCGCACGGCGCGATCTACATGGAGGTTGCCGCCGCCGACGAGCGCGGTTACATGCTGCGCGAGTATCCGGCGGAAGTGCAGCCGCCGGCGGACGCGCGCCCGGCGTATGAGCGGCGCGTGCGAAGCGTGGGTCCTGAGGCCGGATTTGTCCGCGATTTTCTCAAGATTTCGAAGCGCTGGATGGGCGGCCGCGAGGTCTGGCCGTGGGTGTTCAACGTCGCGGACATGCTTCTGGTGGGCGGCGTCGCGGTGTTGACGCTGCACCTGCTGCTGGCGCGTCCGCCGAAATCCGAGTTGCCGCCTGCCGCCGCGCCGGAATTGTCGCGGGTCGAGTAACCAATTGGCGCGCTTACCGAGACTCGGGTCGGCGGCCCAGACGTTGACCGCATTCTCGGCATAGGCCGCCCTCGCCATTTCATTTGCCCGGACGAAGCCGCCCTCGTGAATCATGGTGCGAGAATCCTTTCTCGCACCGCCGCAGGAGGGCGATTTGCTCCCCCCCGGTCGGGGCTCGGATCAGAACGACCTTGGCAGACGCGGGGACTCTGCATGGTCGCCGGTGCGAACTTCTTCACTACGAGGCGCGCGTTATCCCCGTCCCGTGACGCGGACGTAGCACCAAGACGTGCGAGATGTCGTCACCGGTGCCAAACACCGCGTCGGGGCCGGCGCTGCACAGTATCACCTTGTCGCCGGCTTGCTGAATTCGGATCTCAGAGCGCCAAGCGTCGTAACGAAGAGCTGCCGCCTCGGCCTTGCCGAAGCGCTCTTGCCCTTGAATTAGTTCGGGAAGGCCCACAACTAGTCGATCTTCGTAATACCAGCGCACTTCGATCTCGGACGCCAATACCTTCAACTGATGTAGCGTACGGTCCGCAGCTTCAGAATCTGGGGCAGCGTTGCAGCGAAGATATGACGACGCATGGAAGGCGACTGCCACCGTCGCGAGTACGAGGATGGTGCGCCTCGGAGTACGCAATGTCATCTTTGTTTGTAGCTGAAGGGTCGGCAGTCGTCGCAGAACAGGAATCTGAAGCCGCCCCGAAGGGGCGCGGGACGGTGGCCACGGGTGAAGCGTAGCCCGCGTACGCGCGGGCGCAGCGTAACCCGTGGAATGAGTGCATTTGATTGTGACCTGCCCCGAAGGGGCAGAGGGACCGCGCGAGGTCGGCTCTGCTACCGCAGTTCGGCGCACTGCTTCCACTTGGCCGGCTGGTCTTTCATCCCCTGCACATTCTCCTCGATCACGATCGGCTTGCTGCTGCGCGGCAACACGAACAGCCCGTACGGCGCGCACGGCGGCAGCGGCGGAGGTTTCGCGCCGTCGTCGTTCAAAGCGAACGCGACCTGATACGTGCGTTCATCAAAGCGGAACCGTATGCGATCCGGTTCGTCGATCACCTGCACCGCGAACACGCCGTTCGAATTGGTCCGCGTTCCCTGGAAGATCGCAACCACCTCGCACTTTTCGAAGTTGATCTCGGGTGCGAACGGGCGGCCGACATTGTCGCGCCGCACGCCGCCTTCGTGGCGCTCCCAAAGCTGCTCCCACGCCTCGCGCCCCGTGATGCGAACGAACTCCGGCTTCTTGATGGCGCTGACCGGACCGGACCACGCGACCAACGGATCGAGCGCTCCCGCTCCGATGACCGGATAGTCGGCCGAAGTCTGTTGCGCTGCTGCGACCAGCGAACCGCCGCAGGCAAGCGCGAGACCCAGTAGGAAACGCCGCGAGAGCTTCAGCGTATGCATAGTCGCACCTCTCATGTCTCTTGGTGCTTACCCGCCGAAACGGCGCCGGTTGCAGGTGACGCCACTCGGCAGGCACCGGCGGTGACGAACTGCCGCCCGAGTCAGGGCGTCGCTTGCGACTGCGGCGGCAGCACGGCGCGTGCCCGGCGCTCGAGCTCCGCCAGTTGGTCCCACGCAAGTTCCGGCAGCCAGTTCGGCCGCGAGCCGGCGAGCTGCTCGACCGAGCGCAGGATCATCGCGGCGGACTCAGGCGTGAGCTGTCGCTCAAGCTCGGCGTGCAAACCCGACCAGACTTGCTCCTGGTCAACCTCGGCTGACTCGAGCCGAAGGTTGGCGGCCAGCGAGCTGTCGTAGCGCTGCGTGGAGAGCGCGAGCGTCAGCATGGCGACCGTCGTCGAGACCGTCTGCGGCGACTGCACGGCGAGCAGATCGCGCAACGCGGTGGCGTAAGTCGCGAGAGCCTCGTCGATCTGCCCCGCTGCCGCACGCTGCGCCGCCAGTTGCGAGCGCACGAGGCCCAGCGCTTCACGCTGCTCGGCCCGCGATTGCAGGTGATTCTCGGCGGCGAGCCAGAGCTCGAGCGCGTGTTCGGCCGGGCGTTCGTGGATCGGCAGCCGCGCGATCCAAAGCTCAATTTCTTCAGGCGGGCGCGTGGCGAGCACGCGCACCGCACCGTCCCACGCGATGCCGCGAATCGCTTCGTCCGGCTCGGCCGCGGGGTCGATGCGCGACCACAGCGCCGCCAGGTGTATGTCACTCGCGGCGATCGCGGCCAGCGTCTCGATGGCTAGCCGCCGCACCGCCGGATCGGCGTCGGAGGACTGGGCGATGAGGGCGTCGATCAGGAGCTCGCGCTCGCGCGCTGCGCCGTTGACCGGCTGCGACATGGTGCTGCGGCGCGGGTCGAGCAGCCCGACCAAGCCGCGCAAGGCGGCGAGGCGCAGCGTCGGCGGTTCGCCGGGCTCGAGCGCCGCGACAAACGCGGATGCGAATCCCGCGTCGGCGAGTTTCGCGGCAGCATCCAGCAGCCGCTCGCGGATCCGCACGTCCTCGCGCGGGGCGGCGGAGAGCCGGGTGCGAATTTCGTCGGCCACCGAAGCGCGCAGAATCGAATCGAGCACGCCGCGCTCCGCCAGCCGTCCGAGCGACGCGACCGCCTCGTCGACCACGCTGGTGTCGGCGTCGGCCAGCAGCGCCAGCAGTTGGCCCGCCGAGCGGCCGCTGCCGGTGAATCCCAGACTGCCGACGACTGCGATGCGCACGTCCCGATCGGTCTCGACGGGCAGCATCTGCAGGAGCCGCGCCTCGTCTTCCGGATCGCGCAGGGCGGCGACGGTTTTTACGGCTGCCAGGCGCACCGAAGGCGTCGGCGCGGAAAGCAGATCGCGGACGCGCGGGAGCAGGTCGGCCGGCAGGCGTTTTGCGTCCTGCACCGCGAGCCGCGCCAACTCCAGCCCCAGCGCACGCACCGCGGGCTGTGCATCAGCCAGGAACGCAGCCAGCAGCGCCGGTCGCTCGGCTTCGGCGGCACGAAGGTAACCGTCGCGCAGCGCCGCCGAAAGCCGTTGCTCAAGCTCCGCGCAGCGCTCGCGGGCAACGCGCGCGTCACGAATCGTCCGCTGCACGCGCAATTCGCGCCACTGATCGTCGCTCAATCCGCGCGAGTGCTCCCACCACTCGCGCACGGCGGCGGCCGACGCCAGTTCCAGCGCGAGCGCGCGATTCAACGCCTGAAGCGCGGCGGGCCCGATTGGCGCGGGCTTGTCGGTTTGTTCGACCAGCAGCCCCGTCGCCGTGCGATCGGTCATCGCCGCGAGCGCCTCGAGAGCCGCCAGGCGTGCCCCAAGCTCGCCGCGCGCGTCGGACAGCAGATCGCGCAGCGCGCCGCGCGTGGCATCGTTCGATGCGGCGCCCAGGGCCGCGACGGCTGCGGAGCGCGTCTCGGCATCCGGGTCGCCCAGCAACTGGAGCAGCGGCCCCAGCATTTGCGGATCGTGATATTGCGGGAATTCCGCCAGCGCGGCGGCCGCGGCGGCGCGGGCCGGGCGATTCGAACTGGAAAGGATGGCGACGAACCGTTTCTGAGAGACCGGCGTATTCAGCCGCAGCAGCTCGCGCGCGCCCAGGCGGCGCGCCGACGCGGAATTGTTGCCCTCGACGAGCGCGCTGAATTCCTCAACCCGGGCTGCATCTTCGGGAGCGTTTACGGGCGCGGACTGGGCGCGCAGCGTTCCCGCCAGCGACAGCGCGAGGACAACGGCAAGGGCCGCGCGAAGCATGAACGCATCTCCGCACAGAACCAGAGGGTCCCAGAAAAACACCGACGTCGAAAGTCTAGACCCGCGACGACCGGACGCGTTTGCGAGGGCGGCACAGCGGGAGCCGCGAGACAACGCACCCGCGACAGAGTATACCGCAGGCGGCTGCGAAGGTTCCGTCGCCACGCGGCTTGCGCGGATTCGGCCGCGCGCGGCCGCGACCGATAGGGTCTACGTCGGCCTTGCTTGATTGTGCCCGGGGCGGGGGCTACGCTCTGCGGCTGGGTATGGGCGCGGCTGCGCCCCTCGGGGAGTGCGCGTCATGCGTGTTCGATCGCTGGGCATTGCAGGCGGGCTGGTGTCGCTCTTCAGCGCCGGCGCGTCGGCCGGCATTTTCGAAGACCTTTACCGCGGGTTCGAGATCCTGGCGACGCCGACCGGCTCGCCGGTGAGCGCGGCCGGCGGCGGGTTCCTGCAGAACGGCGCGCGAATCGGCCGGGTGCGCATCGTCCCCAACGATCTCGGCAGCGGGTATCGGCTCGAGTTTGATCGCTCGTTCGGCAACGACATCTCCGGCCGGCCCGAAGTATTCGACACCGGCAACGGCGAGCTGGAGCTGACCGGATCGATCGACCTGACCGCTGAGGTGACGACGCGCGGCATTCCCACCTTCGAATTCTCGAGCAACACGACCAACCTGAATTACAGCCTCCGCGGCAAAACCGGCGCCCAGGACGTTGAGCTGCGCGGAACGCTGAACGCGGCCACGCTGTTCGAGATCAACCCGCTCGGCTTCTACACGCTCTCGGTGAACGCCAACAACACGAACGCCGACGTGCTGCTCGACGGCGTGCTGGTCGAGGGTCAGGAAGACTCCGACTTCACGCTCGGGCCGATCAACGTACAGGGCAACCTGTGGATCGACCTGTTCACGGCCGCGGCCGCGAGCTTCGGCGCCGACACCTCGGACATCGAAGGTGCGTTCGCCGATTCGCCGATCGACCTGATCACCGACGAAATCGCCGCGGCGCTCTCGGCGCGACTGCGGATCGTCGAAGCGGGAGTCGCGGCGGGCGAATATGCGGTCGCGGCGGTCGATGAGTCCGGGCGCACGGCGCCGATCCCCGAGCCGGCGGCGCTGACGCTGCTGCTCGTGGGTGGTGCGCTGGCGGCACGCCGGCGCTAGTTTCGCAGCCCAACTTCCATGCTGAATCCGTTCGTCCGCGAGACAATCGAGAACTGGGTCGGCGATTTCTGCACGTCCGACTCACTGCGCACGCTCCCGCCTGCCTGCGGCGAATACGCAGCCTCGATCCTCGACGTGTTCGTGGTCAGCGCGTGCGAGACGCGCGGCGTGGCGCCTGACGAACTCGACGACGCCGACCTGAAAGCGGCGTTGCTGGGACCGGTGGCGCGACTCGATCTGCCGGGCTCGGCGCGAGCCGCTGTGTGCGAGCTGTGCGCCGCGTTCCTGTCCGACCTCGAAACGCGGGGCCGGCTCGGCGGCGGACGCGCGCTGGGCGCGTTTGTGCGGGCGCTGCGACCCGCGTTCGGCGAGGCCGCGACGGGCAAGGTCAAACCGATCACCCGCCCCGGAGCGCGCATTGGTCGCAACGACCCATGTCCCTGCGGCAGCGGGCGCAAGTACAAAAAATGCTGCATGCGCGAGTGACGCGCGAACCGAGACTCGATAGACGAGCAGCGAGAAACGAGCACGGCGCAAGGATCGTCGCTCGTGTCGACGGCTGCGTCCCCTAGCGCGTTCGCGTGAGAAGGCCGACTCGCCCACAGCGCTCTCACGACGCTTGCCTCTCGCGCGGCGTGCGGTTCTCATATCAATGGCGCGTGAGCGCGCCGGAGTTCCGCGTGAATTTTCACAACAGCACGCACCTGTGCGACGAGCGCCTGCTCGAGCTCTTTCAGCGACACACGGCGCCGTACGAACATGAGCAACTGACGGTGCGGGTGCGCTACAGCCGCTCGGCGGCGTTTTCCGGCGCCTGTTACTATCGCGACTCGCGAATCCACGTGAACCTCGGGCGGCGCAATCGCTATCCCTACGCTCTCGCGACGCACGTGGCGCGAGCCGAGTCGAACCGTACGCACTGGTGGCGCGAGGTCTATGTGCTGGACATTGCCAGCGCGTACGAACTGGTGCTGTTCGTTTACCTGCACGAGCTGTTTCACTGGCTGGTGATGTCCGCCGGCCGTTGCCCGCGCCGCAAGGAAGCCATGTGCGATCGATTCGCGACGCGCGTGCTTGTCGATCAATACGGCGCACGGCTGACGGGCACACGCGGGCGGCTGGTGCCGCGCGCGGAGTGGGACTTTCAAAATCTGGACGCGTTCGTGTCCGCCGCGCCCAAGCAGGCGGGATGACCGCGCCGGCCGCGCGCGAACCTGCGCCACGCCACATTTTCCGCAACCCGCACCCATCCATCGCCCGATAAACCCGTACTGAGGACGGGGCATCGGCACGGGCGGAACGCGGAATATTGAACAAGCTTCACGGAAAGTTCGGTCCAAATTCGCGTCCACCACGCGAAATCACGCGGCCTATAATCCGATGGCTGTTCGCGTACGGCGACTTGCGCCGACGGTCCCGGCCGCACCTGACCCCCCCGGGTGCATCGTGGACGGTTGCAGCTTGCGTGGTCGTGGGCCTGTGCACGCTCGGCTGCAGCCAGCGCAATCGGCATGCCGACGACATCGGCACGCCGTTGATCGTCGCCGTTGCGCCGGTGCTGAACTTCAGCAACCGCAGTGACTGGGATCCGGTCCGCGTGACCGACCTCGTCGCCTCGGAACTGACGTCACTGCCCGGGTATCTCGTCGTACCGGTGAACCGAGTGCGAGCCGTGCTCGAGCTCACCGGACGAAGTGCCGTGACCACGCCGCAGGATGCGCTCGAACTCGCCGCGCAGGTGGGGGCCGATGCGACGCTGGTGGCGGCGGTCACAGAGTACGACCCTTACTCGCCGATCACGATCGGCTGGACGCTGCAGTGGTACGAACGCCGTGAGAATGCGCCGCCGACACAAACCGGTGAACTGCGTCCGCTCGGTCCGGCGTCGTCCGGCGACGCGGCTCTGCCCGCGTGGCAGTTCCAGCACGTCTATCGCGCCGCGGACGAGGAGACGCGCCGCGACGTGCGCCGGCTCGCGCAAGATCGACCGGGCTACGACAGCCCGCACGATTGGAAAACGCACCTGTACTCGCAGGAGCGATTTATCCGGAGTTCAATTCGGTCCGCTTTTGAGTCGATCAGCACAGCAGCCGCACGGGCCGTGCCCGTCGGCGACGAGGCACTGCGATGAAGCGGCGGCTCACGTTGATCAAAGGCGCGCACCGCTTCGTGTTCGAGTTTCGCGACGGCTGCGAATCCGACTTGCTCTCGGCGTTGCTGCGTCAGGCGCGGGATCCGCACAGTCCGCTGGATTTCAACGACGTCGCCGTGCTTTGTTTCCAACTGGGGAAGGGCGCCCGGCCGGCTCTGGTTGCCGCTCGGGACTGAGGCAAGCATCACTGGCCACGCACTGGGAACCGCACTTTGCACCGCTTGAGCGAGCCTGTAATGACGCAAGGCCATGAAACGCCCGTAGGCAGCCCCACCTCGCTGGTCGAGCAGTTCCTGACGTACCTGCGCGCCGAGCGGCACTTTTCCGCGCACACGGCACGCTGCTACGCCGCCGACCTCGATCAGTTCTGCACGTATCTGGCGGCGCCGAGCGCGCCGCTGGCCGCCAAGGGCGAACGTGAGAACGGCGGCACCAATGGGCACGCGGCGCACGCCCCCGGCGGCGACACGCGGCTGCTGAAGGTCGACGCCGAAGCGGTGCGCAATTTCCTGAGCCTGCTGCGCGAAAAGAACTATTGCAAGAGCACGGTGGCGCGCAAGCTCGCGACGCTGCGCTCGTTCTTCAAGTTCCTGGTGCGCCGGGCGCTGATCGCCGGCAATCCGGTCGCGTCCATCCGCACGCCCAAGCAGGACAAGCGCCTGCCGAAATACCTCGAACTTGAGCAGATCGAGCGGCTGTTCGCGAACTGCGACACCACCACCATGCTCGGGGCGCGCGATCGCGCGATCCTCGAGACCTTGTATTCCACCGGCCTGCGCGTCAGCGAGTTGATCGGCCTCGAGGTCAACGACGTCGACCTGACGGCGAACGTGGTGCGCGTCCGCGGCAAGGGCAAGAAAGAGCGCATCATTCCGATCGGCCCCGGCGCGGTGAAGGCGATCCTGCAATACCTCGATCTGCGGCGCTCGGCCTTCGCCGCAGGCAAGCACAACCCCGACGCCCTGTTCGTGAACAAGCACGGACAGCGCCTGAGCACGCGCAGCGTGCGGCGCAAGCTCGACAAGTATCTGCTCGACGCCGGCCTTGATCTGAGCGTCAGCCCGCACACGCTGCGGCACAGTTTCGCCACGCACATGCTGCAGCGCGGCGCGGACCTGCGCAGCTTGCAGGAGCTGCTCGGCCACCAGAGCCTGAGCACCACGCAGATCTACACGCACCTGACAGGACAAACGACGAAAGACGCCTACGAGAAGGCGCACCCGCGCGCCTGAGCCGCACCGACACCGCGCGCGCCCTCGCAGCGCGGGCCGGCTCGTCTACAATTCCTCCCGGGTCAGCGCCGCACCGGCTGCGCCCGATAGAAGCGAGGAGGAACGGCGATGTGGTCGTTCGCTGCGCTGTGCGATGATTTCTACGTCACCACACGGCTTTTCACCAAGCTCGATCTCAGCCCGTCGCGCGAGTCCGTGCTGCACTTTTTCGAGCAGATCCGCAAGGCGTTTCCGCGGCTGGCGCGGCTGCGGCGCCGCGACGACGGCACGCTCATCCTGGACGAGGACGGCGGCGACGAGCGGCTGCGGCGCCACGTGCGCATCGATCCCAACGCGCTGCGCATCGGCGTCTCGGGTCCCACCGAGGCCGCCACGGTCAGTCGTTTCGTCGAGCACGTGCTCGACCACGCCCCCACGGGCCTGAGCCTGAGCGACCTGGACTACGATTACATGGAGCTCTCGCTCGGCTTCGATCTCGACTATCGCGGCAACCACGACGAACTAATCGCCGAAACGCTGATGCCCGCGCATCCGCTGACGGCGGCGCTCGCGGGCGAACAGGCTTCGGTCGTCGAGTGCCAGCCGCTGATCGGCGTCGCGCTCGGCGAGAGCTGCGAGACGCAGATGTACCTCGAGGTGAAGGCGCGGACCTCGACCTTCGAGGTGCGCACCGGCGAATACCAGGAGAACAGTGCGCTCACCGTCCTGCTGACCGCCCGGCGCTATGTCAGCGCCGCGCGCGGCTCGGACCTGCGCACCATGCACCGCGAACTGCTCGGTCTCGCGAGCACGGCCGCCATCGAGCGCGTCGTGCCGCTGGTGGTGCAGCCGCTTGCGGCGGCGATCGCCAGCCGGCGCTAGCCGAATACGACTCCGGCTCCGCGAAGCCGGGATTCCGAGGCCTGGCAGAGGAGCCACTCATGGCGGACGCGGGCCGGCTCGACGAAAAGGTCTACCAGATCACCGACAACAAGCGCGCCAGCGTGCGCGATCTGCTGGCTTCCTTCGCCCGGCACGGCGTGACGCGCGTCACCGATCTGCATCTGAAGGTCGGCGCGCCGCCCATCTACCGCGTGGACGGACAGCTCAAGAAGACCTCCGCGCGGCCGATCGACGTCGCCACGATGGAGCAGCTCGTCCGAGCGCTGATCAGCGATCCCGAATGGGAGACGCTGCAGCGCATTCGCTCGGTGAACAACTCGCACCTGATCGACGGCAAGCGCTACCGTGTTAACTGCTTCCACGATCGCAACGGGCTGGCGCTGGCCGTGCGCGGCCTTGAGACCGCTACCCCCCAAATCGAGAACATCGGCTTTCCCAACGGCGTGTGGGAAGACATCGTGCGGCTCCAGTCCGGGCTGGTGCTGGTGACGGGCGCCACCGGCGCCGGCAAGTCCACCACGATCGCGGCTCTGATCGACCGCATCGCGCGCACGCGCCCCGTGCACATCATCACGCTCGAAGACCCGATCGAGTACGAATTTGAAAGCGACGTGGCGTTCATCTCGCAGCGCGCCGTCGGACGCGACGTGCCGACCTACGAGCGCGGGCTGCGCGACTGCCTGCGCGAGGACCCCGACGTGATCTTCGTCGGCGAAATGACCGACCAGGAATCAGCTACGTGGACGCTCACCGCGGCCGAGACGGGGCACCTAGTTTTCAGCGGGCTGCACACGCGCAACGCCTCGGGCACTCTGCTGCGCCTGCTCGACATGTACCCCCCGGGGCGCTCCGACGAAATCGCCAACCAGCTCTCCGCGGCGCTGCGCTACGTCATCTCGCAGAAGCTGATCCCCCGCGCCGAGGATCGCGGGCGCATCGTCGCGATGGAAATCCTCAACAACACCTTCGGTGTGGCGAACCTGATTCGCCAGATCAAGCCCGAGCAGATTTTCTCGCTGATGCAGACCATGTCGCGCGACGTCTCGGAGCAGCGCATGTGCACGCTCGAGCATTCGCTGGCGAAACTCGTGCGCGAAGGCAAAATCACGCAGGACGACGGCGAGCGCTCCGCAAACTTCCCGCCGCTGCTGATCGACGAATTGAAGCGCGACGTTTCCTGATCCCCTTATCAGACGCCGACCCTCCGGGCAATCAAGGCTGACGACGGTCGGGCCGATACCCGCTTGGACGAACTCGTTTGCACCGCTCGCCGACAAGGGGAGGCCTTGTGGAAACTCCGCCGCGCAACGCCCGCTTTCAGCAGGCCGCGGCCGGTTTGGCGCGGCTCACCGAAGGTCCGGCGACCGAACTGATCGGACTCGGCGTAGTCGGGATCCTGCTGCTGAGCCTGATCGGCATGCTGCTCACCACGCTCTCCGCGCTGGAGAGCGTCAGTCGCTCGCAGGAGCGCGAAATCGGCGCCGGGCTGGCGTCGGCGGCCGCCGCGGCGATCAGTCGCGCCGCGCCGGAGCAGCACGACGCTGCGCTGCAGCAGTGGGCGTCGCAGCTTGCGCCCGCCGGCTGGGTGCAGACCGTGCGCTGGGACGACGCGCGCGGCACGCGGCGCGTCGACTGGCGTGCGCCGGCTCAAACGCTCTCGGTCGAGCTTGGCGCGCCGACGCCGCACGTCGCCGCGGTGACGATCGATAGCGCACCCGCCGGCAAGGTGGTGCTGGAGCTGGCGCTGCCGAGCGGCTCGGCTCCGCCGTGGCTGTGGGCATCGGCGATGGCCGTGGTGGGCGTCGCGATGCTGTCGTTTCTCGGTTTCTACCGCATGCTGCGTCGCCGGCTGGCGGCGCTGGTGGCGATTCAGCGCAATCTGCGCGATTACGCGAGCGGCGTCGAGACGGACCTGGCCGGCCTCGGGCTGAGCGACGCGCTCGGTCAGACGGCGCGCGCCTGGAACCAGTTGATCGAGCTTGTGAAACAGGCGCAAGGCCAGCCGCAGCGCACCGCGGCCGATGGCGCAGAATCGCGCGCGCTGCAGAAGCTCGAAGCACGTTCCTTGCGCATGAGCCTCGATCGGCTGCCGATCGGCGTGCTTCGCGTCTCGCCGGACGGTGTGATTCGCTACGCAAACGCCACCGCCGGTCACCTGCTGGGCGATTCCGCGGCCCGACTGGTGACGCAGCCGCTCGTGACGGCCGTCGGGAGCGGCGCGGTCGAGCCGCTGCTGGCGGCGCTGCCGCGACCGGGAGCCGTCAACGCCGTCGATCACGTCTTCGGCGACGGCGATCAGCAGCGCGTGCTGCGATTCCAACTGGCGCCGGGCGGCGACAACGCCGAGCCCGAGCGGCTGCTGACGCTGCAAGACGTGACGCACCTTCAGGAAGTGGAGCGGGCGCGCGACAAGTTCCTCTATCACGTCACGCACGAGCTGCGCACGCCGCTGACGAACATCCACGCGTACGCCGAGACGCTCACCAAACCCGACTTCGACGACGAGCAGACGCGCCGCGAGTGCTACAACGTGATCGTGAGCGAGACGCGGCGGCTCAATCGGCTGGTCGAAGACATCCTCAGCATCTCGCAACTCGAGGTCGGCACGGCGCGCATGGATCGCGGCGAAGTCGATCTCACGCGGCTGCTGCGCCAGATCGTGCAGGACAACCTCGGCCACGCCGACGAACGTTCGATCGAACTGCGGCTCGCCCTTCCGCCGAAGGTTCCGAAGCTCAGCGGCGACAAGGAGCGGCTGTCGGTGCTGCTGAACAACCTGATCGGCAACGCGCTGAAGTACACCCCGTCGGGCGGGCAGGTCGTGGTGGAGCTGAAGACGGCCGAGCGCTGCGTGCTGGTGCTGGTGAGCGACACGGGCATCGGCATCGCGCCCGAGGATCAGCCGCGCGTGTTCGAGAAGTTCTATCGCGTCGGCAGCGAGCAGGTGCTGGCGCAGCCGGGCACGGGACTGGGGCTGGCGATCGCGCGCGAAGTGGCGCGCATGCACGGCGGCGACATCCGCCTGCAAAGCGAGCTCGGAGTCGGCTCGACGTTTGAGCTGGAGCTGCCGATCGTCGGCGCGCCGGGAGACCGCACATGAATCACGTAGTGGTGGCCGAAGACGATCCGTTCATCCTGCGGCTGATCTCGATGTGGCTCAGCCGGCAGGGCTTCCAGGTGCACGAAGCCCGCAACGGGCTGATGGCACTCGAACACCTGCAGCGGCAGCGCGCCGACCTGCTGATCTCCGACATCAACATGCCGTCGATGGACGGGCTCGAGCTGCTGGGACGCGTTATGGGCACGCCGCTCGAGCCGCGCGGCGTCATCGTGCTGACCAACCGCTGGGATCATCGCGAGATCAGCGAGCAACTGCGGCAGTGGGGCGTGCACGTCTGCACGAAGCCGTTCAGCCCGAGCAATCTGGCGGCGCTGGTCGAAAGGCTCGTTCGCGGAGACGGCGCAGCGCCGCCGCCGCCCACGCAGGAGGCGTCGTCGTCATGAGTGCCCAGCCACAAGCCAGGGACGGACCCAGCGGCACCGGCGTGCTGCGGCAATCTCTCGAATCAGCGTTGACGGTGCTGCACCAGCTCGAACACTCGATTCTCGAGCTGCGCCGCGACGTGCGCCGCCTGAGCGAAGAGAACGAAGGACTCGCGACCGAGGTGCTGCGCGTCTACGAGCAATTGAACCTGATCTTCCAGTTCACGCAGGGCATCTCGCGCGTTACGCAGCCGACCGAGATCGAGCGCTCGATGATCGACGACCTGACCGGCGCCCTGGATGCCTCGCGCGTCTGCGTGCTGCGCACCGAGGGCGAGCGCGTCGTGACGTCGGAATCGCGGCCGGGCGCCTGTCCGGCCCGGCTTTCGCAGGAGATTGAGCGCGAACTCGACGCGGCGGTGAAGCGCGTGCTGCACGCACGCGAGGTGATGGTGAGCCTGCTCGGCGATGAACAGGTGCTGATCGGGCCGCTGCCGCGACTGGGCGACCGCGTCGACCTGGTGGTGGCGGCGCGGCCGGCGTCGGCGGCCACATTCACCGCCTACGACATGAAGCTGGTCGAGACGCTGCTGGGCTTCGGCAGCCAGATTCTCAGCAACAGCGAGCTGCACGCGCAGCTCGCGCGCATGTCGCGCGAAGTGACCGTCGCGCTCGTCTCGGCGATCGACAAGAAGGACCACTACACCAGCGGCCACTCCGAGCGCGTGGGGCGGCTGACGCGCCTGACCGGCGCCGAACTGGGCGTGTCCGACGAGCAGCTCCAGAGCTTCGAGTGGGCCGGCCTGCTGCACGACGTGGGCAAGATCGGCGTACCCGAGGAGATTCTGCGCAAGCCCGGCGCGCTCACCGCCGAGGAATTCGCGGAAGTGAAGCGACACCCCGAAATGGGTTTCGAGATTCTGCGGCCGATCGCGAGCCTGCAGCCCGTGCTCGAGGGCGTGCTCTATCACCACGAAAACCCCGACGGCAGCGGCTATCCGCGCGGCCTGCGCGGACCCGATATCCCGCTGGTGGCGCGCGTGATTCACGTCGTCGACGTGTTCGACGCGCTCAGCTCCTCGCGTTCGTATCGCTCCGCATTCCCTGTGGAGCAGGCCTGCGCCATCCTGCGCAAGGATGCCGGCAGCAAGCTCGACGGCGACGTGGTGAGCGCGTTCCTGACGCTGCTGGATCGAATGAAGCAGGCGCAGCCCGACGAATTTGCGACTCTGATGGAACGCCCTGGAGGCGCAGCATGAGCGATCGTGGCGCCGGGCTGGGCTGGACGCTGACCGTCGGCGGACTGGCCGTGCTGATTGCGAACGAGTTGCTGCAGGCCAACGACCTGGGCGTGTCGCTGGGGCGCGTCGTCACCGTCGGCGGCGTCGTCGCCGGTTACCTGGTGCTCGGCAGCGGCATCCTGATGCTGTGTCGCGGCTCGGGACGCGCGCGGGCGATCGTCGGCCTTGAGACGAGCCATTCGGTCGACGACAACGCCGACGAACTGCACGGAATGCTGACCACGTTTCGGGACTGGGTGGACGCGCAGGAACCGCGCGCCTCGTTCTGGCCGGGCTTTGATCAGCTTCTGCGCGAAATGCTTGCGGACCGAATCGGCGCTGCGCGCGTGCGGGCGCTGCTCTACGACGCCGACGACGGGAGCTTCCGCAATCTGCGCGACGGCGAGCCCGGCTGCGATGTCGAAGTCGTGCGCCGCGCCGCCGCGACCGGGCGACAGCAATTCGACCTGGCGGCCACACGTGGCGCGCCTGCGTCGCGACCGGGCGGCGAGTCGAACGGCTGGACGATCCCGGTGCGCGCCGGCGAACGAACCATCGGCGTGATCTCGATCGGGCGCGCCGACGGCGCCGAAACGCTTACGCCCGCTCGGCGAGCCCGGCTGGGGTTACTGCTGAGCATGTTCTGGCGGCATGTGGCGCTGCTCGATTCGCTGCGCCGCGCCGATACGACCGACAAAACCACCGGCGTGCTGACCCGCGCCGACTTCTTCGGCCGCGCGACCGACGCCACGCGACAGGCGGCGGCGGCGGGCGAACCGGTCGTGGTGGCGGTCCTCGCGCTGGGCGGGCTGCGCACGCTCGATGACAGCGGCCGCTGGAGCGAGCGCGATCGGCTGCTCGAAGAGCTGGGCGCGCTGCTGGTGCAGCGCGCGCGGCCGGGTGATGTCTGCGGGCGATTCTCCGATGACCGCCTGATCTGGGTGCTACGGCGCGTCGACGTCGGACTGGCCACGTTGCTTGCCGAGAAGCTCGCGGCGGCCGTCGAGCCGCGGTTGGCGGAACTCGGCGCCGTCGACGTGCGGGCTCGGATCGGGCTCGCCGGCGGCACGGCGCGCGGGGCCGCGCTCGATGAGCTGATGATCGACGCTTTTCGCGCCATCGACGCCGCAAGGATCAGCGGCCAGTGCATCGCGATCGGACCGGGGTCGCGCCGCGCCGCGGAGGTCACCCGCGCATGAAGATCGACTTGCAGCAGCACGGCATCGTCATCGTGCTTCGGCCGCATGGTGCGCTGGCGGCGGATGACGTCGACGCCTTCACGCGCGCGATGCAGGACGCCACCGACAAGACCGGCGGCCGGGTCGTCGTGGACATGAGCGATGTACCCTTTCTCGACAGCCGCGGCATCGAAACGCTGCTCCAGCAGGGCGCGGGGCAATCGGGCGTAAACCCGCCCACGTTCGCGGCCCTCGGCGAGACCTGCCGCGAGGCGCTCGACCTCACCGAGGCGCTGCCGCGGCTGCGCACGTTCGACACGGTCGAGAACGCGATCCGGAGCCACAAACGATGAGCATCCGGCGTCAAGGCAAGCTCGGGAAATTCCTGCTCGACCAGGGCCTGGTCAGCGACGAGCAGCTTCTGCGCGCCTTGCAGGTGCAGGAGCGCGACAACCGCAAACTGGGCGAGATCCTGATCGAACTGAACGTGCTGTCGCCGGGGGCGCTGCTCAACGCGCTGGCCGCGAACCTGAATGTGCGCTGCGTGCAACTGCGGCACGGCCTGATCGATCCGGTCGCGGCGCGGCTGATCGACCGCGAAGAGTCGCAGCGGCTCAAGGTGCTGGCGCTGTTCAAGGTCGAGAACCAGCTCACCGTCGCGATGGCCGAGCCGCAGAGCCTGCCGACCGTCGACCGCCTCGCGAAACTGACGGGCTGCACGATCCGGCCGGTGCTGGCGCTCGAATCCAACATCGTGGAATACCAGGCCAAGTACCTGGGCGAGCAGGTGGACGTCGACGCGTTCCTGGTGAACCTCACCGAGAGCAACGTCGAGGTCGTCGACCGCGAGCACGTCGACGAGGACACGCCCCAGGAAATCGCCCAGATGATCGCGGGCAGCCCGATCGTCAATCTGGTGAACCTGGCGATTCTGACGGCGATCCGCGACGGGGCCAGCGACATTCACATCGAGCCCGGCAAGCGCAGCACGCTGATTCGCTACCGCATCGACGGCCAATTGCGCGAGCTGATGTCCACGCCGCCCAACATGCACGCCGCGATCATTTCGCGCGTAAAGGTGATCGGGAAGATGGACATCGCCGAGCGCCGCCTGCCGCAGGAGGGGCGTGTGCACGTCGTGGCCGAAGGTCGCGAGATCGACCTGCGCGTATCGAGCATGCCGACGCTGCTGGGCGAGAAGATCGTGCTGCGCATCCTCGACAAGAAGAACCTGCACGTCTCGCTCGAGCGCCTGGGCTTCGAAACCGATCAACTTGATCGCTTCCGACACGTCTGGAATCGCACGAGCGGCATCGTGCTCGTGACCGGACCCACCGGCAGCGGCAAGACCACCACGCTGTACTCGGTGCTCGAGCTGCTGGCGTCGCCCGAGCGCAACATCGTGACCATCGAGGACCCCGTCGAATACCAGCTCAACGGCATCAACCAGATACAGGTGCACGAACAAGTCGGATTCTCGTTCGTGCGAGCGCTGCGCTCCGTGCTGCGGCAGGACCCGGACGTGATCATGGTCGGCGAGATTCGCGACGTGGACACGGCGCGCGTCGCCATTCAGGCGGCGCTGACGGGTCACCTCGTGCTCTCCACCCTGCACACGAACAGTGCCCCTGGCGCTTTCACGCGCCTCGCGAACATGGGCATCGAGCCGTACCTGCTCGCGTCCGCGATCAACGGCGTGCTGGCGCAGCGGCTGGCGCGCACCATCTGCCCGCACTGCCGCACCTCCTATTACCCGCCCGAGTCGGCACTGCAGGAGGCCGGCTGGCAAGGCGACCGCGCCCGCGTCTTCTATAAGGGCGAAGGCTGCGCCCGCTGCCACGACACGGGGTTCCTGGGGCGCAACGGCATCTACGAGATTCTCTGCGTCACGGACGAGGTGCGGCTGGCGCTGCAGACCGACGTCGATGAAGAATCGATTCGCGCCGTCGCCCGCCGCGACGGTTGGCGCCCGCTGCGCGAGGAGGGGCTGCGGCTCGTGCAGGCCGGCCGCTCGACGCTCGAAGAAGTGCTGCGCGTGACGCACGCGGAAGCCGAGGCGCGCACGCGCGCCGAGCGCCGGGAGGTTGAAGCATGAACTTCGCCTTCCAGGCGCTGCGCGACAGCGGCGAGGTTATCAGCGATTCCATCGACGCCGGCAGCGCCGCCGACGCGCTCGACGCACTGCGCGGGCGCGGCTTGATGGTGACCCGGCTGACGCCCACCGCACCGGTCGCCGCCGCAGCCGCGGACGCGATCGCGAAGCCCTCGTTGGCATTGCGCGGTGGTTATGGCAAAGACCTGTTCCTGTTCACGCGGCAGATGAAAATGCTGCTCGAGTCGGGTGCGCCGCTGATGAGTGCGCTCGAAGCCGTCGAGCAGCAGGCGGGCAGCGCCGGGTTTCGCAGCGTTGTGCAGCAGATCAAACAGCACGTGGAGCGCGGCGGCACGCTGGCCGACGCCGTCCGCGAACGACCCGACGTGTTTCGACCCGTCTTCAGCACCACGGTCGCCGCCGGCGAAGCCACCGCCAGCCTGGGGGCCGCGTTCTCACGGCTCAGCGATCTGGCCGCGCAGCAGCAGCAGTTGCGGCGGATTCTGATTGCGGCGCTGGCGTATCCGCTGATCCTCGGCGGGCTCAGCATCGCGACCATCGCCGTGCTGATCGGGTTCGTCGTGCCGCGCTTCAAGACGCTGTTCGAAAGCCTGCGAACGCCGCTGCCGTTTACGACGCAGATCGCGCTGGCGGCCTCGGACTGGCTCGTGCAGGGCTGGCCGCTGCTGGTGGCGCTGGTGGTGCTGCCGACGAGCGGCCTGGTTGTCGCTTATCGTCAGCCCGCGGCGCGCGACGCGCTCGACGAATTGCTGCTGCGGCTGCCGGTGATCGGCCGCCTGATGCGGCGGTTGATCCTGGGGCGCATTCTGCGCGTGTGGGCCGTCATGCTGCGCTCGCACGTACCGCTGCTCGACACCATCGCGCAATCACGAAACGTCACGGCCAACTACGGCTTCCGCAAGGCGATCGACGCCATCGAGCAGTCGGTGCAGTCCGGCGGTCGCATCGGGCGCACGCTGGCGCTTTCGGGGCTGGTCGAGCCGATCGTCGCCGCGGCCATCAGCACGGGCGAGGAGCACGGCCGCTTGACCGAATCGGTCGAGTTCGTGTCGGGCTGGCTCGACGAGGACAACACGCACGCAATCTCGACTCTGACTCGCATGGCCGAGCCGTTATTCCTGGGAGTCATGGGACTGGTGGTGGGGATGATCGCGGCGGCGCTGTTCATTCCGCTGTTCGACCTCGCGACCGCGGGAGGCGGCGGATGACGCTCGCCCCCGCTGTTCGCGCGCTTCGCACGCGCGTCTCCGCGGTCGCGTGTGACGCGGGCGCCGTGGGTGTGCGCGCGGTGCAGATCGCGCGTCCGACCGCGGGCGGTTGGCGGCTGCGCGACCGCATGCAGGCCCCGCGCGGCGCCGAAACCGCGACTGACGACGGTAGCCTGCCGGTCGAGCGGCTGGCGCGGCTGATTCGACAGGGCGATTTCCACGGGCGCGACGTGGCTCTGATGGTCGGCGCTCCGCTGGCGAGTTTCCATTCGCTGCGGCTGCCGGAGCGACTGCTCGACCAGTCGCCGGCGCGCGTGCGCGAGGCGCTGGCGCTCGAAGTGACGCGCGAGGCGCGGGCTGAGCCCGGCGAGCTCGAGGTGCGCTACTGGCCGATGGTGCGCTCGATGGGACCGAACGTCATGGCGGTGTCGCTGCGCGCGGCCTGGGCCCGCGCGTGGTTTGAGCGATTCGCCGCTGCCGGCCTCACGCTGCGCCGCATCGAGGCGACTCCGTGCGCGCTGGTGCGCGCCGCGTGCGAAGCGCAGCCGCCGAGCGCGGACGAAGCCTGGGGCGTGCTCGACCTGGGCCACAACCGCTCGACGTTGACCATCGCGATCGGCGACACGCCCCAGTATGTGCGCGAGTTGCAGACGTCGGGCAGCGCACTGACGCGCGATCTGTCCAGCGGCTTCGAGATCACGGGCGACGAAGCCGAACAGCTCAAGCGTACGCACGGTCTGCAACCGGCTGAGTCGGATGCACAGAGCGAAAGCAACGACGCGGTCGGCGCCGCACAGATCAGCGGCGCCGTGTTCGACCTGCTGCGCGGCCCGCTCGAAAAGCTCACGCGCGAAGTCGGCACGTGCTTCACATACGTGCTGAACTCGCTGCCTGATGCTAACGCCAGTCGCCTGCTGCTCGCCGGCGGCGGGGCGCGGCTGCGCGGCCTTGCCGAGTGGCTCGAGTTGCAGCTCGGCATTCAGGTCAGCGTGTTCGGCAATTCTGACTGTGACTCCGTCGGACCGGAATTCGCCGCGGCCTTCGGCACAGCCCTGCTCGATGCGGAGCTCACGCGATGAGCCACGGCGTCAACCTGCTGCCCGAGCATTGCCTGCGGAGAACGCGCCGCTCGTCGCGGCGCAGCACCTGGCTGGCCGTGAACGTCTGCGCGCTCGCACTGGCGATCGTCGCGGGCGTCGCGGCGCAGGCGTCGCAGCGCCGGCTGGCCCTTCTCACCCAGCGGCTTGAGCGCGCCGCGGAGTCCGAGATGGACTCGCGCCGCCAGCTCACGATGGAGCTGCAGCGACGCGACCAACTGCTGACGACGGCGCGCGAAATCGCGGCGCGGCACAACGGGGCGGCTCTGGCTCCGCAACTCGCGGCCCTGGCCGGCGCAACCACGCCCGGAATCGCGCTGCAGGAGCTGCGCGTCGCTCCGGTTGCCGGAACGAGAAAAACTCAGCCGCCGTCGGCCGCGGCGAACAGCAACAAGACTCCGGCTGCGCCGAACAAACCGCGCTCAGAGCCTGTGATCGACGCGTCCGACGCAACGCACGTGGCGATCGCCGGCTACGCGCGCTCGCACTCCGAGCTCAGTGCGTATCTGGCGGCGCTGCGAGCCATCCCCGGCTGGGAGCGCATGGAACTGCAGCAGGCCGTCGCGGACGCGCAAGACGCGCCGGGACGACTTGCGTTTCGGCTGGAATGCAGCCCGCAGGGAGATCGCTGATGCTGCCGCGCCGTTTGCTCGCCGGCATCCTCGATGTC
Organism: uncultured Planctomycetales bacterium; assembly: GCA_964388675.1. GTDB lineage: Bacteria > Planctomycetota > Phycisphaerae > UBA1845 > Fen-1342 > CAYMBL01. The sequence goes on from CAYMBL010000015.1 coordinate 32,060, forward strand.
GACCTGGTCGGCGCGGGCGTTCTGCTCGTGATCCTCACGGGCGGCTACTTCACCGCGCTCGAACCCAGCCGGCGCGCGTTGCAGGTCGAAGGCGCGCGGGCAGGGGAACTGCGGACGCGCGAGGCCGAGCTGGCTCAACTCGCCGCGACGCGCGAGCAGGTGCGCCGGCAGAGCCAATCCCTCAGCGAAGCCATCGCTGCCCATCGCCAGAGCATTCCCGATCGCTCGAGCTTTCCGGCGATCCTCGCCGAACTTTCCGAGCTTTGCGTGCAGCACGGCATCAACCTGCATCGCATCGCGCCCGATCCGCCGCGGCGCGCCGCGCGCTGGACGACCATCGACGTAAAGCTCAGCGGCGCCGGAACGCTCATTGATTTGCTGCAATTCGCCGCCCGCATGCGCGAGTCGAATGGCTATCACGGTCTCAGTGATCTGGCCGTGAAGAGTTCAGCCGAAGCGAGCGCTACGCTCGAATGGTCGATGCGCTTTCACTTGCTCGAGAACGGCGAAGAGCTGTGGGCGGGCTTGCAGCCATGACCCCAGGCCGCCGGCGATTGCTGCTCGGAACGCTCGCGCTGTCCGGCGCGGGCCTGCTGATCGACACGCTTGTGCGCGCCGGGGCGCCGCGTCCCGCCGTCGCCGCGCCGGGCAGCGCCGCGGCTTCGGCCGCGTCGAGTTCCGAGATCGAACCGGCGGATCTTGCACAGGTGCTCGCTTCGCTGCACGAGCTGCCGGGCCAGACGCCGGCGTGGGCGAGTCTTGACATGACGCGCGATCCGTTTGAAATGCCCGAGGAACTGCGTCCCATCGTCGCCGCGCCACCCGAACCGCCACCGGTCGAGATCGCTCCGGCCGCGGCGGTTGCGCCCGCCGAGGAGCAAGCGGCGCCGGCCGGCTTCGAGGACCTGCACATTTTGGACGGAATCCTGCACGGCCCGTGCCCCGTCGCGATCGTCGACGGTCGCACATGCCGCGTCGGAAGCCTGATCGGCGGTTATCGGCTGACCGCAATCGAGCGTGAGTACGTCGTCTTTCAGCGAGCCGGAGAACAGGCCATTCTGCGCCTGCCGCCGCCCAAGCCTGAGTAGTCCGCGCGCAATTCAAGACACGGCGTCGACGGTTCGATACCCCTGTTGGCCCGCCAAAGTTACGGCCGCAAGTACTGGCCGGGAGGGCTGCACCACCGACCGTCAGGGTCAAGGAGTTGGTTCATGCGTCGCTCGGGCACGCGATCCGCATTCTCGCTCGTCGAACTCGTCGTCGTAATTGTGATCATCGGCATCATCGCCGCGATGGCGATTCCGCGCTTGAGCCGCGGGTCGGCCGGCGCCAGCAGCTCGGCCGTCGCCGGCAACCTAGCCGTGCTGCGCAACGCGATCAACCTCTACGCCGCCGAGCACAACAACAAGTTCCCGGGCCATGACTCGGGCGATGCGGCCGACCATCTGACGATGTATACCGACGCCTCCGGCGGCACCTCGGCCACGCGCACCGGCAATTTCATTTTTGGCCCCTACATCGTCGCCGTCCCGCCGATGCCGATCGGAAACAAATCGGCGCCAACCGGGATCGCGATCGACGCCACCAACAGCCCGCCGCAGACGACCGCCGGCAACGATGGCTGGGTGTATAACCCCAACACGGGCGAAATCATCGCCAACACGACCGACACGGACGAAGCGGGAAAGGCATTCAGCGCGTACTAGGCGGCGATGTGGGCCAGTCTGGTACGCTCGGACAAACGGCTGACAAGCGCGGCGACTAGCTGACCGCCACAGCCGACGACGCTCACGAACTGGATCGGGATCGACCGGCGCGGCTTCGAAAGAGGCGGCGCCGGTCTGGTGCTTTTCCGCAAGCCCGCGCCGCGGTTGCGATCGCTCACCGCTCCGGTACAACTCTCATCCGCAACAACACTGCAAGGACGCACATGCTTGGCACACGGATGCTTGCCCGTTCGCTACCTCCCGCCGCGCTCTGCGCGCTGCTCGTCGCTCTCTCCGGCTGCGAAAGCGCCGGACCGGGCGGCGGACTCTTCGGCTCGCCGCGGCGCGTCGTCTCTCAGGTCGGTCGCGAGTCCGACCTGCCGCCCGTGCCGCGCGAGTTTCGCGGCGTATGGGTGGCCAGCGTCGCCAACATCGACTGGCCGTCGCGGCCGGGCTTGCCCCCGGCGCAGCAGCAGGCCGAGCTGGTGCAACTGCTCGACCGCGTCGCTGCGCTGCATCTGAACGCCGTTGTGCTGCAGGTGCGCCCGATGTGCGACGCGCTGTACGAATCGCGGCTGGAGCCGTGGTCGGAATATCTCAGCGGCGCGTCCGGTCGCTCCCCGGGCTACGACCCGCTGGCGTTCGCGGTGCATGCGGCGCACGAACGCGGGCTTGAGCTGCACGCCTGGTTCAATCCGTTTCGCGCGCGGCACAAGACGTCGAGCGGCGCAGCCGATCCGCGCCACCTCACGCGCAGCCGACCCGACTGGGTTCGTGCGCACGGCAAACAGCTCTGGCTCGATCCGGGGTTGCGCGAGGTGCAGCAGCACGTGCTCAACGTGATCGCCGACGTGGTCAAACGCTACGATGTCGACGGCGTTCACCTCGACGACTATTTCTACCCCTATCCCGAGGCCGGCGCCGGCCCGTTTCCCGACGAACCCACCTTCGACGCCTTTCGCCGCCGTGGCGGCCGGCTGGCGCTCGACGACTGGCGACGCGACAACGTGAACCGGTTCGTCGCGCAGCTCTACCGCACCGTGAAATCCCTCAAGCCGCACGTGAAAGTGGGCATCAGCCCGTTCGGAATCTGGCGACCGGGACACCCGCCGCAGATTCAGGGCATGGACGCCTACGGCGACATCTACGCCGACTCGCGGCTCTGGCTGCAGCGCGGCTGGGTGGATTACCTCTCGCCGCAGTTGTATTGGCGCTTCGATCAGACCGCACAGAGCTTCCCGGTGCTGCTCGCGTGGTGGGCGCAGCAGAATTCGGCGCAGCGCAAGCTGTGGCCCGGGCTGATCCCCAGCCGGGTCGGCGAAGGGGCATGGAGTGCCGCCGAGATCGTGCGACAGTGGGAGCAGACCCGCAGCCAGGGCGGCGTCGACGGAGCCGTGCTCTTCAGCGCAGTCGCGCTCACAACCGATCGCGGCGGCGTGGCGGGCGCGCTGGGCCGCGCGACGTTCCGTGGACCGGCCTTGTCGCCGGCCATGCCGTGGCTCGACCGCCGACCGCCGCCGCCGCCGGAGCTCGAATGGCTGGATTCGCCGGAGGGTCGCCGCCCGGTGCTTGCGTGGCGAACGCACGGCGCCGACCCGCCCGCGGCTTGGGTGCTGCGCATCAAGGACACGCGCGGCTGGCAGGTGCGCATTCTGCCGAGGACGGTGACGCGGCTCGAGCTGCCGCCCGCGCGCCCGGAGCTGCTCGCTCTCAGTGCGGTGGATCGCGCCGGCAATCTAAGCGCGCCGGCGGTGTGGCGCTGAGCACCAGCGGGATGTGGGTCACCTCCGGCCCACGCTCGCCGGAGTGGAATGGGCGCAGATCGCGTTCTACCCCACTTTCCCTCCGCCCCTAAACCCTGCGCCCCACGCCCTCTTTTCCCGTCGACCCCTCCGCGTCTCTTTCTCTTGCCTCTCTGCCCCTTAACCCCTGGACCCCTTGGCCCCTTCGCGCGTCGGCCCCTCGACCCCTGTCCTACCTTGCCTCTTCTTCCGCCACCTGCCAGTTGCAGTCAGCGCCCCAGGCGGCGAGCATGGCGCCGAGGTCGGCCAGGTCGACGTCGCCGTCGATGTCGCTGTCGCCGGCGATGTCCCAGCCTTCGCGATTGAAATTCGCCAGAAGCAGCCCGAGGTCGCCGAGGTTGATCACGCAGTCATTGCCGGCGATGTCGAGATTCTCGCAGCCGCTGCGCGGGCAAGCGTTCGGCTGGCAGTCGTCCGGCACGCCGTCGGCGTTGGCATCGCTCGAAGAGCCGGTGGCGATGTCGCAGGCGTCGGAAACGCCGTTGTTGTTGCAATCGATGGGCAAAGTCGACACCCAGACCGCGCCGGCGTCATTGCCCGACTCGTCATCCGTGGTCAAACCGTACATGTACCAACTTCCGGCGACCGCGCTGCGGTAGGCCCAGTTCACGGCCGGTTGCCCAGCCGGGGGAGCGACGGATTCCCAGAAATTCCAGCCATCCGCTTCGCGACGGTATAAACTGGCAGCGCCGAGTCGCGAGACTTCATAGAAATAATTGCTCCAGAAAAACCCCTGAAAACCGAAGCTCGATTTCAGCACCCACTCATTGCCTTGGAGTTGGTAGAGTTCGATAGGGGAGTATGATTGATCGCCGCTTACCGCGAACCAGCCGTCGGTGAGCGAGACCATTCGGCCGTAATTGCATGATATGCAACTCGAAGGGTAGTCCAGCGTCGTGTGCAGCGTCCATTCGCCATTTTCGTAGTGATAGAGAAACGCGCGGCCCGGCGTCTCTATCTCCGCGCCCTCGCCCACCGCGATCCAATCGCCGTGCACCGCGACCGCCGTGCCGAAATACTGCTCGCTGTGCGGGCGGCTGGGCTGCGGCAGGACCGCTTCCTCCACCCAGCCCGCCGCGCCGCGGCGGTACACATGGACCGCGCCGCGCGCGTCGTCAGTTAGCGGCGCGCCGACGACAAGGAGATCATGGTTTAATGCCACAGAATATCCAAGGCCCGAATCCTCGACGCCGCTGAGCACGCCATCAAATTGCCATTGCACGCCGTCGAAGCGGAAAAGCACCACCAGTCCGTTCTCGTCAACGTACGAGAACTCGCTCGGCGCACCGATCGCGACAGTGGAATCGCTGATCGCAATGGCGCTTCCATACGACGAGGTGACCGATGTCGGAAAGTCGAGTTCGGTGTGCAGAAGCCAAGCCTCACCGTCGCGGCGATAGGCATAGGCCGTGCCGCGGCCGAAATCCACGCCGGGCGCGCCCGCGATGAGCCAATCCGGCGTCGCCGCGACTGCGACACCCAGCGCCGCGCCATCGCTGCCCGGCTCGGGCAGGAGCTTCACTGCGCTGCAATCCTCGCCGGCGAGCGCCGGGATCAGCGTGACGAGACAGATGGCTGCGAAACCACGCATGGCAGAACTCCCGACTATTCGACACCGATCACGAGCAGTTGAAACGAATCCGTCACGCCCGGAATCGGGCCGACTGTCATGCTCTCCGCCGTGATGAAAGGGATGAACACGCGACCAGACGGCCAGAGAACGCCGTACGCGAAGTACCCCCGGTAGTCGCCGCGAATGATGATGTACGGATCGCCGAAGCTGGCTGGCGGCTGGGGCGGCGACTCACCCTCGGCAGGGCACTCGACCTCGTGATAGACATTCGGGTCAAACCGGTCCAGTTCGGGCACCAGATGCTTCAAATCAATGTTTAGGAAATTCGCCGGATCGAGAGCCAGTCCGATCGGCGCGGGGTCGAACTCAATCTCCGCCGCGCGGGCGAACTGAATCTGCAGCGCGTTGTCCTCGGGAATCGCTTGCGCGATCACGGCCGCCGGTTTGTCTCGCCGATCGAAACACTCGGCAATGCGCACCCTAAGCCAATGCGCGTCCGTGTAGATGGAGCGATAGGTTTTGTAGACGACTGTGTCCGGGTCGACGACGCGCGTCGAATGATCATCGAAGAAATCGAAGATCGGATCCGTCCAGTTGTGGTTTTCTTCGTCATCACACGACAGCGAATGACCGCTTGGATCGGAGGTAAACACCCGATCCAGCGCCTGAAAGCCCCCGAGGTAGACCGCAGTCTTGAGATCGTCCACGTTTGGCGTCTTGCCGAAACACAGCGGGCCGGTGAATGGGTACTCGTTCAGATCTACTACATGGCACGTATCCCAATCTACTGTTTGCAAATTGTAGCCTTCGAGCCACTGCTCCCCGAGATCGCCGAACACGTTGTATGCAGAGCCGTCGTTGTCTCCGTGCGCATGGAAAATCGGCAAGCTGTGCGCATTCTCGATTAGAAAGCGCGGGCTGGTCTCGCTGTAGTTGTTGTCGACGATCGCCTGCTGCGTCGGGTCGGTGTTGGTCTGGTGCGGAAAGCCCTGGAACATGTTGCCGAGACAAGTCGCGGGGTCGTCGCCGCGCGCGAAATTGGCGTAGGTGTCAGTCACCGGGGCCGACACGCCCACCGCCGCGAACAGATGCGGGTGCTTCAGGCCGATCGTCATCGCCCCGCGCGCTCCCTGCGAGTGCCCCATGAGAAAGAGCGATTCGGCGTTGATCGGCAGTCCCGCCGAACCGGTCTCGGCTGAACCGAAGCGCGCCCAGTCCATCGCATCGAAGATGTCGGTCTCGCCGTGGCAAAAAACGCCGTCGTCTTCGGGGTTGTCGGTGGAGTCGTAGTACGTGAACGTGTGCGTCCAATCGGGGCAGTCGAGCTCAAGCGGGAAGCGACGGCCGTGCGGCGCGACGCCGATCCACGTGCGCGCATTGAGCTTGCTGGTGATGCACACGGCTTCGACCATCGCGTCGCCGCTGACGCCGGCGCCGTGCAGCCAGGTGACGAGCGAAACCGCCGGGTCGGCAAAGCTCAACGGGGCGTTCGGATTGCCACCGACATGCGGCCACCAGAGTACGCCGTCGAGAACGGCTCCGTCGGAAGAAGTCACGTATTCGAACTGGTTGGTCCCCACCGAATACGACCCGACGCCGATCCGCACGCTCGTCCCGCTAGCACCCGCCAAAGTGGGTTGCAGGCGAACCAGCAGCGAACCCGTCCGAGTGCCCAGATCGACCGCCTCGGTCCACTGGCTCGTGTTCGCGAGTATCTCGAACGAGGCGGCGGCCGTTGCCTCATCGTCGACGAACACTTCGACGGTCGTAGCGGCGCTTGGCGGTAAGGTCGTGGAACCCGCAGCCAGAATCGTGCCCGAGAGCTGAACGATCCCGCTCGTAAGAGCTGCGCCTTCGAGCGGCGACGTCAGCGAAATGCGACGCGAATTCAGCACGTCCCATTGGAATCCCTGGCTCACGAGCAAATTCGCGCCTTCGTCGAGCAAAGTTGATTGTGTAGCTCGTGTTGGCGGAAAGCACTTCCTGCGGCACACGGAATGCCCAGTCGCTCGTTGCGCCTTGCGTCGGATCGAGTCTTCCCGACGGTGCTCCCTCAAAAACGAGCGTGGCGCCCTGCCAAACCTCAACCTCGATCACAGGCTCGTCCGTCGCAGTTCCACGAATCGTGAAACTGCCGCGCACTCGACTCAATGACGCATTCGGTTAGTCAATGGTTCCGGACGCCAGCGCGGTGCTAGCCCAGGCCGCAATCATGACGATGCCGAGAACCGCGCGTCCGACCTTCGACCTAGCATTCATCGCGTTCTCCTGAAATGACGCCACCACGCTACCACGTCCGATACGCCAAAGTCAACGAAATTCCGCCGAGCGCGGTTGCGCAGCGGCGTCAGCGGCGCGTCCGGCTCGAGTCGAGCACTCCGTTGAGTAACGAAGCGGCTGGCCGCGCTGCTGTCGCGAGACTCGAAGAGGTGCGTAGCCGCTGACGCATCGCCGCAAATCGCGCAGTTGGCGCGCCGCAGCGCGCAGCTCCTTCGCGGCCGATTCTCGTTGGGCCTTGTCTTCGCTTCGAAAGCCGCGGAGAACTTCGTCGATCAATGCGTCGGACATGGCAGCATCGCACCGTCGCCGCGTGTCGGCTTACGTCGCCGAATTCCGCCGAAACACCGCGACCACGTCCTCGATCGGCACGACGAACAGCCGATTGTCGCCTTCGAAGTCCACGGGGATCGCGTTCTTCGGGTTGAAGAGCACCTTGTCGTACTGCTTGATCGGATAGTCGTTGTCGCGATCGATCTGCGCCGACACCGCCACCACGCGCCCCGTGATGGTCGGAATCTCGATGTTCCCGGGAAGCTGGATGCCGCCCTTGGTCGTCTTTTTGTCCTCATCCTTGCGAATCAGGACGCGTTTGCCGACCGGCTCGACGATCTCGAGCGACTTGCTGGTGCTGCTCTGGGCCATGCGATTCTCACAGGCGCGGCGCGGTTGACGCCGCAGTCGCGTTCGTCTGGAGTATACCCGCGCCCGCCCGGCGTTCGACAGTCGGAGAATTCATGCGGCCCGACCACCTTCGATCGCTGCTCGACGCCGTCGCCGCCGGCCGACTCGCGCCCGCCGACGCGCTCGATCAACTGCGCAGCCTGCCTTTCGCCGACATCGGCTTCGCAAGGATCGACCTGCATCGCGGGCTGCGCTGCGGCTTGCCCGAGGCCGTGCTCGGCAGCGGCAAATCGGTCGAGCAGATCAGCGCGATCTGCAACCACATGCTGGCCGCCGGCGTCGACGCGCTGGTTACACGCCTCGAGCCCGCCGTCGCCGACCGGCTGCTGCGCGAATTCCCCGCCGCCGAGCACAACGCGCTCGCACGAACACTCGTCATTCGCGCGGTGCCGGCGACGCCCCGTTCGTTCGCGGACAGCGAGCCGTTCATCGCGATCGTGTGCGCCGGTACCAGCGATCTGCCCGTCGCCGAGGAAGCCCGCGTCACCGCCGAGTTCGCCGGCTGCCGCACGCGGCTGTTCGCCGACGTCGGCGTTGCGGGCCTGCATCGCCTGCTCTCGCAGCTTGACGATCTGCGCCGCGCGGCCGCACTCATCGTCGTCGCCGGCATGGAAGGCGCGCTGCCCAGCGTTGTCGGCGGGCTGGTCGCCGCCCCGCTCATCGCCGTCCCCACCAGCATCGGCTACGGAGCCAACCTCGGCGGCGTCACGGCGCTGCTCGCCATGCTCAATAGCTGCGCGGCCGGCGTGGTCGTCACCAACATTGACAACGGCTTCGGCGCGGCGTGTCATGCCGCCCGAATCCTCGCCCTCGCGAAACAACCTGCACGCGAATGACACGCCTGCGACCTGAGGTGGCGACGCCGGTCGTGCTCGCGGCGGTGCTCGCGACGTGGCACGCCCCGCACCTCTGGCTGACCTTGTTGCTCGATGGCGGCCTCGCGGGGCTGGTGATGCTGGCCTGCGCCGGCTGGGGCGCGCCGCCGCTCCGCCGCCTGCTGCCCGCTTGCAGCGACGAAGCGCTGCGCACGCTCGCCCTCATCGCGCTCGGTTCAGGCGTGCTGGCCACGCTCACCCTGGCGCTGGGTCTGCTCGGCTGGCTGAATCGGCCCGTCGCGATCGCGCTCGTCGGCGCCGGCGTGGTGCTGGCGCTGCGCGAATGGCACAGCCGCCGCGCGGAGCGCACCGCCGCGCCGCCTCCGATCGACTTGCGCGCCGCGCTGCTGACGGCGCCGCTCTGCGTGCCGCTCGCGATTCTTCTGCTCGGGGCGGCGCTGCCGCCTGGCGTTCTCTGGCAGGATGAGGCACGCGGCTACGACGTGTTGGAGTATCACCTGCAGGCGCCGCGCGAGTACTTCGAAGCGGGGCGTATCCATTTCCGGCCTCACAATGTCTACGCCAATTTCCCGCAGCAGGTCGAGATTTTCTACCTGCTTCTGATGCATCTGAAGAACTCGCCGCACGCCGCCGCACTCGCCGCGCAGTTCTTTCACGCGGGGTTCGCGATTCTGGCGGCGCTGGCGCTGGCCCGCTGCGCACCGGCGGGTCCGGCCCGCCCCGCGGCGTTGCTGCTCACGGCGAGCGCACCGTGGCTCGCGCATCTTGGCGTGCTCGCCTATGTCGAATGCGGGCTGCTGTTCTATTCCGCGCTGGCCTGCGCTCTTCTGCTGCACACGGCGCGCGAGTCACCGTCCGCGGCATGGCGCGGCGTCGCGCTTGCCGGTGTCGCTGCAGGATTGGCGGCCGGCACGAAGTACACCGCGATCATCCTCACCGCCGCCGGCATTGCCCCCGCGATCCTGCTGCTGCCGCTCGGCGCGCTCCGGCGTCGTCTGGCGCACGCTGCGCTCTTCAGCGCCTGCGCCGCGATCGCGTTCGCGCCGTGGGCGCTGCGCGGCGCGCTGCTCGCCGGCAATCCGGTGTATCCGTTTGCGCACGAGTGGCTGGGCGGCGCGGCCTGGAGCGATGAGCAGGCAGCGCAGTGGGCGCGCGGTCATGCCGTGCCGCGCGATTCAGCAACCCTCGGTGGCCGGCTGGCGCTGGCTGCGCGCGAGCTGTTCGGCCACGCCGACGCGGGCGCCTGGCGCCCGGCGCTGTTCGGCGCCGCAACACTCGCGATCGGCGCAGCCGGCTGCATCCTGGCACGCAGACGCAGCGATGCGCGTTTCGCGTTGCTGCTCGCCGGCATCACGCTGGCCGCGTGGAGCGCGCTCACCTCCATGCCGGGCAGATTCGCGATCACGCTGCTGATCCCGGCGGCGATCGGCGTCGGCGCGGCGTGGAGCGCCTTGCGCGGCGCAGCGCAAACGGCTCTGGTCGGCGCGACGCTTGTGGCTGCGATTCTGAACGCCGCGCAGCTCGCGCTGCTCTGGCGACAGCACGACCGGAATTGGCAGCGGATGGCGCAGCAGCCGCTGGCGGCTTTCGCCGGATTTCACGAGCTGTTTCAGGACGTGCATCCGCTGAACAGCGCTTTGCCGCGCAACGCCCACGCCTGGCTGGTCGGCGACGCGGCGGTGTTTCACATCCTGCCACGCCTGCATTACACGGTGGTGTTCAATCGCGATCCGTGGCTGGAATTTGCGACATCCGCGACGCCGACCGCGGCGCTCGAATGGCTGGCGCAGCGCGGGGTGACGCACGTCGTGTTTCACTGGCCGGAGATCGAGCGTCTGCGCCGCACCTACGGATTCAGCGACCGCGTGACCCGCGAGTGGGTTGCGGAGTTGGAGCGCGCCGGCCTGCGCCGGTCAGCCGAGCATGCCGAGCCGATGCCGGGCGTGGAGGTGTGGGAGGTGCCGGGAGCGTGGAGGCAAAGGGGTTGAGGGGCCAGGATCCGACAGGGCGAATGGGGGAAAGGGAAACTCGCATCAGGCCAGGCAACCGGTGGAAGGCGGTGCGAGCAGCGATTCTCGCGCCAGGCCAGCGCCCGTGCTCTGAAAAACAGTCCAGCCGGAGGCGAGTCTCCCAAATTATTGCTGGACTCGCGGCGGCAGGTCGCCCTCACGCGCCGCTCGGATCGCCCGCCTCGCGCCGGCTCCAGCGCACCGCTTGCTTGATCCAGTTTGTCACGTCGGGCGGGCAGGCATACAGATCGGCGAACGTAATGCGGCGCGTGCCGAGGCGGACAGCGTCGCCGGTTGCGCGCACGAGCGCCGCCGACGAACCGAACGCCGGCACCCACGCGCGCGTCAGCAGCGCCTCCGGCACGGCGTCGGCCTCGACGAGCGTCTCCGAAGCCGGCAAGTCATACGAAATATCAAGAATCGTTCCCACGCGGGAAGGGACGGCCGCGCCGCGTGCCGACGTGGCCACGCCCGGCGCCGAAGCCGCATCCCGCTCCGCGCTCGCGGGCGCTGCCACGCCCGGCGCGGAAAGCGAATTGCGGGCCGTGCTCGACGGCGCACCAAACAGAGAGCCTGATTCCGCGTCACGCGAAGTCGCACTTCGCTGCGTCGCCACCCGCTCGTGCGCGGGGCGTCGGATGCTCCAGAACCGCAGCGCCGGGTGCTTCTCCGCCACGCGCGTGAGCCACTGCTCGACGCTCGCACAGCGCAGCGCGCGATACCGCGTCAACAATTCGTCGCCAACAGCGGCGCGCAATGCCGACTCCGGCTGCGCTTTGCCGAAAGCACGCTCGGCGTGCACGCGCACGCTGCGTGCGACGGCGTCGGCGTCGATGCCCGCCTGATCCGCGAGCGCGCGGCAGGCTGAACAGAAGCAGATGTCGAGCAGAGCGCTCACGCCGGCGGTTTCGCCGCGCGACGCGGGTTTGGTCTCGATGTGATCCCACTCGATTTCGGCAGGGCCGTAGCGGCCGAGGTCCGCCAGGCATTCCTGTGCCAGCAATTGCAGCGTCGGGTTCAGCGGACACGCCGGCCGCGGAACGCCGTCGTCGCCCCAGGCGCTGCACTGTTGCACGTGGGTCGCGTGCTCGCACAGGTGCGCCACATGCGAAAGATCGAGCCGCGCGACCAGCCGTACGCCGCGCTCGCGCAGGGTTTCGGCCACAGCGCGCAGGTGATCGCGCTTCGCGGTCCAGCGTGCCGCGTGAGGCCGCACGCCGGCTGAGGCGTAGAGCGAATGGTCAGGCGGATACTGCCAGCCGCCCTCGGATGCGAACTCGGGAGGCGGGCCGGCGGCGCGCGGCGTGCGAAAATCGCGCAAAGGCCCGGTGACGAGCGGCAGCGTGACGAACTGCACGCCGACGCTGCCCAGCCACTCATCGAGCGCGCCGGGCTCGGCGGCGTGAAACCACAGCGGATAGAGCAGTCCGAAATCGGCCATGGTTCAAGCGAGCGGTGGATCGATCGGTGCGGCTCCGTAGCCGCCCCCTCACGCCGCCAGTAGCATAGCCGATCCGCGATGGAGGCGTTGCGCGTGTCAAAAGCTCAGGATCATTACACGCGCTTCTGCCCGGGCGAGGAATCGGTCCGCATCTCCGATGCGATCTGCCTGGGTCGACGCCGTGCGAATTTCGCGAAGTGCCCGGGATGCCAGTTCAACGATGACGAGCGCGGACGCCCCTCGTTCGAGGCGACGATTGTCGGGGCGGGGCGGGCGGCTGCGCATGGCGCTAAGGATGACAAGTCGATGATCGAGAAGGTGTTCAAGGCCTACGACGTGCGTGCGACCTACCCCGACCCGCTCAACGAAGACGTGGCCTGGCGGATCGGCAACGCCACGGCACAGTTCCTGCGCACCGCGCTGGTGGGTTACGACCGCAGCGACAGCGAGATGAACGTGGTGATTGTCGGTCGCGACATGCGGCGCAGCAGCCCGGCTCTCAGCCGCGCGTTCATCGAGGGCGCCGTGGCGACCGGCACGCCCGTGATCGACATCGGCCTCGTCGACACTTCGCAGATCTACTTCGCGACGAACTACGTGAAATGCTGCGGCGGCGTTCAGACCACCGCCAGCCACAACCCGTCGAATTACAACGGCTTCAAGATCTCCGGCGCCAAGGGCAAGCCGATCGGCGCCGACAGCGGCCTCAAGGAGATCGAGCGCATCGCCAAGGCGATCTCGCGGCACGCCGTGCCGGCGATGGAGCAGGTTCGCACGCTCGACCTGTCCGCGCCGTATCGCAGCTACATCCGCAAGTTCCTGAGTCCGCTGCGCAAGCTGAAGGTCGTGGTCGATGCGTCCAACGGCATGGCCGGCCGCTGGTTCCCGATCCTGTTCGACGGCGTGCCCAACCTCGAAGTGATCGCGCTGAATTTCGAGCACAATGGCGATTTCGTGCACCCGCCGAACCCTCTGGTGCCGGCGAATCTGGATCAGTTGCGCGCAGCGGTGCAGGCGCACGGGGCCGACCTCGGCGCCTGTTTCGACGGCGACGCGGACCGCTGCATGTTCGTGGACGAGCACGCGCGAATCGTGCCCTGCGACCTCGTGACGGCGCTGCTGGCCGAGGAGTTCCTGCGGCAATCGCCGGGCGCGACCATCGTGTACGACCTGCGCTCCAGCCGGATCGTCGCCGACCGCATCCGAACCTGCGGCGGAGTGCCGCGGCGGCAGCGCGTCGGCCACGTGTTCATGAAGAAGGCCATGGCCGAGCACGGCGCGGTGTTCGGCGGCGAATTGAGCGGGCACTTCTACTTCCGCGACTTCTGGAACTGCGACTCGGGCATGCTGAACTTCGTGCATCTGTTGAACACGCTCACGCGGCGTGAACAGACGCTGGGTGAGATGCTCGTGCCGCTGCAACGGTACGCCGCAAGCGGCGAGCGGAATTTCGAGAACCCCGACAAGGAAGGCACGCTCAAGACGCTTGCGGCGCGCTACCACGACGCCGAAGTCGACTGGCTCGACGGCGTGACGATTCAGTACCCCACGTGGTGGTGCAACGTGCGCCCGTCGAACACCGAGCCGCTGCTGCGGTTGAACGTCGAGGCCGACACGCCCGAGCTGCTCGAGCAGCGGCTCGCCGAGCTCACTCCGATCCTGGGACAGGCGGTCGATCACTGATGGCGGACAATCGCGCGGCGCAGTTCGAACACGCCATTCTGGATTGCGGCGCGGAATTCGCGGCGGATGTGCTGGCGCAGCGCCAGACGGTGTCGCTCAATGTGCGCGTGCTCAGCGGGGCGGCCCACGAGCCCGAGGCGTACTGCGGCCTGGCGGGGATCGTCGAGCGCTGCCTGTCAAAAGGCACGAAACAGCGCGACGGCCGGGCGCTGGCGGATGCGTTCGATGCGCTCGGAATCGAGTGGGGCTCGACCGCCGGGCGGCAATCCACGCTGGTGCGGGCGCTGTGCCTGCCGGAATTCGCTGAAGCGGCGCTCGATCTGATCGCCGAATTGCTGACGCAACCGACGTTTCCCGACGACGCGTGCCGAGTGGCGGTGCAGCTTGCGCAGGAAGAGCTGCGACATCTCGAGGACGAGCCGCAGGGGCTGCTGCAGATGGACATGCAGCGGCTGGCGCTGGGACCGGTGCTCGGACGGCACGTGGGCGGCACCGCGGAGTCGCTGGCGCGGATTACGCCCCCGGTGATTCGTGAACACTGGAAATCGCAGTTTGCCGCCGGCCGCCTGCAGATTTCCGTCGCGGGGCCGGTCGACCCGCAGCGCCTGCGCGCCCGGATCGAGCGGAACTTCGCGGCCTTCGGCGCGGCGGAGCTGAAGGGTCGCGAGGTGTTGGGGGCGGCGCTCGCTCCCGCGCGGCATCATCGCGCCAAAGACCTGAAACAGCAGTACATGGGGATTTCGCTCGCGGGCGCCGCGCGCTCCGATGCGCATTTTGCAGTGGAGCAGGTGCTGCTCGGTGTGCTCGCGGGCGGGATGGGCGCGCGCCTGTTCACAGAACTGCGCGAGAAGCAGGGCTTGGTCTACTGGGTCTCCGCCTGGCACGAGCAGCCGCGCGGCCGCGGCGTGCTGCACATGGGCGCCAGCACGACGCCCGAGCGCTGCCAGACGACCTACGACACGCTGCTGCGCGAGTTGGGGCGGCTTGCCGACGACGTAACCCGGGAAGAGGTCACACGGGCGCGCGAGAGCCTGGTGGCGCACGCCCTCACCGAGGACGACCTTACGCGTGCACGCGCCGGCGTCATCAGCGATGACCTCTTCCATTTCGGCGTGCCGCGCGGCCCGGAGCCGCGGATCGCCGCCGTGCGAGCAGTGACGCATGCGCAGGTGCGCGAGTACGCGGCCCGGTTGCCGCGCGACCGGGTGTGCGTCGCGACGGTGGGGCCGGTCGAGTTGAGCTGACGAAGCTCCTCGGACGTAGCTGGCGCGTGGCGTTTTGCGCGAAGCTCGATTCACCGCCTTCACAGAATCCGCCGAAATCACGCCGGAAAAAGCCTGACGGCATTGGAAATCTGCAATTATGGGTGCCTAGCATTGACCGACGGTGAGGTTGTTTGCTCTCGCCGTTCGGTTGACGAGGCTATTGCGGGTTTCCCGTCGACAGCGAACTGATTGTCGGCGCGTGGAAACTGCGCCCCGAGAGTCGCATCTGGCTCGGGGGTGGCCCCTCAACACAAAAGGGAATGACCGTGCGCCATCTCGCTGGTGCATGGGGGAAGGAGCGACAGCATGCGTTTTCGCCAATTTGCCGCGCTAGCGTTGTTTCCAGGCGTCGCCGGAACCGCTTTCGCCGGTGAATCGCTGATTTGGGACAACTACCCCGGCGGAACTTTCCACGGGACGATCGGCCTGACCTCGGAACGGAACACGAGCTTCGTCGAGTCGACCTGGTCCGTGGATGACGTCAACGTCACCGACGATGTGTCGCCCTCCGACGTTCGCATTTCGCGCATCGAATGGGTCGGCATGCGCGACCCGAACTGGACCTACAGCGACATCGAAGTCATCCTGATGGATTCGGGTCTCGACGAAGGCGCGCCGAATACGGTGCTGCATTCGGGTCTGAGCTGGACCTCGATGCCGGTCATGCCCGACCCCAATCCCGATCCGCTGCGGCAGGTGTACACGGGATCGGTGACGTTCGACGAACCGATCAGCCCGCCTGACCTGCATTTTTACATCGGGATTCGTCTCGTCGGCGACAGCACCTTCCGTGGACGAGCGCTGTGGAATGCGCACTCGTCGGATACGTCGCTCCTCGGACTTACGGGCGGTTTCACGAAGGCCGCTCAGCTTGGCGCCCCGTTCTTCCGGCCGTCGTCTGACGTGCTGTTCGGAACGGTTGGCAGCCCCAATAACATCGAGTACGCGTTCCGCTTGTACGGCGAAGTGCCCGAGCCGGCCACGCTGACGCTGATTGGTCTTTCAGGCATGCTTCTCGCGGCCCGCCGCCGCTAAGAAGCACGCCGCAACGAGTCGGAAACGATCGGGTCTTTCGGTCCCTTTTGGTTTTTCTGCCGGGCTCCCCTTTCTGACCAGGCCTTGCCGGGTCAGGCGGCTGAAAACGGGACGCGAGCAGCATCCGGTCGTTTCCTTTTTGATCGGGCCGCGACGCGGCTTGCATCTCGCGACTCTGACCGCAGAATACCGACATGGCTGACGCGCGGCTTCCGATGGTCTTTCGGCTCGCCGCCGCAATCGGCGCCAACGTCTTCGAGATCATCGCGGCCACCGGCCGCTTCGTTGCCTTCTGCTCGAACACGCTGACATTCCTGCCGCGCGAGCTGTGTTCGCGCCGCGGCTGGTCGCGCCTGTTGCCGCAGAGTTACGCGGTCGGCACGTGCTCGGTTCCGGTCGTGATGCTCACCGGCGCATTCGTCGGCATGGTGCTGGTGGTGCAGGGCTGGGCGCAGTTCGACGCCGCCGGCCTCACCGAGCGCCTCGGCGCGATCGTCAACATCACGCTCGCGGCGGAACTCGGGCCCGTGCTGGCTGGTGTCATGCTGGCCGGGCGCGTCGGCGGCGCGCTCACGGCCGAACTCGGCACAATGAACGTCACCGAGCAATTGCTCGCGCTGCGCTCGATGGGTTGCGACCCGGTGCGCTACCTTGTCGTGCCGCGCTTCGTCGCGTGCCTGGTGCTCACGCCGGTGCTGACGTGCTACGCGAATCTGCTCGGATCGCTCGGGGCGTTCGCGATCTACCGCTTCTACGGCGGCGAGTCGGAGCCGTTCTGGTTCTATATCGCGCAGACCGTCGAGCAATGGGACCTCGGAACCGGCCTCGTGAAGGCGGTTTTCTTCGGCGGCACGATCGGCCTCGTGAGCTGCTACAAGGGATTCACCTGCCGCGGCGGGGCGGAGGGCGTGGGCCGCGCGTGCACCGAGGCGTTCGTCGCGAGCTTTATCGCGATCCTGGTGCTCGATTTCTTCCTCAACATCGTGATCAACACGATCTACAACATTTTCTTCGGATTCCGCTCGCTGATCTAAGCACGGCGGCGCAGGGCGGGAATCGTTCGGCGCCGCGGCCCACGCGCGCTACGGATCCGATTTGACCGACGTGTGGTCGTGCACGATCCGCCAGCCCTCGGCAAAGCGCCGCAGCGCGAGCGAGAAATTCCCGCCGAACAACTCGTCGCCGCGCTGCAGCCGCCAGTTCCCCAGCACCAGCATCGCACGCTCGTCGAGCTGGAAATACTCGAGGCCGTCGAAGCTCACGCGCCCCATGGCCGCGGCGTCCGGATAGCGCCGGCGGTAGCGCTCGGCAGTCGCGTCCCAGCCGCGCGTTGTGGCGCCGCCCGAGCTGAATGTCAGGCTGGGCGAGTGCCAGTAATACGCCATGAATGCATCGAGATCGCCGCGGTTCCACGCGTCGGTCTGCGTGTCGAGAACCGCTTGCACCTCGCGCACCGCCGACGGCTTCGGCCGCAGCGTCGGCTCGACCGCGGCCCCATCGCGCCGCGTGCATCCCGCACCCGACCCCAGCGCGGCACACATCGTCGCAACCACGACCACCGCGAATCGTCCACGCATCACGCAGCCTCCACGGGTTTCATTTCTCGACCAACTCGATCGCCCCATTCCAATCAGCCGCCGGCGGTTTTCCCAGAAATCGCGCCGACAGCTCGAAATACGCCGCCGCCGCCGGATCGCTCGGTTCCTGCTGGTGCAGCGCCTCAAATGCGTGTAGCGCGCCGTGAAAGTCGCGTGCCTGAAACATCTCCACTGCCGCGGCGAAGGCCTCGGCCCGCGCACGCCGGGCGGGCTCGACGCTGCCGGCGCGTCCCAGCAGCTCAAACACGGGCACCGCGCGCGTCTTGCCCTTGGCCTGCACTCCCCCGAGCGCACGATATTCAAAGCCCGTGCCGGCCTGCGTCACCGTAGTCCCGTTCACGAGAATTCGCGTGCCGTAAAACTTGTTGCCCGACTCCAGCCGCGCCGCGAGGTTCACGGTGTCGCCGATGCAGGTGTAATCGTATTTCTGCTCGGAGCCGCAGGGGCCGACGACCGCGCGGCCGGTTGCGATGCCGATGCGCAGCTCCAGGTCCTGGAACGCGGGATCGCCGTCGGCGGCGTGCTGCTCGTCGCGCAGCGCGGTCAGCGCGGCGCACAGGTCGAGCGCCGTGTCGCACGCGCGCCGCGCGTGGTCGGCCTGCGGATAGATCACCGGATTCCAGAAGGCGAAAATGCCGTCGCCGATGAATTTGTTCACCATTGCTTCGTGCCGCAGCATGACGTCGACGAAACGTCCGAGGCAGGTGTTGAGCACGCGCTGCGTGCGCTCGGCGCCGATGCGTTCCGAGATCGTCGTAAAGCCGCGCAGATCAGTGAAGATCGCGGTCACTTCGCGTTCTTCGGCACGCTGCGCGAGTTCCGGGTTCTCGGCGACCTGCCGCGCGATCTGCCGCGAGGTGTACTGCCCCAGCGCGGTCGAGAGCGTGCGCCGCTCGCGATCGACGAACACGAAGCGATACGTCGCGATCAGCAGGTACGAGAGCGACATCGCGAGCAGCGGCCCGGCCAGCGCCAGCCAGTAGAGCCGCCACCAGAACGCGCCGACCGCAAGCAGCAGATGCGCAACCAGCGCCAGCGCGAACACGCCGAACGCGACGCGCGGCCGCAGCCACGCCGACGCCGCGCACACCAGCGCTCCCCAGCCGACGGAAAGCGCGCCATTCGCCGTCGGCGATGCCCAGCGTACGGTCGTGCCGGTGAGCAGTCCGTTGAGCAGATTGGCGTGCCCCATGACGCCGGCGGCGCTGCGCGAGGTCGGTATGGGCTTCATGTCCGCCAGCGACGTCGCGGTGTACCCGATCAGGCAGATTTTCCCGTTCAGTTTGAGCCGCAGCCGCGCTTCGTACTCGGCGATGGCCGTCCGCAACTGCGTCTGCGGTTCGCGCAGGGCGCTCAACTGCGCTCGCGCCGCACGCACCTCATCCGCTTCCGGCGGCGCGCCTTCGTCGGCACGCTGCGCAGCGCGGGCTTCGATCTCGGTCACCTGCGCGCGCAGCGCCGCGATCTGCTCCGCGAGCAAAGACGCCATCTCCGCGCCGTCCGGTGCGTCGCGCAGTTCAAGCCATTGCCTCTCGTAGGCGTCGATCGCGGCGAGTACGTCCGCATCGGCGACCGCCGCTTCGCCCTGCGCCGCAAGCAGCACGCGCAGCGCCGCCTCGCGCGTGCGCTCGTTGCTCAGCAGACGCTCGCGAAAGCGCTGCAGCGTCACCAAGTCGTCGGCGCCCAGGTGCGTGAACTGACGCGTCCAGTCGCGCTGCGGCAGCCACGGCACCAGCGCCCGCCCGCGCCCGTCAACCTGCACCCGCAGCGGCGCGGCGTCCGCGGCTCGCGGAATCTCGAGCAGCCCCGGCCGGGCGCGCATGTTGCGCGGATCGACGTCGAGCATCGCACACGCCACATCCAGCCCGAGCTGGCCGATCACCGCGTCGCGGTAGCTCACAAACAACGGCAGCCGCCGCACGACCCCGTCCAGGTCCGGTTCGAAGTTGACGAGTCCGCAGCGCGCCGCGGCCTGCGCGTGCAGGTGGTAGATCGGCGTGACGGCGTCGGCGCGCTCCGCGATGGCGCCGATCTGTTCGCGCGAGTGCCGCGCTTTGCGCAGCGTCGCGCGCTCGCCGAGAACGTGCCGCAGCGCCAGCGCCAGCGCGTCGCGCAGCGCCGATTCGCCGGTCAGCAGTCGCCCGCTCAATTCCTGCTCGATCTGGCGCATGAGCGCCGGCGCCGCGAGCGCTTCGCGCGCGGTGTCCGCGTTCAGCCAATCGTCGATCCACCAGCGCAGCGCCGCCTGCTGCAGACGGGGAAACGCGCCGCGCACCAGCACCGCATCTCCCAACCGCTCCGCGATCTGCGCCTCGCTCGCGGCCGGCGCATCGCGCAGCCATGCCATCACGCGCGCCCGTTCCAGCAGGCGCTGCAGCCGCGCATCGTCCGCTCGATAAGCCGACCGTGTGTCGCGGCCGCGCAGGTCATTGAGCCGCGCCGCCGCGCCCGACTCATCCCCGGCTCGCAGCCGCGCCGCGGCATCGCGAAATTCGTCGGAGCTTTCCACGTCGCGCGAGGTCGCATCGAATGCCAGGAACGCATTGCCCGCGCCCCGTAGCGCTTGGGCCAGCCGGGCGTCGGGCTGAATCAGCCCCAGCTCGGCGCCGCGCAGCGCCGCCGGATCATCCAGCATGTCGCTGTCGCCGGGCAGCGCCAGCGCCACCGGCTCCGGCTCGTTCCAGGTGATGTCGACCAGGATCGCGCGTGCCCCGAACTCGGCCGGCAGCGCCACCAGCGCCGCCTGAACGTCGCGCGGCCATGGCCAGCGCCCCACGCTCGCCAGCGAAGTGTTGTCGATGTCGATGCAGACAATGCGCGGATCGGCCCGCATGCGGTTCGCATATTGAAATCGCATATCCAGCGAAATGAGCTCGAGCCGCTCGAGCAGCCCGACCGCCTGCAGCCCTGTCACCCCGGCGGTCGCCAGCAGGCCGATGATCAGCCCGAGTTCCGACGTCAGTCGCAGGCGCCGCTTCACAGCTGTCACTCTCGCAGCCGAGCGCGGTTCCTGCAAGCGGCCGCGCATTCTCTGCGCCGCGCGACGGCCGGCGAGCCGCCGCGCCTCGCGCCGCCCCACGCCGAGCCGATAGTCGACGTATGCGCAAGGCCCTGATCACCGGAATCACCGGCCAGGACGGTTCCTACCTGGCTGAGCTGCTGCTGGAAAAAGGCTACGAAGTGCATGGCGTGATCCGCCGCGCCAGCACCTTCAACACCGAGCGCATCGACTCGCTCTACCGCGATCCGCACGATCCCGACGCGCGGTTGTTCCTGCATTACGGCGACCTCGCCGACGGCACCAGTCTGCGCCGCATTCTCGATCAGGTCGAGCCCGACGAGATCTACAACCTCGGCGCGCAGTCGCACGTGCTCGTGTCGTTTCAACAGCCCGAGTACACCGCCGACGTCGTGGCGACCGGCACGTTGCGCCTGCTCGAGTGCATTCGCGATTACGTCCGGTTCACGCGCCGCCGCGTGCGCGTTTACCAGGCGG
This sequence comes from uncultured Planctomycetales bacterium, assembly GCA_964388675.1. Classification (GTDB taxonomy): domain Bacteria; phylum Planctomycetota; class Phycisphaerae; order UBA1845; family Fen-1342; genus CAYMBL01. Next base: position 53,465 of record CAYMBL010000015.1, read on the forward strand.
GTTCGAGCGAGATGTACGGCGCCGCCCCGCCGCCTCAGAACGAGGACACGCCGTTTCGCCCACGCAGCCCTTATGCCGTCGCGAAAGTGGCGGCCCACGGCTTCGCGGCGAACTACCGCGAGGCGTACGGCCTGTTTCTGTGCAACGGCATTCTCTTCAATCACGAGTCGCCCCGCCGCGGCGAAACCTTCGTTACGCGCAAGATCACTCGCGCCGCCGGCCGCATCAAGCTCGGACTTCAGGACAAGCTGTTCCTCGGCAACCTCGATGCGCGGCGCGACTGGGGCTTCGCCGGCGACTTCGTTCATGCGATGTGGCTGATGCTCCAGCAGCCCGAGCCCGACGACTATGTGATCGCGACCGGCGAGTCGCACTCGGTCCGCGACATTCTCGACGAGGCATTCGGCCGGCTCGATCTCGACTGGCGCATGCACGTCGAGCTCGACGCGCGCTACCGCCGACCCACCGAGGTCGCCCATCTCTGCGGCGACGCGCGCAAGGCGCGCCAGCGGCTGGGTTGGTCGCCGCGCGTGGATTTCCGCAGCCTCATTCGCATCATGGTCGAACACGATCTGGATCTGGCGCAGCAGGAGCGAACGCTCCGGGAAGCCGGCTACCCGGGCGCGCTCGCGATCGCCCGCGCATGAGCGGTGCCGTTTCGCAAGCCGCGCCGCGCCGCCCGACGCTGGTGCTCGGGGCTACGGGGCTGGTGGGCTCGGCGCTGGTGCGCCGGCTGCGAAACGACAAAGTGCCTCTGCTCACGCCGACGCGGCGCGAGCTCGATCTGTTCGACCGCGCCGCCGTTCAGCGCTACTTCCGACACCAACGGCCCGGCGTTGTCTATCTCGCGGCGGCCAGAGTCGGCGGCATTCGTGCGAACAACGACCTGCCGGCCGAGTTCATTCACGAGAACCTGCTGATCGCTGCACACGTCGTCGAGGCCGCCGCGCTCAGCGGAGCGCAAAAGCTCGTTTATTTCGGGTCATCCTGCATTTACCCGCGTGACTGTCCGCAGCCGATGCGTCCCGAGCACCTGCTCAGCGGGCCTCTCGAGGCGACGAACCGCGCCTATGCGTTGGCCAAGATCGCCGGCATCGAGTTGTGCCGCGCCTATCGCCGACAGCACGGCCTCGCCAGCGTCTGCCTGATGCCCACAAACCTCTACGGCCCGCATGATCGCTTCGACCTCGAGGCCGGACACGTGCTGCCGGCGCTGCTGCGGCGGATGCACGAAGCGGCGTGCGAGGGGCAGCCGGTCGTCACCGTGTGGGGAACAGGCCGCGCCCGGCGCGAGTTCCTGCACGTCGACGATCTTGCCGATGCCGCCGTGCTGCTTGCCGATCGCTGCGGCGACGCTGAGCTTGTGAACGTCGGCAGCGGTGAAGAGGTCACTATCGCCGAGCTAACGAACCGAGTCGCGCAAATCGTGGGCTTCACCGGCGACATTCGGTTCGACCCATCACGGCCCGACGGCACGCCGCGCAAGCTGCTCGATTGCGAGCCGCTGCGTGCGCTGGGCTGGCAGCCGCGCATCGGCCTAGCAGCAGGGCTGAGACAGGTCTACGACTGGTTTCGTGAACATGCACACCACTGTTCGGTCCGCGAAATCGAGGCAAATTTGTAGGGTGGGCCGTACCCACTCTTCGCGATCCACAGTATCCGTCGAATATGCAAACGCGGCGAATCTGTAGCGTGGGCTGTGCCCACTTTCGCGATCAAGAGTGCGTATCCAGTGAGCCTGCGCGGCGAGGCTGTGGCATAGGCCATGCCCACCGATCGAAGAGTTGTGAAATGGGCCATCCCCACCAACGCGATTTAGTATAGTCTGCACTGCATCTACATCTGTTGCACGGGGACCCAGCAATAGGTGGGCGCGACCCACCCTACAAATTTCTACCCAGATCTCAATACCCCACGATCAACGCATCGCTGGGCAGGCGCTGTCGTCGCACGTCGGGACCGCTGATCCAGACGTCCAGAGTCTCTTCGCCCGTGCGATTGAAATACTCGACGCGCAGCGCGTGCAGGCCCTCCTCGAGCGCCACGCGCCCTGATTTTTCGATCACCGTGTGCGCGCCATCGTTGTCCACCACCAGCCGATCGCCGACCCACAGCCGGCTGCCGTCGTCCGAGCGCAGCGAGAATTCGTACATCCCCGTCTGCGGCACCCGTACGAATCCGCGAAACTGCAGACCATAGCCCTCCGCGCGCCGCCGCATCGAACGCTCGATGTTCCCGGCGACGCCGGAAGCGATCGGCGTCAGCGTCGAAAAGTCCGGCAGGCGATCCCAATGGCCTTCGTAGTACGAAAACTTGACACCCGCCGTGCGATCACTGGTGGCATCGGGCTTGCGGGGAGTGACCTTCTCGAAGGTGCGCCGGGCGACGCCGCTCAGCGGGCGGCCGTCGCGAAAGACGCGCGCTGCGACGGTGGCGCTGACGCGCAGCACGATCGTAGCGCCGGTCGAGGACTGCGCGGTCGGCGCACTGCCGTCGGTCGTCCAGCGCACCTCCGCCCGCACCGCCGGCGTCCGCACGCCCACCGATGCCTGATCCAAGAATTGCTCGCTCTCCGCGAGCAGCAGCGGCTCGGCGATCACCTCCGGCGGAGCGGCGAAATCTAGCCGCATCACGGTGACGTTCGGGTCCACGGCGCGCGGCGGCAGTTCGATCCGCAGCGCGTCGTCCTGGCGCGATACGGACACGCCCGCGCTCGCGTCGGACAGGCAGCGGGCGGCAGTCGGGTCGCTCGCAAACCCTGATAGATGCAGCATCCGGTCGGACGGCCAGTCAAAGACGTGCAGGTAGACCGCGTGACCACCGCCGGGCAGCGCCCGCTGCGTGCAGCGGCCCCACGCGGGCAACCCGATGGGGCCGGCTTGTGTTCCGTAGATCGCTTCGCCGTGCCGATCCATCCACGCGCCGATTTCGGCGAGGCGCTGCACGCTTTCCGCTGGAAATTCGCCCTCCGCCGTCGGGCCGATGTTCAGAAGCAGGTTGCCGCCTTTGGATGCGATGTCGCAGAGCGTGCGAATCAACTCGGCGGTCGTTTTGAAGTTCTTGTCGGCGCGGTTGTAACCCCAGTTGCCGTTCATGGTCAGACACGATTCCCAGTCGACGCCGGGCAGGCCCGCTGCGGGCACTTCCTGCTCGGGCGTGCCGAAGTCACCGACGAATCCGCCATCGCGCGTCAGCCCCGCCATGCCCTCGCGGCCCTTGTCCACGCGGTTGTTGATGATGATGTCGGGCTGCAGGCCGCGCACAAACTGATACAGATCGACGCCGCGCTCGTGCGTCCAGGTGTCTTCCCATTCTCCGTCAAACCACAGCACGCCGATTGGTCCATAGCGCGTAAGCAACTCGCGAAGCTGCGCCTTCATGTACGTCGCGTAGCGATCGAAATCAGCGCCATCGGCGCTGCGCGTCGCGGCTTCCCACGGGCGGCGCGGCAGGTAGTCGGGGTGATGCCAATCCATGATGCTGTGATAGAAGCACAGCCGCACGCCGTCGGCCGCGCAGGCGTCGGCCAGCTCCTTCAGAATGTCGCGACGGAACGGCGTGGCCGCGACGTCGAACTCCGACACGCTCGAATCGAAGAGCGCAAAGCCGTCGTGATGCTTGGAGGTGATCACGATGTATTTCATGCCCGCCTGCTTCGCCATGCGCACCCACTGACGGGCGTCGAAGCGCTGCGGGTTGAATTTCTCCGCCAGCTTGTCGTATTCCTCCACCGGAATCTGAGCCGTGTGGCGAATCCACTCGGCATGATTGGTGTTGCCATTCCATTCGCCGGCGGGAATTGCGTACAAACCCCAATGAATGAACATGCCGAATCGCGCCTCGCGCCACCAGTCCACGCGCGAATCAGCGCGAGGCGCGGCGGCTTCGCTCGGCTGGCCGGCCGCAGTGGTCGCCAGGATTCCGCACAGGAGCGCTGTCAGAACGTGTCGCATGTCGAACCTCCGCGTAGCGGTCCAGGTGTTTCGCGATGGCTATTCGCGTCCGTAGTGTGTCAGTTTCCAGCGGCGCCGCTCGGATTTCTGCGCGCGTTTGCGCTCCGCCGCGGCGGCGATCTCGCGCCACCAGCCGCGCCACTCTTCGGGCGGCGCGCCGAATCGCGCCGTGTAGCCGCGCAGCACGCGCAGAAAGTCGCAGCGGGTGAGCGGCGCGCCGTCAAGACTCACGACGAGCCGCGCCAGAGCGCGCACGACGTCGCCGCGCTGCGCCGGCCGCTGCCGAATGCCGTCCATATCCACCCAGACCAGCCGCGGCGGGAGGCTGTCGGAGATCAGCAGGTTCTCGGCCTTGCAGTCGCGGTGCACGAAGCCGCGCTCGAAGAAGCGCCGCAGGTGCGTCACAAGCGCCGCCGACAGCGACAACACGCGTCGGCGTCGCTCGCGCGGCGGCAATCCGGCGTCGCGCAGGAGGTAGGCGCGCAGATCGAGCGAATTGCCCACGAATTCCGTCACCAGCAACGAATCGACCGGCACGCCGAAGCGAGTCTGCTCGAGCAGCGCCAGCGGTCGCGCGGCGGGTAAATCGCGGTTCAGCAGGGCGTTGCCGATTCGCCAGGCGCGCCGCGTGCGCGAGCCGGCGAAGATCTGGCGCAGCGTGCGCAGCAGCCCGCGGGCGCGCGGCCGCTTGAGGATCACCGGGATCGGTCCTTCGGCGTGAGGCAGGTCGGCACGCGCGACGACCGCGGTGTGTGAGTCCTTCACGATTCGCGCGGGGGTGAGCCATTCGAGCGGCTTCTGAAACTGCTGGCGCCACCATGCCCCGGAGAATGTGCGTGTGGATGCCGGTGAGTGTGCGGCGGCGCGTTTCGTGCAGAGATATGCCACGCCGCGCCATCCGTCCTGCAGCCGCAGTTGTGCGAAATAGCGGCCGTCTCGCTGCGCCCGGCGATCGCGCGCGTTCCAGAGTCGCCGGGCGTGGCGCTGCGCCGCCGCGTCGAGCGCTCGCACGAGGCCGCGGAAATCCGTCGACAGCGCGCAGGCGTGGGGCGAAAGCGTTTCGTATTCGAGCCGCCAGCGGTAATACGCGCGAAGGAAGCGCAGGCGATCGCCGACGCTGCTGTGTCGACGGAACCACTGGTTGAGCTGCGCCAGGTTGCGCACCACGGCATGCTCGAGGACGGGCCGGCCGCTGCGTGCGCTCTGCAGGTCGACGAAGTGCGCGCGGTAGCGCCGTGGCGCGACAGCCTGAATCAGGATGTTGTCGGGGTGCAGGTCGAGGTGCTCGAAGCCGGATTGGTGGGCGCGTGCGACAAGCTCGCCCAGCACCTGCGTCAGGTGCGCCACGTCGCGCCGACGGCGTGACGCGTCGTCGTCGGACTGCAAGAGTTCCCAGTGACGGGACAGCGGCGTAGCGGGCGTGATCGCTTCCGTAACGAGCAGAGCGCAGCGCCGGCCGGCGTGCGAGACCCCTTCCGCGAAGCCGAGCGGCCGCACGGCGCTCACGCCGGCGGCGAGCAGATACGAGCCGCAGCGCCACTCGGAATGACAGCCGAGCAGGCCGGCGCTCTGTTTGATCCGATCGCGCAGGGTGTGTGCCGCAAAATACTTCAGGAACAGATCGCGACCCTGGATCGAGATGCGCCAGACGTCGCGGGCGGCGTTGCCCTTCACATGCCGACCGCCGGCGCGCGACGGGTCGGACCAGACCTGAGCGTCGACAGCCTCCAGCAGCGGGCGGAACACGGCGCGATGCGTCCAGCGCAGCCCGTGAAACATGCCGCGCAGCGCGGCAGACTCGTCCGCGGGTGCGGCAACCTCGGTTGCGATCGGCTCCTCCACCAGCGCTGGATGGGCGGTGTTCTGCATGGGTCCGCGAGTCCCCGGAAGCGCTTCGGCCGGCCGGAACGGCCGACGGGAATCTAGTCAGCCCGCCGCTGCGGTGCAATCGGCAGCGTGGCGCGGGGTTGCAATCGGCCGCGAGACGCTAGGATACCGGGTCGCGGCATGCGCGATTGCCGCGTTTTTTTGAGGAGGTCTGTGTCCATGGTGTCTCGCTTGTTCCTCGGGGCGGCCGTCGCGCTGCTCGTCATGCCGGTCGTTGCGCAGCAGCCGCAAGCCAATCCGTCGGTGCAGGTTCAGCCGGCGCCGGGTCAGGCCGCGCCGGGTCAGCCGCGTCGTCGACCGCCGGCGCAGGCTCCGACGCTGAAGGGTGAGGATCGCGCGCGCTACATTCTGCGCCAACTTGATCTGACGCCCGAGCAGCGCAAGCAGGGCGAAGGCTTGATTGAGGTGCACTACCGCCTGAACGCCAAGAACGTCGACCTGGTCGAGCTGCAGTCGCTGCTCGAGGAAGGCAAGGCGGCACAGGCCGCGGGCGACAAGACGCGGGAAGCGGAGATCAACGAGCGGCTGCGACAGATCGGCGATCCGAATGGGCCGGAGACGGCGTTTCTTTCCGAGTTTGAGCCCACGTTGAACGACGCGCAGCGCCAGAAGCTCAAGGATGTGCTGACGCAATTGGCGGCGAATCCGGCCGCCGAGTTTCGCCCCATCGATCTGTTCGACTTCCTGCGCAGCCTGCCGCTCGACGACAAACAGAAGGCCGAATACATCAAGCTGACCGAATCGATTTACATGGACGCCGCGACGCGCGGCATTATGTCGGACGACAACAAGTACGCGATCATCACGACGGCGATCGAGAACACGAAGAAGTTCCTCTCGTCTGAGCAGGCCGCGCAGCTCGACAAGCTGGCCGCCGATCGGCTGGCGACGATGAAAAAGAAGGCCGAGGAAGCGGCGAAGGCGGCCGCTTCGGCTCCGGCGAGCGCACCGGCACTGCCGGCCGGGCATCCGTAGCGCCGCGCGAGCGGTTCGGTCAAGAGCGGCGTGCCTGGCGTGACGCCGGACGCGCTTTTAAGCGGCGCGCGGCGTCGGGAAAACGACGTTGCCCGCGCAATGCACGAGATATCCATCGCAATTCGGCTCACCGAGCTGGCGCAGGCCACGGCGAAGGCCGAAGGCGCGACACGCGTGTCGGCGCTTGGAGTGCGCATCGGTGCGTTGAGCGGCGTTTCCGGCGCGGCGCTCCGCAGTGCCTTCCCGGTCGCGGCGCGCGCGGGAATGTGCGACGACGCGCGACTCGAAATTGAAACGATCGCAGCGCGCGTGCGTTGCCCGGTCTGCGCGCGAGCCTGGGATTGGGACGGCGTGCAGACGCTCGCCTGCGCAACCTGCGGCGCCGCGGCGCAAATCCTGAGCGGCGGGCGCGAGCTGGAACTGGCCTGGATACAGGTGGAATCGCCATGACGCCGCGAATTCTCGAAGTGCGCACGCGGATTCTGAAGGAAAACGATCGCGTGGCGCGCGAGCTGCGAGCGCGATTCGCCGCCGCGCGAGTCACGGTGGTTGATCTCGTGTCAGCGCCGGGCGCCGGCAAGACCGAGCTTCTGGTGCGGACGCTGCGCGAGCTGAGCGGCCGCGCCCGCTGCGCGGCGATCGTCGGCGACCTCGCCACCGACAACGACGCGCGCCGCCTGGCGGCGACAGGAGTCGCGGCACGACAGATCGAGACCGGCGGCGTGTGTCACCTCGAAGCGCAGATGGTCGCCGACGCGCTTCAGGATTGGCGCCTGGATCAACTCGATTACCTGTTCATTGAAAACGTCGGCAATCTGGTCTGCCCGGCGAGTTGGGACCTGGGTTCGGCGCGGCGTGTGCTTCTGCAGGCGGTGACCGAGGGCGAAGACAAGCCGCTGAAATATCCCTCGTTGATACAGACCTGCGATCTGGTTCTGCTTTCGAAGTGCGATCTGGCCGCGAGCGCGGAATTCGACGAGGCCGCGGCCCGGCGTAACATCGGCGCCGTTCGACCGGGCTGCGCCGTGCTCCGTGTATCGGCGCGCAGCGGTGAGGGATTCCTCGACTGGCTTGCGTATATCGAGCAGTGCCGAGCCGGCTAAACAAGTTTCATCACTTTCAACGAGTGTGTGGTTCAGCAATAACCGCCGGGACGCCGGTGTGGTTGTGGCTGCGTGAATCCGCGTGCACACTGCGCGGGCGCAACCGGTCATCGCCGCTCGCGCTAGCGTATTGCCGACGCGGGACTGGCCCGCGAATTGCCGGAACTCGTTTGGGGTGCAGGTGACGGTATGAAAATCGTCGACCGAGATGGTGTCGCCACGTTGCTGGAGACGCTTCGCTCCGACGGGTATCGCCTGATCGGACCAACGCTCCGCGACACCGCGATCGTTTATGACGAGATTCACACAATCGGCGATCTCCCGATCGGCTGGACCGACGAGCAGGCGCCCGGGACGTACCGAATCACGCGGCGAAGCGATGAGGCGCTGTTCGGCTACGTCGTAGGGCCAACATCGTTCAAGCGCTGGCTGTTTCCGCCGCGCGAAAAGCTGGTGACGCTGCGGCTGCCGGGCGGCGGGTCGGGTGAGCCGGAGGTGCGCGCTGCGGCGCCGCCGAAAGAGCGGCTCGCGTTTGTGGGCGTGCGCGCGTGCGAACTGCGTGCGATTCAGGTGCAGGATCGCGTGTTCCTGGAAGGTCCGTATGTGGACGTGCGCTACCGCGCGCGGCGCGAGCAGGTCCTGATCGTGGCCGTGAATTGCGGCCAGGCGGCGGCCACGTGCTTCTGCAGTTCGATGGGCACGGGGCCGCGCGCGGGCGCCGGTTTTGACCTCGCGCTGACCGAGCGGCTCGAGCCCGGGCGGCACGATTTCGTGGTGGAGGCGGGCAGTGCGCGCGGCGCAGCGCTGCTGGCGAATCTGCCGGGCCGCGCCGCCACCAGCGCCGATGCGCACAGCGTGGAGCAGATCGTCGACCGGGCGCGGGCGCAGATCACGCGTCAGGCGGATGCCTCGCGCGCCGCGCGCGATCTGCTGAATCGCAACCTGGAGCACCCTTTGTGGGACGAAATCGCGGCGCGGTGCCTGGCATGCGGCAACTGCACACTGGCATGCCCGACCTGCTTCTGCTCCAACGTGGAGGACGTGACCGATCTGAGCGGCCATTCGGCGGAGCGCTGGCGCCAGTGGGACTCGTGTTTCAACGGCGATTTTTCCTATGTCGTCGGCGGCTCGGTGCGGGGGTCGATCAAGTCGCGCTATCGACAGTGGATGACGCACAAGCTCGCGGGCTGGCACGACCAGTTCAGCGAGAGCGGCTGCGTGGGGTGCGGGCGCTGCATCACGTGGTGCCCGGTGGGCATCGACATCACCGAGGAACTGGCGCGGTTCCGCGCGCAGGACGGAGCGCAGCGCCGGACCGCCAAATCGACGGAGGTCGCACCGTGAACGGGAACTTCGCCACGCTGATTCAGGAATGCACGGCGCTGCACGCGCTGGGGCCCAAGTGCATCGACCGGCTGGCCGCCGCGGCCTCGTCGGCGCGGTTCGAGCTGCGCGAGATCATCGTGCGTGCCGAGGACCCCGCGGACGAGTTCTATCTGCTGCGCAGCGGAAAGGTCGCGATCGAAATATTCACGAACGACCGCGGCCCGGTGACCATTCAGACCGTGGCGCCCGGCGAGATCCTGGGCTGGTCGTGGCTCGTGCCGCCCTATCGCTGGCATTTCGACGCCCAGGCGATCGAACTGACGGAGGCCATCGCGTTTGACGCGCGGCAGGTGCGCGAGGCGTGCAGCGAAGACCCGGAGTTCGGTTACGCGCTGCTGCGCTGCTTCGTGCCGCTGATCGTTGCGCGGCTGCAGGCGACGCACATGCAGTTGCTGGATGTCTACCATGCACGAGCGTGAGCCGCACCTGAACCTGAGCGAGCGCGATTCGATGCTGCCGACGTGGTATCGGCTGCTGCGGATGCGGCGCGAAACTCACGACACGTTCAGCATCGACTTGGCGCGCGACGGCGCCGGGCTGCGCTTTGCGCCCGGGCAGTTCACGATGCTCTACGTATTCGGCGTGGGCGAGTCGGCGATCTCGATCAGCGGCGATCCGCGCCGCGAGGACGTGCTGATCCACACGATTCGCGACGTGGGCGGCGTGACGCACGCCCTGGCGCAGGCGGCACGCGGGACTTCGATCGGCGTGCGCGGGCCGTTCGGCGCCGGCTGGCCGCTGGACGCCGCCGCCGGCCGCGACGTGGTGATCGTGGCAGGCGGCATCGGGCTGGCGCCGCTGCGCCCGGTGATCTACGAGCTGCTCGCGCGGCGCGAGGATTTCGGGCACGTTTCGGTGCTGTATGGCGCGCGCACGCCGGACGACCTGCTGTATCGCGACGAAATTCGCGAGTGGCGCAGCCGGCTGGACCTGGAATTCGAGGTGACGGTGGATCGCGGCGGCGGACGCTGGCGCGGCAACGTCGGCGTGGTGACGACGCTGATCAGCCGGGCGGCGTTCGAGCCGGGCAACACGCTCGTCATGGCGTGCGGGCCGGAAATCATGATGCGCTTCACGGTCGCGGCGCTGCGCGAGCGCGGCGTGCCCGCGGAGCGCATCCACCTCTCGATGGAACGAAACATGAGGTGTGCGATCGGGCTGTGCGGGCATTGCCAGTTTGGCGGCAGCTTTGTCTGCAAGGACGGTCCGGTGTATCGCTACGATCGGCTGGCGCCGCTGCTAAACGTGCGGGAGGTGTGAGATGAGCCGCGCGCGACCCACGCTGGCGGTGTGGAAATTCGCCTCGTGCGACGGCTGCCAATTGTCGCTGCTGGATTGCGAGGACGAGCTGCTGGCGGTCGCGGAGGCCGTGCAGATCGCTTATTTCCCCGAGGCGACCAGCGCCGTGGTTGCCGGGCCGTACGACGTTTCGCTGGTCGAAGGGTCGATCACCACGGCGCACGACGCGGCGCGCATCCGCGAAGTGCGGGCCCAGTCGCGCAAGCTGGTGACCATCGGCGCCTGCGCCACGGCCGGCGGCATCCAGGCGCTGCGCAACTACGCCGACGTCGAGGATTTCCTGAACGTCGTCTACGCGCGGCCCGAGTACATCGAAACGCTGGCCACCTCGACCGCGATCTCCGACCACGTGGCGGTGGATTTCGAGCTGCGCGGCTGCCCGATCGACAAACACCAATTGCTGGAGCTGATCAGCGCGATACTGCACCAGCGCCGGCCGAACCTGCCGCGCGGCAGCGTGTGCGAGGAATGCAAGCGCGCCGGCGCGGTGTGCGTGATGGTGGCGCACGGCACGCCCTGCCTGGGGCCGATCACGCAGGCGGGCTGCGGCGCGCTGTGTCCACGCTACACGCGCGGCTGTTATGGCTGTTTTGGTGTCAAGGAGACGCCAAACCTGCCGTCGCTGTCGCACTGGTGGCGCGGGACGCTGGGAGTGCCCGGGCCGGAGCTGGTGCGGGCGCTGCGCACGTTCAACGCGGCGGCGCAGGCCCTGCGCGAGGAGAGCGAGCGACATGAGCACGCGCACGATTCACGTTGAGCAACTGGCGCGGGTCGAAGGCGAAGGCGCGCTGCACATCACCATCGAGGGGGGCGCGCTGCGCGAGGTACAGCTTCGCATTTTCGAGCCGCCGCGTTTCTTTGAGGCGCTGCTGCGCGGGCGGCGGTTCACCGAAGCGCCCGACATCACGGCGCGCATCTGCGGCATCTGCCCCGTCGCGTATCTGCTGGGCGCAGCCCAGGCCATGGAGGCGCTCTGCGGCGTCGAGATTCCCGAGCCGATCCGCGCGCTGCGCCGGCTGATCTACTGCGGCGAGTGGATCGAAAGCCACATGCTGCACGTATACATGCTGCACGCGCCGGATTTTCTCGGCTATCCCGACGCAATCCAGATGGCGAAGGATCATCCGCAGACGGTGCAGCGCGGCCTGCGGCTCAAGCGCATCGGCAACCAGTTGATGACGCTGCTCGGCGGCCGCGAGATTCACCCGATCAACCTGTGCGTGGGCGGGTTCTACAAGGCACCGTCGCAGGCGGAGCTGAGAGCGCTGCTGCCGGAGCTGCAGTGGGGGCTCGAGGCGGCCGAGGAGACAGTGCGTTTCTGCGCTACGCTGCCGATGCGCGAATTTCACGAGGAATACGAGTTCGCGTGCCTGTCGGACCCGCAGGAGTACGCCATCACCCGCGGGCGACTGGTGACGACGCACGGCGTGAACGAGAGCATCGACGCGTACGACGACGTGTTCCAGGAGTCGCACGAGCCGCATTCGACCGCGCTGCACTCGCGCATCGCCGGTCGCCGCCGGGCGCACCTCGGGCCGCTGGCGCGCTATAGCGTAAATCACGCTCAACTGACGCCGCGGGCGCGGCAGGCAGCCGCGCACGCCGGATTGGGCGCGACATGTCGCAATCCGTTTCAGAGCATTCTTGTTCGCGGCGTCGAGACGGTGCTGGCGTTCGAGGAGGCGATTCGCCTGGTGGAGGCGTACGAGCCGCCGGCGGCGCCGCGCGTGCCTGTGCCGCCGCGCGCGGGCACCGGCTATGGCGCAACGGAGGCGCCGCGCGGCATCTGCTATCACCGGTACACGATCGACGATGCAGGCGTCATTCAGGACGCCAAGATCGTCTCGCCCACCGCGGTGAACCAGCCGACGATCGAGCATGATCTGCGCCGCTACCTCGAGCCGAATCTCGATAAGAGCGACGACGAGCTGCGCGCCGTCTGCGAGCAGGCGATCCGCAACTACGATCCGTGCATCTCCTGCTCGACGCATTTTCTGCGGCTGACGGTCGTGCGGCGCTGACCGGGCGGGGCGGTATGTCGCGACTCGTGATCGGCGTCGGCAATCCGCTGCGCGGCGACGACGGCGTCGGAGCGTGCGTCGCGCAGCGTGTGCGCGCGTCGGCGCTCGCCGGTGTCGAGGTGCGCGAGGCCACCGGCGAAGGCGCGGCGTTGATGGAGTTGTGGCGCGATTGCACGGAAGTCGTGCTGATCGACGCCGTTTCCGGGGCCGGCGAACCGGGGCGAATTCATCGCTTCGTCGCCAACGAGCAGCCGATTCCCGCCGGTTTTTTCCGCTATTCGACGCACGCGTTCAGCGTGGCGGAAGCGATCGAGCTGGCGCGAGTGCTGGGAACGTTGCCGCCGCGGCTGGTGGTGTACGGCATCACGGGGGAGACGTTTGCGCCCGGCATCGGGCTGAGCTCCCCGGTGGCGGCGGCGGTAGAGCCGACGGCGCGTGCGGTGCTCGCGGAACTCGACGCGCAGCGTCGCACATGAGCCGCGCGCCCGCCCCGCGCGACGGTGCGCGCTTTCACTCCGATCCTGCGGGGGGCATGAGCGCCGCCGGTCCGTGCTCAGTTGCTCGTCTGTACGCGAGCCATGCCCGCCGCCGAACGACCGGCTAGCGCGTCTCGAAATAGATTTGCGCGGTCTCGCTGCGGTCCGCCTTCACGGTCAGCGTGAGCATGTACTTCTTTCCCGGCTGCAGCGTCACGCCGCCGACGGTCTGCCCGGTCAGGTTGATCGTCTTGAATGCGCCGCCGGGATTGCCGAGGTTGTAGGCGTTGCCGGCGCGCATCTGCGCCTGGGGGTTGTTGATGTCGCTGGCGAAGACGGTGTATTCGGCTTGGCCGGAATAGTCCTCTTCGAACTTCTGGAAGATGCTGACCGAGACCATCGTGATCCGCCCGAAGCGCTCGGGGTCCTCGATGTCGTATTGCAGCGTGGGCGAGGTGCTGACCGGTTCCTTGACCTCATAGTTCGCGTGGCCCTTCGCCGCTTTCTTGAGCTTGTTCTGCTTGGCGAGCTGTCCGTCGAGCATGACCACCAGATGGCTGTCTTTCTCCATCAGATTCTTGCCGACCTTGGCGGCGGTGATCACGCTGCCGACGCCGCAGCCGGGCAGCACAAACGCCAGCGACACGAACGCCACGCAAACGAACGATCGGAACTTCATCTCAGATTCCTCTCATTGCGCGAGCCAGGACTCGGACGCCGCCGCGCCGCGGCGAACCGGAAGTGCGCGGCTGGCAAGATACGCGGGCGCGGGCGGGGCGAAAAGGGGCGGCGACGGTTCGCTGTCGCAGCGCTGACTGGTCGCGGCTGCCGTTTGCAGCATCAGCCGAGTGCTCGCAGGTGCAGGCCACCGGGTATTCGGGGAGTTTCGCGGGACCTCGGAAACCGGTCTCGCGAGGCGGCTTTGCGCAAAATTGAATCACTTCTCCCCCGAAAGGGGAATTGACCGAGTTCGCGTGGGACCTACTATTATTTTGACCAGCGGTGTCGGGCGCTCGTCAAATAGTAGCACGAGCTTTCTGCCTTGGCAGACCGAACTAGTGTTGTGTCGTGGTTCTCGCTTGAGGACGAAAGGGATCGTAAATGCGCAGTCACAAGATCGCTGTCATTCTGTGGATTTGGTCATTCCCCGCGTACGCAGTCTCCAACGAGTTGCTCAACGCGAGCTTCGAAGCCGCCCCGATTCTTGGTGATGGGCAGTCCGACGTTGGACAGGGCGGTACCAAATGGACGACAATCACACCTGACGGCCCCGGCTACACAGATTCCGTTTCTGGAATTCCGGATTGGCGTTACGGTTTCGACGGCGGCGACGCTGGAGTTCACACCGACATCGGCCCATCTCGCCAAGGGGCTCTGACGGGCGAACGGGAACTTTTCAGCAACCGGTGGGATCGTTACGTGCACCAGACAACATCGGAGATAGTTTCGGTTGGCGACGTCTTCGATGCGAAGCTGGCTGTGTTAGACCAAGGCGGCCTGAAGGCCGGGCGATTGCAGTTGATCGCAGGCGCAATCGACGCCGACAACGCGCTCACACCCGGCAGCGTCGTGCTCGCCGAGGTGACTTTCGGTTCCTCCGACTGGGCAGGCGGCGTCCCTGACATGGAGCTTATTCAGAATGAATGGACGGTCGTTTCTGTTTCGCATACTTTCGACGGCACTATTGGGCTTGGGCTACCGCTCACATTTGCGTTCAAGATTGATGGCGGATCGGCCGGACCGTTGCGATTCGATGATGCGTCGCTCACGCGAGTGCCCGAACCCAACGCGCTTCTTCTAGGGCTGATTGGAACCGCAGCCTGTGCTCGACGCCGTCGTTCGCGAGCGGAGCCGGCCCCGGACTGATCCGCTGGCGACGAAAGCGCATGTTGCTGGCAAGCGCTCACCCGCCCGGCGGCGTCGCGGCCTCGAATGCCTCGCCGTACTTGCGCCGCGCATACCAGCGATAGAGCGACGTGCGCTTCAGCCACTGGATCGCGCGAAAGCCGCGGCTGGCCTTGAGATCGCGCAGCCGCGTGCGCGGGTCGGCGGCGTCGGGGGCGCGCTCCCAGCCGCGCCCGAAGCGCAGCCGCGCATAGGCGCGATAGGCCGGGTTTCGCTTCAGCCGCTGCAGCGCACGCCAGAGATTTGAGTTCAGGATGTGGTCCAGTTCCGCCTGCGCCAGCAATTCCTGATATAGCTCGTCGTCGACGGTCGTGGGCGGGGCCGGCGGCATCTGCCCGCGGGACGAAGCGTCGGCGATGTGCTCGCGCAGCCGCCAGGCGTCCTGGTGCGCCTGAAAGAACATGCGGTCCTTCGTCGCCAGCGCCAGCTCGAGCGTTTGCGCAAAGAGCGTGCGGTGGTGCGCGATCATCTGGTGCACCATCTCGCCGCGGCGTTTCTGCGTCTCGCTGAGCATCGATCCGCCGGCGTGCTTTCGGTAGTGAAAACGCGGCCCCTCGACGCGCGCGCCGTGATAGCCCAGCGCCAACAGCGCCAGCCAGAAATCCCAGTCCTCGAACCCGTAAACCATGTCGCGCTGGTAGCCGCCGGCTTCGTCAAACGCCGAACGCCGCACCAGCGCCGTGGCCACGCTGAGATTCTCGACGAGCAACTTGCGCGGGTCATAGGGCGGACACTCCCACCCGCCTTGGGCCGCGCCGAAGAATTCGACCGTGCTGTAGGCGTAACCGAGCGCCGGATTCGCCTGGAGGGCCGGCAAAAGCCGCTCGACGAAATCGGGGCTGATACGATCGTCAGCGTCCAGCGGCACGAAGTACGGCGCATTCGTCGCGCGGACGCCCGTGTTGCGCGCCGCCGCCAGCCCCTGGTTCTCCTGGCGAATCACCGACCAACCCTGCGATCGCAGCTCATCGAGCGTGCGGCGGGTTTCGGCGTCGGTCGAGCCGTCGTCGACGATGACGGTCTCGATTTGCGAATGCGTCTGGGCGCGAATGCTGTCGAGCGCATCGCGCAAAAACGCGCCATGATTGAAACAGGGAACGACTACCGCAACCGTCGGCGGCGACACGGCCGTTGCGATCGTGGTCGGCGCGGCGGCCGGTCGCGCGCTTGCGGCGACAAGACGGGCGTAGAGCCGCTCGATATCGCGCGCAATCACGTCCGGCGCGTAGCGCTCTATCACCCGCTGTCGCGCTGCGGCCCCCATCGCGTCCCGCCGCGCGCTTGAAGTTTGAAACAGCTCGACCATCGCGCGCGCCAGTTCTTCGGCGTCCCCGGAGCGTACGATGACGCCGCTCACGCCGTGCTCAATCATCTCGGCCATGCCGGAGTTGTCGGTTCCGATGACCGGCCGCGCCAGCGCCATCGCCTCGAGGCAGGTGTTGGGGAAATTCTCGAAAAGCGAAGGGAAAACGCACAGCCGCGCCGCGGCGACCCGCTCGCGCAGCGCCGGCCGCGACAACGCACCGAGAAAGGTCACACGCGCCCGGTGGTGCGTAGCGATGCGCTGGAGCAGCCGCCGCTGCGTGGACGGTTCGCCGGGGCTCCACGCGGTGTCGCCGCCGGCCAGCGCCAGCCGCGCCGTCGGGCACGCGTCCAGCACCCGTGCCGCCGCGTCGATCAGCACCTCGACGCCCTTGCGCTGCTCGAGCCGGCCGACGTAAAGAATCTCATCGCGCGCTGCGGCCGACGACGGCGGCGCGTCGAGAAACGCGGGATCCACCGGGTGCGGCGAAATCTCGATCGCGGGAAGTTGCGGCAGCAGCGACCGCATCTCGCTCGCGAGCGCCTGCGACGGCGACAGCAGGTGATCGGCGACCGCGATCGCCTGATTCTCATACTCTTCGAGCACGCGCACGCGCGGCTGTGCGCTGTTGTAGCGCGCCAGCACGCTCAGGTTGGTGTGCAGCCGAATCACCGAACGAGGCCGAGCGGCGCCGCCGCCCGCGGTCAGCCAGGTGAAGCCCTCGCCGCGGTAGTCCGCGAACTCGATCAGATCGACCGGCGTGCGGCAGAGTTTGTCGAGCAGCTCGGCGACCGAGTCGGACCGATGCTGCCAGGTTTTGAGCGTCGCGGCGGGCTCGGGCCCCGTGCCGGGGCTGACCGGCAGACGGATGATCTGCACGCCGTCGACGCACTCGCGAAGCGGGTAAGGCTGGCGCGAGACGGTCACCACGCGCACCTCGTGCCCGCGCGCGGCGAGGGCCCGGCTGGCGGCGTGCACATAGGTGCCGATGCCGCCGCCGAACTCCGGCGGGTGCTCCCATGTCACGAAGATCAGGTTCATAGCGGCGCGCTCCGCGGTGCGACAGCGCGAGGATACTGGCACGGCGCGCGGCGGCAAGCGCCGGGGCGAGTGGCGGCGAGCGTGCGCCGTGCGCGAGGGCGAGCGTGCCGCCGCGCGCGAGGGCGCGCGTGTGCCGCGCGCGAGGGCGCGCGTGTGCCGCCGGCGGCGCGGCGAGGCCTGACCCGAGCTGCCGCGCCTTTGCGCCCGCCGCGGCGGCTGACGACTGCGCTCACCGCAGCGGCTGCGCGAGTGCGCTTCGGCCGAATCGCGTTGACTTTGGCGTGTAGAACGGGGTAGCGTGACGCTTGAACGCTTCTGCGGGGGCCGCGGTCCGCCGGGCCTTCGTTCTCAGACTCCGGTCATGGGCGATGACGTGCGATATCTGTCAATAACGGTCACGGTTATGGGTGGTGAGTGAGGTTCACGGCGTTAACTCGCGGCGTGACTGGTCGCCATCGGGAGAAAGCTATGAATTCCAGGTTACGTCATCTGGCCCCGACTCTTCTTGCGGCCTGCACGGTAAACCTCTCGCCGCTCGCCCGGGCCGACGATTGTGATTCGGGGCGAGTTCGGGAGTTCGGTTGCCCTGCACGACGATGTTCTGGTCGTCGGTGCGCCTGATGAGAACGGCGTGAAAGGCCGCGTGCATGTCTACCGCCGCGTGGACGGCGAGTGGATTGAGGAGGCGGTGCTGCTACCGCCGCCGACATTCCAGTGGTTTGAGGGCTTCGGCTCGGAGGTCGCGATCGACGGAGATCGCATCGCGGTCGGCGATTACTCGGCGTGGACTGACAGCAGCCTGCGCGTGGTGACGTTCAAACATGACGACGGCGAATGGGTGCAGGAAAGCATCCTAGATTACGCACACATCGACGAGGACAAGTACGGTTGGTGGTTGTCGCTGGATGGGGATTTTCTGCTCGTGAATGGCATCTGGGCGCAGGTCAATTATTTGTACGAGCGGGTTGCGGACGAATGGATACAGCGGGCGGCGTTGGACGGCGACCCGAATCCGTTCACCACGGGGCAGGCGACGGTCTCGCGTGGTCGTTACGTCGCGGAGATATTCGGCGAGCCGGACGGGTTGCTTTATCGGCGTGACGGAGATGCCTGGATTCGAATTGGCGAGTTCTCGTCGGCTACGGGCGACGATGTATACGAAGGCGCGTTGGAGATTTCGGGCGGTTGGACCATTGTCGGCGACCATGCAGACGAGGACGCGGGCTTCGACTTCGCCGGCGCGGTTCACCTGATCCCCCTGCCGATCGATTGCAACAACAACGGGATTTCCGACGCCTGCGACATCGCGACCGGCGCGTCGAGCGACGCCAACGCCGAAGGCGTGCCGGACGACTGCCAGCCGAACGCTTGCCCGCGCGGCGGCTGCGAGAATTTGGACATCGCCGGCAATGACTGTGTGATCGATCTTGGCGATCTGGGTTTGCTTCTGGCGAATTTGAACCGCGAGGGCTGGGACATCGCCGGCGACAGCGACACCGACGGCGACGTCGACCTGGCCGACCTCGGCGCCATGCTCGCCGCCTGGGGAGGCAATTGCACCTGGCAGGAAGCGGACGATCAGCCGCGGTGAATAGAAATAGTGTGCAGTGGAGAACCCAATGGCAAAATTGCAACATCGAACCGCGTTCGTATTTGTCACAATTGCGGCCTACCTCGGAACGACCGGAGTTCTTCAGGCCGAGGATTGCTCGGCCGCGAAACTGACGCTTGGGCCGGGGAGCGACATCCTCCTGTTTGGGCGCGCGATTGACGCCGACCGCGGTCGTTTTCTTGCCGGCACGGCGACTGGCGCCTACGTATATGAGAATCGCGCCGGGACGTGGAGCCAATCGGCCTTTCTGACCATCAGCCCAACCGGCGCCTACGCCGCTGCTTTGGAGAAAAACACTGCCGTGTTAGGCAACCCCAACATCAGCGAACCGATTCGCGACGTGGGCGGTCTCGTCGTCTACGAAGAGACGGATAGCGGATGGCAATTGGCGGCTGAACTCGGGGCAGCGTGGAAGGCGGCGATCTCGGCCGATCGGTCGCGATTTCGGGTGACGTCTTAGTCGCGGGCGCTCCGGGCGAGAATGCTGACAAAGGGCAAGTTCACGTCTACCGCCGCGTCGACGGCGAGTGGATCGAGGAGGCGGTGCTGCTGCCGCCGCCAACGTTTCAGTGGTTCGAGTGGTTCGGGTGGGAGGTTGCCGTCGACGGCGATCGCATCGCAGTCGGGGACTACTCGGAATGGACCGACAGCAGCCTGCGCGTGGTGACGTTTAAGCACGACAACGGCGAATGGGTGCAGGAAAGCATCCTGGATTATTCACACATCGACGAGGATAAGTACGGCTGGTGGCTGTCGTTAGATGGCGATTTCCTGCTCGTCAATGGCAGTTGGGCGCAAGTAAATTATTTGTACGAGCGGGTAGAGGGCGAATGGATTCAGCGCGCGGCACTGGACGGCGACCCGAATCCATTCACCACGGGGCATGCGGTTGTCTCGCGCGGCCGCCACGTCGCCGAAATATTCGGCGAGCCGGACGGGTTGCTTTATCGGCGTGACGGAAATGCCTGGATTCAAATGGACGAGTTCTCGTCTGCTACGGGTGAGGATGTGTACGAAGGGTCGCTGGAACTTATAATCAGTCCTTGACTTATAGTCTACACATGTTGGTATTGTGGAGGTATGAGAATCGACGGTCGCACGTTGACGCATGAAGCCAGTGAGGCAATTCGGCTCATGGCGGTTCGGCGGGTGAAGGAGGGCGAACGTCCCAGTGAAGTCATCAAGAGCTACGGTCTGTGTCGCACCACGGTCTACAAGTGGCTGCGGGCGGCGGCGCGGGGCGGCGAAGCGGCGTTGGCCGCGCAGAAGGCCGGCGGTCCGCCCGGCCGGCTGCGGGCCGGGCAGAAGCAACAAGTGCGCCGCTGGATTTGCGGGAAAGCCCCACGCCAGCATGGTTTTGATTTCGGTCTGTGAACGCGCAAGATCGTGGCCGCGCTGATTGAGCGCCGAATGGGGCTGCGCTTGAGCCTGACCTCGGTCGGCCGGCTGCTGGCTGAACTGGACATCACGCCGCAGAAGCCGCTGCGGCGGGCCTACGAGCGCGATCCGGGCGCGATCGAAGCATGGAAGTGCGCGGCATACCCGGCGCTCGAACAACGCGCCCGGCGCTGCGGCGCCGACATCTTCTTCCTCGACGAGGCCGGTATTCGCTCCGATGCGCCCCTGCAACGCACGTGGGGTGCACGGGGCCGGACCCCGGTGGTTGCGACCAGCGGCCAACGCCAGTCCGTGAACGCCATCTCGGCCGTGAACCGGCTGGGCGCGTTTTGGTACAACGTGTACAGCGGCCGCCTGAACGCGGCCCAATCCATCCTGTTCCTGAAAGACTTCGTGCGTTACCGCCGGCGGCCGGTGTTCCTGGTGGTGGACCGGCACCCGGCACACATCGCCAAAATTGTGGCCGAGCATGTACAGTCGCTGGGCGGTCGATTGGAGCTGCATTTTCTGCCCGGCTACGCGCCGGATCTGAACCCGGATGAGTTCGTGTGGAATCACTTGCGGCAAAAGGGAATCTCCAAAACGCCGCTACGCCAGAACGAATCACTCCGCGCCCGTGTTGAGGCCGACCTGGCCGCGATCCACGCCGACCCGCCACTGGTCCGGTTTTTTTTTTTTTCGGGCTCCCAGTGTAGCCTATATTATGGACTAAGTAGTATTGGCGCATGGGCGATCGTCGGGGACCCCTCAGATTCTGACGACGGCTACTTCGCCGGCGCGGTTCACCTGATCCCGCTGCCGATCGATTGCAACAACAACGGCGTTTCCGACGCCTGCGACATCGCCACCCGCGCGTCGAGCGACGCCAACGCCGACGGCGTGCCGGACGATTGCCAGCCGAACTCGTGCCCGCGCGGCGGCTGCGAGAATCTCGACATCGCCGGCAACGACTGTGTGATCAACCTTGGCGACCTGGGGCTGCTTCTGGCGAATTTCAACCGCGAAGGCTGGGACATCGCCGGCGACAGCGACATCGACGGCGACGTCGACCTGGCCGACCTCGGCGCCATGCTCGCCGCCTGGGGCGCTGACTGCAACTGGCAGGTGGCGGAAGAAGAGGCAAGGTAGGACAGGGGTCGAGGGGCCGACGCGCGAAGGGGCCAAGGGGTCCAGGGGTTAAGGGGCAGAGAGGCAAGAGAAAGAGACGCGGAGGGGTCGAGGGGAAGAGGGGGCAAGGGGACGAGGGGCAGAGCGGCCAACGGGAAGTCGGGCGCAGCGTTCGACGGGACGAGGAGCCAAGGGGCACGTGAGCTCTCGGTGAACGGCGCACCAAGACTGCACTCTCGGGCCCGCCCCGAGCTTGCACGAACTCGCCCGCCGCAAGGCCAGCGCGGTTCCGCTGACAGCTTTACGCGCGCGATCGCTCGGATATACTGCGCGGTTCGCCGGTGGCGTAGCTCAGCTGGCTAGAGCGAGGGATTCATAACCCCTAGGTCGGCGGTTCGAGTCCGCCCGCCACCACTTCTCCCGCCGCGATCAACTCAACACGGTTTACGGTTCGGGCGGCACGATTCGCAGCCGCACGATCAGCGAAATATCCGGGCCGGTCGGCCGGGTTGCGGCGCGTGCGCCACCGACCGGCCACGGCGCATCCGGCTCGCTCACCCGGCCGGCGACGTCGGTGCCCGACACCGCCGGGCGGCGCTCGGAAACAATGGGGCGCGGCTGCGATCGGGCCGCGCGCAGTCGCTGGCCCAACGCGTCGGACTCGTCTGTGATCAGCAGCTCGCGCCCCAAGATCACCAGCAGTTCGCTGAGCGCGTCCGGAGCGGGCTCGTCCGTGCGGTCGTCCGCGGAGTCTTCCGCGCTCGCGATCTCGGCGTCTTTCAGCAAGGGCCGGCTCGCCGGCAAATACGCCGAGCCCGGCGCCACGCGGGCACCGCTGCCGCCCCTGCCGGCGACGCGCTCGTCGCGCGCTGGCACGCGCTGCACGTCGCCCAGGATGCGCTGAATCGTCGCCATGTCGGAACCGCGGAATGCCAGATCGACGTGCACGCGCTGCGGCGCGGCCTGCTCGAGCGCGTCGATCAGCAGAGCCAGGTCGGCCGAGCAGATTTCAATCTCCAGCTCGTCGGGGTTGGCGGCCTCCGCGGCTGCGGGCTGCGATCGCAACGCGCGCTGCGCCGTCGCGTATTCGATCTCATCCCGCGCGACCACCACCACTTCGACCACCGGCGGCTGCTCGGTGCGCGACTCGCTGCGCAGCGATGCCGCGTCGACTACCGCGTCCGCTTCACGAGCCTGCCTCGCGAGCGACGGCGCGGGTTCGGCAGCCGGCGCCGCAGCCGCCGGCGTGTTGTCGACGAACGATTTGGAAGCCGGATCGCCGGGCGCGGCGGCATAAATCGGCGCCGTCAACTCGGTCGACTCCTTGCGCGGGCCGCGGTCCTGGTTTCGCGCGACGGCGTCGCTCTCGGCCGGCGACGACCGAGGCCCCGACTGCGCCGAGAAATACCACAGGCCGGCGCCCGTCAGCAGCACGGCCGCCGCGACGCGACCGAGCTTCACCAGCTCGAGCCGAAACACCCGATGTCGCGCTTGTTCGGCCGGAGCGGTTTCGGGCAGCGCGCGCTGCACCGCGGCCGCCAGGTGCGGCGGCGGCGCCAGCCTTGGCAATCGGCGCAACCCGCGGCGAATCTGCTCCAGATCGGCCAGCAGTGCGCGAGCGCGCGGCGAGTGCTCGAGGAAGGACGCGATTTCGGCGGCGCGTGCCTCGTCGAGCTCGCCGTCGAGGTATGCGGACAGATCGGCTTCGAATTCAGATTCAGGCGCGCTCACGTTGTCGTCCCTCGCCGGCCAGCGCCGCCCGCAGCGCGAGCCGAGCCCGGTGTATGCGGCTCTTGACGGTGCCGACGGGCACGTCGAGCACCTGTGCCATGGCCGCGTAGTTCATGCCTTCCACGTCCTTCAGCACGATGACGGTGCGCTCGTCGTCATTGAGCGTGCCCAATGCGCGCTCGAGACGCTCGCGCAGCTCCGCGTTCTCCAGCCGGCTCGCCGGGTATTCCGCGTCCGCCGGCAGTTCAGGACCGTGCATCTTCTCCCCGTCGTTGAACTGCTCGAGCGACAAGCGAGGCCGCCGCCGGAGCCGACGTTGATGCGACAGCGTGGCGTTCACGGCGATGCGGAACAGCCACGTGTAAAAGTTCGCGCGCACCTCGAACCGCGCCAGCGCCTCGAATGCGCGCAGAAACGCGGTCTGCGTCAGATCGGCGGCGTCATCGGGGTCGCGACAGATCCGATAACACGCGTTGTAGACGCGCCCCTGATAGCGAGCGACGAGCGCGCCGAACGAGTCGAGCTCGCCCCGCTGCGCGGCAGATACCAGTTCCGCATCGTCCGTCGCGTCGGCCACCACACCACCGTTCGTCATTATGTGAGACGCCGGTGGGGTGCGCGGGGTTCCCGAAATTTCCTCAGAGTCTTGCGCCGCGCCCTCCGACGGTGCATCCCGCCTTGCCGCCGCGCGGTCGGCGGGCGATAATGCCGCGGGCTTTCTCGCCAGGGCGGCGTACCCAAGTGGCCTAAGGGAACGGTTTGCAAAACCGTCATCCGCGGGTTCGAATCCCGCCGCCGCCTCTGTCTTGTCCCACGCCCGCGACGGCGGGTATCATTCTGGGCAGCGGTCGGCTGGGCCGCCGAGCCGCTTTTGATCTGGGTTCGCGTCGTGCCTTCGAGGCGCCATGTCGACGCGGAATCGACGAGTTCGAGGGGCCGAACAGACGCGCGGGCAGCGCGTGCAATCGGCTATTTCTCGCGCGGAACGGCACTTGCGGTGCGCCTTCGCCGTCGGCGGCACGCTCTTGCCGTGGCGCGCCGCCTGTCGCGTGGCGCACGCTCTGGCTCGACCCGACGCCGTCCGTTTCGTCAGCGCACTCGAACGCGCCGGTTGCCTGCGCGAATCGGCACGCGTGACGCTCGACGCGCCCGCGAAACTCAGAGCGGCCGTTCCCGCCTCGGCCCGGCCGCTGCTTCCGCTGGCGCTGTTCGGTTTGCCCGGCCAGGGGCACGGCACGCCGCGCGAGAATCGCCACCGCGAGTTCCTGTTTCAGCAGTTCTGCGCCGATCTCGTGCGCGAGGCGCGCGATCCGCAGGCGCTGCAGGCCGCGGCGCTGCGAGTGCTGCACGCCTCGGACGTGCAACGCGACCCCGAGCTTTCGTCGATGCTCCGCCTGCAGATCGCGCAGCTCGAATGCGACCTGCGCGCCCGAATCGCGCAGCAGCGCGCCGAACTCGACCAGATCACCGGCCGCCCAACCAGTCCGGCCCCGCCGACGAATCCCTTCGAGCGCAAGCGGCTGAGCGTCATGACCGCTGCGCAGATCAAGACGACCTACGAGCGGCTCGGGCATGAGCTTCACGATTACCTGGTTCATTACGACCTGACGTCCGCATACTCCGCTCTCAACCGTTTGACGACGCTGCAGCAAACGTACCCCGACGCCATTCCGGCCGCGTATGTCGAGCGCGTGCGACTCGATGTGCAGCGTGTCGAGCAGCGTGCCGCCGAAATTCGACAGCAGATCCAGCAGCTCGCCGCCGGCGCCGTCGCCGCCGCCGAGCGCGGCGAGCACGATGTCGTCGTGACGGCTCTCAAGCGGCTTTCGTCGCTGCATAACTCGCGGCCGAATCTGCTCGGCGATCTCGAGTTCCGGCGGTTTCGCGACGCGATCCAGCACGCCAGCGACGAGGCCGACCACCGCCGCGCGGCGGAAGAGCTGCTCGCGCGCGAGCGGGCTGTCGCGGCCGAACTGCGAACGCTGCTCGGCTTCGTCCGCCGGTTCCACGAAACCAGCCGCACCACCCCGCACAACGACCCGCGCTACCTGGCTGCCGCCGCGGAGTATCGCCGCGCCGTCGAGTCGATTCGCAGCCACGACGGCGAATGGCTGGCGGATTTGATGCTTGAGCTCGACGAGATGCTGGAGGATCTGCACGACCCGACCGGCCGCGCCGATCAGCAGGTGTCGCGTTTCATCGAGACCGTTCGCACGGCGCTGCGCAGCATGCGGCTCGAAGTGCGTCAGATCGCGACCGAGAAGGGGCCGCCGCAAGGCGGGTCGCCGGCCGACTCGGCCGCGTCCTGAGCGCAGAAACGGCGTACCCGCCCCCGCCTCCGCAAGTGCGGCTTTCCACGCAGCCCGGATCGACCGATAATGCCGACGGCGCGATGTTCGTCTCACGCTCTCTCGTTCTCGCCAGGGGGTGCTGCGTGCGCGGTCGTTCAAGACGCGGAATCGTGATTCGAAGATTGCTCATCCTGTTGGGTGTGCTCGCTGCGATCGGGCTGGCGGTGCTCGGCGCTCTTTATGGTCACAAGCTCCGCGTGCGTCAGCTCGCGCTGCAGGCCCGCACCGACGCCGAAGCCGCGTGGACGCGCGGCGACGCCGCAGCCGCGGTGGACGGCTATCAGCAATATCTTGATCGCTTTCCCAACGATGTCGCGGTGCTGCCGAAATTCGCGGCGGCGCACCTGGCGATTCGGCCGCTGCGTGACGCCAACGTGCGTCAGGCGATCGTCGCGAACCGTCGCCTGCTCACGGTCTCGGCGCGCCGCGAAGCGCCGCCTGAAGCCATCGAAGCGGCCTACACGCTGCTCGCGCGACTTTATGAGCAGACTTCAAACTTCTCCGAACTGGAGTTCATCGCCACGCAGCGCCTCAGCGAAGAACCGGGCGATCTCGCGGCGAAGCTGTGGCTCGGCCGCGCGCAGACCGTGCAGCGCGAGACCGAATCGGCGACGAAAACGCTGAACGAGCTGCTCGCGGCGCTCGAAGCCGCCGGACGACAGTCCAGCCCCGAGTATGTTGAAGCGTGCACGCTGTTGGCGGCCATCGCGGCCAGCGAACGCGGCGAGACCGCGCGCGAGAATGCGATCACCTGGCTCGAGCGTGCCCTCTCCGCCAACCCGCAGGCGCTGGCCGCGCTCGTGCAGCGGGCCGTGCTGCGTCGAGACTTCAGCCGCAACGCGGTCGCCACGACCCGCGAAGAAATGCTCGCTCAATCGCGTGCCGACCTCGAAGCCGCGTCCAACTCGCCTGACGTCGACCCCACGCTGCGCGTATTTCTCGTTGACGAATGGATTGCGGCGGGCGAACCGGCTCGCGCGCAGACCGAGCTCGATCGTCTGATGCAAACCGCGCCCGACGCGATCGCGAGGGCGTTCGTCGATCCCGACGATTGGACGCTCGCCACGTCGCTCCGCGCCATTCGTCTGGCGCTGCTCGCCAACAATACTCCGCGCGGCGTCGAGCTCTCCGCGGCGGCGCTCGCCGCGCTCACGAAGGACCGCCAGCGCTCGGCAATCCTGCCGTTCGCGATCCGTGCATTCGCCGCCGCCGGCGATGCGAGCCAGGCGCGCGTAGCTCTGGACGAATACGTCGAGAAGACGCGTCTGAGCGAGCTCCCGCCGCAGCGGTCTGACGAACTCGCCACCTTGCGCGGCCTGGTTGCGATGATCGAAGGCAACGCGTATGAGGCGATCGAACAACTCGAGCCGCTCGCAGCGCGCGGCGACGCGCCGCCGGCGGTACGCCGCATGCTCGCGGATGCCTACATTCGCATCGGCCAGACCGAGCGCGCGCTGCCTCTGCTCGGCGACTACGTCGCGGCTCAGCCCACCGACCTGGCCGGTCAGATGGCCCTGGCACGGCTGCAGGTCCGGCGCGGCGAGTTCGATGCCGCACTGGCCGTCGCGCGCGCTGCGCTCGCCGTGCGCCCAGACGACGTCGATGCGCGGCTGGTCGCGGTGCAGGCGCAGCTCGGTGCTGCGAAGCGTGCGCCAGATGCCGCCGCTCTCGACGCTCTGCAGACGGAGCTCGACGCTCTCGCCCAAACTGCGCCGCAGCGCGCCGACGTGCGCCTGGCGGCGGTCGAGCTCGCGCTCCTGCGCGGCAATCGGGCGGACGCACGGGCGCTCCTCGAAGCCGCGGCAGCCGTCACCGAAAGCTCGCTCGATGCCCGCCTGCGGCTCGCTTCGCTGGCGCTGGAGGAAAAGGACGAGTCTGCGGCCGAGGCGGCGAGCCGCGCCGCCTGCGAGCAGCACCCGACCGACCCGCGCGCCTGGTACTCCCTGGCGCGCGTCTACGACGAATTCAAACGACCGGCCGACGCGATCCAGGCGCTCGAGGACGGTGCAGGCCGCGTCAGCGATCCGGTTGCGCAGCAGCGTCTGCGCCGTGAGAAGGCGCTGGTTGAGCTTCGCAGCGGAGACCGCGCCAGCGGCCTGGCCGGTCTGCGCGCGCTCGCAACCGCCAACCCGAAAGACGTGGTCGTCCGCGACGCACTGCTCAGCCTGCCCGAAGTGCTGCAGGATGCGGCGGAGTCTTCGCGAGTTCTGGCCGAGGTTCGCGCCGCCGAGGGCGAGACCGGGTTGTTCTGGCGCGTGCACGAAGCGCGGATCGCTCTTGCGCAACCGAACTGGCGCGAACGCCGCCGCGACATCGAGACGCTGCTGGTTTACTGCGTTTCGGCCATGCCGGGTTGGTCTGACGCGGTAGTCATGCTCGGCGAGCTCTACGAGCGGCTTGGCGAGCTTGATTCGGCCGAGGTCATTTACCGCAAGGCCTGCGAAGCGACGCCGCCGCCGCTGCCCGTGGCCGACCGACTCGCGGCGCTGCTGGAACGGCAGGGCCGCGCGGCGGAAGCACTGGCGGTCGTCGAACGCCTGAATTTCCGCGCCGCGCCCGCCGAGTGGGAAGATCGCGCCGTCGCGCTCGCCGTCCGAGCCGGCGCCTATTCCAGCGCGATCGAACGGTTGCGGCTGCGCGTCGGCGGTGGGCAGCGCGATCCGCGCGACATGGTCACCATCGCGCGCCTCGAATACCTGCAGACGAAAGACGCGGCCGCGGCACTGACGACGCTCGACGAAGCGGCGGCGCTGGCGCCCGACTCGACCGACGTGCTGGCCGCGCGGCTGTCGATCCTGCGCGCCGCGGGTCGCGTTGACGACGCCAAGACGGCGCTGAACGAATTCGTGACGCGCGTGAACAGCTTCGATGCCCTGCTGCTTCGAGCGGCGTTCCTGCAATCGCTAGGCGAATCGGAGCAGTCCGCCGAGGAACTGCGCATGCTCACGCAGCAAACGCGCACCGCATACGACTTCGCCGTTCTCGGCGAGTTTCACGCCCGAGCCGGGCGCATGGCGGAGGCGCTCGCGGTCTGGGACGCCGGCCTGAAAGCGGAGCCCGACGACGTGCGCCTGCGCCGCGGCATCATCAAGGGGCTGATCGTCCGCAACGGCGAAGGCGATCGCGCTCGCGCCACCGAACTGCTGAAACCGCTGCTGGCCGCCGAGACCAACGACGCCGAGCTGCACTACATCGACGCGGTTCTTGCCGGTTTCGGCGAATCGCCCGCCGACGCGCAGCAGGCGCGCGCCGCGCTGGAACGCGCCGTGAGCATCGCGCCTGGCTATGTGGATGCGTATGTGCTGCTCGTGCCGCGCCTGGTGCAGGCCGGTGAAGCGCAGAAGGCGGTCGAGGTCTCGCGCGAGGCGCTGCAGCGCGTGCCCAACGAGCCGCGGCTGCTGGTCTCGAGCGCCATGGCCGAGATGGCGGCCGGTCGCAGCGACGGCGCTGCCGACGCGGCCCGGTTGGCGCTGCGCGCTCAACCCGAGAACGCCCAGGCGCTCGAGATGCTGGTCGAGCTCGCGCTGCGCGCCGGGCGCGTCGAGGAACTGCGGACGCTGGCCGACCGTATCAGCCGCGCCGCCGACGCCCCCGGCGCCGGCGAGCGCATGCGCGTTGCCGCAGGGCTGCTGGCCGCGCCGCGCTCGCTCGACGATCCGGCCGTCGTTCGGCTCACGCCGCCCGAGCTGGTGCGCGCCGCGGTCACGCTCGCACAGGCTGGCGGCGACGCGGATCGTGCCGGCGCCCTCTTCGAGCGGGCCCTCACGGCCGACCCCGGTCTTGCACCGGCTCACCTCGGAGCCGCCATGCTGCGCTACGCGCGCGGCGATGCGCCCGGCGCCATCGCCGGCTACCGCCGCGTGCTCGAGCTCGATCCCAAGAACCTCGAGGCGATCAACAACCTCGCCTGGACGCTGGCGGAGCAGCCCGGCGCCGCGCGGGAGTCCCTCGATGAAGCGCTGACGCTCGCGACGCGTGCCGTCGAGCTGACGCAGGGCGACGCCAACGCCCGCGACACGCGCGCCTTTGTGCTCGAGAAACTTGAGCGCTGGCCCGATGCACGCGACGAATACCGCGCGGCGCTCGATCGCGCCGCCGACGATCGCCAGCGGGCCCCGCTGTTCGTCGGTCTGGCCCGTGTCTGCTCGATGCTGTCCGACGCGGACGGCCTGCGCAGCGCGCTCACCGAAGCACGCCGCATTCAACGATTACAACCGGATGCGCTGACCCCGGCCCAGCGCGAGGAACTCGAACGGCTCGGGAGCGAGGCGCGTCATCAATGAACCGTCGCTCGCAAGAGACTCGACCGCACGAAAGGTAGGCACATGAGCATCCGTCGAACCCACGCTCGATTCCGCCCGCCGCTGGCGCTCGTCGCGCTGCTGGGCGCAGCCCTGGTCGGCTGCAGCAAGGACTCGCGCATGTCGCTCGCTGAGTTTCGCGACCTGCAGGCCGCACAGGCCGCCGCGGCCGCGCCCGCGTCGCAGCCGACGCTGGTCTCCCGGCCGCAGCTTGGGCTCGCCGAGTTGCGACCCTACACGCTGGGCTCGGGCGACGTGCTCCAGCTCGACCTGATCGGGCTGGATTCCGACCTCGGCCGCTCGCAGGTGCGGGCCCGTGTGCGTGGCGACGGCCGCATCTCGCTGCCGCTGGTCGGCGAGGTCAGCGTCGGCGGCATGGACCTCGCCGCCGCCGAGCGCGCGGTCGAGGCCGCCTACGTCCCGGATGTCGTCAAGCGCCTGGCGGTTTATATCGAGGTCGTCGATCCCGAAGCCACGACCGTCGTCGTCACCGGCGCCGCCGCCACCCCCGGCATCGTCAAGCTCCGCCGCAACGAGCGCAACGTGCTTTACGCGGTCAACCGCGCCGGCGGCATCGGCGTGTCCAGCGGCCGCGTCTCGATCCACCCCATGAACCCCGCACGCGCGCAGCGCTCCTATGACCTGGGCGACGTCAACGACCTGCGCGACGCGCTCGCCGCCGAGCCGCTCGAATCCGGCGACATGATCTACCTCGAATCCGCCAACGCCAGCCAGGTTTATCTCACCGGCCTCGTCAACGCGCCGGGACCGATCACCATCCCGCGCGACTCGAACCTCACCGTGCGCCAGGCGCTCGCCGCCGTCGGCGGAGTGCCCGACGCGCTCGAACCCAAGGACGCCACGCTCTATCGGCGACTCGAAGACGGCTCCGAGGCCCGCGTGAAACTCGAGCTGGCCAAGATCCTCGGCGGCGACGAGCCCGACATCGCGCTGCTGCCGGGAGACGTGCTCGACGTGCCTCACACGCTCGACACGCGCGTGCGCCAGTGGGCCATCCAGAACATCCGCATCGGTCCCTTCGGCGTGACCGCGGTTTACGACCCGGTTGCCGACTACCGCGCGCGAATTCTGCGTAACGACAGTGACGACGAAGGGCTGTTTCAGCGTGCGTTCTTTAACGCGATCAGCACGGGCGCTTCGAATCTGCTGACGCCGTAGGCAGGCGCGCGAGAGCGACGCCGCATGACTTGCGACGCATGGGCCGGGGCATGGGCTCCCGGCCCGTGCTCATCGGCAGTCCTGGTGCGAGAATCCCTTCCAGTCCGGGTGCGAGAATTCCTTCTCGCACCATCACCAGTCCTGGTGCGAGAATCCCTTCTCGCACCATCACTGAGTGCCTCGCATCGCGAATCACGCCGCGCTCGCGAAATGCCGCGCTCGGTCCTGATTGCCGCTGCATGACACCGGGCCGGATGTGCGCGAAACCCGCCGAAAGTGCTCCCGCGACCGCCGCGCAGTCGATGAAACCCGCAGGCCGTAGGCAGCGATTCCGCTGCCGCGGCCGTTTCGACCCGGCGGACGGCCAATTCGCCGCCTGGCCAAGCAGATTGTTTTGACTCGGCGGTCGGCGAGTCGTATTCTCTGGGGCAGAGGCGAGTTCTCCCATCCCCGCCTGGCGGCGAAGCTACTCTCCGAAACGAGATCGCAGCCGCCGCGGCATGTCGGCGAGAACAAGGGTGACGGTTCCGGATGTCGCAGATTCTCTCGCAAATCCCGCGCCAGTTGCAGCAGCAGCAGCAGAGGCTTACGCCGCAGCTCATTCAGGCGATGAACATTCTGCAGCTCAACGCGATGGCGCTCGAATCGCGCATCAGCGAAGAGATCGACGCCAACCCCGCGCTCGAACTGGCCCCCGGCGAGGACGACGTCGCGCCGCCGGAGCCCGCCGAGCAGGCCGCGAATGACAACGAACAGGCACTGACGGTCACGGGCGACGGCTCGGAATTCGAGCGACTCGACAGCATGGCGAACGAATACGAGCTGTTCGAGGATGACACGAGCTATCAGGGCACGCGCTCGCGCGGCGCGCGGATGGAGGATGCCGACTCCAAGCAGGAGGCGCTCGCCAACACCCAGGCGCGCGGCGTTTCGCTGCGCGAGCGTCTGCTGGAGCAATGGTCGCTGCTCGAAGGACTCGATGACGACACGCACGACGCGGGTCTGCTGATCATCGACGTGATCGACGACGCCGGCCGACTCGCGACGCCGCTCGAGGAGCTTGCGGTTCAGGCCGATCGGGTTCTGGCGGCGGGCGCAATGTCCGAGGCTCTGGCGCGCGTGCAGCAGCTCGATCCGCCGGGCGTCGGAGCGCGCGACCTGCAGGAGTGCCTGCTGCTGCAATTGGAGATGCTGCCGGGCAATACCGAGCTCGAACGCCGCATCATCGAGGAACACTTCGAAGACCTCCAGAAGAACCGTCTGCCGCAGATCGCCAAGGCCCTCGAGGTCGAGCTGAGCGAGGTGAAGGACGCGCTGCTGACGATCGGCCGGTTGTCGATTCACCCCGGGTATGAGCTGGCCGAGCGCGGCGCGCCGCCGGTCGTGCCCGACGTGCTGGTCGAGTTCGACGCGGACGCGGGGCGTTACGACGTGCGGCTGACGCGCGCCAACCAGCGCGAGCTGCGCGTGTCCGAGGAATTCCGCTCGGCGATCGAGAAATCCCGCGACGACCGCCAGGCGCGCGAGTTCATCCGCGCCAAGCTCGACGCGGCCGCCGCGATCATCGAGGCGGTTCGCTACCGGCGCGAGCGGCTGCTCGAGGTCGCCAAGGCCGCGGTTGAAGCGCAGCGCGAGTTCCTCGACCACGGCGAGCAGCACCTGAAGGTGCTCTACATGAGCGACATGGCGGCGCGGCTCGGCTGCGACCCCTCGACCATCAGCCGCACCGTCGACGACAAGTGGCTGCAGACTCCGCGCGGAATCCTGCCGCTGCGGAAGTTCTTCATGGGCGGCACCGAGTCTGACAGCGGCGAGGCGATGGGCTGGGATTCGATCAAAGCCAAGGTGCAGGAGATCGTGGCCCAGGAAGACAAGGCTAAGCCGCTCAACGACGACGAGATCGTCGAGAAGCTGGCCGCGGCCGGCATCGAGCTGAGCCGTCGCACCGTCGCCAAATACCGCGCACAGCTCGAGATTCCCACGGCCCGGCAGCGCAAGCAGTTCTGACCTCTGCGAGCGGCGTAGTGAAGAAACCTATGATCCGAGCCCCGACCGTGAGAACATTATGCACCGCTTGCGGTTTTACGTCGGTTGAGCACTCGGATTCGTGCGG
>CAYMBL010000016.1:0-86500 GCA_964388675.1 uncultured Planctomycetales bacterium
AACGGCCGCGCGATCAGCCAACGAGCCGCGACCACAGCTCCGGCAGGATGCGCGACCCGAGGTACTCAAAATCCGCCAGGATCAGGATCGCCAGCGTCTGGTACTGCATTGTCCAGAGCCAGCCGGCGACGTCGCCGACGCGAGTCCACAGCCGCGAGCGCTCCACGCCGGCCAGCGGCTTCATCAGATAGTGCTCGACGGTGAGCATCAGCGCCTGCAACACCCCCCATGCCACAAACGACCCGCTCGCGCCGTGCCACACGCCGCAGTACACGAACACCGCCGCGTAATTGAACGGCACGAACCCGCGGTTGCCGCCGAGCGGAATGTAGATGAGGTCGCGCAGCCACGCGCCGAGCGTGATGTGCCAGCGGCGCCAGAATTCCCGCGTGCTGCGCGAGCGCGGCAGCCAGTCGAAATTGTCGTCGACCGGAATGCCGACCAGATACGACGCGAACGCCGCGATCTCGTTGTATGTCCAGAGGAACAGATAGATCTGCAACGGAATGAGGTACACCACCGCCGCCAGCGCAAGCGTCGAGTATTCGCGCGGCGACTCGAAGAAATCCGCCGCTCCGGGAGCGACGCGCGGCAGCAGGGCCGCGGTTACGCCCAGCCCCGCCAGCCCGAGCAGCGCCAGCCCGCCGCGGCGGCGCAGGGCGGCGTGATCGCTCAGCGGCGTTGCGCGCCAGGCGCGCAGGCGCTGCACGAAGGTTTCGCGCGGCATGACGGGTCCCAGCCGCATGCAGGGCGCGTACCACAGCCAGGCCAGCGTTTCGCCAAGCGCTGCCGGCTTGCGCGCTGCGTCGTCCTCGCGGGCGCGCTGGACGCCCCACGCCAGCAGCCGCAGCATCAGATATGCGAAACCCATCTGGTGCAGCGGGGCGAGGCGCGAAGGTTGCCATGGCGCCAGCATGCCGTACCAGGGCCAGTCCGGCTGCCACCAGAGCGGCAGCACGAGCGCGTGCAGCCCGATCCACAACAACGCGATCTGCGACGTGCGCGTGATCAGGCCGCGCGTTCGCACTGCAGCGAGCAGCTCGACCCAGCCCAGCGCGAGCGCCATCCAAATGACGAGCACGGCCGCCGACATCGGCCCGGCGGTGCCCGCGACCCAGACCAGTCCCGAGGCGTAAAGCGCTGCACGGGGTGCACGCCGCGCCGCCCAGAGCACAAAGGGGATATAGAGCAGAAACACCAGCAGCCCGAGCGGGCTGCCCGCGAGCTCCCACGGTGTCAGCGCGCGTTCCGCCGTCGCCGGGTTGAACAGCGGCGCTGGCGGGCTGAGGTCCATCAGGGAAGCACAGTCACCTTCGAGCGGCGCGGCTCCAGCAGCTTGAAGACCACCGCCACGTCACTGTCGATCATGCGCACGCAGCCGAGCGATTCGTTCTTGCCGATCGACTGCGGCTCGTTCGTGCCGTGAATGCCGAAGCTCTTCTGGCCGACCGCCGCGCCTTCAACGCCTTCCAGCGCGATCCACAGGCCGCCGACGCCGAGCGGATAGTCGGGGTCGTTCGGAT
The DNA here is from genome assembly GCA_964388675.1 of uncultured Planctomycetales bacterium. GTDB lineage: Bacteria > Planctomycetota > Phycisphaerae > UBA1845 > Fen-1342 > CAYMBL01. The sequence continues at coordinate 1,524 of CAYMBL010000016.1, forward strand.
ACATGACTTTTTTCACCGCGTCTGATTCGGGCGGGTAGTAGAGCGCGTTTCGCAGCTTTTCGTTCACGAGCCAGACGCCCGTCGGCGTTCCGTTCTGGCCGAGGCCGACCGGATAGCTGCGCACGTAGACGTCGCGCAGGTAGAGGTCCATACGATGCTCGGCGCTGTGAATCTTCGCGTGGAACGGGCCGCGCGGCGCCTTCAGTCGCTGGCCGACGCGAAGTTTCGTCGGGTCCTTGATCTGATTCACCAGCATGATCGATTCCGCCGGCACTTCGAACGGCTTCGCGATGTTCACGAGCACATCGCCGGCGCGAACCGTGTACATCTCCGAAAGCGGGTCGTTCACCACGCGGCGCGGCGAGAACACGGTTTCGTCCGCCAGGCGCTGCAGCTCGGCGCGAATCGCCGCGTGCTGTGGAGAATCGGCATCGGTGAGCAGTCGATTCAGCTCATGGCGGGCTTCGATCAGGTTGCCCTGCTTTTCGAGCGCGAGAGCGGCGTCGATCCGCGCGTCGCGCGGGGGAGCTGCCGGCGCCGAAGCGGGCGGCAGTGTCGTCGCAGGCGACTGCGCCGCTTCGCTCAGGTCTTCCGCGGGCGCGTGAGGAGCAGGCTCGACCGGTTGCGATGCGGGCGCGGCTGATTCGGGCAAACGCGCCATCGGAATCGACAGCGAGCGCGGCGGCGTGTCTTCGCCGGCGGTGATCACCGGAGTGCGCGGCCAGAAGCGCCACACGCCGACAACCAGCAGCACGGTGCCCGTTGCGATCGCGGTCCCGAGAATCGACTTCTGCATACCCATGTTCATTCGCACGCTGCGTCCTCCCTGACGCATTACTTATCGGCAGCGCGAATCCTGCGCTCAAGCCGGCGGCGCGGGCGGTGAATCGCAACTTGCAGCCGGCCATAAGGTTAATCAATGCCAACCGGATTCGCCACCGGGTTTTCCGGCATCGCGCCCGCCGCTAAGCTCCGCTCCAAGTGACAGACGTCTCGCAGGGAGGTGAGGTGTCAGTTTCGTCGCCAGCACTGCCGCCGCCGGACGCATATGACCGCGCGCTCGAGGGCTTTCGCCTGTATCAGAGCGTGGAGTGCGGGCTGGCGCGGAACACGCTTGCCGCGTATCGCCGCGATCTCGCCAAATTCGCGCAGTTCGCGCGGCAGCGCCGCCTGTCGCTCGATAGCGCCATCACACCCGACGCCTTGCGCGCGTTTGTTCACACGCTGGCCGCCAGCGGCCTGCGCGAATCGTCGCAGACGCGCCACGTCGTGGCGCTGCGCATGTTCCTGCGCTGGCTGCACGCCTCGGGCGCTGCGCCGGACGATCGCAGCGTGCACCTGGAGCTGCCGAAAGAAGGCCGTAGATTGCCGCGCGCGCTCAATCTTGATCGCACGGCGGAGCTGGTCACGGCGCCCGACGCCGGTCGTGAGCTGGGGCCGCGCGACCGCGCGATTCTGGAGCTTTTCTACGCCTCGGGGCTGCGCGTGAGCGAGTTGTGCGGGCTGCGCGAGCGCGACCTGAGCCTGCGCGAGGGCTGCGTGCGCTGCATGGGCAAAGGCAGCAAGGAACGCGTGGTGCCGGTGGGCCGGGCCGCGTGCGACGCGCTGGAGGCGTACATGCACTGCGAGCGGCTGCGGCTGCTGCAGCAGGGATTGCAGAACGGCCGGCTCGACGGACCGCTCACGCCGCGCACGCGCGCCGCCGCGCCGCTGTTTCTGAGTCGCTTCGGCGGCGCGATTGAGCGCACGGCGGTCTGGCGGCTGGTGCGCCGGCACGCACGGTCGCGCGGCATCGCTGGCAAGGTCAGCCCGCACACGCTGCGCCACAGCTTCGCGACACACCTGCTGGAAGGCGGCGCGGATCTGCGAATCGTGCAGGAGCTGCTCGGCCACGCGAACGTGGCGACGACGGAGATTTACACGCACGTGACGACCCGGCGGCTGAAGGATGTGCATGCCGCGTATCACCCGCACGGCAAGCCGCGGCGCGCCGCGGATCGGCTGCGCGAGTGATGGGGCGGCGCGCGTTGTTCTTAGTCTTGATGGGGTGGGCGTCCTCGCCTGTCCCCTTCATTCCCCCGCCGCGAGAATCGAGGACCAATCATGCTGGGCGACGACCGGCCGGAGGCCGGTCCCCCGGTGCTGCCCAACTGTCGTTAGCGGCGAACACCAGAGACCTCGCACTCACGTTCGGGGCGCGGGTCAGCGCCCGATGGTGCGAGATGGGAATCTCGCATCAGGACGTGCGCATCTCGGGTCCGCCGACGGATCGAATCGACGCCACGGCGGTGATCTGGGAGTTCTTCCGCGAGGGCGTTTCAGTGCGCTGAATCTGAGTGGCCCCAATGGGGCCAAGACCGGCCAGAGGCCGGTCCCCCAGCGCAGCTCCCATGAATCAGCGACGAGACGGGCCGGAGGCCGGTCCGGAGGCCGGTCCCCCAGCGCAGCTCCCGTGAATCAGCGACGAGACGGGCCGGAGGCCGGTCCACCAGCGCGCAAGTCCGCGCGAGTATGATGCGCGCTCCGTTCCGAGGAGCAGATCATGACGAGAGCGATGGCGTGGGGTTGTGCGGCGGTTCTGGCTCTGGCGGCTCAGGTTGCGGCGCAGCCGGATCCGCTGCCGGCGGACTGGAAGGACAAGATCGCGGCGGCGCTGCCGGCCAAGCCGCATGCGGCCGTCGAGCGGCCGCGCAAGGTGCTGGTGTTCACGCTGACGCGCGGATTTCGACACAGCTCGATCCCGGTCGGGGTCGAGGCGCTGACGCAGCTCGGGCGAAAAAGCGGCGCGTTCGAGGTCGTGCACAGCGAAGACATCGCGCTGTTCGAGCGCGACGCGCTGGCTCAGTTCGACGCGGTGTGTTTTCTCAACACGACCGGCGAGCTGTTCGAAGCCCCGGCGCCGGCCGACGCGGACGCAAACGCCCGGCAGCAGCGCCTGCAGCAGAACCTGCTCGAGTTCGTGCGCCACGGCGGCGGGTTCGTCGGCATTCACGCGGCGACGGACACCTGTTATCAATGGCCGGACTACGGCTTGATGATCGGCGGCTATTTCGACGGTCATCCGTGGCACGAGCCGGTCGTCATCATGAACGCGCACCCGGACCACCCGCTGAACAGCATGTTCGAGGCCAAGGATCTGAAGATCGCGGACGAGATATATCAATTGAAAGCGCCGTATGACGCCACTCGGCAATTGGTGCTGCTGCGCCTGGCGACGGAAATGGTCGACATGAACAAGCCCGGCATCAACCGCAAGGACGACGATTTCGGCGTGAGCTGGGTTCGAGCGGAAGGCCGCGGCCGAGTTTTCTACTGCTCACTGGGACATCGTGAAGAGGTGTATTGGAATCCGAAGGTGCTGAGCCACTATCTCGCCGGGATGCAATGGGCGCTGGGTGATTTGAAGCTGAGCGGCCGCATGGCGCCGAACGGCTCGGATTGGCGCTCGCTATTCGACGGCAAGACGCTGGCGGGTTGGAGCGGAAAGGCCGGCGCGTGGGAGGTGGAGGATGGCTGCATCGCGCGTGCGGCGGGCGGCGATTTTCTGTGGAGCGACGAGAAGTTCGGTGATTTCGAGCTGCAATTGCAATTCAAGATCAGCGAGAAAGGCAACAGCGGCGTGTTCATTCGCACGGCCGACAAGGTCGAGTGGCTGCACACGGGGATGGAAGTGCAGGTGCTCGATTCCTACGGCAAGGCGGAGTGGGGCAAGCACGACTGCGGCGCGGTCTATGACTGCGTTGCGCCGCGTCTGAATGCGGTGCGCGAGCCGGGCGAATGGAACGATCTGGCGATTCGCTGCGTCGGCAGCCGGGTGCAGGTGACGATGAACGGCCGGCAGATCGTGGACATGAATCTCGACGAGTGGACCACGCCCGGCCGCAACCCGGACGGTACGCCGAACAAGTTCCGCACGGCGTACAAGGACATGCCGCGGCGCGGTTTCATCGGCTTCCAAGATCACGGAAACCCGGTGTGGTACCGCGAAATTCGGGTGCGCGAAATCGGGACGGGCCGATAAGTCGGCGCGCGGCCGGCGGCGCGATCGCGAGATAACGGACGCCGCGGAAAACGGCTGCAAATTGCGATGCCGGCGACGCCGGCGGCCTAAGATGAGTTGCCCGTTGGGGACCTTGGAGGGAACCGCTGTGAAGAATTTCGGTCGGGGATTGGTCGGACTGTCGCTGGTGATGAGCTTGGCTGCGGCATTGGGTGGCTGCCCGTTGCCCGAGAGCGCTAGCGTCGGCGACGACAGCGAGACGTTCGTCGGGCAGCGCGGCGACGACGGCAGCGACGGGGGTGCGTCGCTGGATGACGAAGGCATGACGAACGACGACGCGCCCGACGCGCCGGCCGGCGGCGACACCAACGCCAGCAGCGGCGGCTCGACCTCGGGCGGCTCGACCACGGGCGGCGGCAGCAATGCCGGCGGTGGCAGCTCGACCGGATCGGGCGGCTCGGGCGGCGGTTCGACCGGCGGGTCCACAGGCGGCTCGACCGGCGGCGGTTCCGGCGGAGGCACAAGCGACAGCGTGCGGCTGGTGCTGTCGATCACGCTGCAAGGCGCGCCACTGGCGTCGGGCGACGTGGTCGTGCTGGGGCTCAACCCCGACGGCTCTCCCGATGAAGCGGTCTGCGACGGCTTCAGCGACGCGGCCGGCGAATTCGCGTGCGACGACCTGGCCGCGGGCATGATGGTTTTTGTCGACGTGTGCTATCTCGATTGCACGTTCTACTCGGGACAGACCGTGACGCTCGAGGCCGATGCCAACGGCGAGATGCACGTCGCGGTGGAGCTGAACTAGCTCGGCCATTTCGAGCCGCTGTCGCTGCGGCCGCGTCTGCTTTGCGATGATCACCTTCGAGCGCGGTGCGAAAGCGCCGCGCTCTGCTATTCTCCTCGGCCGACGCCGCGCGGGACGCGGCGAGGCGAGAGGAGTGCGTCTTGGCTCGACTTACCCGGATTTACACACGAACAGGCGACGACGGCACAACCGGTCTGGGAACCGGGCAACGCGTGCCGAAGGTCTCGCAGCGCATCGAGGCCTATGGCGTCGTAGACGAACTGAACGCTGCGATGGGGCTGGTGCTGGCGGCGGGGCCGGCGGGCGAGTTGGTCGAGCCGCTGCGCCGCATTCAGAATCAGCTCTTTCACCTGGGCGCGGATTTGTGCATCCCCGAGTACGACAAAGCGCGCACGCCCGGTCCGCGTATCGAGGCGACGCATGTCGACGCGCTCGAATCGCTGATCGATCACATCAACGACAAGCTGCCGCCGCTGGAGAATTTCATTCTGCCGGGCGGCTCGGCCGCCGGTGCCGCGCTGCACGTGGCGCGCACGATCTGCCGCCGGGCGGAGCGTGAGGTGTTGCGGCTGGCGCGGGAGGAGGCGATCGGGGAGCAGGTCGTGAAATACCTGAACCGGCTTTCCGACGCGCTGTTCGTCATGTCGCGCTACCAGAACGCGGTGGCGGGCGTCGAGGATCCGCTATGGGACAGCCGAGCGTGAACGAGCCGGGAGCGGTGGCGGAGTGGTGCGTTTTTCGGCCGCGAACGATCGCGGCGTGCGGTGTGCGCCATGTCGCGGGCTGGCGATTGAAAACGTACGAGATCAACGCGCCCGCCGGCGGCCTGAACTGGAACGAATTCGAGGCGGGAATCGCGCTGGCGGTCGAAGGCTTGCCGCAGCCGCCTGTTGAAACCGGCCGGGCCGGGCTTGGCGTGTTGATCGCGCATCCCGGGGCGGGTTGGCGCTACGTGGTATTGGGTTGGTGGGAGAACGAGAACGAGTTGATTACGCGCACGGTCGTACAGCCGATGGCGGGCGGCGCCTGGCGCGCGGGCGGCGATCGGCACTCGTTCTGCGTGTGGGACATGGAAGTGCTGTGGTTTGAGCGCGGGGCGTGGATCGAGACGATGCTCAACGGATCGCCCAGCGCCGAGAGCTATCTCGCGCGGCGGTACTCGGCAGGCGAATAGCCGGCGCACGCATCTCGCACGGCGCTCAGTTTCTCTCAATCCGCTCGCGGCCGGCCATATAAGGGCGCAGCGGCGGCGGAATCGTCACACTGCCGTCCGCATTCTGATTCTGCTCGAGCAGCGGAATCAGGATGCGCGGCGACGCGATCACCGTGTTGTTCAGCGTGTGGCAGAACTGCGGCTTGCCGTGCTCGTCGCGGTAGCGAAGGTTGAGCCGCCGCGACTGGAAATCGTGAAAGCGGCTGGCCGAGTGCGTTTCGCCATAGGCGTCACGGCTCGGCATCCAGGTTTCGATGTCGTACATGCGCACCTTGCCCAGGCCCATGTCGCCCGTGCAGACCTCGAGCACGCGATAGGGCAGCTCCAGTTCCTCCAGCAACTCGGTGGCGTTGCGCACGATGATCTCATGCCAGTACGCCGACTCGGCCGCATCAGCGCGACAGAGCACGACCTGCTCGAGCTTGTCGAACAGATGAATGCGATAGAGCCCGCGCGTGTCCTTGCCCGCCGCGCCGGCCTCGCGGCGAAAGCAGGTGCTGCGCGCGACGAACAGCTTCGGCAGATGATCGGCGTCGAGAATCTCGTCGGCGTGCAGCCCCGTCACGGGCACCTCGGCGGTGCCGACCAGCGACTGGCCGTCGCGCTCGCACAGGTAGGCCTGTTCGCGCCCCTGCGGAAAATACCCCGTGCCTTCCATCAACTTGTCGAGCACCAGCACCGGCACCGACAGCGGCGTGAAGCGCAGCGCCGCGGCGCCACCGCCGGCCGGCGAGAAACGCCGCGCGAGCATGCGATCCCACGCCAGGCGCAGCACGGCTTCGTGCAGTTCGGCGCCGGCGCCCTTCAGGACGTAATTGCGGCTGCCGGCGAGCTTCACGCCGCGATCAACGTCGACGATGTCGAGCGCAGCGCCGAGCTCGACGTGGTCGCGGAAGGGGAAGCCGAAGTCGTCGCGCCGTCGAGGGGTGCCGACACGCCGAATCTCGACGTTCTGCTGATCGCTGACGCCGACGGGCGCGGCGGGGTCGGGAATCTGCGGCATGAGCAGCATGCGTTCGTGCAGTTGCTGATCGACGAGGGCGCGCTCCTCGTCGATCTGCTTCAGGCGTGCCTTGAGCTGGCCCATCTCCGCCGAGAGCGCGGCTTTCTCTTCCTTCGGCGCACGGGCGATGCGTTCGCCGGCCTTGTTCTGCTGACTGCGCAGCTCATTGAATTCGGTTTCGAGCGCCCTGCGGCGCGCGTCGACTGCCAGCAGCTCGTCGACCGACTCGACCCGCAGGTTCTTCTTGCGGGCCGCGTCGCGAACCAGTTCGGGTTGCTCTCGAATCAATCGCAGGTCGATCATCGCGGCACCCTTTGCTCGTGTGCAAAGCGAAGAGCATAGCGTCGCGGACCGGCTTGGGGCGACGCGACGCGACCCCTCGCGTTCGAGGGATTCCATGTTCGCGAGGGGGGCAACCGGCAGACGGTTCCCGCTGCGCGGGAATGTGAGCACGGGCCAGAGGCCCATGCTACCCACTTCTGAGTGGCGGGACGCCGATGCTGCCCGTTACCGGCGGGACGCCGATGCTCCCCGGCGCGTCAGCGCGGCAACCGATCGCATTTAGCGGCGAGCACGAAGTCGGCTTCGGTCAGGCCGTCGACGCTGTGGGTCCAGATCGTGACTTGCACCTTGCCCCACGCCAGCAGCAGATCGGGGTGATGGCCCTCGGCCTCGGCGAGCGCCCCCGCGCGATTGACGAACTCGAGCGCCTTCGCGAAGTCCGGGAACGTGTACGTCTTGGTCAGATGGTGATCGTTGATCGCCTCCCAGCCCGACACCTGCCGAAGCAGTTCGCGCAGCGGCTCGCCGCGCAGTGGCTGTTTCACGCCGCCGCAATCCGCACATCGCTTGTCCGCCAGTTCCATGGTGATCTCTCCGGGGGTTCAGGAATCGAGGTCGCGGGATTCTACGCGTGACTGCCGCTGCCGCGCGGCTTCGGCGAGAACGATGGCCGCGGCGTGGGAGAGTGCGAGCGAGCTTGGGCCGCCGCGCGTGGGAATGGTCAGAAACCCATCGCACAGTTCGCGGGTCGCGCCGCTCAGGCCGCGCTTTTCGCCGCCGACGGCGAGCGTGACGCCGGTCGTCAGGTCGGCCTGGTGCAGGCTGCGGCGCGCGTTGGCCAGGCAGCCGAACATGCGTATGCGGCGCCGGCGCAGGTCGTGCAGCAGGTCCGGTCCGTCGAGCTGGACCAGCGGGATGCGCTCGTATGCGCCGGAGGACGGTCGCGCCACCTCGGCCTCGTCGAAGTCCCACAGGTGTTTCTTCACCAGCACCGCGTGTACGCCGAGGGCGTCCGCCGTACGAAGCGTGAATCCGAGATTTCGGGCGTCGTCGATGCCTTCGAGCAGCAGCAGCAGCGGCGGCGTGCGCAGCCGATCGAGCGTGTCGAGCAGTGTCGCGGGCGACGAGCGCGGCTTGGGGCCGCAGATCGCGATGACGCCGCCGTGGGTCGCGCCGTGAGCGACGGCTTCGAGCTCGGAGCGGTCGGCGTGACGGATGGGAACCCCACAGTCCTCCGCGAGTCGGAGCAGGTCGGTGAGCGGTTCGAGCTTCATGCCGGCGCGCAGCAGGATCACCTGGAAGCGGCGCTGACGGGCCTGCAGCGCGGCGAAGACGGCCTGCCGGCCCTCGAGATGCATCATGGCGAAGGCGCGTTCCTTTCGCGCAGATGGTGCGCTGCCGGACCGATCCGCGGCCCGGCGATCCGCGGCGGCGGCGCTACGGACCGAAAAGGAAGTGTAGGTGCGACCGACGCCGGCCGCGCCGGGAGGACGTTTCGTGAGCGTAACAGCCAGCCCGCTGGGCGAATTGCGGACGCTTGATCGCTTCGAGCTGTTCATCAACGACGGCCCCAACTTCGATGTGCTGCGCAAAGACATCTTCGAGCAGCGCATCTATCACTTCGAAGCCGCCCGCCCCGATCCGCGCATCCTCGACGGCGGCGCGAACATCGGCGTCAGTACGCTCTACCTCAAATCGCTCTATCCGGCGGCGCGCGTCACCGCGTTCGAGCCGGATCCGGCGATCCTGCCGCTGCTGCGCGAGAATCTGGCGCGCAACGGTATGCAGGACGTGGAGATCGTGCCCGCCGCACTCGGCGAGCAGGTGGGCGCCGCGCCATTCGCGGGCGACGGAAAGTACGGTGGGCATCTGGCCGCGCCGGACGACGCGACGACCCACGTGCCCTGCGTGCGACTGCGTGACTACCTCGCGCAGCCGGTGGACTTCCTGAAACTCAACATCGAAGGCGCTGAGTGGGACGTGCTGCGCGACGCGGCGGACCGACTGCCCGCGGTGCGCGAGATGGTGATCGAGTATCACCACCTGCCGGGGCTGCCGCGCACGCTGCATCACATTCTGGCGACGCTGGACCAGGCGGGTTTCGATTACCTGCTCAACGACTTTGACGAGATTACGAATCCCGCGGCGCGACCGCCGTTTCGCCTGACGCCGCGCACGCGATACTTTCTGCTGGTTTACGCGAAGCGCCGGTTGCCGTAGGCGCGCCGGCAGCGCATATACTTCGCCCGCATGCACGCTGACGAACATACCCACGCGACGAATGCGCCGTCCGCGGCGCCGATCTGGCGCCGGCCCGTGCTGTTTCCGCATGTCTATGTCTGGTTCGTGTTTCTGGGCGCGATGGACATCATCCTGACGTCGATCATTCTCTCGCCGCTGTTTCGCGGTTATGAGGTGAATGTGTTGGCGCGCTGGGTGATGGAGAATGGCGGACTGGTCGGCACGGTGGCGTACAAGTTCGCGGCCGTGATGCTCGTCGTCGTGATCTGCGAGATCGTCGGCCGCAAGCGGCTGGAGACGGGCCGCCGGCTCGCTGAATGGGCGGTCGCGATCTCGATCATCCCGGTGCTGGTGGCGTTCGTGCAGATGCTGGTCGACGTCGGCGCGTGGGTGTTCGGCGGGTCGGCGTAGCCCCGCACACACTCGCGGCCGAGTGCCGGAATCATGCGAGGTGTTCGATGACGCTGCGGCGAATTGGCGTGTTCGCGGTTCTTGGCACGATCGCGGCGGCTGCGGCCGCGGCATCGGTCGAAATCCAATCTGCGGAGCCGAAGATGAAGCCGCTGCTGGTTCACACCGTTTCCGGAGGAATCACCGGCAAGACGCGCGTGCTCAGCGTCGTCGAAGCCGGCGGGGCGCACGAAGTCTGGCGAGATGTGTATCGAACGGAGTCGGAGTCGAAGCCCCAGCGCATCGGTGTCCTGAAGCCCGAGGCTGCGAAGGAGCTGGGCAAGTTGCTCGACGACTGCCCCACCTATCGCGCGCCGAAGCGCGACAACCCGGCCGGCGGCGCGGATATCCAGACGCACACGCTAGTTTGCGATAGTCGCGAGTTGAGCTCGCAATGGTTCGACACGTCGACGAAAGACCTGCCGCCGCGGCTTGCGACATTGGTGAGATGGCTGGACGCGATCGATTCGCAGGTTGCGGCGCGCGGCTGAGAAAGAAACGAAACTGGCTCGGCACTATCCACATTTTGTGGAGACCGGACTCGCGCAGGCGATCTAGTTTCTCCGACCGATTTGAGCTATCCTTCAGGTGTGGTACGGTGCCGCGCATTCGAGCGGTGCGCCACGAGTCTGTGTTCTCCGTCTCAACCTGGCGAATGACGATCCGCTCCGGATCCGGCATTCGAACGTCACGGGAGGGCTTTTTGTGCGTACCCATTTTCATGCGCTTGGCGTGCGTTTGTGTCTGTTCCTTGTCGCGTGTGGCGGCGCTCCAGTGTTCGCCGGGCCGCTGTTCGCGCTGGCCGAGGCGCGGCTGGAGGGAGATGGATCCGGGATCGGGTTCGGTTTCTCGGTGGACATCGACGCCGACCGACTGGTCGTCGGCGCGCCGGACGAGTTCACGCCGACCCGCCGCGGCGCGGTGTACGTGTTCGAACGCGTCGGCGGCGTCTGGGGCCGCGTTGCAAAATTGCAGGCTGAGGAGATTGCGCCACTCACGAGCTTCGGCCACGCGGTCGACCTCGATGGGGATCGCCTGCTGGTCGGCGCGCCGGGTCGCCTGGCCGAGGGCGTGGCCTACGTGTTCGAACTCGTCGACGGGCGCTGGATTCAGACGGCGCGCTTCAGCGGCGAGGGCATCGGCAGCCGTCCGCGCTTCGGTTCGGCGGTCGCGCTCCGCGCCAACACCGCTGTCATCGGCATGCCCGATGCCCTGGACCCCGATGGCGGGGCTCCGGTGGGGGCGGCGGTGGTCTACACGCGCGACGGTTTGGCATGGGAGCGGACGGCAGTGCTTTCTCCGCCGGCGAGCGAGCGGGCTGCGGTGGGAGATGACGTCGTGATCGCAGGCACGACGATCGCGGTCGGTGCGCCCGATCACGACGGCGTCGGCGAGTCCAGCGGCGCTGTCTATGTCTATGAGCAGGTCGGCGACGACTGGCAACTGTTGCAATCGCTGGCGGCGCCCGACGCCGCGAGCGGCGCGCGGTTCGGCGCGGAACTTGCTCTCGACGGCGACTTCCTGCTTGTGCAGGCGGAGGGGCTGCCGGCCGTTTACACGTTCGATCGCAGCGGCGGTCTGTGGGATGACGGGGAACGCCTCGCCACGCTCATTCCGGACAGTGATTTCGGGGCCGGGCTGGCGATCGAGGACGACGTCGTCGTGCTGGGGGCGCCGCGTGCGGGCGACACCGAGGGCGAGGGCGCGCTGCTGGCACGTGTGAACGGCGCGTGGGATCCGCAATCGCTGTTGCCGCCGGATTTCACACGAACGTCTGCGTTCGGCGGTGCGGTCGCGATCTCACGCGATCGCGTCGTAGTCGGCGACGCCACCGACGACGCCGAGGGCGGCGGGGTCTACGTCTATGGGTTGCAGATCTGCCGCGAGCCGGTGGAGATCCTCACGCAGCCGGAAGACGTGTTCGGCTGCCCCGGCGACACCGTGTCGCTCACGGTCGAGGCGAGCGGGACCGGGTTGAATTACCGCTGGCGCAAGGACGGCGTGCAGTTGGCGGATGACGGTCGGATTACGGGCACGTCGACCGCAACGATGACGATTGCCGGCCTTCTCGAAGAAGACGATGGTCTCTACGACGTCGTCGTCGGCAACGGCTGCAGCGAGGAAGTGAGCTTTGACGCCGAAGTCTCGCCCGCGCGTGTCACCGGGAACCCAACGTCGATTCTGCGCTGCAGCGGCGCGTCGGCGACGTTCTCGTGTGCCGTCGATGCATTGGACCCGCAGTACCAGTGGGAGCGAGACGGCATCCCGCTGGTCGACGACGACCGCATCAGCGGCTCGCAGACCAATCTGCTGACGATCCTCGACACGAGCGATGTCGACGAGGGCAGCTACGCCTGCCGCATCTTCACGTGCACTGAACTGCTCACGACCAGTGCAATCCTGACCGTCACGAACTCGCCGGACATCATCACCCAACCCATTACCACGTCGGTCTGCGCGGGCTACCCTGCGTCGTTCACGATCGAGGCGGCCGGGGACCAGTTGACGTATCAATGGTCCCGCGGATTCATCGAGTTGACGGACGGCGGAAAATACGCCGGCACGCGGACGCCCACGCTTTCGATCAACCCGACGTCGGGCAACGACTCCGCCGAGTATCGCTGCTCGGTCTTCAACCACTGCGGCGGGATTTTCACCGACACGGTTCGGCTCTACATCGCCGGCTTCCCGCCGATGATCGCGGCCGATCCGGAGGATGTGACGGTCGGCGTCGGGGGCGTGATCTTCCTGGTTGTCGAGGTCGAGGGCTTCCCGGTGCTCTACAACTACCAGTGGTTCAAGGACGGCGTGCCGCTCGCGGATGACGATCGCACATTCGGCAGTCTGACGCAAACGCTGGTCATTCTCAATGCGCAGGCCGGCGACGCGGCGGATTACACGTGTGAGGTGTCGATCAGCGGCGCGGAGTGCCCGGTCACCAGCGGACCCGGGACGGTCACGATCGTCGAGTAGTTCCGCGGCCCGGCAGCCCGAAAACGGGCGCAATTGATTCTCCCGAAAGCGCTTGCGCCCGACCCGCCGACCGCGGGTCGGGTGTGTGCGCCGCGCCGAAAACCGCGTAAAATCAAGCGCTCACAGCCGCCTGGCGGACCGCCCGCGGCAAGGAGCGCGAAGCTATGAAACACCCCAAGATCACCATCATCGGCGCCGGCAATGTCGGTGCGACCTGTGCCCATTGGGCGGCGAGCAAGGAACTCGGCGACATCGTGCTGGTCGACATCGTCGAAGGCCTGCCGCAGGGCAAGGCGCTCGACCTCTATGAATCCAGCCCGGTCGAAGGCTTCGACTGCCGCGTCGTGGGCACGAACGGCTACGACGAGACCGCCAACAGCGACGTGATCGTCATCACCTCGGGCATCGCGCGCAAGCCCGGCATGAGCCGCGACGACCTGCTCAAGACAAACGTGGGCATCGTCAAGGACGTGACGGCCAAGGCGGCCGCCGCCAGCCCCAACGCCACGCTGATCGTCGTGTCCAACCCGCTCGACGCGATGGTCTACGTGGCGCACAAGGTGTCGAGCTTCCCGACGCACCGCGTCATGGGGCAGGCCGGCGTGCTGGACGTGGCCCGTTATCGCACCTTTATTGCAATGGAACTCGGCGTGAGCGTCGAGGACGTCTCGGCGCTGCTGCTCGGCGGCCACGGCGACGACATGGTGCCGCTCGTGCGCTTCACCAGCGTCGGCGGCGTGCCGGTGACGCAGCTCATCGCCAAGGATCGGCTCGACGCCATCGTGCAGCGCGCCCGCGTCGGCGGCGCCGAAATCGTCGGCCTGCTCAAGACCGGCAGCGCGTACTACGCGCCCGCCGCCGCCACCATCGCGATGGTCGAATCGATCGTCCGCGACAAGAAGCGCGTGCTGCCGTGCGCGGCGTACTGCGGCAAGGAATATGGCATCGGCGGGTATTTCGTCGGTGTGCCGGTCGTGCTGGGCGACAAGGGCGTGGAACGCGTGCTCGAAGTCGAGCTGAACGCCGAGGAGCGTGCGATGTTCGACGTCAGCGTGCAGCATGTGAAGGAGTTGTGCGCCGTGGCCGACAAGTTCATGGCGAGCTAGGCTCCACGAGGATGCGGGAAGGCGTGTTCAATGGCGCGACGGGCGCGTTTGCCCGTGCGAACCGGGTCAAATACGGGTGTCGCGGTACACCAGAGAGGATCGACGCATGTTGAAGTGGACGGTTGCGGGCGCGGTCATCGCGCTGCTGGCGAACGTGTCGCTGGCGCAGGAGCACAAGGCCGAGGGCGCCGCCAAGCCCGCGGACACGATGATGTGCCCGGTTTCCGGGCATGAGGTGGAGGAGAAGACGTCGTTCGCGCGTTATCGCGGCAAGCGCGTCTACTTCTGCTGCAGCGACTGCATCGGCGCCTTCGAGAAGGAGCCCGAGAAGTTCGCTGCCAAGATGAAGGCTCAGTGGGCGGCCGAGCCGGCGATGCGCGTGCAGGTCAAGTGCCCGGTCACGGGCCAGGCGCCGGACTACGCCGTCTTCCACGACGCGGGCGACTACGACGTCTATTTCGCCAACAAGGACGCGCTGGCGAAGTTCGAAAAGGATGAGAAGGCATATGCGGCCAAGATGGACGAGGCCTTCACCTACCAGACAAAGTGTCCGATCAGCGGCAACGAGATCAAGGCGGATGCGGTCGAGATGATCGACGGCAAGCCGGTCTACTTCTGCTGCAAGGGCTGTCCCGCCACCTTCAAGAAGGATCCGGGCAAGTACGCTTCGAAGATGGACGACATGGTGAAGGCGAACCGCGCGGCCTGGGAAAAGGCGCACGCCAAGCCGTAGTCGTCAGCCCGAACACAATTTCGAAAAACGAAAGCGGCCGGGGCGCATTCGCCTCGGCCGCCGTCTTATCAACGCGGGTCGCGCAGTAGTCAGCGCTGATCGATCGGCACGTAGTTCCGCAGGGCCGGACCGACATAGCGGCTCCGCGGGCGAATGATGCGATTGTTCGTGAGTTGCTCGATCACGTGCGCCGCCCAGCCGCTGACGCGCGACGCCACGAACAGCGGCGTGTACATCTCGATCGGCAGATTCATGTAGTAGTAGGTCAACCCGCAGGGATAGTCGACGTTCATGTGGATCTGCTTCTTCTCCCACACCACGTCGCGAATCGCGCGGTACACGTCCAGCTTCCATTCCTGCCCGCGCAGCCGCCCGAGCTGTTCCATGTAGGGCTGCAGAATGCGGGCGCGGTGGTCGCCGTTCTTGTACACGCGATGGCCGAAGCCCATGATCAGTTCCTTGCGCTCCACGGCGCCCGAGGCCCAGGTGCGGGCCTCCTCGCCGCTGCGGAACTGATTGATCAGCTTGATCGATTCCTCGTTCGCGCCGCCGTGCAGCGGCCCCTTCAGCGCGCCGATGCCGGCGACGATGCAGGAGTACATGTCGCTCAACGTGCTGGCGCAGACGCGCGAGGTGAAGGTCGAGGCGTTGAATTCGTGCTCGGCGTACAGCACGAGCGTGAGGTTCAGAACTTTCTCGTCCAGCGGGTCCGCATCGCGCCCGAACGCCAGATGGAAGAACTGTGCGGCGTGCGAGAGACCGGGCCGCGGCTCCAGCGGCTCCTTGTCCTCGAGCAACCGCATGCGGGCCGCGATGATCGTCGGCGCCGCGGCGAGGATGTGAATCGCGCGCTCGATCAGCGCCGCGCGGTCGCTTCCCTGCACGACATCGAAGTGACCGAGCATCGACACCGCCGTCCGCAGCACGTCCATTCCGCCGATGTGCTTGGGAATCGAGCGCAGCGTCGCGACCACTTCGCGCGGCAGCGCCCGGTAGTGATCGAGCCGCGCGCGGAACTCGGCCAGTTGCCCGCGCAGCGGCAGCGCTCCGTGCAGGAGCAGGTAGGCCACCTCCTCAAAGCTGGCATGCTCGGCCAGTTGCTCGATGGGGTAGCCGAAGTACGCCAGGCTGTCCTGCTCGACGGTCGAAACGTGCGTTTCGCCCGCGATAATGCCTTCCAACCCCGGCCGATACAGTTCCGTGCTCTGAGACATCGCTCGCGTCCTACCTTATTCGCCCGCTCCGGCGCCCCGGCACGCCACAGCGTGCCGCGAGCCCCCGCCCGGACCATGCAGTGTAGTCCCGCAGCCGACCCGCGCCGAGCGCGAGAGTGCCATTGCGGACGTACCGGCGGTCGCGCGCGGCTATTCGCTCACCGGCGGCTCTGCTGCGCGGCGTGCCCGGTATTCCGCGCGGGCTGCCTGATACGCCTCCGTCGCGCCGGCCGGTCGGAATTCACTGTCGCGCGCCTGCGCGATCTGCGCGAGCGTCGCGCGGCACCAGCCGCAGCCGGTTCCGGCGCCCAGACAATCCGACATCTGGCTCGCGTGCGCCGGTTGATTGCGAATCGCGAAATTCAGCAGCTTGCGCAAGCTGACGTGAAAGCACAGGCAGATTTCGTCATCCAGTTCCATGCCGCACCCGCGAGGCGTTGCGCCGCGCTGCAACCCGCGGCGCCTTTTCCGATATTTTACTGCGGGGCCGCACTCGCGCGGCGAACCCGCACGGAGCGCGACATGTGGCGTCGCTGGCATGCTCGTTCGGGCTGGACGCGAATCCCGCTGAAGCTCGCGCTCTTCGTGTGCGTGCTCGTCCTCACGCTGTTCCCGAAACCCTGGCTGATCTTCACGCTCGCCGAGCGCGCCCGCGATTTCAACGCACTGATCGATCCCTCGCATGTCGGCCTCGAGCCGTTCGTCGCCGAGGTGCGTGCCGCCGCGGCGGAACCGAACGCGCCGCCCGAGACCGCACTGGTGCAGAAGGTCGTGCTGCAGCGCGTGCCGTATTCGTTCGACTGGGAGACCTGGGGCGTCGCCGAGTATCTGCCGACGGTGGATGACGTGCTGCGCGCGGGGCGCGAGGATTGCGACGGTCGCGCGATCGTCGCCGCGTCGGTGCTGCGTCGCATGGGGTACGACGCGACGCTGGTAACGGACCTGCTTCATATGTGGGTCGTGACGCCGCAGGGCGAACTGATGAACCCCACCAGCGCGCAGAAGACGCTGGTCGGCGGCAGCGCCGGCACCGAGTTTCAGCTCACACCGGCCGCGGTGCGGAACTTCGCGCGCGGCTTTGCGTTCGGCGTCGCGGTCTTTCCGCTCGGCCGCGAGCTGATCCTGGCCGCCGCGCTGTGCCTCCTGACCATGCACCCGCGTTCCAGCGGCTGGCGCCGGGTCAGCGGTTGCCTGTTGATCTGGATCGGCCTGGACCTGGTGCGCGATCGCGGCCAGCGTCTGGCCTACGACTGGACGGCGCTCGACGTCGGCGTGGTTGCGCTCGGCGTAGCGGCGTTGCTCGCGGGCTGGCTGGCGCTGGCGATCAGAGCGGCAGCCGCGCCGCCACGTTCCGCTGTCGCGCTTCCTCAATGACCGGCAGCGCGTGATGCGGCCCGTTGTTCATTCCCGGGCAGCCGCGGGCCGCGCGCTCCCAGGATTGCTGGCTGGCAAGGTTGCTGGCCCAGAACGGCCAGGTTCGGCATTGCAGCGGCCGGTGCGCGTGAATCGAGCAGGACGTGCGCCCTCCCGGCTCGCGCACCAGAAACTCGCAATCGCCGCCGGGGCGCTCCAGCAGGCTCACACGCTGACCGACGACGCGTGTGTGGCGGCGTGTGAATTCGTCGACGTCCATCCCGAGCGCCGCGGCGATCCCCGCGATCTCGTCGGGCCGCACCCAGACGTAGCCCGGCGCGCCGCTGCAGCAGTTTCCGCACTGCGTGCAGGCGAAGCGCAGTCCGTCGGCGTACCACGGTCCGTTTGTTGCGCCGCCCATCAGAGAAACGCTCCCCGCATGCTGTCCGCGGGCTATCGGAATCCGCCAGCAACCTGCATGCCGAAAGTAGCGGCGAAACTCTGCCGACGGTAGGTGCGAGGCGGGATTATTTCCGTCTGAAAACCGCTTGACGAGTATGTGCGGATGGGTAATCTGCCCGCGCCAACAGCCGCCGTTAGGGAGGAGCCAGTCATGGTCCTGGAGATGGTGCCGCAGAAGGTCGCGGGATTCGTTCACACGAAGCCGTGGTCTGCGGAGGAGTACGTCGTCGAGCCGGAAGAAACCGATGAATCGACGCTCGACCCCGCGGATGAAATCCGCGCCGGTCGGCGCCGCGAAGACGACGAGGAGTTCGACGAGGAATTCGAGGACGCGCCCGGCGAGGAGGAAGACGACAGCCTCGCCGAGGACGACGAGGAGTTCGAAGAAGGCGAGTTCGACGACGACGACGACTTCGAAGAGGACGACTTCGAGGACGAAGAAGACGAATAGTCGGTCGAATATCGGCCCGCAGACGCGGGACTGTCTGAGAATACCCGGCGGCGCGGTGCGTGCCGCCGGATCACGATTCGCCGAGCCGGAGTGACCGATCTCTCCGGCGATGACAAACTTCCCGACCGAAACCAACGAAAGCGTCCCGACGACTCCGGCCGGTCCGCCGAACGGCGTCGAGCGGCGCAAGAACGCCGCCGACCGCCGCGACGTGGTCGAACGGCGCACCGGGGCCGATCGTCGCGACGGCACGGCCGCCGTCTCGCAGTTCGACCGTCGCCGCGGCCCGGGACGCCGATTGACCGACTACCGCCGCGACGCGGAAGCCGGTCACATGAACGAGGAACAGTTGGAGTTCATCCGCGCGATGGACGAATACAAGCGTTCGAACGCACGGCCGTTCCCGACCTGGACCGAAGTGCTCGACGTGCTGCTCTATCTGGGCTACCGCAAGGTCGCGCCGGTCGGCGAATTCAAGCTGATCAAGGGTCGCCAGACTCCGCCGCGCAAGCGCAAATCCGAAGCGCCGGCCGCAGCGCCGGCTCCCGTGCCGGCCGTGGAACTGACCGACGAAACCTGAGCGCAGGTTGTTTTCATACGCCGCGGTGCGGTCGCCGCGCTCGCCAGGCAGGCACTACACTCCGCGCCGGAGTGTGCATGCCAGCGAAACGATCGCCCAATTCAGCCGCGCGTGGCGCCAAGCCGCGCAAGACGGCCCCGCAAGGCGCAGCCGGCGGCAAGCGCCGCGCTGACAACACGAGCCGCCGCGCCGCCGCGATTCTGGCGCGCCTGCACGCTGACTACCCCGACGCCGACTGCGCGCTGCGGCATCGCGGTGCGCTGGAGCTGCTCGTCGCCACGATTCTTTCAGCGCAGTGCACCGATGAGCGTGTGAATCAGGTCACGCCCGCGTTGTTTGAGCGATATCCCACCGCACGTCACTACGCCGAGGCGGAGCCGGCGGAGCTTGAAGAGCGAATTCACTCCACGGGTTTCTTTCGCAACAAAGCGCGCAACCTCATCGGGATGGGACGACGCCTCGTCGACGCGTATGGCGGCGAGGTGCCGGAGAGCATGGAGGACCTGCTTACGCTGCCCGGGGTGGCCCGCAAAACTGCGAACTGCGTGCTTGGAACCTGGTTTCGAAAGAACGCGGGCATCGTCGTCGACACGCACGTGGGGCGGCTCGCTCAGCGACTGCACCTGCTCGAATCCGCCCGCGACGACAAGGACGCGGTTCGAATCGAGCAGGATCTGATGAAGCTCGTGCCGCAGACGGATTGGACGTTCGTCTCGCACGCGCTGATTTTGCACGGCCGGCAGGTCTGCGCCGCGCGACGGCCGAAGTGCGCGCGCTGTTCACTTGCGCCGCATTGCCCGTCGGCCGGCACGTTCGACGCTCCGGAGCGATGAGCCTCGCGCCACAGACGCGGCGATCCGCGTCGATTCAGGCCGGCTGTTATGCGAAACGGGTTTCGTCGAGACGAAGCGAATTTCGACCCGTCTGTTTAGGGCGGCGGCGATGCGCCGCAGCATCGTCAACGAGTGGCCCTCGTAGTCGGCGTCTTCCAGGCGGCAGATGACGGACGCGGTCGTGCCGACCTGCCTCGCCAGCGCAGCCTGACTCAAGCCCGCTTTCTCACGGAGCGCCAGAATCTCGCGCGCCACGTTGGCGTTCGCACGCTCCTCCTCTAGCTCCGCGAGTCGCGCCGGCTTGCCTTCGAAGTAGCGCCGGTGAAGAACTTGAACGGCATCGGTAATCGGCTTTCGTTTGCGCGCCATGTTCAGCTCTCCTCGTACGTGTGCCGGGCAGGCGCAGCTTCGAACTTGCGCTTCCGCTCGACCGCGCGGTCGATTTCCCTGGGCGGGACCTCCCGCTCCTTGGTCAGACCCTGAGACGCTACCGCCACAGCTTTGCCATGAAAGAAATAGAGCATGCGGTAGTTCTGTCCATGCAGCCCAACCCGCAGCTCGTAAATCCCGTCTCGCAGCAGGTCCGCCTCGGGCCTGCGCAATTCGTGTCCCAGTTCCGCCAACCGCTCCAAGCGCACGCGGCATTTGGCTACCACGCGGGACGGAAGCGAGTCGAGCCAGTCGAGCAGCGGGACCGTCCCGTCCTCGTCGCGGTAGAGCAGCACCTGGGTCTTGGGCACGATCCAGCCCTTCGGATTATTCGCAATATTGCGAAATTTGTCAAATCACTTCCGGGCCGACCTGCCTAATACCCCGCCGCCTGCCCGTCCTTGCGTGACTCGCTCGCACCCACGTACACGCCGCGCGCCTCGTCCCAAAGAATCGCCTGATACCCGCCGAACGCCCCCGGCGCCGGCTGCATGCGATGGCCGCGGCGCTCGAGTTCTGCTCGCGCCGATTGCTCCACGCCGCTCTCGAGTGCCAGCGTGCCCCCGCGCTCCATCCGCTCGCCGGTCGGCTCACTCGAGCCCGTGTGATACCAGCGCCCCGCGTCGCCGGCCTCCTGCAGATTCATGCCGAAGTCGATCAGGTTGCATAGCACCTGCACGTGTCCCTGCGGCTGCATGTCGCCGCCCATCACGCCGAAGCTCAGCCACGGCTTTCCGCCGCGCGTGACGAATCCCGGGATGATCGTGTGAAACGGCCGCTTGCCGGGCGCGTATGCATTGGGGTGATTTGGGTCGAGGTGAAACAGCTCCCCGCGATCCTGCAGGCAGAAGCCCATGCCATCGGGGCACAATCCCGAGCCGAACCCGCGATAGTTGCTCTGAATGAGCGAGACCATGTTTCGCTCCGAGTCGGCGACCGTCAGATACACCGTGTCCCCGTCGCGCAGTGCGTTGTCGGCCGCCATCAGCACGCGAATGTCCCCCGGCGGATACGCGTCCGCCGCCTTCGCGGGGTTGATGAGACCGCGCCGCTGCGCCGCGTACTCCTTGGAAATCAGTGTTTCAAGCGCGACTCCGACAAACGCCGGGTCGGCATAGAAGCGCGCTCGATCTTCGTACGCGAGTTTCTTGGCTTCGATCATCCAGTGCAGCGCGTCGGCGCCGTTGTGTCCCATCGCGCGCAGATCGAGCGGCTCCAGCAGATTCAGAATTTGCAGCACGGCCGCGCCCTGCGTGTTGGGTCCGATCTGCCAAACTTCATACCCGCGATAGTTTGTCGCGATGGGGTCGACCCATTCCGAGGCGTGCGCTTCGAAATCCGCGCGCCTCAGCCGGCAGCCCACGCGCTGAAAAAAGCCGTCCATTCGCTGCGCGAGTTCGCCGCGATAGAACGCGTCGCGTCCGCCGACCGCGATCTGCTCCAGCGTGCGCGAGAGCGCCGGGTTGCGGAAGACCTCTCCCTTCTGCGGGGCGCGGCCGTTCGGCAGAAACGTTTCCGCAAAGCCGGGCTGATCCTTCAGAATCAGACCGCCGCGCTCCCAGTAGTACGCAATCACCTCGGTCAACGGGAAACCGTTGCGGGCCGCAGTGATCGCCGGAGCGAGCACTTCCTGCATTGGCAGCCGGCCAAACCGTGCGTGCAGTGCGAACCAGCCGTCGACGCAGCCCGGCACCGTCACCGGTAGCGGACCGTGTGCGGGGATCGATGTTCGATCTCCGAGCAGTTGCTTCAACTCCGGCAGCGACAGCCCGCGCGGCGAGCGCCCGCTGGCGTTCAACGCATGCAGCTTCGCCGTCTTCGCATCCCACACTAGCGCAAACAAATCGCCGCCGATCCCGCACCCCGTGGGCTCCATCAGCCCGAGCGCGGCGTTGGCGGCAATCGCCGCGTCGACCGCGCTGCCGCCGCGCTTCAGCACGTCGAGCGCGATCTGCGTGGCCAGCGGGTGGCTGGTGGCGGCCATGCCGCTGCGCGCGATGACCTCCGAGCGTGTGGCGAACGGTCGGCCGGGTACGACTCGGTCTCCGCCCTGACACGCGTGAACTACGCACAACGCAAGAACGATCGTGGCCAGGAACGAGAATCCGAGCATGGGGGCGCCTCCGCGATTGGCGATAGCGTAATCGTTGGCGGCGTGCAGGGGCGACGACGGTAGACTGGCGCGCATGAACGAACCGATTTCGCCCCACGAACTGGCGCAGCGCATCGACCACACGCTGCTGAAGCCCGAAGCGCAGCCCGCGCAGATTGATCGGCTATGCGACGAGGCCATTCGCCACGATTTCCGCACCGTCTGCGTGAATCCCGTCTGGGTCGCGCGCTGCGCGGCGCGTCTGGCCGGACAGCGGCCGCGCGTCTGCACGGTCGCGGGTTTTCCGCTGGGCGCTTCGCATCCGGCCACGAAGGCCGCCGAGGCGCGGCAGGCGCTGGACGACGGCGCCGCGGAGATCGACATGGTGCTGCATTACGCGGCGCTGATTGCCGGCGACGCCGACTCCGCCGTCCGCGATGTCGCGACGGTGCTGGAAGCCGTTCGAAGAACGCGAGCCGACGCACTGCTGAAGGTGATCCTGGAGACCGCCGCCCTGACGAACGAGCAGATCGCGCTCGGCTGTCGCTGTGCGGCGAGCGGCGGCGCCGATTTCGTGAAGACGTCGACCGGGTTCCACGCCGGCGGCGGCGCGACGCTGGCGTCCGTGGCGCTGATGAAAACTCAGGCCGCGAACATGCAGGGTCGCCCTCCGCTGCGCGTGAAAGCGTCAGGCGGAATTCGAGACCTGGTGACCGCGCGCGCCATGATCGCCGCCGGTGCGGAGCGATTGGGAACCTCCAGCGGAGTCGCGATCGTGGAGGAAGCGGCCGGCGGGGCCGCGGGCGGAAACCGTGACTCGTACTAGCCGCAATAACGGTAGAATTCCGGCATGGGACCGCGCTCCGGCAATTCGTTGAACGAGCGACTCCTTGCCACTCGGACCGCCTGGGAAAATTGGCGTGCCGACTGGAAGCAATGGAAGCAGGATGTTCGGGAAGACCCGGCCATCGTGTTTCGCACGCCGGGCGTACGCATTGGCGTTCTGCTGGTCGTCGGGCTGCTCGGGCTGTGGGGGGCGCGAGTTCTTTCGCGCAGCATCGTCTCACCAGAATTGCTCGGGGCGGATGCGCGACCCACGCGCGTCGCCACGCTTTACGTCGCGTGTGCCTCTGCCTGCGGCTACTTCGAGCCGATCACGCGGCCGATGGATTTCAAAGAGTGGCCGATGACTTGCCCGAAATGCAGCGCGAAGGACGTCTATCGCGCCAAGCCCTGCGGACGTTGCCGCGGTTGGTACGCCCTTCGACCGGGTGCGACCGACGACGGCTGCCCGCTTTGTCGCCGTGCGGCACAGCCGACCGCATCCGCGCCGGTCGAGTCGCAGCCGACCGATCCGCACGACCGCGAAGACGGCTGGTAGGCATGAGATCGCGCTCCACCATCGTTGGCGCCGCGCTGCTGATCCATTGCGTCGCCGCTGCGCCGCGAGCTACCGCTCAACTCGATTGCCAAGACGACGCGCTCTATGCGCAATGCCCGAGCCTGTATGACGGCGGCGCATCCGCGACATACGGGGTCGACTTCTGGCAGGTCTACGCCGACCGCTTCACGATGCCGGACAGCGCCCGCGTAACAGAGCTGCACTTCTGGGCGACCGAGTCGGTTCCGTGGTGGACAGACGCGCTCACCGTGCGTGTCGAGTTGTTCGAGGATTCGACCGATCGGCTCGGCGCCAGGATCGGTCATTGGACCGCCGACCATCTGCATGGCGACGGGCGTCTCACGAGCGAATCGGCCGGTTACAGCATCTACGTTCCGGGGTGGCACGATGACTACGAAGTGCTGCGCTATCGACTGTCGCTCACGCCCGACGTGGAGCTGCGCGGCGGGGCACGCTATTGGCTCGCGGTGTACTGGGATTGGGAAGCGACTGGCGGGTTCGCGCTGCGAGTTCTTGGTGAGGGCGGAGACGCCGACGGCCGGTTCTTCCACGCCGTCGGCTGGTTGGACGAGGCGTCGGTCAGCGAGGACGACGCATTCGCTCTTTGGGGGGAACGCCTGACCGTGCCGCCGGCGCAGCCGTGTCCGCCTGGCCGGCCGCGCATCGACTGCAACGGCAACGGGGTCGACGACGCGTGCGATATTCGCACCGGCCGCAGCGCTGATTGCGACAGCGACGGTGTGCCAGACGACTGCGTGCGCGGCACGGCGCTCGACTGCGACGCGAACTATCTGCCCGATGCCTGCGACATTTCGTCGGGCCGGCAAAGCGACTGCGACGGCGATGGCGTGATCGACGAATGTCAACCGAACTACGCCGATTGCAATCGCAACGGAGCGCACGACGGCTGCGACATCCAGTCGGGGGTATCCGAAGACTGCAATTCGAACGGCGTGCCCGATACGTGTGATCAGCCGGACATCAACGGCAACGACATCCCCGATGAGTGCGAGCCCGATTGCAATCACAACTCGACCCCGGACAGTTGGGAACTGCGCTTCGGTTGGGTTCCGGATCGCGACGGCGACGGCGTTCCGGACCGCTGTCAGTGCCCGGGCGACGTCGGCGAAGACGGTTTCATCGATCTCGCCGATCTGAACGGCATTCTCGGCGAGTTCGGCTCCGCCTCGCCGACGGTGGGTGATCGCGATTTTGACGGCGATGTCGACATCGTCGACCTCAACAGCGTGCTGGCGCACTTCAACGAGTTCTGTCCATAGCGACGAATCTCGCGCCAGACGACACGCGCCCCGGCGCTCGCTACACTTCCTTCGATGCGTTTGCCATTCCCTGCGCTCGGCAAGCCGACGGTCTTCCTGTTGCTGATGCTGCTGTCGGCGGCGACGGCGCTGCTGCCGCCGGGCTGGACAAGCTGGGCCGGCGCCGTGCTGCAGCCCATCGGCTGGCTACAGCAGGGGCTGACCTTCGGCGGGCAGACGGTGCTTTCGATCGGGCGCGGCGTGTCGCTGCCGCCGAACGAGGCCCAGCGACTGGTCGCACGCGCCGAGCAGCTCGAGCGCCAGGTCGCGCACCAGGCATTGCAGATCGCCGACCTCGAGACGCGGCTCGCGACCGTCAGCGGCGTGCAGCAGCAGCTCGCCGGTTCCGGCGCGCGCGTGATCGTGGCGCCGCTGGTCGCGCTCGACAGCACGCGCACGCGCGAGATGGTGACGATCGGCCGTGGCAGCCGCGCGGGCATCAAACTGGGAGACTGGGTGGCCGCGGGCGTGCCGGAGGAGCTGCGCGCGGACTCGGCCGCCGGGCGCGAGCTGCTTGAGCAGCAGTGGGTGGTCGGGCGCGTCAGCGAGGTATTTCCTTACCTTAGCCGCGTGCAGCTCATGACCGACGCCGGGTTCGGCGCGGTGCGAGCGCGGGTGGCGCGGACGCTCGCCGACGGCACGACCCAGCGCAGCGACGAGCGCTGCGTGCTGAACGGGGCCGGCTCCGGCCGAATGGAGATTCGCCAGGCGACGCAGAACTACCTCTCGCAGCAGCTCACGCAGGTCTACGTGGAGCTGCGCGGTGCGCCCCTCGCCGAGCTGTTCGCGGGCACGATCGTCGCGGCGAAGACCGTCGACCAGTCGGCGCTGCATTTCGATCTCGAGGTCCGGCCTGCGGGCCGCGTCGACATGCTCAGCACGGTGTACGTCGTCTCGCTGCCGTAACAATCACGCGCCCGACGGGCGAAGAGGTCGCGGCATCGCTCGGAGTAGCCGAGTGCTCAATCGCCGCAAATAGGCGAGCGGCGAAGATGTTCTTGCGGCGCAGCTGGTTACGGACACGCCGCGCCGAATTCGCTCAGCAGCAACCCGAGGTCCGACAGGTCGCAGTCACCATCGCCGTCGACATCGCCCTCGCAGCGCGGCGCGACGCAGCCAAAGTCCGCCAGCAGGATGCCGGCGTCGGAAATGTCGATTTGCGCGTCGTAGTTCAGGTCCGTCAGGAGGCAGCGCACGCGAAGAGACACGCTGCCCGTCGCGAATCCGCCGTCGCCATCGCTGACCACCACGTTGAGCATGCGCTCGCCCGGTTCCGTGCCGGCGAGCGAGCCCTCGGCGCCGATCCAGTCGTCGCTGGCGCCGTCCTCGTCGAGATCCCACGCGAGTTCCAGCGCATCCGCCGGTCCCGGGTCGCTGGCCGAGGCGGAAAACGCTGCGGTTTCGCCAATCAGGATCGCGCTCGGCTCAACCGTGATCGCGGAAATCGTCGGCGGCAGGTTCGATACGCGGATCGTGACGCTGCCCGCCGCGACCGAAGCCTCGTCGTCTTCCACCTCGGCGTCGTAGACGACGTCGCCCTCGTCGGCCATGACGGCGCGGTGCGTGATCGTGCCGCTGCCGGTGGCGAAGCCGACGTCGAGCCCGTTCATGCGAAACGTGAGCGGATCGAGTGAGTTCGGGTCAGCCGCGCCGATTGTGAATTCGATCTCGCGGCCCTCGCCCACGTCCGTCTCCGACGCCCTCAACGAAGCCGTGATCGACGGCGCGACGTTGATCGGGTTGTACGTGAATTGGACGTCGAGCGCCGGCCGCAGCACGGCATCGCCATCCTCGCTCGACCGCACGTCGATACCGTCGTCGTTGCCGGTCAGACGCTGCGGCACAATCGCGAAACCGTAGTTCGTCGCGCCGTCGGACCACGCCTGCACGCCGCCGGTCACGGCGACCGTGCGATGGAAATCGGCGTCGGGGTTGTTGTCGCCGTTGAACGTCGCCAGGCGTGTGGCGTCGCAGTCGTCGCCGACCACGATGCCCGAGCTGAGGCTGTTCCAGGTGCTGGCGCCGTCCCAGTCGCGCAGCATGCGGTGCACGTAGAACTCGGGGTTGCCGATCTCGGTGTCGTCGGTGAGGTTGATCGTGAGGTTGGCGCTGACGATGGTTGCGCCGAACGGAATTCGCGTCGGCGCGGGGTCGCCTTCGACCACGGCGGATTGAATCAGATCGGCGAAGCGAATGAGGGTCTGGCCCTGTTCATCGCTGAACCAGCCGTTGTTCACGTCGTCGTCGATGCGCAGGATCGTGTTGCCGCCGTAGCTGGCGCTCTTCGAGGCTTCGCTGACCCAGGTGTCGACGGTTGCGTCGTAGTCGCCGACGCCGTCCTGAAACCGCAGCGCGCTGATGGTCGGGTCGACGTAGGCGTCGAGATCGACGCTCAGAGTGAACTCGCTCTCCTCGCCGGTCAGATACTGATTCAGATAGGGCGAGTAGGTGCGCACGGAGATCTGATCGCTGTCGGTGTCGAATTCCATGACGCGCAGATAGGCGTTGCCGCCCATGCCGTAGAACTCCTGGAAGTCGGCCAGAACTTCCTGCACCGGCAGGCCGTAGGCGTTCGTGCTGATCTGGCGATATTCGCCCGCGTTGTGACCGCAATGGATCATGTAGATCTGCTTGTTCACGCGCAGGAAGTTGTTCCACAAGTCCTCGGCCTGGATGCCGTCGGGGCGGTAGAGCGGCTCGAACGCGTAGTTGAACTCGCCATAGCGCCCCGCGCCGAGCACGAACCAGTCGAAGAGGTAGCGATGGGTGCTGATCAGCGTGGGCTTGTCGCGGTGCGCGTTCAGCACGCCCTGCGCCCAAGCCAGCTCCGCCGCGGGCGTTTCGACGAGCAGGTGAATGAACAGCAGCTCGCGGCCGCCGGCTTCGACGACCTGAAAGCTCGATAGTCCGCTGGGCGAGGCGCCGCGGTACCAGGTCTTGTCGGCGTAGCGCTGCGGGCCGAAGTTTTCGAGGAAGTTCGCGCCGGTCGGGTCGTAGCCGCCGCCGGTCCAGCCGCCGCCGGAGCTGCCCCAGATGTCGTGATTGCCGCAGCAGACGCCGTTGGGTCGGTCGTTGACGTCGAGGATGTCCATCGCGGCGCGGGCGTTGGTCCACTGATAGAGCTCGTCGGGCTCCGTGCCGACGTTCACGACATCGCCCAGGTGCGTCGTGAAGCGAATGTTCAGCGCGTCGGTGTTGGCGTGAATCCACTCGGTCTGCGCGACGTAAAGCTCGGGGTACTGCTCGCTGTAGTGCTGCGTATCCGGGAGCACGATCACGGTGAAGCGATCGGCGCGCGTCGTGGGCGCGAGCGCCAGGGCCACGATGACAACGAGGGCGAGCGAGCCGCGCATGGCTGCCTCCTTGACTGGATGCGCAGTATCGTCGCGTCGCTAAGTTTCGAAAATGTGTGCGCGGGGTCAAGGAATCGGCGTGCGAAACAAAAATACGGCGCAGTTCGAACGAACTACGCCGTATCCGCCGGGCTCCCCAATCCGACGCCGTTGGCGATGCGGCGCGGAATTTCACGGCAGCGATCGGCTACGTCTGCACGAACCGATCCTTCAGTGCGCGGTAGGCCGGACATTGCGTCGGATCGCCGCAGCACATCGCGCGAATTTCGCCGAAGTATACCTCGGGAGCCATCCCGATGTCTCGCCTTAATTGGCACTTCAGGGCGATTCGCGGCCGCGTTGTGCCGGTCGGCGTCACAAGGGACCGGATAAACACCTGGTTGCGCCCCGCCGGGCATTTCATCTCGCCGTTCAGCGTACGCTCGAGCGTCGACAGGTTCGCCGTCATCTCTTCGGCGGCAAGCGGCGGCCCGGCGGCGGCGGCGAACTGATTCAGCCGCGCGGTGCTCGCCGCGGGCGGCTTCGACGGCTTCTTGGATTTCAGCAACGACCACATCAGCGTCTGATCCTCCAGAACAAGGGTGCCGAGCCACCCCATTCGGTTACTGGAATGTATGTATTGCGGTCAAAACCGCGGAGTCATCAGCGGCAACGCACCGCACGAAACTCCGGCGGAGTGGCTCCCCACGTCTCGCGCAAACCGGCGTTTCGGCGAATCGCTGCCACACGGCAGCCCTCACCGAAGCGAATGTCACACTACGACGGAGAGATTGCAGGGGGGGGCGGATGCAGACGTTAACGTATGAATGATTGCCGATAAACCCGCCGACAGCCTCCCGTCTGAGAAGAGGATAGCGCGCCCTAACGGTCCGTCGAGGGGCAACTGACGATTATTCGTCGAATCCGCGCGGATGCGCCGAATGCCAGCGCCAGGCGGTCTCAATGATCCGCTCGACGTCGACGAACTGCGGCTGCCACCCGAACCGTTGTTGAAGATTGCGGCTGTCCGCGTAGAGGCTGGGCGGATCACCCGGTCGGCGCGCGCTCACCTGCGTGGGAATGGCGTGGCCGGTCACCCGCCGCGCGGCTTCGATCACTTCCAGCACGCTGCTTCCGCGACCGGTTCCGACGTTGTACGCCTCGAACGCGCCCTCGCGCAGATTCTCGATCGCGAGCCGATGTGCCGAAGCCAGGTCTTCGACGTGGATGTAATCGCGGATGCACGAGCCGTCGGGAGTCGGGTAGTCGGTGCCAAAGACGCCGATGTGCGGCCGCTGGCCCAGCGCCACTTGCAGGATGAGCGGAATCAGGTGGATTTCCGGCTTGTGGTCCTCGCCGATCGAACCGTCAGACGACGCCCCGGACGCGTTGAAATAGCGCAGCGCAACCGATCCCAGCCCCCACGCCGTCGCACAGTCGCGCAGCATCCACTCGACCGCGAGTTTCGACGCACCGTAGGGATTGATCGGGTTCTGCGGCAGGTCCTCGGTGATGGGCAGCTTCTGCGGCACGCCGTACGTGGCGCAGGTGCTGCTGAAAACGAGTTTGCGCACGCTAGCGGCCTGCATGGCCTCGAGCAGACGGAGCGTGTTCGCGACATTGTTGCGGTAATAGCGCAGCGGCTGCTGAACCGACTCGCCCACGTTCAGCCACGCGGCGAAATGCATCACCGCGTCGTAACGGCCGTCGCGCACGATCTCGGCAAGATTGTCGTCGGCCAGATCTCCGCGAACGAAGTTCGCGCGCGGGTCTACTGCCCGGCGGTGGCCGTACGCGAGATTGTCGAAGACCGTGATCTGGTGGCCGGCGTCGGCGAGCGCACGCACGCAATGGCTGCCGACATACCCCGCGCCGCCTGTTACGAAAACGCGCATCGCACACCATCCCTTTGTGAGGGGCGCACTATACCGACACGCGGGACATGCCGCAGCGATACGCAGCTCGGATGCGCCATCGTTCGTAACTGCTTTCGGAGGGCTATGTTGTGAGAATTGGCTCGTTCTTGATCGGATTTTAACACAGGCCGGCTTGAGTGGCTCATTCGGATCGCTAGCATAGTGGCCCGGTAGGGGGAGGTCGTTCAACTAACTTCGGCGAGCCAAGTGCGCGCCGCGGGCGACTGTCTCCAGCCGAAATTGGCGAGCGTGCGCGCGGCTTCGCTGGCGATGCAGCGAGCGCGCCGGATTCGAGACCAAACAACAGGAGAGGCGAAAGATGAAGAAGTTCCTGGCTCTGGGCGCAGTCGCGTCGTCGGCCGTTGCGGCCTTCGCGCAGACCGAAGTGACACGCTTTGATTTCGACGCGAACATCGTCGGCTCGCCGGCGCGCAACCTGTCGTTCACGCAGAGCCCGCTTCCCGGCGCGTTCACCAGCCCCGGCGACGGCTTCGAGCGTTTTCAGCGCGGCGTGAGCGGATCGATTCCGTTCGGCCTGCTGGACGACACCTGCGTGATCTTCCCGGGTGACGTGCAGGGCATGGTCGACGAGAACAAGCTCGATGGCTGGTTCGGCGTGATCGACCTCGACAATGCCGACAACCCAAGCAAGCAAGGAACGGTCACCTGGACGTTCAACGTCAGCGGCTTCACCGATCTCGAGATCAGCATCGACATGGCGGCGATGGGCAACTACGAACTGCCGGATTCCGGCGGTCTCTGCGGCGGTTTCGCCTGCCTGCTTGATTTCTATAACTTCACCTACTCGATCGACGGCGGCGCGACGATGCCGCTCTTCACGAGCACGGTCGTCGACGGCGGCAGCCGCGACTACAACCTGCTCTGCGGCACCGGCCCCATCAACCTGCCCGATCCGCTCGACGTGAACGGCGTCGCGCTCAGCAACGTCTTTCAGACGATCACCGCGCCGGTGACCGGCACGGGCAACACGCTGACGCTGACCTTCAGCGCGCAGACCGACGGCGGCGAGGAAGGCTTCGCGTTTGACACGATCGTCATCACCAGCAACCCCGGCGGCTCGGGCTGTCCGAATCCGCAGGCCGGCTGCGACAACAGCGACCTGTTCCCCAGCGGCGGCGACTGCACCGTCAACCTCGGCGACCTCGGCCAGCTCCTGGCGAACTACCAGCCGGGCGTCGGCGGCAAGACGCGCGACCAGGGCGACATCTTCCCGCTGAATGGCGGCGACGGTTTCGTTGACCTGGGCGACCTCGGTCAGGTGCTCAGCGACTTCAACACCGACTGCAACTAGTCACACGCCGCACTGCCGTAATCTCGCGAACGGGGCGGACTGAAGAGTTCGCCCCGTTTCGCTGCGCCGACCGCGCAGCACTACGACAAATCTCGACGCGGCCGTGGCCTCGACCGTGCGGGTGCGGCACAGCGCCGCTTGGGGATACACTCCGCTCGCCATGAGCTGCTTCCAGGTCGTCAGCCAGTACACGCCGCGCGGCGATCAGCCGCAGGCCATCGAGCGCATCGTGCGCGGCTTCCGCGAGGGCAAGCGACAGCAGACGCTGATGGGCGTCACCGGCTCGGGCAAGACGTTCACGATGGCGCACGTGATTGCGCAACTCGGCAAGCCGGCGCTGATTCTGTCGCACAACAAGACGCTCGCGGCCCAGCTCTTCGAGGAATTTCGCGAGCTGATGCCCAACAACGCCGTCGAGTTCTTCGTCAGCTACTACGACTACTACCAGCCCGAGGCCTACATCCCGCAGCGCGACATCTACATCGAGAAGGACTCGTCGCGCAACGACGACCTCGACCGCCTGCGGCTCAGCGCCACCAGCTCGGTGATCTCGCGGCCCGACGTGGTCGTCGTGGCCAGCGTGTCGTGCATCTTCGGACTCGGTTCGCCCGACGAATACAAGGCCAGCGTCGTCGGCCTGCGCATCGGCGAATCGATCGACCGCGACGAGCTGCTCAAGAAGTTCGTGAAACTGCAGTACCAGCGCAATCACACCGAGCTGATCCGCGGAGGATTCCGCGTGCGCGGCGACGTCATCGAACTGCACCCGGCGTACGAAGAAATCGGCGTGCGCATCGAGCTGTTCGGCGAGACCATCGAGCGGCTGGCGCTGATCCACCCGCTGACCGGGGCGGTGCTGCAGCCGCGCGACAGCGTCTTCATCTATCCCGCGGTGCACTACGTGATGCCCGAGGACAACCTGCACAACGCAGTGGCGGCGATTCGCGCGGAGCTCGACGAGCGCGTGATGCAATTGCGGCACCAGGGCAAGCTGCTGGAGGCGCAGCGCCTGCTGGCGCGGACCAAGTACGACGTCGAAATGCTGCTCGAGGTCGGCTACTGCAGCGGCATCGAGAATTACACGCGGCACCTGAACAGCACGCAGCCCGGCGCCAAGCCGTACACGCTGGTCGATTACTTCCCGAAGGACTACCTGCTGATCATCGACGAGTCGCACGCCAGCGTGCCCCAGATCGGCGCGATGTACGGCGGTGATCGTTCGCGCAAGGAGGTGCTGGTCGAGCACGGCTTCCGCCTGCCGAGCTGCCTAGACAACCGCCCGATGCGCTTTGAGGAATTTCAGTCGATGTGGAGCCAGGTGCTGTTCGTCTCGGCCACCCCGGGGCCGTACGAGCTCGAGAAGTGCGGCGGCGAGGTCGTCGAGCAGGTCATTCGTCCGACGGGGCTGGTGGACCCCGTGATCGAAGTGCACGCGGCGCGCGGGCAGGTGCCGGACCTGCTGGAGCGCATCCGGGTGCGAGCCGCGGCCGGCGAGCGCACGCTGGTCACGACGCTGACCAAGCGACTGGCCGAGGACTTGTCGAGCTACATCCAGCAGGCAGGGCTGCGCGGCCGCTACCTGCACAGCGAAATTGACACGCTCGAGCGCGTCGAAATCCTGCGCGAGCTGCGGCTGGGGCAGTTCGACGTGCTCGTCGGGGTCAATCTGCTGCGCGAGGGGCTCGACTTGCCCGAGGTGTCGCTGGTTGCGATCCTCGACGCCGACAAAGAGGGTTTCCTGCGCAGCGAGACGTCGCTGATCCAGATGATCGGGCGCTGCGCGCGAAACGTAAACGCGCTGGTGGTGCTCTACGGCGACAAGGTGACGCCGTCGATGCGACGCGCGATCGACGAGACCAACCGCCGGCGTGAGATACAGCTTCGCTACAACGCGGAAAACGGCATCACGCCGGACACGGTGCGCAAGGCGATCCGCGATGGCCTGCTGACCGAGGTGGCCGCGATGCGGCGCGTGCGCGAAGCGGTGCATGCTGAGGAAGGCGATTACGACCGCGACGAGCTGGTGGCGGAGCTCGAGAAAGAGATGCTGCATGCGGCGCAGGAACTCGATTTCGAGAAAGCGGCCTCGCTTCGCGATCACATCAACAAGCTGCGGCAATCGGGCGAGCAGCGCGTCGCGGCGGCGGAGGCCCGCCCCGGCCGCGCGGGCGCGCGCGACGCGGGCGAATGGAAACCCAAGGGCCAGCACCGCCGGCCGAAGAAACGGCAACGCTGACGCGAGTAGCTGTGGATAGCGTGCTGCGAACGGCGTTGGGTGGGATGCATTGCGGTACTCCGAGTACGCATGCTCATCTCGCGGCGCGAAGCGGTGAGATTCGCCGCGTTTGACCCGCGTCGATTCGTCTTGATCGGTTCGGCCTGCCGCAGTACCGTCTCTCTGGCAATTGTCCTTCCTTTCGCGTCTGAATTGGGACCAGGTTTGAATTGACCAGGAGCTCGCGATGAGAACTCTTGCGACGCTGCTCTTCATTGTAATGGTTGGCAACGCGTTCGCCATCGTCGGCACCATCGATCATGTCTTCACATTTGGCCCGAGTGCCGGCAGCGAGTACACCGTCGGCCTCACGATCAATTCTTTTTGCGGCGAGAATTGGAACGCATCGACGATCGAGATCGAAACGTTTAATGGCGTGACAATTATCAGTCCGATCGACAACCTTTTTGGAGAGTGGTCGCCGCCGTTCCCCGACCCCGGCAACGCGATAGACACGTACTTGCGCTCGCCGTCCGCGCCCCCGCTGTTCCTGCCGCAGCTCAGAACGCCGAGCTATTCGCCGACGTACGCTGTTGCGACATGGCTAGACCCCGCTGGTACAATCTCCCCGCCCAGCTTTCTCGGGGCGCGGGTGGGCCTGAATTTTGGCACAGTCCAACCACCGCGCATCAATTTGAGCGGCTTGGGCAAGCACATTGCGAACGTAATGGTGTACACAGCGGGCAACCTCGGTGGAAGTCGGCAGTATTCTGTAGTCCTTTCGGTGTACGACGGCGTTCCCGAACCCGGCACACTCGCGTTGTTCGCGCTGGCCGGCATCATCATTGCTGAACGCGGCCGAGTTTATTCGACCGCGATCAGCATGCGACGTGCGACTGCCGGCTGATTCCGCCGCGCGTTCGGTGCCGTGCCGCCTCGAGGGGTGGGATGCGATCCGATCGTTTTTCGACGCGCCGCCTCCCGGAACACTCTGCATCACGATTCTTTGGGTGGCATGCTCCGGGTGAGCATGCGGATGGGCAGCGAAAGCCGCGTAGGGAAATGCACCGCCCCCGGCGAGGTGTTCCTCGTCGGGGGCGATTTGATCGGGCGGCGCCGAGGCCTCATGTCGAGGTCTGGTTGCGCCGCGTTCGCGAGCGATTTGTGGCGCGAGCTAGTTGCAGTTCGGCGACTGCGCGCTCACGCAGCCGGCCGGTTCGACCAGCGTCACCGTCTGAACGCCGGTCTGACCCGAGAGGGCCAGCGTGCCGGTCGTGCCGACGATCGTGACGACGTGCTGCGTGCCGTTGACGTCGACCGTCACCGTCTCGCCGTCATGCGTCGTGTCGACCAGCACCACGCTCACGCGGAGCGTGCCGTTGCGGCAGCGCGCGCGGAAGCGGCTGACGTCGGCGCAGTCGATCGGGTCCCCGCCGCCGCCGCCGTTGGCAGCGAGCAGCGCCTCGTAGGCGTTCACGCGGCCGAAGCCGTACTTCTCGTCCCAGCCGACGGTGCCCTTGTCCTCGGCGGTGTCCTTCAAGATCTGCTCGATCTCGTCATTCGTCAGCGCGGGGTTGTACGTCCAGATCAGGCTGGCCAGACCGCTGACGTGCGGCGTCGCCATCGACGTGCCCGACAGGTAGCTGAATGTGTTGGGGTAGTAGGTCGAGTACACATTCTCGCCCGGAGCGCTGACGTCAATTTCGGGGCCGTAGTTCGAGAACGTCGAAACCACGTCCTTGTTGTTGGTCGATCCGACGGCCATGCAATTCGCGAACTTCGCGGGGAACGCGACGAGCCGGCCCTGGTTGTTGCCGGTGGCGGCGATCAGCAGCAATCCCGCGTCGTGGGCGTAGTTCACGGCATCGGAGAAGAACGTGATGCCGGTGTAGTACTGCAGGCTCATGGTGCAGATGTCGGCGCCGTTGTCGGCTGCCCACATCAAGCCCTCGCCGCAGTCGGTTTCGTTGCCGAAGCAGCCGGTGAGTACCTTGACCGATTGCAGCGTGACGCCCCAGCTTACGCCCGTGACGCCCTGCGCGTCGTTGCCCGTGGCGCCGGCGATGCCCGCGACGTGCGTGCCGTGGGGGCAGTCGAAGTCGGTGGTGTTCGTGTTGTTGTTCTGCACGGTGTTCCAGCCGGTGATCAGGCGCGCGCTGAAGTTCGAGTGCGCGTTCACGCCGCTGTCGACGACCGCGAGCGTGATGTCGCCGGTGCCGGTGTGCAGGTCCCAGGCCGCGGGCGCGTCGATGTCGGCGTCCACCGTGCCGGTGCTGCCCTGAATGACCTGGCCGGTGTTGTGCATGCCGTATTGCAGGCCGAAGCTGGGGTCGTTCGGAATCGTGTCCGCTACGCCGCCGACGCCGTCCAATTCGGCGATCTCGATGAGATCGCTGAGCGCCGCGTAGTCGGAGACCATCGTCGGGGTGTCGGTGCCCTCAGGCACCTCGATCACGTAGTAGCGGTCGAGGCCGTACTTCGCGGCCAAATCAGCGTGGCGCGGCTGGAAGCCGAGCACAGGGCGCATGTCCTGCACGCCCCACTTGCCGGCGAGCGCCTGCAGCTCGACGAACGCGGCGTCGGTCGGCTCGACGTAGGGTTGGAACTTTACGACGATGTGCGTCGACGCATAGCCGCCGAACGCATCCGGCGCCCACACCGGCTCGACCGATTGCACGATGCCCGCACCCGCCGTTGACACGACGAGCGCACCCAGAGCGGACAGAAATGCGCGCATAGCCTCTCCTCGAAGACTTTTCATCCCTCGACGACCCGGGAGAACCTCCCCCAAGATTGGCCCGCCACGGTACTCCGCGCCCGGGGAGGATTCAATCGCATTTGCGCGGTTTTGGGGAGAGCGCGCACAGGCGGACTGACGTGAACCCGCCTCCTGCATGCGGCGCGCGCCGAGCGGATATACTGCCGGTCAACGACAGTCAGGAGGGTGCCGTGAACTTCGTCCCCACGGGCGATGCGCCGGCGGCGGGAATCGACGAACCAGGGTTTCGGGCCGTCTCCGGCGGAGACGCCGTGCGCCTGCTCGGCGCACCGCCCGATATTCAGCGCCTGCCGGGGCGGCTGATCGCACTCGAGGGTACCGACGGCGTCGGACGCTCGACACATACCGCTCTCCTGCGCGAATGGCTCGAGCGCGAGGGCTACGGCGTCATGCACACCGGACTGACCCGCAGCCGGCTCGCCGGCGACGGGTTGCGCCGCGCCAAGCTCGGCACGACCGCCGCACAGCGGACGCTCGACCTGTTCTACGCGACCGACTTCGCGGACCGCCTCGAGAATGACATCCTGCCCGCGCTGCGTGCCGGCTTCGTCGTCCTCACCGACCGCTATTTCTATTCGATCATGGCGCGATCCATCGTCCGCGGCACGCCGCGCGACTGGTTCGAGGACCTGTACGGCTTCGCGCCGACGCCGCACGGCGTGTTCTATCTACGCACCGACGTGGCGCACCTGATCCCGCGCGTGGTCTCGCGCGGCGATTTCGACTACTGGGAATCGGGTCTGGATTTCCAGGAGGAGCAGGACGCGTTTCGCTCCTTTGAGCGCTACCAGTCGCGCCTGATCCACGAGTTCGATCAGCTCGCCACGCGCTACGGCTTTCACACGATCGACTCCAACCGCGACGTCTCGGTCGTGTTCAGAGACCTGCGCGAGGCCGTCGATGGACTGGTCAGCACGATGAAGAGCGGGCAATGAGCAAAGCGCCATCCGCCGGGAAGTGGGCCGACGGACTGTTCGGCGACACGCCGGGCGTAGTCGCGGCTCGGCGTGTGCTGCAGCGCCGGCTGCGTCCGGTGCGGGCGCTTCTGCCGCTGGCGGCGGGGCCGCGCGGCCGGACCGAGCCCGAGCACGCGCACCAGTTGCGCGTCGCCACGCGTCGCGCGGGAGCGGCGTTGATCCTCTTCCGCGAGTATTCTCGACCGGCGCTGGTGCGCCGCGTGCGACGCTTGTTGCGTGAGATTCGCGCTGCGGCGTCCGCTGCGCGCCGCGACGACGTGCATCTGCGCATCGTGTGCGAGCTGGCATCCGGGGCGCCCGAGGTCTGGAAGCCCGTGGAAGCGGCGCTCGCGGAGAGTCGCGAACGAGCGCAGCGCAACCTCGAAGCTGCCGCCGACGAAGCTGCGCAGCGCCGCCTGCGGCGCGCGTGCCGCAGGCTGCTGGCCGGTGCGCAGCCGCCCGCACCCGACGCCGCCGAGCCGCCCTACACCCTCGCGCAGCTCGCCGGCCGCACGCTGCCGGCGCTGCTTGAAGCCGTCTGCGGCGAGCATGCCGATCGCCCCAAGTCTCTCGAAGACCTGCACGCGCTTCGCATCGCGGGCAAAAAGCTGCGCTACGCCCTGGAGCTGACGGTCGGGTGCTTCCCGGCTTCGCTTCGCGAACAGCAATACGCGCGGCTCGTTGATTTTCAGGATCGCCTGGGCGCCATCAACGATTGGTGCGAGCTCGCGGCGCGACTGGAGCTCGGCGGCGATCTGTTCGCTCCCGGCGAGGAGAGAAAATCCGCCGCACAGCAGGCCCGCGCCGCGCTGGACAGTGCGCAGCGCGCGTTCACCGCCTGGTGGCGTCAGGACGCCAGCCGCGCGTTTCTCGATGAACTGCAGCAGATGGTCACACTGTATTGCAGCACCGGCGAACGCTCCGCATTCGCGCGCGCCGCGCTCGGACGCGGCATCGTGGTTTCCGCGAAGGCCGACGGCAACGGCCACAACGCCGAGTCGAGCCCGGGCGGCGCAGGCCAGCATTGGCGCGTGGCCGCGATCGACATCGGCACGAACAGCGTGCGCATGGTTGTTGCCGAAAGCGATCCGTTGAGCAAATTCCGCGTGATTCAGGACGTGCGCGAGACCACGCGCCTGGGTTCGGGCCTCTATCGCACCGGCACGCTCGATCGTTTCGCGGTCGAGCGCACGCTCGGAATGCTGGAGCGCATGCGCTCGATCGCCGACGGCTATCGGGTCGATCGACTGCGCGCCGTCGGCACGTCGGCCCTGCGCGAAGCGGGCGATCGCGAGCAGTTCCTGACACTGGCGCGCGAGCGCGCCCGGCTCAACGTCGAGGTCATCGACGCCGATTACGAAGCGCGGCTGGCGTTCGCGAGCGTGGTCGAGGCCTTCGATCTGGAGCGAGCACGCTTCGCCACCATCGACCTCGGCGGCGGCAGCACCGAAGTCGTCATCAGCACCGGCGAGCTGATCGATTCGATCCACAAGCTTCAACTCGGCGCCGTGCGGCTGACCGAACAATTCGGCGTGCCCGACGGCAGCGGCGAATATCGCTTCACCGAGATGCGCCGTGCCATCGACGCCACGATCGCGGAGGGCCTGAGCCCGACTCCCAACGGGCTCGATCTGATCGTCGGCACCGGCGGCACCTTCACCAGCATCGCGAAGATCCTGATCCGTCGCGGCGATCAATTGCACGGCGAGGGTCGGTTCCCGTTCAATCTGCGCGGGTTCGAGGTGTCGCACAGCGATCTGGTGCAGTTGCTTGACTGGCTGCGCCGCCTGCCGCTCGAAAAACGCAAGCGTGTGCCGGGGCTCAGCGAGAAACGCGCCGAGATCATCGTCGCCGGCCTGTGCGTAGTGGAGCGCCTGATGGAGCACCTCGGCGTCGATCGCCTGTGGGTGCATGACGGCGGCATTCGCGACGGACTGCTCACCGAGATGATCGACGAGCTCGGCGTCACCGTGGCGCGCACCGCCGACCGAGCTCGCACCGCACTCGCCGAGGTACGCGCCTTCGCACAGCGTGTTCGCTATGACGTCTCGCACTCCGAGCACGTCTCGCGGCTGGCGCTTTCGATTTTTGATCAGCTCGCGGCTCAAATCCCCGACGCCACCGGCGCCTGGGGCCGGCGCTCGGTGCGTGACTTGCTGCAGGCCGCTGCGATTCTGCACGACGTCGGCATTCTGATCGAGTACCGCCGGCATCATCGTCATTCGCAGCAGATGATTCTGCAGGCCGACTTGCCGTCGCTCACGCGGCGCGAGATCGCGATCATCTCGTGCGTGGCGCGCTACCATCGACGCCGTCCGCCGCGCAGCGACGACACGCACTACGACCAGCTCAGCGGCGACGATCAGCGGCTGGTGTGCGAGCTCGCGGGGATTCTGCGCATCGCGGACGGCCTCGACCGATTGCACGACCAGAGCGTGCTCGAGGTCCGCGTGCAGGTGCAGCCGAACGAAGTCGGGTTTGAGCTGCTCAGTCCCGAGCCGGCTGAGCCGAACCGCAAGCTCGCCGCGGCTAAGTCTGATTTGTTCGCACGCACCTTTCGCACTGCGCCGCGATTTGATTGGAGCCGCGCCGCCGCCGACGCGCGGCGACCGCAGGGGGCCCGCGCATGAACCGCAAACGCTACACCGATTACGGCGACCTGCCGGGCAAGCTGATCATCGTCGAGGGCATCGACGGCTCGGGCAAGAGCACGCAGCTCGACCTGCTTCGCAAATGGATCGTGTCGCAGGGCTACTGCGCACACTTCAGCGAGTGGAACTCCTCACCGCTGGTGCGCTCGACGACCCGGATGGGCAAGGAACAGCACTTGCTCAGCCCGATGACCTTCTCGCTGATCCACGCCGCGGACTTCGCTGACCGGTTTGAGCGCGCGATACTGCCGCCGCTGCGCGCGGGCGCCGTGGTGCTGACGGATCGCTACATCTTCACGGCTTTTGCGCGCGACGCGGCGCGCGGCGTCGATCCCGAGTACGTCCGTCGCGTTTATCGTTTCGCGCCGGCGCCGTCGGTTGCGTTCTACTTTCGCGTGCCGCTCGAAGAGGCGCTGCGTCGAATTCTCACGGGCCGTCCGACGCTGAAGTACTACGAAGCCGGCATGGACCTGGGATTGAGCGACGACCCCTACGAGAGCTTCAAGCTGTTTCAGGGGCGGATTCTCAGCCAGTACGACGCGATGGTGCCGGAGTTCGGACTGCGCGTGATCGACGCCACGCTTCCCATCACGCAGCAGCAGCGCCAGGTGCGCGAGGTCATTGAGCCGTTGCTGGCCGGCTGTCTGCGTCGCCCGGTGCTCACCTACGCGGACCTGCTCCGCGCTGAGAATCTGACCGGCCACTATCTGGACGAGAAGAAGGCGCCGGCCGAGACCACGCTCGGCTAGCGGATTCCGCCAGTCGCCCATTACCTCGGCTTACGCGCCGCCGCGGTAGAACTCGGTGATCGCGGCGACCACCGCCTGCTGCTGTGCCTCGCTCAGCTCGGGGTACATCGGGAGCGCGAGCACTTCGCGGGCCGCCTGCTCCGAGTGCGGCAGCGTGCCCGGCCGGCCGCCCAGATACGCGAAGCATTCCTGCAGGTGCAGGGGTATCGGGTAGTAGACGCCCGTGCCGATCTTTCGCGCGCTCAGGTGTGACACAAGTTCATCGCGGCGCGTGGCGCGAATCACATACTGGTGAAATACGTGCGTTCCATAGGCTTCCTGCGGCAGGCACAAAAACTCCGGCGCGAGCTGCGCCGCGGTCAGCAGGTCGGTGTAGCGCGCGGCGCGTTGCCGGCGGGCGGCGTTCCAGCCGGCCAGGTGCGGCAGCTTGACGTTCAGGATGGCCGCCTGCAGCGCGTCGATGCGGAAGTTTCCGCCGATGTACTTGTGGTGGTATTTCTGCGTCTCGCCGTGCAGCCGAAGCTGCCGGCTCTTCTCGAACAGCCGCTCGTCGTTGACCAGCAGTGCGCCGGCGTCGCCGATCGCGCCGAGATTCTTGGTGGGATAGAAGCTGATCGCACCGAACTCGCCGATGGCGCCGGCCTGACGACCGTCCGGTCCGTGTGCCCCGATCGCCTGCGCAGCATCCTCGATCAGCGGAATGCCGCGTGCGGCCGCGAGCGCCGTCAGCCGCGGCATGTCGGCGAGTTGCCCGTACAGATGCACGGGAATGATCGCCTTGGTGCGCGGCGTGAGCTTTTGCTCGACCTGCGCGACGTCGATGTTGAACGTCTGCGGATCAATGTCCACGAACACGGGCGTCGCCCGCAACCGCGAAACGCAGCCCGCGGTGCAGAAGAACGTGAACGCCGGCACAATCACTTCATCACCGGGGCCGATGTCCAGCGCCATCATCGCCAGCAGCAGCGCATCGGTCCCGGACGACACGCCGAGCGCTCGCGGGCTGCCGCAGGCGCGCGCCAGATTTTCCTCGAACGCGGCGACCTTTGGTCCCAGGATGTAGTAGCCCGATTCACAGATCTCGGTGATCTCGTTCAGGATTTCATCGCGCACCGCTCTGAAACCTGCGGCCAGGTTCAATGGCGGGACTGCGATCGGTTCAGTAGTCGTTTTCGATGCGGCGCTCACCCGTGGCGTTCCTTTCAGGGCGTCGGCGTGACGCCCGGCGATACTGTAAGTTCATTCACGCGAATCGGCGATGCGCGCCGCGTTGCCGGGCTCACGCGCGAATTGTCGCTGCGCCGACCCGCGGATACGATTTGCGGTGGGGGCAGGGAAGACAGGGGAGCTACCATGGCGAAGAACGAACTGTGCATCCGCGGGCGCATGGAGTTGCGCACCGTCATCGCGTACCTGGAAGATGTCGTCGCCAGCCTCAAGGCGGGCCGCATCTGCGTCGAGCAGGGGGACAGGTCGATCGTGCTGCAGCCGCAGCCGCTGGTGACGGTCGAAATTGAAGCCGAGAAGCGCGGCTCGAAGGAGTCGCT
The DNA here is from genome assembly GCA_964388675.1 of uncultured Planctomycetales bacterium. GTDB lineage: Bacteria > Planctomycetota > Phycisphaerae > UBA1845 > Fen-1342 > CAYMBL01. Next base: position 43,922 of record CAYMBL010000016.1, read on the forward strand.
CGAAATTGAGCTCAGTTGGAGCACCGCCGCCCGCAACGGCGACACGCTGTCGCTGCGGATTTCGCCCAACGTGCCCGCTCCCGCCGTCGGGGGAGACTGAATTTTCGGCGCGCCCCTGCGCGGCCTTGACGAAAAGCGCAAAGACGGCGAAATTCAATCCGTTCGAACGGCGCTCACCTCGAAGGCGTGGCGATGACGGCGACTTTCTGCACAACTACGTATCGTCCCGAAATTGATCGGTGGATCGCCAAGGATGGCGCGGATGTCGTGCTGCGTGGCAACGAGCGAGAACTGCTCCTGCTGCGACACAGCGAGACGGGCTGGGTCATCTTGCGGCACGAGGCCGTGCTGCCGGATGAAGGCGGCCTGAGCTGGCGCGGGCTGAGTTTTAGCGACGCCGGCGAGGTTCTCGACTGTCTGTCTGAAGACAGCAACGAAGCCGATTGGCGACGAATCTACCGTCGGCTGTAAGCCGAGTTTGCTCCCACGGCCTCCGACAGGCCGCCGAGCGTGACGCTTCTCGCCAAGCCCAACGCTTGGCCGGAGGCCCCGGGAAATCCTCCCGAAACCGCGCCCAACTTACCAAATGTTCTTGACTTACGCGCTTACCGCAGGGTTCAATACCTAGGTTGCCGATCCGCCTGGACGGTCGGCCCATCCCCAGTTCGCGGCCGGGCGCCGTCACATCTCCGCCGGGCCGCCGAGAGGTGTGCTATGCAGAGCGTTCGCAGCATTCTGGATCGTAAGGGCCTCGAAGTCTTCGCTGTTGCTGAGGGCGCGACCGTGCTCGACGCGGCCAGAGTGATGAACGAGCGTCGCGTGGGGGCGCTCGTGGTCACGCAGGGCGAGCATGTCGTCGGCATTTTCACTGAACGCGACGTGCTCAATCGAGTGGTCGCCGCGCGGCGCGATCCCGGCGAGACGCGCGTCGGCGACGTAATGACGACGCCGGTCGCCGTCTGCGGACCTGAAACCAGCCGCGACGAATGCCGCGCCGTGATGCGGGAAAAGCGCATCCGTCATCTGCCCGTCGTCGATGACGACCGCCTCGTCGGGATCATCTCCATCGGCGACATTCTGTTGAACGGCGAAGCCGAAAGCGAAGAGACGATTCGCTATCTCTACGAGTACATGCACGGCGACTGGAGTCTCGCCGGCACGCACTGAAAAGCGCCGGCGGCTCAGCTCTTTCGACGCTTCCGCTCTTTCGCGACGCCGGCCTGCGGCGGCGGCGGAACCGGTCTACGCGTGGTGGGCACCGGAATCGTCTCGCGGCCGGCGAGGAAACCTCCCGTGAGCGAGCGGCTCGCCGCGCAGACGTCGGCCAGCGTGCCGCACGCGACGACCTCGCCCCCGCGCACGCCCGGCCCCGGCCCGAAATCGACGATCATGTCAGCGGCTTCCATCGTGTCGCGATCGTGTTCCACCACGATGACCGTGTTTCCCTGATCGCGCAGTTTCGCCAACGAATCGAGCAGCCGTCGGTTGTCACGCGGGTGAAGCCCGATGCTGGGCTCATCGAGAACATAGAGCACGCCGACCAACCCCGATCCGATCTGGCTGGCCAGGCGGATGCGCTGTGACTCTCCGCCGGAGAGAGTCGGTGCCGCCCGGTCGAGCGTCAGGTAATCGAGTCCGACGTCCAGCAGAAATTTCAACCGCGCCAGGATCTCCTTCAGCGGCTCGCGCGCGATCAGCGCACGCACGCCCTGTAACTCGAGCGAAGCGACGAATTCGCGCGCCGCCTGAATCGACAAACCGCACAACTCCGCGAGGTTGAGGCTCGCGCCGCGACCGTCGCCGCCGCGCCCGCGCAGCCGCACGGCCAGGGCCTGCGGCACGAGTCGTGTACCGTTGCAGGTGGGGCAGGGGGCCTGGCGCATGAACTGCTCGTAGAACCCGCGCACGATCTGCGATGACGATTTGCGATACGCCGCCTGAAGTTCCGCAATCGCACCGTCAAAAGTTCCGCCGTGCTTCCAGACGCCCTGACGCGACTTCCAGGTGAACGTGATGTGCTGCTCGCCGGTGCCGTAGAGCAGCGCCTGCCGCGCGGTCGCGGGCAGTTCGCGCCACGGTTTCGCCAGGTCCACGCCCAAATGCTCCGCCGCGCCGCGATAGATGTGCGTGCGCCAGCGCCCCGGCGGTTTGCGAAACGCCGCGATGCACGGCGACAGGAACGAAAGACTCGCATCAGGAATCAGCAGCGCCGGATCGAAGTCGTAGCGCGTGCCCAGGCCGTCGCAGCCGCTGCACATGCCCTGCGGGCTGTTGAACGAGAACAACTGCGGCGTCGGCGGCTCGAAACTGCGACGGCACTTTGGACAAGCCGAGCCGCACGACAAGAGCAGATCGCGCGGCGGCTCGCTCTCGATCGCGGCGATCGCCGTCCCTTCGCCCACGTCTAGGGCCAGGTCGAGCGCCTCGGCCAGCCGCGACCGCACGCCCGCCCGGATCGTCAGCCGATCCACGACTACGTCCACGTCGTGACGGCGCTGGCGATCGAGCGGGGGCGTGTCCGACAGATCGCACACCACGCCGTCGATGCGCGCTCGAACAAAGCCGCGGCGCACGAGATCCTCGAACAGGTCGCGATGCTCGCCCTTCTGGCCGCGAATGCGCGGCGCCAGCAGCGTGAATCGCACACCCTCGCCCAGCGCCAGAATCTGCGCCAGAATCATCTCACGCGTCTGGGCTGACACGGGAACGTGGCAATCCGGGCAATGCGCTTCGCCGGCGCGGGCGTACAGCACGCGCAGATAATCGTGGACCTGGGTGATCGTGCCCACGGTGCTGCGCGGGTTCCAGCCGCTGGTCTTCTGCTGGATGCTGATCGCCGGGGCCAGGCCGCTGATCTGATCGACGTCGGGCTTCGGCAGCTCTCCGAGGAACTGCCGCGCATAGGAGCTCAGCGATTCGACGTAACGCCGCTGCCCCTCCGCGTACAGCGTGTCAAACGCCATGCTGCTCTTGCCGCTGCCCGACACGCCGGTGAAGCAGATCAGCCGTCCCTTCGGCAGCGCGAGGCTGGCGTTTCGCAGGTTGTGCACCCGCGCGTTCACCACCTTCAGTTCGTCGCGCTGTTTCGCCATGCCGCTCCTCCCGCAAACGGATCGGGCCCGCGCCGGTCGCTCACCGCCGCGGGCCCCGCAGAATAGCCGCCATCGCCCGTCGCGCTACGTCGCGGGCAGCTCGATGATCGTCTGCGTCTTGACCATCGTGCGCTCCGCCGGAAACGCGTGAAACGCGTGAATGTGGAACTCGGCGTCGCGCGCCTCGTGATCGAGATAGCTGAACGGGGCCAGGTCGCCGTCGGCCCAGTGGTCGTAGTTCACCAGCCAGCCGCGCTTCGCCGCGTGCCGCACCAAGTCCTGATGAACCGACTTGTACAGCGGCTCGTCCATCGGCTCGACCTGCGTGCTGACCATGTAGTGCCAGCCTTCCGTCGTGCGGCGATCCACGTCCCGCTCACCCTTCATCTTGAAGCGCGTCACCACGCCGCGCGTCGGCAGCACGCAATTCTCGCCCACGATCACCTCGACCAGCGAGCGCGTGCCCGACGTGACCGTCACGACGTGCCCCAGCCCGACGATCCAGATGTCCGCGTGATAGCGAAACTGGTTGACGCGGTAATCCGCGAAATGGCGGAACAGCTCCGGATGGATGGGGCGGTCGTAGAGGAAGAGCGTCAAGTCGGAGGCCAACTGAACGCCGCCACCCATTTCTGCGTTTTTCACCTTACTCCCTGTCCTTTCTCGAAAGTTCAATGAACCCGCCGAGTATAACGCGCGAAAATCAGCGGAAAACCAATTTTTCGCTCACTTTCAGTTTGCGCACAAATTCATACGAGCAGCGAAGATAAGAGTTCTCAGTGAAGCCGATTCTCTGGATCGGAACACGCTTCCGTGAGCTGCCGCAGCAGCGAAAAGTCGTAGATTCCCGTCTCGTGGCCGTCGTTCCAGCGGACGCGTAGGGCATAGCGACCCACGAGCTCCGCGCCGGACGCGGTCGTCCGATCCTGCTCGCTGGCGACACCCGTGATGACCCGCAGCGGATTGCGTTGGGCTTCCTCCCTGGCACTGCGACAGGTCGCACACGGGCACGCCTGCCGCAAGCGCGGCAGCGGAATCTCCGCCTCCAACCCGTCGGACCAGCGCACGCGAAGACCGCGCGTGCGGTCCAGATCGAACGCGACGGGGCGATGAGGCAAAGACGTGGAGCTCATCGGCGCATCCGTGCGCTCTGCGAAATCAGACCTTTACGGCCGGCGCATCACCCACGACGGGTTCCGGCCGCTTGCCGCGACGCGCCGTTCGCGCCGCCGAATCTTCGACCGGCGCCTCCGTCGTCTCGAAGAACGACCCCAGGTTCCGCAGCCGCTCGTAGCGGCGCTTCAGCAGGGTGTCTTTCTTCACGCGACGCAGTTCGCCTAGCGCCTTGCCGATCCAGGCTTCGAGGCTGCGCGCGGCAGCCGTCGGATCGCGATGGGCGCCGCCGAGCGGCTCGTCGACGATTGTGTCGATCAGGTTCAGCTTTTGCAGGTCGCGCGCCGTCAGTTTCAACGACTCGGCGGCGCGCGGCGCGTTCTGAGCGTCCTTGAACAGGATCGACGAACAGCCTTCCGGGCTGATGACCGAGTAGTACGCGTACTGCATGACCGCGACATGATCCGCGACGCCGATTCCCAGCGCACCGCCGCTGCCACCCTCGCCGATCACGCACGCCACAACCGGCGTCGGAAGTCGCGAGAGCTCCAGTAGGTTGACCGCGATCGCGCTGGCGATGCCGCGCTCTTCGGCTTCCACGCCCGGATAAGCGCCAGGCGTATCGATCAGGCAGACGATCGGCACACCGAACTTGGCGGCTAGCTTCATCTTCTGCAGGGCTTTGCGATAGCCCTCGGGGTGAGCGCAGCCGAAGTTCGTCTCGATCCGCTCGCGCGTGTCGCGGCCCTTGTTGTGCCCGACCAGCATCACGCGCTGTCCGGCCATGCGCGCAAACCCGGTGATGAGCGCGCGATCGTCGCCGTGCAGTTTGTCGCCGTGAAGCTCGCAAAAGTCGGTGCAGATCAGCCGAATGTAGTCTCGCAGCAGGGGCCGACGCGGGTGGCGCGCCACCTGCACTGTCTCCCACGCCGTCAGATTCGCGAACGTCTGCTCGAGCGCCGCCCGCAGTTGCTCGCGGATGCCGCGAATCAGGTCGGAGAGGTCCCGCCCGGAGTCGGCTTGCGTCGCCTCCAGCCGGAGAATCTCCTGCTCCATTTTCGCGATTGGCTTCTCGAACTCGAGCAACGGGATGTATCCGTTGCCGGCATCCTGCCCAGGTTGTGGCACCTTGGTCCCTCGCAAACCTACCGGGACGTCGCGCGTCCTTGCCGCAGACCGCCCCCGACCGCAGAGGCTATTTAGCTTCATGCTCCGGCACGCGTCAAGACACTCAGATGCCGGTCAGGCGGGGCGATAGACGTCCGATAGCGGTAGTTTGTTCGTAAAACTATCAATTGCAATGCGTTATGGTTTTTGCGAAATGGCAAAAACCGGCGGCGATCTCCCCGCACGCGAGAGACCGCCGCCACGATTTTCTAAACTACGCCAGCGGGTGCCAGCCGGCGTCAGCCCAAAGCTGGCCGCTGACGGCCGAGTTCTGGATCATGAAGCAGATCGCGTGTGCGATCTCCTCCGGGTAAATCAACCGACGAAGCTGCGTCTGCGGCAGGATGTGCTTGTCGATGAATTCCTCACCCAGCGCCCGAACCATGGGGGTGTCGGTGTAGCCCGGGTGGATGATCGCACTCCGGACGCCGAAGAAGATCGCCTCGGCGGCCAGTGTCGCCTGGGCGCCTTCCAGCCCCGCCTTCGCGGAGGCGTAGGAAACTTGGCCGCGATTCCCGGTCGACGAAACCGACCCGATGAAGATCACGACGCCCTGCACACCTTCGTCGAACGTCCACTTTTTCTTTCCGGCTTTCGCACGCTCGCGCGCCACGCTGCCGACCGTGTCGAGTGCCCAGTAGATTGGGGCGACCAGGTCGACCTCGATCACGCGGCGGAAATCCTCTTCCGAGTAGATTTCGACGCCGTCGCCTTCGCGCTTCACGCGTACGCCGAGCTTGTCGCGGGTGATGCCCGCCGCCGGCACGCAGATCGAGACCGTGCCGAAGCGCTCCTCCATCGCCTTGAACACGCTGCGCCGAAACTCGCTGTCCGTCACGTCGCCGCGAAACGGCAGCAGAGCCTCGCGATCGAGGCGTCGATTGACGTCGTCGCAGAAGGTCTTCACGTTTTCATTGAAATCGACGCACGCAACGGCGCGCACGCCTTCACGAGCAAGCTGGATGCACGTCGCGCGACCGATGCCGCCTGTGCCGCCGGTTACGACGGCGACCTTGGTCGACAGATCGAGCTCCGTGTTGTGCCAGCCCGGTTCTCCGTTCGTTTTCATCGCCGATACTCCTCGCTACTACAGGCCGGCGACGTCGCCGCGGCGCGCCGCCGCTGTCCCCCCTCAGCGCGCCGTTGCCTTGTCGGAGCGCTGATCCAGCCACTGAACGACCCGCGGCCACAGGTCGCGATGCGCTTTGCTGCCGACCGCCAGCCCGATGTGTCCGCCGGGGAACGTGACCGTCTCGCGGTCGGTCGAGCTGACCGCGTCCGCGAACGGCAGGCTCTGCGACGGCGTCACCAGGTGATCCTGCTGCGCGATCAGATTCAGAACCGGGCAGCCGATCTTTTTCAGGTTCACTCGCTCCGTGCCGATCTCCAGTTTCCCCTGAATCAACTGGTTCTGCTGGAAGCAGTACTTCACGAACTGGCGGAACGTCTCGCCCGCCACCGGCACGTTGTCGTTCAGCCACGTTTCCATGGCCATGAAGTCTTCGAGGAACTTCTCGTCGTCCATCTTGTCGTAGAACCCGACCCACTTCTCGAGCAGGTTCTGCACCGGCCGCAGCCACAGGAACGACGTTTGCAGCCAGTGCGGCGGCGCGTTGCCGTAGACCTCGACCAGCTTGTCAACGTCGAAGTAGCGCGCGTCGCTCCACAGGCACAGCAGGCTGTCGCGAGTCGACCAGTCGACCGGCGCCGCCATCAGGATCAGGTTTTTCACCTTCTCCGGGTTCAGCGCGGTGTACATGGCGCTCATCGTGCCGCCCATGCAGTAGCCGACAATGCTGATCTTTTCCTGGCCGGTCTGACGCCGAATCTCGTCAACCACGTTGTCCATGTAGACCTGCACGTAGTCTTCGAGGCCGAGATAGCGGTCACCGTCGCCCGGCTTGCCCCAGTCGATCTTGTACGTCGGGAAGCCGGCGCGAACGAAGTGATGAACGACGCTCTTGCCCTCGCGCAGATCCAGGATGTAAGGCCGGTTCACCAGCGCGAAGACGAACAGCACCGGCGTGTCGAATTTCGGCGCGGTCGCCGACTCGTAGCGCAGCAGCCGCAGCGAGTCCTCGCGGTAGACCGGCCGCGACGGCGTGACACCAACGCGAACCTTCTGCACCGCATCCCACACCTTCGGAATCGACATCACCTTCTGAAACGCGGTGTTCCACTGCCCGATCATCTGGTCGGCGGTGGGAATGCCGGGCAAACCGGGCATGAACGGCGGGCTTTGCGTCATGGCTGTTACTCCTTACCCCCGCGCTTGCCGGCGCGTTCCACGCCGTTTAGTCGCGCTTCCAGTTGTTCGATTTTCGCGATCAGCCGATCTTCCATGCCGTGGATCAGCCGCACGACGTGATCGGCGTCTTCCCGAGTGGGAACCTGTGCCGCGCTCAGGCCGCGCTGCAGATAATCGTTCATCATTTTCTGCCAGCCCAGCGCCTGATCCATGGACTGCCGCATGCCGTGCAGAAACGCCTCGCTGCGCATGTACTCGTCGAGCGCCCGCGCCATCGCGTCAAAAAACGCCTTGCGCGTCCGCTCGATGAAGTCCGCCGGCGGGTTTGGCGGCGGGGGAGCCCCGGCCGCGGCCATCCGCGACCACAAATCGGCCCAGAACGCGGTAAACGCATCCATGTTCGGCATGGCCGGCATTCCGGGCATCCCAGGCATCCCGGGCATTCCGAATTTCGGATCCCCACTCATCGTCGACCTCCCTCGCTGTTCCGAATCCCGTCCATGTGCCACCGCTCTCCGAGCAGTGTCTTCATCTCCGACAGGTGCCGCTGCTCTGTGAGCAGTGACTTCGTCCCGTCGGCGCTGGGGGACCGGCCTCCGGCCGGTCGCTTCACAGCTAGCCCAAACCCGCGGGCCGTGCCACTGCTCGGTGAGCAGTGTTTGGTTCACTCGGCCCGGTCGGCGCTGGGGGGCCGGCCTCCGGCCGGTCTCTTCGCCGTGGCAACTCTCGGGGGGGGGCATGGGCCTCCGGCCCGTGCTCAGCGATCCGCCCGGCGCTGCCCAACCAGACGCGGGCTTCTCAGCCCGGAGACACGCGCAGCCGGCCGAATCTCACGATCCAGGCCGGCTGCACATGCTATCAAGACATCCTCCCGAGCCTTCCGGGATTCTGCGGTCCGCCGACGGGCCACTCGCTTCCCGTCGCGGGCCGCGCCCTCCCGAAACGACTCGCGTTCAACAGCCTACTTGGCGGTCGCGGGCTTGCGCACCGGCGTCGGCTCGTTGAACGTCATTCGCGTGCGGAAGTAGTCGTTGAAGTTCGCGAGGAAATCCGTCTGCGCCTTCGCGAATGCATCAAACGACTCCCGCACAAACTCCACGCCGTGGCGATAGCCGGTCGCGAAGCGATCGACCATCTCGGTCGGCGTCGTCGGAGCGTTGACGTCGAACGACTCTTTCAGCATCTTCACGTTTCGCTGCGTCTGCTCGTCAACGTGGCGCTGAACGCGCTCGAAGTTCCGCCGCGCGAACGGCAGAAATTCGTCGTTCATCCGCTCCCACTGGGTCTGGAACTCGGTCATGCGCCCGCCGAACGAATCGGTCCAGGTGCGGCCGAAATCCTCATAGAAGCGCGTGCTCGCCTGGACGTTCTTCGTGAACGTTTCCGCCAGGCCCTTGTTGAAGTCCGTCATGAATTCTTTGGGCTGCATTGCCGGTCCTCCGTGCGTTGTCTGCCACTGAAGGAAGTATCGCTCACATTGTGCAAACAGTCAAGAAGAATTTTTGCGTTCGCACAAATTGTTAGTCTGATAACACTCGATTCAGTTAACAGCCGGTGCGGTTGACGGACGTAAGTCCCTGTGCCATGCTGCAAATGCGATCTCTCAATGGTGCAGCGCGCGAACGTCGGAGCCCCCATGAACACGAACCCGGAACGCCTCCTGCGGGTCAAGAAATACGCCAATCGGCGCTACTACGACTCGACGCGCTCGACCCATGTCACGCTCGCGGAGCTCTATGACCTCGTCGCCCAGGGCCACGACCTGGAAGTGACCGACGCCGCCAGCAACGAGGACATCACGCACGTCGTGCTCACCCAGATCATCCTCGAGCGCGACGCTCCGAAGCTGGCCGTTTTTCCCGCTGCGATTCTGCATCAGCTCATTCGCACGAAGACCCAGTTTCTCGGCTCGGTCGTCGAGAGCTTCCTCACCAACGCGCTGCAGGCGCAGCGTGCCACGCAGGAGCAGTGGTCGCGCTTCTGGGAGCACGCCGCGAGCGTGCCGCGAAGCGCTGGCGCTCCAGTGACCACTCCCGCCGACTGGACGCGCCTCTGGGCGGACCTCTTCAAGCCGCAGGCGCCGGGCCGAGCTGCTTCACCGGCCCCGCCGACTCCGCCGCCGGACGAGCGTCGGGCGCAGATCGCGGAATTGCAGCAGCAACTGGCGGCTCTGGCGGCGCGACTGCACGAGCTGAGCCGCGACGAGTCCTGATCCGCTACGCTACCCCGCGCCATGAGCGCAACGAGCATCACCACGTATCGCATCGAGATTCAAGGCGCCGAATCCGCCGACGCCGTCGCCGACCAGCTTCGCCGCGCGGGTCTGAGCGGCGTATCACGCGTCGTTGAGTCGCGCATCATCCTGCTGTCCTACGCAGGCCCCGCCGAGCACATCCGCCGCCAAGCGCTGCGACTGCTGCTCGATCCGGTGGTAGAAACCGCACAGATTCACGCCGCTCCGCAGGTTATTCCCAGTGCTGCGCCACGCGCGGCGTTTGAGATTTTTCCACGCCCCGGCGTGATGGATCCAGTCGCCGAAAGCATCTATGCCGAACTGCATGCCGAGGGGATTCCGGTCGCCGAAGTGCGCACGGCGCGCCGGTATGTGCTGGAAGGCGACGTTTCCGCGGCGGCTGCAGCGCGAGCGGCCGGCGCGGTGCTAGCGAATGACTGCATCGAGCAGGTTTTCGCGGACACGGCCGGCATCCCGGCGCCGCCGCGCCCGCCGGAATATGCGTTCGCGCTGCGCACGGTTTCCGTGGCGAATCTCTCGGATGCGGACATGGAGCGATTGTCGCGCGACGGACACCTGTTTCTGTCGCTCGACGAAATGCGCGCCATTGCGGCCCACTATCGCGCCCTGGGCCGCGAGCCTACCGATCTCGAACTCGAGACCATCGCGCAGACCTGGTCGGAGCATTGCGTTCACAAGACGCTGAAAAGCGCCGTGGAGTATCACGGCGCGCCATTTCCCGGCGATCCTTCCACGACGCGCCGCTACCAGAATCTGCTGAAAGACACGATCGCGGCGGCCACGCACCAAATGATCGCGGAACGGCGCGGCCCCGAGTGCCTGTCCGTGTTCGTCGACAACGCGGGAATCATCGGCTTTGACGATGATTTCGGCATCGCATTCAAGGTCGAGACGCACAACCACCCGTCGGCGATCGAGCCCTACGGCGGGGCGGCTACGGGCGTCGGCGGCTGCATCCGCGATGTGCTCGGCTGCGGCCTGGGCGCGCTGCCGGTCGCGAACACCGACGTGTTCTGCGTCGCGCCGCCGGACTGGCCGAGTGAAGCGCTGCCCAAGGGCGTGCTGCATCCGTGGCGCACGCTGCGCGGCGTGGTGCGCGGCGTGGCGGATTATGGCAACCGCATGGGCATTCCGACGGTGAACGGGGCGGTTCACTTCGATCCGCGGTATCTGGCGAATCCGCTCGTGTACTGCGGCTGCGTCGGGCTGATTCCGCGCAATCGCGTCGAGAAGCGCGTTTCGCCGGGCGACCTGGTTGTGGTCGTGGGCGGTCGTACGGGCCGCGACGGCATTCACGGCGCGACGTTCAGCTCGGCGGAGCTGACGGACACACACGCCGACGAATTCGCGCATGCGGTGCAGATCGGCAACGCGATCACCGAGCGGCGCGTGATGGACGCCGTGCTGCGAGCGCGCGACGCCGCCGAAGGCTGCCTGTTCAGCGCGATCACCGATTGCGGCGCCGGCGGATTGAGCAGCGCCGTGGGCGAGATGGCGGCGGATGTCGGCGCGACGATCGATCTGGACACGGTGCCGTTGAAGTACGCGGGCCTGCGCTACGACGAGATATGGATCAGCGAGGCGCAGGAGCGCATGGTGCTGGCGGTGCCGCCCGCGAACTGGCCGAGGCTGCGCGAGATTCTGCGAGGCGAGGAAGTGGAAGGCACGGTCATCGGCGAGTTCGGACGGCGCGCCGCGGCGACGCCCGGCGGCAGCGACTCAGGCGAGCGCGAAAGCGGCGAGACGGCGCACCTGGTGGTGCGTTTCGGCGGCACGGTCGTCGGCGCGCTCGACCTGCGGTTTCTGCACGAAGGGCTGCCGAAGCGAGTGAAAAACGCAGAGTGGCAGCCAACCGCGCGCGACGCGTCGAGTTCGCGCGGCGGCGGCAGCCTCGGTGAGCGGCTGTGCGAATTGCTGCGCGACCCGAATCACGCCAGCAAGGCCTGGATCATTCGCCAGTATGACCACGAAGTGCAGGGCGGCAGCGTGATCAAGCCCCTCGGCGGCGCCGGCGCGGGGCCGGGCGATGCGGCGGTGATTCGGCCGCGGCTCGAGGCGTCGCGCGGAATCGCGATCGGGTGCGGACTGGCGCCGGAGCTGTCCGACGTCGACCCCTACTGGATGGCGGTGAACGCGATCGACGAAGCGATTCGCAATGTGACGGCGGTGGGCGGCGATCCGCGACGCACTGCGATTCTCGACAATTTCTGCTGGGGACGCTGCGACGACCCGCGGCAGATGGGGGCGCTGGTGCGGGCCTGCCAGGCCTGTCACGACGCGGCGCTGGCGTACAGCACGCCTTTCATTTCCGGCAAGGACTCGCTGAACAACGAATTCGCGCTGGACGCCGGCGACGCGCAGATGCTGTCGCAGGAGCTGCGACGGCGGGCGGCGGCCGAAGAAGCCCGACGCGGCACTGTGCCGCCGTGGCTGCGGGCGGCGCTGGCGCGGATCGACGCCGCGCAACGCCTGGCGATTCCGGGCACGCTGCTGATCAGCGCGATGGCGCTCGTCGATGACGCGGCGCGCTGCGTTTCAAGCGATCTGAAGGCGGCAGGCACGCTGCTGCTGGTCGGCGGACTCGCGCGATTCGACGCGGACCTGTCGCGGGCGGCGCGGGTGCACGCGTTCGTCGCGGATTGCATCACGCGCGGCTGGGTTGTCGCGTGCCATGATGTCAGCGAGCACGGCTGGCTCGGCGCGATCGCGGAGATGGCGATCGGCGGCGAGCGCGGGGTGCAGGTGAGCGACGAGCGCGGGGTGCGCGAGAGCGGGCGAGACGACGACCCGCAGCCGCTCGATCCGCTGCTGGCGGCCTATGTGGTGCAGTCGCCGCACGCTCGTGAGGTCGAGCAGGCGGCGGCGGAGGCGGGCGTCGCGGCGCGTGTGCTCGGCGAGCCGATTGCGGAACGGTGCGTCAAGGTAGGCGGCGAGATGATTCCGCTGACGGCGCTGCGTAGCGCATGGGGCGGAGACTGGCCGGGGTAGAGCGGATGCAGCCGCACGCGCGGCCGCGACAACATCAGCAATGCAGCGGGACCGAGTCGGGATAGTATTCATTCCCGACGAACGCCGTTCGCCGATGCGTCTGCGGAGCGCCAAGAGTCGAAGCCGTCCCATGCTGAACCTTCGCGACACGATTGCCCGATTCGGTGCGAGCGCTGCTGCGAAGCTCGGGAACCCGGGTGCGACCGGCGAGCCCGAGGACCAGCTACGCGCCCCGCTGGAAACTCTCTTCGCCGACATGGCGGAGCTTTGCGGCTTTAAACGGGAATGGCTCGCGGCCGTCGGCGAATCGTCGCTGGGCCGACTCAAAACTCGACCGGACTACGCCATCACCCTGCGAAACGTGCGAGTCGGGTTCGTCGAGGTCAAGGCCCCGGGCAAGGGCGCCGACCCTCGTCGCTTCAAAGGCCACGACAAGGAACAATGGGAAAAGCTCCAGTCGCTTCCGAATTTGCTGTACACCGACGGCAACGCGTTCAGCCTCTGGCAAAACGGCGAACTGGTCGAGTCGATCCTCGAATTGCAGGGTGACATCGAGTCCGCAGGCGCGAAGCTCGCCGCGCCGCCCGGGCTCGTTGGCCTGTTCGACAAATTCCTCCGCTGGGAGCCGATCCCGCCGAAATCCGCCCAGGAGCTGGCCCACGTCGCGGCGCGCCTGTGTCGCCTGCTGCGCGACGAAGTGACCGAGCAACTGGCCGAGAAGAGCCCGGCCCTGACCGCGCTCGCCGCCGACTGGCGCAAGCTTCTGTTCCCGGAGGCGAACGACACGCAGTTTGCCGACGGATACGCCCAGGCCGTGACCTTCGGTCTGCTCATGGCCCGTTCGAGCGGCGTCAAGCTCGCCGGCGGCCTGGACCAGGTCGGCAAGCAACTCGGAACCACGAGCTCGCTGATCGGCGCGGCCCTGCGGCTGCTGACCGACGAGGTCGACAACCGAAAGACCCTGGAAACGTCGCTTTCGGCGCTGGAACGCGTGCTCGACGCGGTCGACTGGTTCTCCATCAGCAAGGGCGATCCCGACGCCTGGCTCTATTTCTACGAAGACTTTCTGGCCGTCTACGACAACACGCTGCGAAAGCTCACTGGCTCGTACTACACCCCGCCGGAAGTCGTCGGGCCGATGGTCCGCCTCGTCGACCAGGTGTTACGCGAGCACTTCGATCGCAGCGCCGGTTTGGCCTCGACCGACGTCACGCTGGCCGATCCGGCCGTCGGCACCGGCACGTTCATCCTCGGGGCACTCCGGCGCATCGCGGACGACGTCGAGGCCGACCAGGGCGCCGGGGCGGTGCCGCAGGCGATCGAGTCCGCCATCGCGCGCCTGATCGCGTTCGAATTGCAGCTCGGGCCGTTCGCCGTCGCGCAGCTCCGTATTTACGCCGAGTTGCAGGCCCTCATCGGCAAGCCGCCGCGTGCCGTCCCACGCATGTTCGTCACCGACACGCTGGGCAACCCCTACGCCGAGGTCGAGGAACTCGGCTCGCTCTACCGCACCATCGCCCAGTCGCGTAAGCAGGCCAACGAGATCAAACGCAAAGAACGCATCACCGTCGTGCTCGGCAACCCGCCCTACAAAGAGAAAGCCAAGGGCCGCGGCGGCTGGATCGAAGAGGGAACCGACGAAACCGCCGGCGTCGGGCTGCTGAGCGCCTGGATTCCCCCGGCCGACTGGGGCGTCGGCGCCCACGCCAAGCACCTCCGCAACCTGTACGTCTACTTCTGGCGCTGGGCCACCTGGAAGGTCTTCGACCACGACCCGCAGCACGACACCGGCATTGTTTGCTTCATCACGGTGGCCGGCTTCCTGAATGGACCGGGCTTCCAGAAAATGCGCGACGACCTGCGCCGCAAGTGCGACCGCATCTGGGTCATCGATTGCACGCCCGAAGGCCACCAGCCCGATGTGCCCACGCGCATCTTCCAGGCCGTGCAGCAGCCCGTTTGCATCGTCCTCGCCGCGCGCTCGAAGAAAAAGACACCCGGCAAGCCCGCCGCCGTGAAGTACGCCGTGCTGCCGGCCGGCAAGCGCGAAGAAAAGTTCGCCGCGCTGGCCAAGCTCAAGCTGGGTTCGAAGGTCTGGCAGGATTGCCCGACGGATTGGCGCGCGCCATTCCTGCCGGCCGCGTCCGGCGACTGGGCCAGCTACCCGGCGCTGGACGAGTTGTTTGCGTATAACGGGTCGGCGGTTCAGCCAATGCGAGTTTGGGTGATCGCGCCGGATGCCGACTCACTGAAGCGTCGTTGGCAAGCCCTGATCAGCGCGAAGCAAACGGAAAAGGCTGTCCTATTCCATCCAACGCTGCGCGGAGGGAAGCCTTCTGACCGCCATATCGACTCCGTCGTCCGGTACGGGCTTGCTGGCCACGAACCGCGAACTGTTCCGTTGGCCAAGGAAACCGAGCCCTGCCTGCCACCAGTACGTTACGGGCATCGGAGCTTCGATCGGCAGTGGATCATTCCAGATCCGCGCGTAATTACGCAGCCCAACAACGCGCTTTGGGAGTCGTTATCTGGGAAGCAGGTTTTTCTCACCGCACTGATGGTCCATTCCCCGACCTCTGGGCCTGCTGTGACTTTCACAGATTTGCTTCCGGACAAGCATCACTACAAGGGTTCGTTCAGCGGCCGAGTGTTCCCCCTCTGGCGCGACGCGCCCGCCACGACGCCCAATCTGCCGCCGAAACTGCTGGCGCTCCTGTCCGAGGCCCACCAGTTCGCCGTCACGCCCGAGCACTTTCTTGCGTATCTCGCCGCCGTGGCCGCCCATCCGGCCTACACCGCGCGATTTCAGAAGGACCTCGCCCAGCCCGGCTTGCGCATCCCGCTCACCGCCCGCCCCAGATTGTTCGCGCAGGCCGTCGAGCTCGGCCGCCGGGTGATCTGGCTGCACACCTTTGGCGAGCGCTACGCCGACCCCAAGGCCGGTCGGCCGGCCGGTCCGCCGCGGCTGCCGAAGGAGCGCGCCCCGCGGATTCCAAGGGATGGCGCGATTCCGGATGATCCCGCTTCCATGCCCGACGAGATCGACTACGACGAGACGCGGCGCCGCCTGCTGATC
Organism: uncultured Planctomycetales bacterium; assembly: GCA_964388675.1. Classification (GTDB taxonomy): domain Bacteria; phylum Planctomycetota; class Phycisphaerae; order UBA1845; family Fen-1342; genus CAYMBL01. Next base: position 59,860 of record CAYMBL010000016.1, read on the forward strand.
GGCGCGGGCTTCATCGACAATGTCCCGCCCGCCGTGTGGCGCTACGAAGTCTCCGGAAAACAGGTCTTGACGCAGTGGTTCAGTTATCGTAAGAAAAACCGCGAGCGGCCAATCATCGGCGACCGCCGGCCGCCGTCGAAGCTTGGCGACATCCAGCCGGACCGCTGGCTGGCCGAGTACACGACCGAGCTGCTGAACGTGCTGCACGTTCTGGCGCTACTGGTGGAACTGGAACCGGCGCAGGCGACACTTCTGGAGAAGATCTGTGCAGGACCCTTACTTGGCTTCCGTGCTGAAGGCGATCGAGGAAGACGCGCTCGAGCCGGACGGTCCGCGTCTGATCACGGTCCAACAACTTGAGGCCGCGGGCGCGCTGGACGTCCCGCCGGCTTGGCGAAAATCGCTGAGCGCCGGGACGAAGCCCGACGCCAGCGCGGAGCCGGAACTGCCGCTCTTCGCAAACTTGCAGCCCAGCGCGAAGGAATAGCTCGGTCGCTTCCTCGGCCGTCGTTAGGACGCCCCCGCGGACCACCGCAAATGCCGGGTGCGTGATTTCCTGCAGCGCCTGCTTACGCGGAGTGCCGCGTACGCTCGGCCACCCGAGCCAGTCATGCTTACGCGGAGTGCCGCGAACGCCGGCCACCCAATGCCGCCCGACATTTCCTCGATCGCGCCCCGAACGCCGTCCGGGCGACCACCCGGGCGGTGGCGCGAGCAGCCAGCCTTGCCATTCGGCGACCCTCGGCGACGCCGCACGCGCCGCCCGCAATTCTTGCGCGAGCGCGGCTCATTTTCGTCCTCCCCGAATTCAGCCGATGTTCTCATGCTGTTCGTCAACTGGCGCTACGGTGAGGACAACCATGAATCGTCGAGTATTCGGACCGGCCACTCGCGCGTTCGGCGTAGCTCTTTCCTTCGCATCGATCGTCGGGACGCCCGGCTGTCCGTCGAGCGCGACGGGCACGGACGCCGTCGCGGACGTCGATTTCCAGTTCGATACGCTGGTTGCGGGCGTCGTGCTGGAAACGCCGGCGATTGACGATGCGCTTCCGGCCGGCGTGCTCTACGACTGGTTCGAGGAATTTTCGACCGGCAGCGGTTCAACGCTCGTGCAAGGGCAGCTGCGGGCGCGGGTCGCGATCCCGGAGAGCGGCGACTACCTTTTCGCGTACTCGATCTGGGGCATCATGGGCGACGGCGAGATCGAGAGCCTGGAGTTGCGCGGGATCGACCCGGACGAGCCGCTATCGGCCTTTTGGTTATGGGAGGACTCGTTCGTGCCGGAGAACGGACCGGTCAGCGTGGTCCGCAGCGCGAGCGACGGATCGATTCTCATCGTGTTTGAAGCTGCCACGGGCGCGACGGGCACGCAGGCGCTGCAGTTCGAGACGACGGCGCGGGATTACTCCGAGACCGGAATCGCGATCATCCGGACGGTGAGCGGCGACGAAGTGACGTTCGAGAATGTTCCTATCCCGCAGTAGCGCGGCGCGATGCTTTTGCGGTGCGCCGCGTGACACGGCGCTGAACGCATGCTTACGCGGAGTACCGCGAAAGCATGCCACCCGACGCGAGAGCATCGCGCCCCCTCGGTGGCTTGCAGCACGGGCCGGAGGCCCATGCCCCCCGTTAATTCAGACCGGCGGGACGCCGATGCTCCTGCCGATGTTCGCGCTGACGCTCCTGCCGATGTTCCCGCCGCGCGCGCTGCGCTCGCGCGAGTCGCTACGGCTACTTGTTCGTGGCCGATGCGTCCGCCGCGCGGCCTTCGGCGAGCACCGCTTCGGGCACGGGGCGCAGCCCCCAGATCAGGCCGACCGCGGCCATCGCGCGCAGCACGTAGTACGTGATGTCGATCTCCCACCAGTAGAAGCCGTTGCGCGCCGAGCTCGGGTAGTGGTGGTGATTGTTGTGCCAGCCTTCGCCGAGCGTCAGGATCGCCAGGAACAAGTTGTTGCGGCTGGTGTCGGTGGTCTTGAAGCGTCGCCCGCCGAAAACGTGCGCCAGCGAGTTGATCGTGCAGGTGGCGTGGAAGAGCAATACCGTCGACACGAAGAAGCACCACACGAACATCTGCGGACCCGACGTGCCGAGCTGCGGCGCGAAATGTCCGAGCAAGGCGCCGAGGCCCCAGAGCAGCGCGCCGAAAGCCACGGGCACCACCCACTCGAAGCGATCAATGAATAGCAGCTCTCGGTAGCGCGTCAGATCGGGAATGAGCTTGTAATCCGTGCGCATGTTCTGCGTGTCGGTCAGCCAGCCCATGTGAGCCCAGTACAGGCCGTGCTGATGCGGTGAATGCGGATCATTCGGGTCGTCGCTGTGCTTGTGGTGGTTGCGATGCTGCGCCGCCCACCACAGCGGGCCGCGCTGCATAGCCGCGTTGCCGATCACCGCGAGCACAAACTGAAAGAACCGCGACGTGCGATACGTGCGGTGCGAGAAGTAGCGGTGATAGACGCCGGTAATGCCGAAGGCGCGCACGAGATACAGCGCGGCCGCCACGGCGAACGTGGTCCAACTGAAGCCGACGGCGAGCGCCAGCAGACAGCCGGCGTGCATCAGCACGTAGGGCACCCAGCGGACCGGGTCGCTGCGCGGCGTGTACTGATCCTGCTTCGGCAGCTTGTCAAAGCGATTCGAGTCGAACCATGCGAAAACGCCGCGCCAGTGCTTGGCGCGGGTTGGCTTTTCAGCGGGAGGGGACGCGGGAATCGGCGTACGGGCATGGACGGAATCAGCCATCGTGGCTCCAAACGGTGCGGCATCCGCCGCGACCGGAACGCTCGCCTCCGTCGGACGGCTCGTCCGAACGGGACGGCGAAGTATACGGCGGTTGCTCGCGGAACGGGCAATCGGGCAATCGAATCGTCACGATTGGCGCGGCGGCGAATCGGGCCAGTTTTCGGCGCGGCACGCGCGATCCGTGAGCCAGACGTGTTCGAGGTGAACGCGAATCGCGCCGACGGGCAGCAGCGCCGGAAATCGCTCCGCCCATTCGACGGCGATCACGGTCGCGGGCTCCTCGAGCAGCTCGTCCCAGCCCAGATCGAGCACTTCGGCGCTCTCGCTGATTCGATACCAGTCGAAGTGCACGAGGCGCAACCGGCCGCGATATTCCCGCATCAGCACGAACGTCGGGCTGACGACCGGCTCGTCTTGCGGGCAGCCGAGGCCGCGCGCGAGGCCCTGCACAAACAGCGTCTTTCCTGCGCCGAGCGGTCCGTCCAGCGCAACCAGGTTCCGGCCGGTCAGCGAGCGGCCGAGTTGCTCGGCGAGCGCGAACGTCTCGTTCGCGGAATGCAGTGTGCGAACGAAATTCATCGGAAGTGTTCCCAGCCGCGCGGCTCAAGAGCCGATCGGGATTGATCCGGATGCCGGAGGAACAGCCCGCGCTCGGCGATGAGCCGGCCGATCGGCAGCAGGCCCAGGGCGCGGGCGGCGTCGGCGTCGCGCGGATCGAGCGCGACGAGCAACTCGAAATCCTCGCCGTCGCGCAGCGCGTGGTGCAGCGGCGGCTGCGCGGTGGTGGCGGCGATGCGGACGGCGTCGGGGTGAATGGCCGCGCGCATCAAGTCTTCGTCGATCTCCGCGCCGCAGCCAGAAGCCTCGCAGATTCGCGACAGGTCGAGCGCGACGCCGTCGCTGACGTCAATCATCGCGGTCGCGCGCGGCGATCGCGCCAGGATTTGGCCCAATTCGATCCGTGGCCGCACGTCGAGATGACGCCCGAGCAGGGAGCCGCCGACGGGGCCGCTGAGCCAAATGTCGTTACCGGGGCGACCGCCGCTGCGCAGGACGGGCAGCGTGCCCGGCGCCGGCCGGCCGGCGAGTGTGATCGAAATCACGGTAGGGGCGTCCCAACTGTTCGTGTCGCCGCCGAGAATTGCGCAGCCGTGCGCGGCGGCGGCGGCATTCGCGCCGGTTTCGATGGCGACCGCGTCTTCGAGCGAGAGGCGGTTGTTGAGTGCGAGAGCGATGAGGGCCGCGACCGGTGCGACGCCCATGGCGGCGCAGTCGCTGAGGTTCACTGCCATCGCTTTACGACCGATCAACGTCCAGGAATGTGTACGGCTGTCGAAGTCGACGCCGTCCATGAGCATGTCAACCGTCCAGGCGAGCGGAGCGTCTCCGGCGTCGAGGCCGGCCATATCGTCGCCGAAAGGGATGCCGGCGGCACCAGGTAGCGCCAAGCCGGAAGCCAGCGTCTGGATCAGCCGACGCTCGCCGCGCGGTGGGCGAGACGGGGCGTCGGACGGGGTGTGTGGGTCGCTGCTCATCGCGAAAAGTCCTTGGGCCGCGTGGAATGACCGGCTACTATCATATTTGGTGCCCCCGAGAAACCGCAGCGAGGAGAACCGAATGATGCGTCGACACTGGTTTGCAGCGCTGGCGATTGGCGCCGGGATCGCGCTGAGTCTGCCCGGCTCGCCGATCACGGCGGCCCTGGCTCAGGACTTTCCGGGAACGTATCGCGTTCATCGCATTTCGGGCTCGCCGCTCGAAGGCGAAGTGACTGAGGATGGCGACTCCTACAGGGTCAAGGTGAAGGCGGGCATCGTCGTCACGATCAAGAAGTCGGAGGTTCGCAAGCTCGAGGCGGTGGAGTCCGACTCGTCGCCGGCCGAGGCTCCGAATGGCAGCCTGCGCCGTCCGGTGACGGATGCGGAACTCGAGGCCGTGCTGGGCAGCGAAGACATCGAGCTCACGCACCTCGACCCGAGCGAGAACGTCGATCTGCTCGCCGAGCTGCCGCAGAACCCGGTCTCCGAGCAGGAGATGCTGCGGATCACCGGGCCGAAGGGAAAGCTGCTTTACACGAAGCACTTCGTCGTGGCATATACGTCGGACATCGAGTCGGCGCGGAAACTCGCTTCGCGGCTGGACTCGGTTTTCGCATGGCACGTCAAGTTCATGGACATGCTGGACCTGCCGAAGATTCGGCCGGCTTCGAAGCTGGAGATTTTCTACTTCGGGACGTTCGACGAGTACGACAAGTATCAGACGGTGAACGGTTTCCGCGAGATGGGCGCGATCGGCTTCTACATGCGGACCAACAACCGCTCGTCGTTCTTCGATATGCGCACGTGGCCGCCGTTCGCGGCGCAACTGGAGAGCGCGAAGGACCCCTCGGTCGATTGGCGTGAACGGCAGCGGATTCAGAACCGCGTGCTGCAGCTCGTCGAGCACAACAACCTCGAGGTGGTTCAGCACGAGGCCGCGCACCACATTCAGTTCAACATCGGCGTGTTCCCGAAGCTGGGCGACATGCCGCGCTGGGTGACCGAGGGCATGGCGACCATGTTCGAGGTGCCGCCGAGCGAAGTGGGTGCGAGCCTGGGGGCGTTGAATCACTATCGCCTGTTTCAGTTTCGGCAGATCTGGGGCCCGCGCGGACAGCGACTGCCGCAGCTTCGCCAGTTCATCCTCAACGACAACATCTGGTTCAACTTCGGCGGCGCGTCCTATCCGGCGGGCTGGGCGATCAACCAGTACCTGTTCCGCCAGCATCCCGAGGGATTCAAGAAGTGGATGCATCTGATGGCGCAGCGCGAGGACAACGAACAGGTATCGGTGTCCGACAAGCTGGCGCAGTTTGAGGACATTTTCGGCGAGGTCGACGAGATCTGGGAGTCGAAGTTCTATGACTATCTCGAAGGCCTGGAACTGAAGACGAGTCACCTGCCGGTCGAAGGGCCTTAGGCCGCGCCTCGGACATACGAGATGAATCAACGCCGCTCCTGCCGAAACGCCGGGGCGGCGTTATCTTTTTGACGGGTCTGCAACCCGTGTGGAGAGCCAACCATGGCGTTTGTGAATCGGCGGATGATCGCGTCGGTGTGCTGTCTGTTGGTCGCGGTCGCTGCCGCGCAGCAGGTTGAGCGGCGGCAGATCGGGCAGATGGTGCTCGAAGGCGTGCCCGCGTTCGACGAGGCGCTGCAGGCGCGTCTGATGCAGTACATGGACGCGCGGCGCGCCGCGCTGGTGGACGTGGCGGAAGACGGACAGAGCGTGCTGATCTCGACGCGCTTCGGCGACACGAATCAATTGCACCTGGTCCGCAGCCCGCTGGGCATGCGCCAGCAGATCACCTTCTTCAAGGAGCCGGTGAACGCGGGCCGCTTCATCCCCGGCAGCGGCGGACGCATGATCGGCTTCGAGAAGGACGTCGGCGGCAACGAGAATTTCCAGCTCTACCGCTACGACCTCGCGCGCGGCACGGCGGAGATGCTGACCGATGGAAAGTCGCGCCACGAAAGCCCGGTCGTGGCCCCCAGCGGCAAGCGCGTGGCGTTCAGCGGCAACGGCCGCAACGGCCGTGACATGGACATCTACGTTCGCGACCTGACGGAGAACGATGCGCCGCGGCTGCTCTGGCAGGTGCAGGGCGCGTTCTACGCGGTCGATTTTTCGCACGATGAGACGCGACTGACCGTACTTGAATATCGCAGCGAGCGCGAAACGCGTCTGCATGTGCTTGATCTGGCGTCCGGCAAGGCCGAGCCGCTGACGCCAGCCGAACCGCCGCAGTTCTATGGCGGAGGGGTGTGGTCGCACGACGGGCGCTCGGTTTTCGTGACCAGCGATCGCGACGGTGAATTTCGCAACCTGTATCGCGTCGAAGTCGGCGACGGCGCGTGGACGAATCTATCGCGCGACATCACCTGGGACGTCGAGGAGATCGCGGTCGACCCGTCCGGGAAGGGCGTTGCGTACACCGTCAACGACAACGGACGTTCGCAGCTCTACCTCGCCGGGCCCGACGGCGCGAATCGGCGCGCGGTGACCGGCCTGCCGGCGGGAGTCGCCGCGGGGCTGCGCTTCAACGCGCGGGGCGGCGTGCTCGGATTCACGTTTGACGGCGGCACAGCCCCGCCGGACGCATTCACCGTGAACTGCGCCGACGGGCGCGTCACACGCTGGACGCAGAGCGAAGTGGGCGGGCTCGACACCGCGCGCTTCGTCGAGCCGGAGCTGATCTCGTATCCGACGTTCGACCAGGTGGACGGCAAGCCGCGCATGATTCCCGCTCTCTACTTCAAAGGCAAAGGCGAGGGACCGCGGCCGGTCGTCATCTATTGCCACGGCGGCCCCGAAGGGCAGACCCAGCCGACATTCACGCCGACGTTTCAGTTCTGGGCGGTCGAGCTGGGAATTAGCGTCATCTGTCCGAATGTTCGCGGTTCGACCGGTTACGGTCGCTCGTTCCACCTGCTCGACAACGACGTACGGCGCGAAGATTCGGTCCGCGACGTCGGGGCACTGCTGGACTGGATCGCGACTCGATCGGAACTCGACGCGAAACGCGTGGGCATCTACGGCGGTTCCTACGGCGGGTACATGGTGCTCGGCAGCCTGACGAACTACCCGGGCCGCATTCGCGCGGGTATCGACGTCGTGGGCATCGCGAGCTTCGTGTCGTTCCTCGAGCGAACGAGCGAGTACCGGCGCGACCTGCGGCGCGCCGAGTACGGCGACGAGCGCAAGCCGGAGGTGCGAAAGGTGCTGGAGGCGATTTCGCCGCTCAACAACGCGGACAAGATCACGGCCGCGCTGTTCGTGGCGCATGGGCAGAACGACCCGCGTGTGCCGGTGAACGAGGCGCAGCAGATCGTCGAGAAGATGCGAGCGCTCGGCCGGCCGGTGTGGTTCGCGAACGCGCTCGATGAGGGGCACGGGTTTCAGAAAAAGCCCAATCGCGACCTGGCGAACGCGCTCTATGCCATGTTCTGGCAGGAGCACTTGCTGAAGTAGCCGCGGGGCTCAATTCGTGTTGATGTTGTGCGAGCAGGGATTTTCGCACCAGGACCGATTCGTGTTGATCTTGGTGCGAGAAGGGATTCTCGCACCAGGACCGAAGTAGCCGCGAATCGCGCGGCGAGGCCGCGCGGCGCTTCAGGCAATGATGCTTCTCGGCCTGGGTGCGAGAAACGATTTTCGCACCATCGCTACTACACAGCGCGCGGAGACGCGCTCGGTTCACCCAGGCGGCGCGGCTGCCAACTCCGGCAGGTCGTCAGATCGTTCCGGCGCCGCCCGCGACGTCTTCCTCTTCCTCATTCAGCGATTCAAAGAACGCCTGAATGAAGGTGGTGGCGAGCGTGCTGCTGGCGCCTTCGACGCCCGCAAGCACCGTATCGCGCACCGTAGTGTCGCAACCGTCCAGAACCAGGGGGGCTCCGCCAACCGCCATGGTGGCCAGCCCGATCCGCGCTCGATGCATCCAGCGGTTCATGCGATTCTCCCGGCCGGGTCGGCGCGGCGACTACTCCCGCGCGGCGCCCGCTCCCTTGGGAGATCGGTTGCTGCCCGCTCCGGGTTTCATTGCAGCGACCGGCAGATTCTGCGCGAGTCGGGGGCGAAACCCATTGCGGTCAGCGGCGCGCCCGATTCAACACAACGTAGCCATGATCGGATTGCTGCTCACGGTCGGCCTGTGCACCACAGACGCCCCGCCGCGATACGTCGCGGAGCGCGCGGCCGTGCTTTCCGCAAGCACCACCGTCCCCGCCGCGCAGTTGCGCGACATCGAGCTTTGGATCTCGCAGGATCGTGGGGATTCGTGGCGTCTGACGGCGGCGAAACGCGTCGCGCCGGCAGCCGTTCGATTCGATGCGCCGCAGGACGGCGAGTACTGGGCGTTTCTGCGTGTGATAACTCAAGCGGGCGATGCCACGGCTGCACCGGGGCCGCAAGCGGCGCCGCACGCCGCGCTGATGATCGACACCGCGGCGCCGACGCTGCAGATTCACGAAGTCCGCCCGGCGTCAGGCTCGAACGCGGTGCGAATCCGCGCGACCGTGCTGGACGAGCATCTGGGCCGGGGTGGGTTGCGACTCTTTGTTCGCACGGATTCCGCTGCCTGGGTCGATGCCGGCGCGGTCGAGTGCATCAAAGGCGAAATCGACTGGACGCCGGCGCTCGCGCGTGCGTCGATCAGCGCGCTGCGGCTCGTCGCGACGGATCGCGCCGGAAATCGCGCGCTGGATGAGTGGCACGGCTCGTTGGCGGGACGTGCTGAGGTTACGCAGTGGGCGTCGAGCGTGCCGACTCCGGACGAAATCGAGTCAACGCGGGGGATCGTCGAGGCGAATGTTGGCGGCGCGCTGGCGCCGGTCGCGCCGCCGCGGGGCGATCCGTTCGCAGCGCTCGATGCCGAAGCGCGGGCTCGGCTGGAGCAGTTGCGCGCCCGAGCCCGTGAGCATTCCGATCGCGGGCAATTCGACCTCGCGCTCGCACGCCTCGATGACGCGCTGACGCTCGCGCCGCAGGCGCCCGAACTGCTGGTGGACTCGGCCAGGCTCGCGCGGTCCGCCGGAAAGCTCGATCTCGCGCGGCGGCACTACGATGCGCTGCTGTCGACCAACGCGGAAGAGCCCGAGGCGCTTGAAGGCCTGGGGCTGATCGCACTTGCCGAGCGCAACTGGCTGGATGCGCAGCAGCGCTTCGAGCAGCTCACCGCCGCCGCGCCGGCGGAGTCGCGCTACTGGCTGCACCTAGGCGATGCCTCGTTGCGGCTCGGAGGCGTGGACGCGGCGCGTCGGGCCTGGCAGCGAGCGGAAGGCGCAGCCGATGCAGCAACGCGGCGCAGCGCCACGGAGCGGCTGAAGGCGGTGACGCCGCGGTAGCGGTCCACGGGCGGCGCTTCGTGGCGCGAACCGCGCTTCACCCTTGGCTACGTTTCTATGCTCCGCTCGCGCGAGGGTTCGCGTCGACGTTGCCGACGTTGCCGGCGTGGCCGCTCGCCGACTTTCGCGTCACCGCCCAGATCGCCGCGAGCAATCCGAGCGCGCTCAGCGCGGCGCTCAGGAAGAACGGCGCTCCCGGCAGATACAGCGGCGCACGATCGGAAATGAAATATTGCAACGTGCTGCCACCCGCGATCGGACCAATCACCGCGGCGGCGCTTTGCAGTCCGGTGATCGCGCCCTGGGTTTCGCCCTGCTCGTGCGGCCCGACGGTCTTGGTGATCAGCGATTGCGTTGCCGGCCCGAGCACGGACCCGACTGACGCCAGCGCGATGATGACGTAAATCATCCAGCCGTGCGTCGCCAGGCCGTAACCGACGTAGGCCAGCGTGGCGACGGCGAGCCCGAACAGCAGCGTGGCGCGTTCGCCGAAGCGGGGCACGACGCTGCGTGCGACGCCTCCCTGCACGACCGCCGCCCCGATTCCCACCAGCGCCAGCGACAACCCGACGTCGCGCGGGCTCCAGTGATAGCGGTGCGCGGTGTAGAGCACCCAAGTCGCGTGCAAGCCGAACTGCGCTATGTTGAAGAGGAAGATGCACAGCGCCAGCCACGCCACGACCGCGTGTCGGCCGAGGCCGGCGAAGACGCTGAGCGGATTCACGCGCCGCCATTCCAGCGCGCGGCGGCGCTCGCGCGGCAACGATTCCGGCAGCACAAACACGCCGTAGAGCCAGTTTGCGACCGTGAGCACTCCGGCCGCGTAGAACGGCAATCGTATGTCGTAGCCGCCGAGCCAGCCGCCGAGCAGCGGACCGAGCACGAAGCCCACGCCGAACGCGGCCCCGATCATGCCGAAGCCCGCGGCCCGGCGTTCGGGAGGCGTGACATCGGCGACATACGCGCTGGCGGCGGTGATGTTGGCTCCGGAAATTCCGTTGATGGCGCGGGTGATGAAGAGGAGCGTGATGTTCGGAGCCAGCGCCTGCGCGAAGAAGTCGATGCCTGAGCCGAGCAGCGACGTGAGAATCACCGGTCGGCGACCGAAGCGATCGGACAGCACACCGAGCACCGGCGCGAACAGAAACTGCATCAGGCCGTAGGTCGCCGCGAGCCAGCCGTACACGCCCGCTGCAGCTTCTTCGTCGCCGCCTTGCAGCGCCTGCACAAGCCGCGGCGCGACCGGGATGATCAGACCGATCCCCAGCACGTCGATCACGAGCGTGATGAAGATGAAGCCCAGCGCGGGACGTCGGTCGGACATGAACACTCCGCATGCGTCGCGCGGCGACTCGCTAAAGCACCGGTGCCGCGCCGGCTGAACCGCAAAGGGTAACCGAGGCGGCGGATCGTGCTGCCGAAGCGGCGCGCTCGAATTCGACGGCAACGCGCGAATCGCACTCGAAATCGGGTACGATTCCGGGCCTGGGCCTTGGGGCGGAATCGGCGCTCAACTCCTGAACGCGTCGAGCCGCGCGTCGCATGCAGTCAAGGAGATTCGAATGCCAGCTCCCGTCGTGCACTTCGAGATCGGCTGTCAGAACATCGAGAAAACCCGCAGCTTCTATTCCTCGCTGTTCGGCTGGGAGTACGCTCCCGGCGCGCCGAACATGGCGATGATCGGCAACCTCGGTTCGTACGCGCCGAAGCCGACCGAGGGCATCGGCGGTCACATCAACTGCCTGGGGCATCCGCCGCACAATTACGTGACGGTCTACGTGCAGGTCGATGACATCCCGGCCGCGTTGAAGAAGGCCGAGAGCATGGGCGGCAAGACGCTGGTTCCCGCGACCGAGGTGCCAGAGATGGGACACTTCGCGTGGTTCACCGATCCGGAAGGCAACGCGATCGGTCTTTGGAAACCGATGGCGCACTAGAGCGTTCGGCGCGACGCGACGATTGAGACCGGATGCAGCGGACGATCTGGCTAGGGGCGACCGTCGGCTGGGCGCTCGCTGTTGCGCTCCTGACGTCGAGCGATGCGCTGACGCGCATTTCGCCGTGGCGAACCGCGACGCTCGAGCGGGTGATCGTGGTCGGGCCGCCGCGCTCGCGCGCCTGGCGCCAGATCGAGATCACACTATCCGTGTCGCAGGTCGCGCGGGTCGCGCCGCGTACGGAGTTGACTCTGCGCGTGCGGCGATTGCCTGCGGGGCGATCGCCGGCGCTGCAGGGGCGCTTGGAAATCGCGCCAAACGTCGCCGTGGCGCCAGCCGTTGTTGCATTGACGCTTCGCGCGACCGATGGGCGGGTCCTCGACGCTGCGGTCGGCGAAGCCGCAGCGCGGCCATTCGGCGCGGATTCGATGACGAGCTACCTCGCGGCGGCGGGCGTGAAAGCCGAGGACGGTGTCGCCCGAAGAGACATCGACGCCCTCGCGCGACTTGTTACCGGATTGGCGACAACTTCGCCGTTGGAGATGCGTACGCCGGTGCCGCCGATGCGTGAGGGACTCGCGCTGGTGTTGCGGAGCGAATCGCGGACGGAGTCGAGCGGCCTCTCGCGGACGCAGACGATCTTGGTGGGCGTGGTCGCAGCGATGATCGGCGCGGCGCCGTGCGTCTGGCTTGCCGTGCGCCGACGTGGATCACGTGCGTAGGCGTGGCGCGACGCCACGGATTAGGGGCGAGTCCACGTCTCGCCTGGGGCGAGCGCTTTCACATCGACGCCGGCTGGGCGGAAGCGGCCGACGTCGACCTCGATCGCCGGGAACGTGTTGTAGTGCGCCGGGATGACCGTCTTCGCGCCGATCCACTCCGCGGCGCGCGTCGCGAGTTCGGGCCCCATGGTGAAGCGGTCGCCGATCGGCACACACGCCACATCCGGCTTGTAAAGCTCGCCGATGAGTTTCATGTCGCTGAAGAGCGCGGTGTCGCCGCAGTGATAGAGCGTGAAGCCGTGGATCTGCACGACGACGCCCGCGGCCGCGCCCATGTAGCGGCCGTTGTAGGACGACGAGTGAATCGCCGGCGTGAATGCGACGTAGCCGAAATCCGTGTCGATGCGGCCGCCGTGATTCGCTGGCTGCACGTTGCTGATGCCTTGCTCGCCGAGGAACTCGGTGATTTCCCACGCGGCGTAGACGGTCGCGCCCGTGGCCTTCGCGATCGCGATCGTGTCGCCGAAGTGATCGCCGTGGCCGTGCGTGAGCGCGATGTGCTGGACGTTCAGATCGGCGGGTTTGTGGCGGGCGAGGGGATTGCCCGTGAGAAACGGGTCGATGACGAGGCTCGTTCCGCCGCGCTGAATCCAGATACCGGAATGCCCCAGGTACGTGATGCTCGATGTCATGGCGCGCCTCCGCGAACGTCGGCGTATCGTAGCGACGCGATTACGGCACGAAGGTGCCACTGTTTCGAAAACGCTGCTTGGGTGCCACTGCTCTTCGAGCAGCCGCACCGCGGAAACCGCCGGCTAGATCTAATTGTCGGATAGAACAACCAGGCCGCCGGAAAGCTGCGGGCTGCCGGCGGCCTGGTGACACCAGGAGAGACTCGCGAAATCAGTCGGCGTTGTTGTAGATCACCATCGTGAACGGCACATCCGCCGGCTCGAGCAGCAGCAAACCGAACACCGGGTCGGTGAAGAATGCCAGCGACGTGATCTGAATGACCAGCGATGCGCCAGGTGCGGTGTCGAGCGGCTCGGCTCCGACGATGTACGCGAGAACCTCGCCTTCGCCGCTGCCCGGCCCCGTGACGCTTACACCCACGTTGCCGGCTTCGGAGCGCGGCAGGTTGACCGTAACCCAGTAGACGCCTTCCTGGATCCGCGTGTAGCCGGTGATCGCCACCTTGCCGCCGGTTTCGAGCGTTTCGACCGGGTCGCCGTTAAAGCTGCCCCAGAAGAGCAGGTCGGTCGGTCCTTCCGGTCCGATGGGGCCTTGCGGGCCGGTCGGGCCTTGTGCGCCCGTAGCACCGGCTGCGCCGTCCTGACCATCCGCGCCGGCCGCGCCATTCTCGCCGGCAGCGCCCGCCACACCCTGGGCGCCAGTTTCACCTTGCAGCCCCTGCGCTCCTGTGGCGCCGGTCGCGCCCGTCTCACCCTGCGGGCCCGCAGGTCCCTGCGGACCCTGGGGCCCGGCCGGACCCTGCGGGCCGGTCGTCGTCGGTGCCCCCTGGCCCGAATCGGTATCCGTGTTCGTGTCGGTCGAGGTGTCGGTGGTGGTCGGATCGCCGTTGCCGTCGATCGACGTTTCGAGGTCTCGCAGGAAGAGGCAGCCTGTGCTGCCGGCGCACAACAGTGCGGCGATCGTCGGTGCGGCGAATCGGGCGAAGAGTCTCACTTTGGAACCCTCCATGGCAGTGTGTTTTTGCGACTCCTACACCATCCATGGTACGGTCGAGGGCGCCGCCGCTCAAGATGTACGGGGTCGTCGACACAGTGACGGCCTTCGCGCTGAAAACCTGTTTGAGCGACGAGCGGCCGAACGTGCTAGCATGTTGGATTCTGCGCCGAGGTGGCCGAGTGACGCTGTCTGAGACATTCCGAAACGCCGCCCAGCGCCGCGAGTTGGTGCTGATCGCGTACCTGACGGCGGGCTATCCGACACGGGCCGCTTTTCTCGAGCATCTGCGCGCCGTCGAGCAGGCCGGCGCAGACGTCATCGAAATCGGCGTGCCATTCAGCGACCCGATGGCTGACGGACCGACGATTCAGCAAACCTCGCAGGAAGCGCTGCGCGGCGGTGCGCGGCTGTGCGACATTCTCGCCGACCTGCGCGACACGCCGGCGGCGCGGCCGCGGGTGCTGATGTCGTATCTCAACCCGCTGCTCGCGCTCGAGGATCGGCTGGCTCCGGCGCTGCGCGAGGCGCGCATTGAAGCGCTGGTCGTGCCCGACCTGCCGCTGGAAGAAGCCGACGCGTGGCAGACGACGCTGAAAGCCGCGAGTGTGGCGCTGGTGTTTCTGGCAGCGCCGACCAGCTCCGAGGAGCGGCTGCGTGCGATCGGGCAGCGAAGCGAATCATTCGTGTACGCGGTGACCGTGACGGGAATCACCGGAGCGCGGCGCGAACTGCCGGCGGAACTGCCGCAGTTTCTGGCGCGGCTGCGCGCGGCGTGCTCGCGGCCGGTGGCGGTCGGTTTCGGCATCAGCGATGCGGCGCACATCCGCGGACTGCACGGCATGGCGGACGGCGTGGTGGTGGGCAGCCGTCTGATGCAGGCGATCGGCGCCGGCGAAGACCTGGCGGCGCTTGTGCAAACCCTCAAGTCGGCGACGCGCGAAGCTCGCGAGCCCGGCAACTAGAGAGCGGTGCGGAATGCTGGTCGTGATGAAGACGGACGCGGGCGAAGCGGCGATCGAGAAGGTGTGCCAGTCGATTCGCGATCTCGGTCTCGACCCGCACCCGATACCAGGAAAGCTGCGCACCGCGATCGGCATCACCGGCAACGTCGGGCCGGTCGATCCGTCGGCGCTGGCCCATCTGCCGGGTGTGCTCGAGGTCATTCGCGTCACGCGACCGTTCAAGCTGACCAATCGCGAAATGAAGCCGGAAGATACGCACGTGCGAGTCGGCGCGGTCGAGATCGGCGGGCCGCGGATCGCGGTGATCGCGGGACCGTGCAGCGTGGAGACGCGCGAGCAGACGCTGAGCATTGCGCGGGAGCTCAAGCAGCGCGGGGCACACCTGTTGCGCGGCGGGGCGTTCAAGCCGCGCACCTCGCCTTATGCGTTTCAGGGACTCGGCGAGCCGGGCTTGCAGATTCTCGCCGAGGCGCGCGAGGCGACGGGGTTGCCGATCGTGTCGGAGGTGATGGCCGGCGAAGATGTGCCGCTGGTCGAGAAATACGTCGACGTGTTTCAGATCGGCGCGCGGAACATGGCGAACTACTCGCTGCTGCGGCGCGTGGGGCAGGCGCGCAAGCCGGTGCTGCTCAAGCGCGGGATGGCGGCGACGCTCGAGGAGTTCGTGCTCGCGGCCGAGTACATCATGTCGGAAGGCAATCGACAGGTCATTCTGTGCGAGCGCGGCATCCGCACGTTCAGCGATTACTCGCGCTTCACGCTCGACATCAGCGTCGTGCCGGAGCTGAAGCGCATCACGCACCTGCCGGTGCTCGTCGACCCGAGCCATGCCGCGGGGCGGCGCGAGCTGGTGATTCCGCTGGCGCGGGCGGCGATCGCGGCCGGCGCCGACGGCGTGATGGTCGAAGTGCACAACGACCCCAGCCGGGCGCGCTCCGACGGCGCGCAGGCGCTGACGCTGGACATGTTCAGCGAGATGCAGGCCGATCTCGCGCGGATCGCACCGGCGCTGCGCGGGCGATCAGCCTGAGGCCGGCGGCGGCTGCGAGAGAAATCCCACGCTGGAGGCGAAGCAGCGTTCGCGGAACGAGTCGCGCTGCGCGCTGGTTTCGCGCTGTTCCTCGGCACGCAAGTCGTCCACGTTCGCGCGACAGCGGTCGCAGCCGACAGTCTCAAGGTGGAACTCGACGTAGTCCGTCCACTCGTCGTCCAGCGCGCCGAGCAGATGCCGTCCGAGCGTCGAGCGCTTCAGGCACGAGATTCCATCTTCCGCCCAAATCTGCGCTACGGTGCTGGACTGCGCCAGGTCAGCGTCGGAGAAATCGAGCGCACCGCCCAGCTCAAGCAGAAGCTGCCGCCAGCGCTCGAGCACGCGGAATTTCACGCCTGCGACGGCGGTCTCGGTGATTCCGAGGTCGGCCGCGACTTCCTTGTTGCGCATGCCGAGCACGATCAGCATCTCGACCGCGATCAGCTCGGAGAAACGCTTCTGCTGCTGACACTGCTCGACCCAACTGCGCAGCGCCGCCGTCACCGCGGCCCGTTGTGCCGCGACGTCTTCGGCAGCGGAAACGCGGCGGCTGGGCGATTCGGCAGAGACCCAGGCGCTGTCCGGCTCCTGCTGGTCGAGCGGCTCCAGGCTTTGGCGCTGTCCGTGCTGACGTCGAAAGTGGTCGCTGAGCTTGTTGCGCAGGATCGCGAACAGGTAGGTTTCGAGGGAGCGCGAGCGGTCGAATGTCGGCAGACTGCGCACGAAACCGAGAAAGGTGTCCTGCACGAGGTCTTCGGCTTCGGACGGCTGAGCGAGCATGCGGCGCGCGAAGCTGGTCAGGCGGCCCTGATAGCGCGCGATCACTTCGCGCCAGGCGTCGGCGTCGCCGCGCTGAACCGCGTCGATCAGGTAGGACTCTCCCTCGCTGATGGGCATGGTCGATTGTCCGCCGGTTTCAGGTCCTGCGACGCGTGCGTAGCGTACCAAGAGCGGCGGTTCAGTCGAACGCGAGCACGACCAGCGTGCGGTCGTCGGCGGGCGGGGCGCCGGCGGCGTGCTCGTGCAGGCCGAGCAGGATGGCGTCGATCAGGCCGCTGGCGGTGCGGCTACAGCAGCGGAAGGTCCGATCGAGCCCTTCGGTGCCGAACATGCGGCGCTGCGGGTCGAAAGTCTCGACGATGCCGTCGGTGTACAGGACCAGCCGGTCGCCGCGCTGAAACTGAATCTCGGCCTCGGTCGCTTCGAGGTCGTCGATGATGGCCAGCGGCAGGGTGGCCGCCTGGTCGAGGTCGTCGATCTCGCCGGAATCGCCGCGCAGCCGGCGTGGCGGGTTGTGCCCGGCGCTGGAATAGCGCAGGCTGCGCGCGCGGGGGTCGAACGTCGCGGCGAAGGCGGTGACGAACTGTCCGCTGGAGATGGTGCGTCGCAGCTCGCGATTCAGCGCGTGCAACAGCGCGGCGGGGGAGCCGAGCGGGGCCGGGGCGCTTCGGGCGTGGGCGTTGGCAAACGCGTGCATCATCGCCATGACGACCGCGGCCGGCGGTCCGTGGCCGCTGACGTCGGCGATCAGGATCGACCAGCGGCCGTCCGGCAGAGCGAAGAAGTCGTAGTAATCGCCGCCGGCGCGGGTGCTGGTTTCGTAATGCGTCGCGATTTGGACGCCGGCGATCTCCGGAACGGTCCGCGGCAGCAGATCGCGCTGAATTTCGCCGACCAACCGGAACTCGCGATCGAGGGCTTCGTGCGCGTCGCGCAGGCGATCCGCCAGCAGCAGCGTCGACGTCACGCGGCTCACCAGATTCGCGCTCAGCACGAGCGTCGACAAATCTTCCAGCGTGAACGCGCCAGGCGCGGCGCGGAACATCACCACCATGTAATCGGGCCGGCCGTCGTCGAACACGGGCGCTGCCACCAGCGAGCGCATTCCGTCGGCGTACGAGGCGATCGGGTCGTCCGGGTCGAATTCCAGCTCATCGATCTTCACCGGCTGGCCAGTCTCGAGGAGCGTTCGCAGCAACCCGCGATCGAACAGCGGCAGGCGCTCGGGCTGTTTCCAGGGGTTGATGTCCTCGGCCCAGCGTGTCGAGCGGGTGATGCGGTACTGGCCGGGCGGCAGGCCGCGACGGCTGAGCGAGAGCATGTGGTCGGCCTGAACGACGAAGCCGGCGCGCTTGCGATACGAGCGGATCATCTCCTGCGGGTCGCGTTGGGAGCTCAATTCGCGGACGAGATCCATATATTCGTGCAGCCGCCGCGCCGGAGTGACGTCCTCGGGTAGTGTGGATTGCTGGATCATGATGAGCTCCGCCGTGGCAGCCGGCCGCGCCGACGGCAGGAGTGTAGCCCGGTCAAGCGAAAAACAGGGAGGCGCAGGTGGCGGGACGAAACGGCGACGGCGGCGACGCGGCACAGCGAGCAGTCCGCGCGCGCGAGGCTGCGCGGACATTGAGTCGCACCGACCGCCGGATGGCGGCGATCGTGAAGCGCTTCGGCCCGCATCGCCCGGTGCTCACGAGCGACCCGTTCGTGTCGCTGGCGAGCTCGATCGTGCAGCAGCAGATATCGATGAGCGCGGCACGTGCGATCTGGGAGCGGGTGGTGGGGCTCTGCCCGCGGCGGCGGCTCACGCCTGTCGCGGCGCTGGGTTTGACGCTGGACGCGCTGCGGGCGGTCGGGCTCTCGCGGCAGAAGGCGATGTATCTGCACGATCTGGCAGCGCACTTTTCCGACGGCCGATTGACTCGGGCGCGGCTGCGACGAGCCGACGACGACGCGGTGATTGAAGCGGCTACGCAGGTCAAGGGCGTGGGGCGCTGGACGGCCCAGATGCTGCTGATGTTCTGCCTGGAACGGCCGGATGTCTGGCCGGTCGACGACCTTGGGCTGCGCAAGGCGGTGCGCGATTATGACGGCTTGGCGGAGCTGCCCGACAAGCGGCGCATGGACGAAGCGGGCGAGGCCTGGCGGCCGTATCGCACGTACGCAAGCTGGTATCTGTGGCGGAGCCTGGAAGGCCCGCTCATGCCGGGTGTGTGTGTGGCGAGTGACGCAGGCGATGCCTGAGGTAGAATTCCGTTGCAATTGGGCCAGCGCGAAAGCAGGTGCACATGCCCAGCCCGCTGACGGGTGAGAGCAGCGCGACGAGCGTCCTGCAGGCACGGGTGGACGCGCGCCAGCGCGGAATTCGCCGCCGAAGGCTGATGCAGCGACTGGCGCTGTTCGTATTCGTCTCGCTCGCGATGGTCTTGCTCGCGATCTTCACGCGCGACGTGCAGGCGCGACGGCGGCTGCACGCCGATGCGGCCGACGTCGCGCGCGGAATGCAGGCGAGCAGGGAGCGGCGCGGTTCGCTGCCGCTGAATCTGCCGGACACCGCGGACGGCGTTTCGCGGTCGGATCAGTACTACCTCAATCTGCTCTATCCGCAGCAATTGCAGAGTCGCAAGCTGGTGGGAGTCGCGGCGCAGCGGCGTGCGGCGGACATGTTCATGCTGCCGACGGGTCGCGCGATCGTGGTGTTCGACGGCGAGCAATTCCGGCCGCGCTGGATGACCGAAACCGAGTTCGCGGCGCAAGCGGCAGAGCTTGGACTCCGCGGCGCACTCGGGCAGTAGCCATCCGCGATGCGAAGGGACACGCTTGGACAGCTTTGAGTATCAATCCGGCCGGCTGCATTGCGAAACGCTGCCCGCGGCGGACCTGGCGGAGCGCCACGGCACGCCGCTGTACGTCTACTCGGCGGCGACGCTGGCCGGGCATTTCGAGCGATTGCGCGGCGCATTCGCCGAGCTCGCGCCGCTGATCTGCTACGCCGTGAAAAGCTGTCCGAATCTGCACATCTGCCGGCGCGTGGCGCAGCTCGGCGGCGGGTTCGACGTGGTGAGCGGCGGCGAGCTGTTTCGCGCGCTGCAAGCCGGCGCGGACGCGAAGAAGATCGTGTTCGCCGGCGTGGGCAAGACCGATGTCGAGCTACGCGAGGCGCTGGACGCCGGCATCGGCCTGTTCAACGCGGAATCGGAGCGGCAGGTGGAGCGCATCGCGGCGCAGGCGCACGCGCGCGGCGTCCGCGCGCGTGTGGCGCTGCGCGTGAACCCCGACGTCGACGCGCGCACGCATCAATTCACCACGACCGGCCGCAAGGAAAACAAGTTCGGCGTTGACTGGGAGCTGGCGGAAGGCGTGTTCGAGCGCTGCGCGCGGTTGCCGGGGCTGGAGCTGTGTGGACTGCACCTGCACATCGGATCGCCGGTGAATGACGTGTCGGCGTATCGCGCGGCGGTCGAGCGCGGCATGGCCATCGTTCACTCGCTGCGACGACGCGGGTTCGGCATCGACGTACTCGATATCGGCGGCGGGTTTGGCGCGTTTTACGCGGGAGGCGAGGCGCCGCCGGCGACCGCGTACGCCGACGCGATCGTGCCGGCGCTGCGCGGTGCGGGGCTGCGGATCGTGATGGAGCCGGGGCGCAGCCTGATCGCGAACGCCGGCATTCTGCTGACGCGCGTGGTGGAAGTGAAGGCGTCGGGCGAGCGCACGTTCGTGATCATTGACGCGTCGATGAACGAGCTGATCCGTCCGGCGCTGTACGGCGCGTATCACTTCATCTGGCCGGTCGAGGCCGGCGCGCTCGCGCCGGTCGGGCGCGGCGCTGAGCAGCCGCACGCGGGGCTATCGAGCGTGGATGTGGTGGGGCCGGTCTGCGAGAGCGCGGATTTTCTGGCCAAGCAGCGGCCGCTGCCGCGCGTGCGCGAGGGTGATCTGCTCGCGGTGTTCAGCGCCGGCGCCTACGCGATGTCGATGGCGAGTCAGTACAATTCGCGGCCGCGCGCGGCGGAAGTGCTGGTGGACGGCGCCGCGACGCAATTGATCCGGCGGCGCGAGACGTACGAAGACCTCGTCGCGGCGGAGCGGATTTGAGAAGCACCTCATGACGGCGCTGGAGGCGTTGCGGGCGTATCAACCGCCGGCGTGCGGTTCGGTGCTGACGCTGGGCAACTTCGACGGCGTGCATCGCGGGCACCAGCGCCTCGTACAGACGGCGCGCCGCAGGGCGCGCGAGTACGGGGCGGTTGCGCTCGCGGTGACATTCGACCCGCATCCGCTGACGCTGCTGGCGCCGCAGCGTGCGCCGGCGACGCTGATGACGATCGCCGAGCGGCGGTGGCATCTGCTGCGAGCCGGTGCGGATGAGGTGCTCGTTCTCCCTACATCGCGCGATTTGCTCGAGCTCGACGCAGGGCAATTCGTGGAGGAAATCGTTCGTTGTTGCCGGCCGCGCGGCTTTGTCGAGGGGCCGTCGTTTCGATTCGGGCGCGGCCGCGGTGGTTCGAACGAAACTCTGAAGTCACTGGCGGAGCGCCACGGCTACTCGGTTGAAGTGGTTGACGAGTGGCGCAGCGCTCCCGACGCGGAACCGGTAAGCAGCTCGGCAATTCGCGTGGCGCTGAGCGAGGGCGACGTCGCGCTCGCGGCGCTCGGGCTGGGCCGGCCGCATCGCCTGACGGGCGTGGTGGAATCGGGACAGGGTCGCGGCGGTCCACTCGGCTTTCCGACGGCGAATCTGGGGCGGATCCCCCAATCTGCACCGGCGCACGCCGTCTACGCTGCCGTGGCGCAGCTTGCCGACGGCGCGCTCCGGCCGGCGGCGGTCAACATCGGTCCACAGCCGACATTCTCACAGGAGGCGAGCCGCGTCGAGGCGCATCTGATCGGCTTCGCGGGTGAGCTGCGCGGCGCGATCCTGGGGCTGCACCTGGCGAGCCGGCTGCGCGGGCAAATTCGATTCGACGGCGTCGAAGCCCTTCGCGGCCAGTTGCAGATCGACGTTCAGCAAGCGGGAGCCGCAGCGGCGCCGATTCTTTCGGCGCTCTCGGCGGTTGAGTTGCCGCCGCTCTAGCCGTAGCGGCCGCGTTCGCGCGGCGCGGCGGTGGCCGGCGCGCCGAAGAGGCTGGCCTGCAATTCGCGGATGTAACCCTTCTCGTGGAAGTACTGCAACGCTTCGGGCACCGTGCGGAACACGCGCGTCGCGGCCTGGGTGATGAAGGGCGATGGCTCGACCTGCGGACGCCACACGACGTAGACCTCCTTGGTGGTCTCGTAGGCGTGGTGCAGCTCGCGTTCGACGCCGCTGGACAGCCCGGGCTTGCCGCTCGGCAGTTCGGGAATCAGGCTGACGATCATGTCGGATTGGTCGATGAGCTTGAAATCGCGCGCGTAGATCTGCGCGTCGATGTCGCGGGCGACGCTCACGACCTCGCGCACGTCGAACGGCAGTGTTCGCCCGTTCACCTGCACCTGAATCGTGGTCTCGCCGCGCTGCGTCGCCGCGCCCGCGTCAAAGAGCAGTCGCTTTTCGTCGAGGTCGCCGGGGTCGAACGTGATGAAATGCTCGGCGAGCGCGGCGCGGAACGCGTCGATTTCAGCGAGGGTTTCGGGCATGTCCATGACGTGCGTCATGGGGAACGACGGGTACACGCGCTTGGTCTCGGGCTTGAAGATCAGCCGGTAGAGCGACTCGAGCGTGTTGTCCTCGATGCCGCGCGCCACGACGTAATAGCAGCCGTGCCCGCGGATCGCGTTCGCGAGGATTTCGGTGGCGAGGATCTCCTCTTCGCGCCAGACGAGAATGTCCTTGAGCGAGTGCGGCAGATCGTGATCGCGGAGCAGGCGCTCGTGGATCGCGTCGACGTTGTCGACGAGCGTGATGTAGAGATTGGCGTCGAACGCGACCATCTGATCGTGGTCGAACGCCGGAAACAGGCCGTGCTTCCAGCGGAAGGCGGCGTGGGTGTTCAGCAGCGCGAATTCGTGCCGCTCGACGTCGACGAGCACGTCCTTCATCACGGCACGCCGCAGGGAGTTCAGTCGTGCCAGCGGCAGATCGAGGATGCGACCAGCCCGGACATCGGGCGCCTCGGCGTACATGCGGTCGCCGAGGTGATAGAGATGCATGTGCTGATCTCGCTGCCGGGCGAGCAGCTCGATTCGCTCCAGGAACGGCTTTTTGTCCACGCCGACCTGTCCGGTCACGACCACGCGCGCTCCGCGGCGCGGCGTGCGGAACAGCGGCGCCGTCGACGATGCTCGCATGGTGCAGACCTCCCAACGCTCCGTGCTTGATTTTCACTCGACTCGTCCATATCTTGCGGAGTTCCGGCGGCGGAAGCAACCGCTCCGACGCCGATCGCCGCGGCTGTGGCGGAATTGGCAGACGCGCAAGGTTCAGGTCCTTGTGAGCGCAAGCTCGTGGAGGTTCGACTCCTCTCAGCCGCATCGCGTGTTTCGTAGACGCCGGCCCGCAACGGTCGGCGTCATGCGTTTTGGCGTGGAGCCTCGATATGCGCGCGTACCAGTTTGATCGGTTCGGTGTCGAGAACTTGCGCTTCACGGATCTTCCCGATCCCACGCCGGGGCCCGACGAAGTGCTGGTCGATGTGCGGGCGATCAGCCTGAACTACCGCGACGTGCTCGTGCTGCGCGGCCATTACAACCCCAAACTGCGGCTGCCGGCGACGCCCGTGAGCGACGGCGCGGGGGTGGTGCTGGCGGTCGGCGCAAACGTGCGCGAAGTGGCGGTCGGGGCGCACGTCGTCGGACACTTTGTGACCGCCTGGCGCGACGGACCCTTCCGCGCGGAGTACGTGGGCTCGACGCTCGGCTGCCCCGGACCGGGACTGGCCGCGGAGCGAGTTGTGCTGCCTGCGGCGGCCGTGCTGCCGATTCCGGTCGGCTACGACTTCGCGGAGGCGGCAACGCTGCCGATCGCCGCGCTGACGGCGTGGAGCGCGGTTGTCACCGAGGGGCGCGTCACGCCCGGGCAGACCATTCTGGCGCTGGGCACCGGCGGCGTATCAATCTTCGCGCTTCAGATCGGCAAGGCGCTCGGCGCACGCGTGCTCATCACGAGCAGCAGCGACGAAAAACTGGCACGCGCGAAGGCACTCGGCGCGGACGTGGGCATCAATTACCGCAAGACGCCGGAGTGGGATCGAGCTGTGCTGGAAGCCACCGGTGGGCAGGGCGTGGACGTGACCGTCGAGACCGGCGGCATCGGCACGCTCGACCGTTCCTTGCGCTGCACGCGCGGCGGCGGCGTGATTGCAATGCTCGGCGCCCTGACCGGGCTGCAGGGCCCCATCAACTTGAGCTTCGTGCTGATGAAGCGGCTGCGAATTGCGGGGATCATGGTCGACTCGCTGGCGCGGTTTCAGGAGATGAACACGTTTCTCGCGCGGCACGCGATCCGCCCCGTGATTGATCGCCGCTTCGATTTCCGGGATCTGCCGGCGGCGCTCGGACAAATGGAGTCCGGCGCGCATTTCGGGAAAATTGTGGCGGTACGCGACGCGCAGTGATCTTCGAGAAAGGAGCGGTACTCGAATGCGACGCGCAGCAGTCATCGCGGCGGTACGAACCCCGATCGGGCGATACGGCGGCGTTCTCGCCCGCGTTCGGCCCGACGACCTGGCGGCGCTGGTCGTGCGCACGGTCGTCGAGCGCGCGAAGATCGACCCGGCCCTCATTGACGACGTATACCTCGGCGCGGCGAACCAGGCCGGCGAGGACAACCGAAACGTGGCGCGCATGGCCGCGCTGCTGGCGGGGCTGCCGGCCGACGTGCCCGGCGCAACCGTCAATCGGCTGTGCGCCAGCGGGCTCGAAGCCGTCAACATCGCGGCGCGCATGATCGAGAGCGGCTGCGGCGACGTGTTCGTCGCGGGCGGCGTCGAGAGCATGACGCGCGCGCCCTTCGTGCTCGCGAAAGGCGAGGACGGTTTTCAGCGCAGCTTCGAGATGTTCGACACCACCATCGGCTGGCGCTTCACCAATCCGCGGCTCGCGAAGATGCACCATCCCTTCAGCATGGGCGAGACCGCCGAGAACGTGGCGGAGCGCTGGAAAATCGCGCGCGACGATCAGGATCGGTTCGCCGCGGAGAGCCAGCGTCGCGCCTGTGCCGCGATCGACGGCGGACGGTTCGCCGAAGAGATCGTGCCGGTACCTGTGCCGCAGAAGAAGGGCGACGCGCTGCTCGTCGCGCGGGATGAGCACCCGCGGCCGGACAGTACATTTGAATCGCTGGCAAAGCTGCGGCCGGCGTTTCGGGAAGCCGGCACGGTGACAGCCGGCAACTCATCAGGCGTGAACGACGGCGCGGCCGCGTTGCTGCTCGTCGAAGCCGGTCGCGCGCGCGAGTTGGGACTGACGCCGCTGGCCCTGATCGGCCCGTCGGCCACCGCGGGCGTCGACCCGGCGTGCATGGGCGTCGGGCCGGTGCCGGCGACGCGCAAGCTTCTCGCACGCTGCGGCCTGCAAATGGGCGACATCGACCTCATTGAGCTGAACGAGGCGTTCGCGGCGCAGGCGCTCGCCTGCGTGAAGGATTGGGGCCTGGCGGTAGACGTAAGCACTTCCGGATGGAGCGGGCGGCCACTGCTGAATCCGAATGGCGGGGCGATTGCGCTCGGGCATCCACTGGGCATGACCGGTGCGCGGTTGGTGACCACGATCGTGCATGAAATGCGTCGGCGGCCTGACGTGAGGCGTGCGCTGGCGACGCTGTGCGTGGGGGTCGGCCAGGGCGTTGCGACGCTGATCGAGCGGGCCTGAACGGGTCACTTGCAGAACGGCAGGAGCCGGGTATAGTACGTGGCTCGGCGGCGTGAGGCCGTCGGCAGGTGTGGAGAACGGCGATGATCGCTCCCGGAACGCAAGTTTGCCTAGAGATCGTGGCGGTGCCGCGGAATCTGGGCGGCCGAAAGACCCTGGATCGGCTTTGTCGCAAGGACCCCGCAGTGGCGCGTCATCACCGGCGGCAGACGAAGAAACGTCCGTCGTGGGAGGAGTGGCGTCGCGGCGGCATGATGTGGCATCATCAGATGAAGACGCGGCCTGTTTACCGTATGGCGCGCGGCGAGAAGTTTTCGCTGCTGGCGACGGTCGACGTCCTTCGCGATCTCGCCTCGCTGGGCGATTGCGTGAAGGTGGCGCCGGCTTGACGAGCGATATTCAAGCCCTTGTCGCCGATTTTTCGGTCGCAGGGGCTTGCGTCCGTCGGTGAGTGTGCTATATTCACCGACCCGCCGCAGAACGCGGCACGGTCTTTGACAAGTAAACAGTGGGAACCAATCGCGAGGATGTGACGTCCTCCGAGCGCTCTGTTCGTAAAGGCGCTTGGGTAGGGCGTATGTACCGGCTCCGCCAAGGCGGGGACCGGTCTGGGAGCCGATCTTTGAGCGGCTCCTCTCATTGCTCGCGTGACAGACGCGAGTGATGAGCCAAAGTCAGGAGATCACGTCCGGAGACGGACGAGATCGATAATTCTTTTCGAAGAGTTTGATCCTGGCTCAGAACGAACGCTGGCGGCATGGTTAAGACATGCAAGTCGCACGGGCCGCGTAGCAATATGTGGTCAGTGGCGGAAGGGAGAGTAATTCATAGGTAACGTACCTTGGACACAGGGATAACAGCGGGGGCAACCCCTTTGCGAAAGTGCTGCTAATACCTGATGAAGTCGCTGGTCGGCATCGGCCGGCGACCAAATGGCGGGGATCTTCGGACCTGCCGGTCTTGGAGCGGCCTATGTCCTATCACCTAGTTGGTGAGGTAACGGCTCACCAAGGGAATGACGGGTAGCGGGTGTGAGAGCATGACCCGCCTCATCGGGACTGAGACACTGCCCGGACACCTACGGGTGGCTGCAGTAACGAAT
>CAYMBL010000017.1:0-78001 GCA_964388675.1 uncultured Planctomycetales bacterium
ACCTGTGACCTCGTGCGTGTCGAGCACGCGCTCTAGCCAACTGAGCTAATCGCCCTGAATTTTCCGTCTCATCGTCGCGGGCTGCTGCGCGCCTGTCAAGCGCCGCTACGCCGCGCCCGCCAGCAGCCGCTCAAACTCGACCGGCTGCGCCGCCACGGTCGGCAGTTCCTCGCCGCGATAGGTCGTCAGATCGAGCGGGAAGATCGGCCGCCCCGCCAGGTCCGCCACGCGGCCGCCGGTCTGCTCGACGAGCAGCGCACCGGCGGCGATGTCCCACAGCTTGCAGTTGTTCAGAATCGTTGCGTCAAATTGCCCGGTCGCGACATACGCGAGGTGCAGCGTGGCGGTGCCGAGGCTGCGAATGACCGCGGTCTGCAGTGCGAAGCGCGTCAACTTTTCATCGATCGCGCGCCGCAGACTCGGAATCGCGACCAGCGGCTTGCGACCGCGCTGCAGCGCCGCCGCGTCGGGCGTGTCGAGTCGCGGCAACGGGCGTCCGTCGAGCCAGGCCCCGCCGCCCGCGGCCGCCGAGTACATCCGGCCGGCGCTCGGGTCGAAGATTGCGCCCGCGAGCACGCGCCCCGCGTGCATGACGGCAACCGTGCACGCGAAGCACGGCACGCCGCGCACGAAGTTCCGCGTGCCGTCGATGGGGTCGATGATCCAGTAGACGCCGTCGGTCGAGCCCGGCGCGACGCTGTTCGGCCCCGCGACGCTCTCTTCGCCGATGAAGAGGTCGCCCGGACGGCGCGCCCGCACGTAGTCGACGATCGCGCGCTCCGCGGCCAGATCGGCCTCGCTCACTTCGCTGCCGTCGGGCTTC
This sequence comes from uncultured Planctomycetales bacterium, assembly GCA_964388675.1. GTDB lineage: Bacteria > Planctomycetota > Phycisphaerae > UBA1845 > Fen-1342 > CAYMBL01. The sequence goes on from CAYMBL010000017.1 coordinate 824, forward strand.
AGCTCGTGCGCAATCGGGCGGCCGAACGCAGCGATCGACAGGCTGCCGCCCAGCCGCGCCGCCCCTTCACAGAGCACGCGCATTTCCGCCGAGTTGCGATGATCAAATTCGGGATTCACGGGTACGCGGCTCCGCGCGGCGCTCAGCGGCCTTTTTTCCCGTCGCGCCCGCGGTCGCGCTCGCGCGAGGCGTCGGGTTTCGCGTTCTTCGGGTCGCGCTGCGATATCTCGTCCGCCTTCTTCTGCAGTTCTTCCGCCTGCTCCGCCATGCGCTTGAACCAGGCCGCGATCGGATTCGGGCGTGCGGGTTTGACCGGTCCGCTCGGCGCGGTCGCGCGACGCAGCTTCTCGGCCTCGATCTGCCTGCGCACGCGGATCGACTCGAGAATGCCGAACACGTTCGTCGACATCCAGTAGAGGTTCAGCCCGCTGGGCATGTAATAGAACATCACCGGCATCATGATCGCCATCATGTTCGCGATCATCTGCTGCTGGCGCATCTGCTCTTCCGGCGTCATGCCGCCGGGCGCAGCGGCTGTCTGCTGCTTGGCGGCGTCGAGCTTGGCCTGCATCGCCGGCTTGGGCATGTACTTCTGCTGCAGCCACATGCTGATGCCCATCAGCACCGGCAGCACGTTCAGGCTCGGAATCGCGACGAACCAACTGCCTATCAGCGGCAGCCAGCTCAGCACCGGAATCGTCAACCCGCCTTCGCCGAAGCGAATCAGCGCGTCCGGCGCCGAAAGGTCGCGAATCCACCAGCCGTCAAACGGCGCATGCCGCAGGTGAATGTCGTTGTTGAGCGCCGTCCACAGCGCAATCAGGATCGGCATCTGCAGAAACAGCGGCACCATGCCGACCAGCGGCGCTGCCGGGTTCACGTTCTCCTCGGCGTAGACCTTCATCATCTCCTGGTTGAAGCGCACGCGATCGTTCGCGTATTTCTCCTTCAACAGGGCCAGCTTCGGCTGCACGCGCGCCATCGACTCCTGCGCCTTGTACATCGACTTCTGCTGGAAGACCGTCAACGGGTGCAGCAGCCCGCGCACGATGATCACGATCACGATGATCGCCACGCCGTAGTTGCGCACCACGAAATGAATGCCCTCGAGCAGGCCGGTCATCATGCGCGTGAGGAACGGCCACGAGCACCAGCACGTCGAGTCGAAATCGTGAACGGCGACGTAACCGAGCTGCGCCCGATCCACGTACGCTGCGTTCTCCGTCGCCAGCTCGTCCTCATCTTTCGCGCCGGCATACACCTCGAGCGCAAACTCGGCCGACTCGCCGGGGCCGAGCGTGCGCGGCACGCTTGCCATGCGCAGCGTCAGATCGCCCAGATGCAGCTCGGGCCGGCCAAGCGCCAGTGCGCCCGTGGCCTTGGCGACCGCGTCGGCGTTGTCGCCGATCGGCCGCGTGTACACCGCGAAGTATTTGCTCGCCAGCGCGCTCCACGCGAACACCGGCTCGGCGGCCGGAAAGAACGTGCGCTCGTTTACCAGCTCGTTTGGCAGCGCCGACTCGAGCACGAGCGTCTGATCCGCCGCGCGACGCCCCACGACCAGCCGCAGCGTGCGATAGACCGGGTCGTCGAGTTGAATTCCGATCGGCCCGACGTGTCGCAGCGAGGCCTCGAGCGAACCGCCGCTGAGATTCTGCACGCGCGTGCGGATCGTCAGCAGCGATTTCTGCGGATCGAGCGTGTAGCTGCGCGTCACTTGCAGCAACTGTTCGGCGCCGTCGGGCGACCGCAGCGCCGTCGAAAAAGTCGCGCTGCGCGCGTCCGAGGACTCCAGCCGCCACAGCTTGTCATCCAGCGGCCACTGAAAAACGCGATCGGTGCGCACGGTGAGCTGCTCCACCGCATAGGAAAGCAGCTCGCGCTCGGGCAGCGCCACCGGCGCCAGCACCGCGTAAGGTTCGTTCGACTCGGCCGTCTGGCGATGCACATAGCGGGCGTTCTTCTGACGCGTCAGCTTCAGGAAACGCACCCCCGCCCCGCGCGGGCTTAGCGTGAGTTCCAGCGGATCCGTCGCTCCGCCGCCGATTCGCACTTCTTCTGCCGTGCCGCCGGCGTCAAAGACGTAGGTATCCACGGCGGCGGTGCTGGGTGCCGAACCGGGCGCCGAGGCCGTGGCCGGACCGGGCGTCGGCTGCGACGCCGCATCCGCGGGCGGGGCCGCGGGTTTCATGGGATAGGCCCAGTTGTAGATCCATTGGTACGCGAAGAACACCGCCAGCGCGAAGAACATGGCGGTAAACAGGCGTCGGGTTTCCATAGTGCCTCGTTCACCGGGCGTTCGCAGGCGGGGTCCCGCGGCGGCTGGTGAGCGAAGAATGGTACGGCCGCGGGGGCGGCGCGCATAGCCGCAGCGGCGTCGCGGCTGCGGCGCTCGGGTAGACTCTTCCGGGCGGTCACGCACAGGCCGCACCCGAAGGAGCACGAATGGGACTGATGAGCGGCAAACGCGGATTCATCTTCGGCGTCGCGAACGACCACTCGCTCGCCTGGCACATCGCACAGCACCTGCACACCGAAGGCGCCGAGCTGGGCTTCAATCACCTCCCCAACCCCAAGATGGAGCGTCGCGTGCGGCAGCTCGCCGAGCCGATTCAGGCCAAGCTGATCGTGCCGTGCGACGTCGGCGACGACGAGCAGATTCGCGCCACGTTCCATCAGGCGCACGAGGTGCTCGGACCGCTCGATTTCTTCGTGCACTCGGTCGCCTTCGCAAGCCGCGAGTCGCTGTCGGAGCCGTTCTTCCGCACCAGCCGCGCCGACTTCCTGCAGGCGATGGACATCAGCGCCTACTCCTTCGTCGCGATGTGCCGCGAAGGATTGCCGTTCCTGAAGCCCGGCGCTTCCGCCCTCTGCCTCACTTACATGGGCTCGGTGAAGGTCATTCCCGGCTACAACGTGATGGGCGTCGCAAAGGCGGCGCTCGAGTCATCCACGCGCTACCTCGCCGCCGAGCTGGGTCGCGAAAAGCAGATTCGCGTCAACGCGCTCTCCGCCGGTCCGGTCCGCACGCTCTCGAGCGCCGGCGTCAGCGGCTTCACACGCATGCTCGACCACTACCCCACCAAGGCCCCCCTGGCGCGCAACATCGAAGCCGAAGAGGTCGGCAAGAGCGGGCTCTACCTGCTCAGCGACCTTTCGAGCGGCGTGACCGGCGAAGTGCACTACGTCGATGCGGGGTACAACACGATCGGCTGGTAACCGCCCGCCGCGAAAGACTCCATGCAGACCCTCGAGTGGCTGATTCTCGAATCGCCCGCGGCTCTCGCCGGCGTGGCCTTCGTCACGCTCTTCGCGCTCCTGGTCGTGTGGCGCCGCCATAACAGACCGCGCCCGTTGCAAATCGCGCTGCCTGTCTTCGTGGCGCTCTTCGTGGTTCAGGCGCTCGTGACCACGCCGCGCGAAGCGGTGCTGACGATTCTCGCCGGCATCGAGCAGGACATGCTGCGGGCACGCACCGCCAGCCTCGAAGCGGCGCTGGCAGACGACTTCGCGGCCGGTGGCATGGATCGCACCGCGCTCGTCGAGCTCGTCAAAGTCTGGCAGCAACGGCTGACGTTCCACACCGTCACGCGCACCGCATCCGAAACGCAGCGCCGCGGCGATCGCGTCGAAGCCACCGTCGCCTATCTCACTCACCTGCGCGACAAGGATTTCTCCGGCTTTCACCGGTCGCGCTGGCGCGTCGAGTTCGAGTTTCGCGACGGGCGCTACCAGATCGTTACGGTCGATCCGCTCGCGGTCGACGGCGCCGCGCCCGGCTGGGAAGGTCTTCGGCGTTGAGCTGCGCCGCGGGTCATTGCGGGTCCGGTTTCTTACCGACGAGTCGCGCAAGCCCCTCTTTCAAATACGTGTCGTAGATCGCCTGCCGCACATCCGCCGGCGTAACCGCATACACCGCAATCGCCAACACGATCACGATCAGAAGGTACATCGCCTTGAGGCGCTGTCGCACCGTTCGACTGGCCATGCCGCTCATGGTAGCCGCGCCGCGTCCGGCCCCCTACGGTCCCGACGACCGCCGCCCTACAATGCGCACGCGTGCCGCCCCGCGGCGACACGATCGGCGACCCAAGCGGAGGAGCATCCTTGGAAAAGGTGATCGAATATCTTCGCGCCCAACGAGCGGCGCACCTGGCATGGGTCAGCGATCTGTGCCGCATTCCCAGCATCAGCACCAAACCCGAGAACAAGGTCGACGTGCGCAAGGCCGTCGACTGGACTGCGAGCCGCTGCCGCGAGATCGGCTTCAACACGCAGATCATGGAGACCGGCGGCCATCCGCTGGTATACGGCGAGTGGCTGAGCGCCCCCGGCGCTCCGACGTACCTGGTGTACGGGCACGTCGATGTGCAGCCGATCGGCGACCGCGCCTTGTGGAAAGACGACCCCTTCGAGCCCGTGCGCGACGGCGATTGGCTCATCTGCCGCGGCTCGGCTGATGACAAGGGGCAGGTGCTGCTCTATCTGCGCGCCGCCGCCGCGTGGCTGTCTACGACCGGCAAGTTGCCGATCAACCTGAAACTGCTGATCGAGGGCGAAGAGGAGATCGGCTCGCCGAATCTCGGCTCGTTCATCGAGTCCCATCGCGATCTGCTGCGCTGCGACGCGATCCTGATTTCCGACACCGGCATGCACGAAGACGGCTGGCCCACCATCACCGTCGGCACGCGCGGCCTCGTCTACAAGGAAGTGCGGCTGAGCGGCCCCAAGCACGATCTGCACAGCGGGTCTTACGGCGGCAGCATCGCCAACCCCGCGACCGTGCTGGCCGAGATCATCGCCTCGCTGCACGACCGCGACGGCCGCGTCACGATCCCGGGTTTCTACGACCACGTGATGGAAGCCACGCCGACCATCCGCGCGCAACTCGCCAAACTCAAACTCGACGACGCCAAGTACACGCGCGACCTGGGTGTGCCGGGGCTGGTGGGCGAAACCGGCTTCTCGTCGATGGAGCGGCGCTCAATCCGCCCGACGCTCGAAGTCAACGGCATCTACGGCGGCTATCAGGGCGAAGGCGCCAACACCATCATTCCCGCCAAGGCCGGCGCCAAGATCAGCATGCGGCTCGTGCCGCGTCAACCCGCCGAGCAGATCGCGAAAGCGTTCGACGAGACGATTCGCGCGCGCTGCCCGGCAACGGTGCGGCTCGAGATCCTCACGCACGGCCGCAACGCCGACGCCTACGTCACTCCCGAGGATCACTCGGGTCTGAAGGCGGCGGAGCGGGCACTGCGCGAAGCGTTCGGTCGCGAAGTCGCGTTCGTTCGCGAGGGCGGCACGCTGCCGATTCTTCCCATGTTCAAGCGCGTGCTGGGCGCGGACAGCCTGATGCTCGGATTCGCGAGCCCTGACTGCGCTGCACACGGGCCGAACGAGAAAGTGCGCATTCCCGACCTCGACGCCGGCGCCGAGGCGGTCGCGCGACTCATGGGGTACCTCGGAAACGCGGGAGCCTGACGCTTGCTGGCCAAACTGGCGCTCGAAGACGGATCGGTATTCACGGGCACGGCCTTCGGCGGCGCGGGCACGCGCACCGGCGAAGTCGTGTTCAATACCTCACACTCCGGCTACCAGGAAATCTTCACCGACCCCTCGTACTGCGGGCAGATCGTCGTCATGACGTTTCCGCAGATCGGCAACTACGGCGTCAATCCCGCCGACTTCGAATCGCGGCGACCGCACCTCGCCGGCATGGTCATACGCGACCTCGCTCCGCGTCCCAGCAACTACCGCGCCACCGCCGCGCTGCAGGATTTCCTCGCGGAATTCAACCTGATCGGCCTGTGCGGCGTCGATACGCGCGCCCTGACACGGCGCATCCGCATCCACGGCGCGCTGCGCGGCGCGCTCTCGACCGAGACGCTCGGCGACCTCGAACTCGTTCGCCTCGCGCGCGAATCCGCGAGCATGAGCGGCTCAAACCTCGTCACGCGCGTCACCTCGGCCGGCGTGCAGCACTGGAGCGAGCCGCTCTGGACGCCGCCGGAATCCGAGTGCACGCCGGGCGTCGACGCATGCGGCGCCTCGGCGGTTCAGGCGCCAAGGCAGCACGGACGCGCCGACTCCGACGCGCACATCGTCGCGATCGACTGCGGCATCAAGCACAACATGCTGCGGCACCTCGTCGCCTGCGGCTGCCGCGTGACGGTCGTTCCCGCCGGCACACCCGCGGCGACGCTGCGCGAGCTGACGCCCGACGGCCTGCTCGTGGGCAACGGCCCGGGCGACCCCGCCGCAGTTACCGACACCATCGCAATGCTCCGCGATTTGCTTGGGCAGCTCCCGATCTTCGGCATCTGCCTCGGTCATCAGATGCTCGCCCTGGCGCTCGGCGCGCAGACCTACAAGCTGCGCTTCGGACATCACGGCGGCAACTTGCCCGTGCTAAACATCCCGGCGAACCGCGTCGAAATCACCAGCCAGAATCACGGGTTCGCGGTGGAGCTCGAGTCGCTGCGCCGCATCGGCGGCGAACCCACCCATCTGAATCTCAACGACGACAGTCTCGAAGGCTTCGTGCACGCCGATCAGCAGGTGATGGCGGTGCAGTTCCATCCCGAGGCCAGCCCCGGCCCGCACGACGCGGAGTACGTATTCTCGCGATTCGTGAGCTTCGTGCGCGAGCGCCGGCCGATCTCAACCGCGGTATTCGCAGCCGACCCGCTGCCGGTCTGACGACGGCTGGCGCTGCGCTCCATCAGCGCCGCGCGCGCTGCCGCGCGGCAACCAGCGACGCCACGCGCCGAATGTGCTCCGGCCCCGTGCCGCAGCAACCGCCGAGCACGGCAACCCCTGCGTCCAGCAGCGCCGTAACATGCGCTCCGAGGTCATCCGCGGTGTAGGGATAGACCGTGCGACCTTCCAGAATGTCCGGCAGTCCTGCGCTCGGCTTGGCCCACAACGGTCGTTCCGTATGCGCCCGCAGCGCCACCAGCGCCGGCAACGCATTGGCAATGCCCGCTCCGCAGTTCGATCCAATCAGGTCCGCGCCGGCCTGCGTCAGCCGCGCTGCACACTCGCCCGCTTCCGCCCGCATCACGGTCAGCGTTCGCTGCGGCCCGGAGTCGAACGACATGCACGCGGCAACGGGCATCGTCGCCGCCACGGCCCGCACCGCCTCGAGGGCAAGCTCGCATTCCTCCAGCTCGCTGAACGTCTCCAGCACCAGCAGATCGACGCCGCCCTCGACAAGGGCCAGCGCCTGCTCACGAAACGCCTCGCGCACCACGTCCGCGGAGGCCTCGCGAACGGCGAGGATGCGCCCGCTGGGTCCGATGACGCCGCCCACGACGACGCCCCCCATCTCGTCGGCGGCGCGGCGGGCGATCTGCGCCCCGGCCCGCGCAAGCGCGACCGGGTCAAGCGTGCTCTGGAAGCGCGACAGGGCCAGCCGATTGGCCGAGAAAGTGTTTGTCGTCAGCAGGCGCGCGCCCGCTGACAGGTAGTCACGCGCCAGCGCCTCCACGCGAAACGGCTGCTCGACGTTCAGCGCCTCGGCCGGCCCGGAGAAGCCGGTCGCGCGCAAGTGCGTGCCCCACGCGCCGTCCGCGACGAGCACTCCCTGCAAGAGTGTGCTCAGGTCAAACGCCACGCGCGCCCCCCGACTCGGCGCCGGCGGTCCTGAGCCCGCGCACCGTCTCGATCAGCAGCGCCACCGCGGCGCAATCGCGCGCGTCGGGCGCAACCGCCAGCACGCCATCGAAGCGACTATCACATAGCGCCCGCGCCACACGCCGCCAATCCACCGCGCCGCGCGCATCGCTCACCGTGCGCACGCTTCCGTCGGACGGATCGCAATCGGTGATGCGCATGTACCGCGCGCTGCCCGCGAGCCACTCGATCCAGCTCGCGGCGTCACCCAGCCTTTGAGCACATCCCAGATCGAGCGCCACACCCAGCCACGGCGACTCGCTGCGCTCGATGAGTTCGCCCGCGTCCATCGGCGACAGCGGCACGCCCGCCGGCCCGATGTCGAACAGCAGATCGACCGATCGCGCGTCAGCCTCGAACGAAAGCTCCGTCGCGCACTCGCTAATCCAAGCCAGACTCAAGGCGTACGAACCGCAATCCGGGGCCGCGCGACGCGTCGGCTCCAGCACAACCCGGCCGCAGCAGTGCTCAGCCGCAACGTCGAGCACCGCGCACACGCGCTCGCGCGACCGCGCCCGAACTTGCGCCACCGGATGCGCCAGGTCCTGCGACTCGCCGGCGGCGACCCGAATCGCATGCACGCCGCCCGCCGCGAGCGCCGCCCGAAGCGCATGCGGCGCGGCGTCCGGCGAGAGGGCGACCGATAGGCCCGTTTCGTCCGTCGGCGTCCACTCGCGGGCAAGCGACTCGCGCGTCGTTTCGAGAAGCAACAGCGGCTGCGTATGCATGACATCGGCCATGGTGCCCGGCGGGCGCCGCGACCGCAAGCAGATCAGGGCCGGACGCCCGAGGGACGCCGGCCCGAGACCTGTGAGGTGACTCCCCCGAGGCGGCGACCGCCGCCCCGACAGTTCGGCGCGACGTCGCCGCGCCGTGGCTCCTGTACCTGGAGTGTTCAATACGCCCCGGTTGGCGAACCACTCCGCGCTCGTGGCCCGAGAACATTGTTGACGCCCCCCAGGACGCTATAATCCCGCCCTTCAAAACGTGGTTGCGAACCCGATGACGCCCGGCGAAGCGCATCTCGCCACCGCATGGAGGCCTGAACCGGAATGATCAACCTCGTCCCGACGCGGATGTTCTTCACGCGAGGCGTCGGCGTGCATCGCAATCGGCTCCAATCGTTCGAGGTGGCGCTGCGCAAGGCCGGCATCGCGCAGTGCAATCTGGTGCGCGTCTCCAGCATCTTTCCGCCGGGCTGCAAGATCGTCGCCACAAAAGGCGGCCTGAAAGAGATCATGCCCGGGCAGATCACATTCTGCGTCCTCGCGGAGGAGCGCACCGATGAGCCCAACCGCCTGATCTCCGCCGGCATCGGTCTTGCGCTGCCGGCCGTCGGCGAACGCCACGGCTACATCTCCGAGCATCACGGCTTCGGCATGACGGAAAAGAAGACCGCCGATTTCGTCGAGGACATGGCGGCCAGCATGCTCGCCAGCACGCTCGATCTCGAATTCGACCCCGACGCCGACTACGACGAGCGGCGCGAGTATTACCGCATGTCGGGCCACATCGTGCGCACGAACGCCTACGTGCAGAGCGCCGAGGGCGACAAGAACGGGCTGTGGACGACCGTGGTCGCCGCGGCCGTGCTGCTCTTCGACGACTAGCGCACCAGTCTTTCGTCCGGCATCCGTTCGGCGAACGCGCCCCGATTCGCGCGGCGCGCAGGGGATCTCATGAGCGAAACCGTACCCGACAATTTCCTGGCCCTGCCCGGTCGCTACTGCGATTACAAGACCGCGCGCTTCGCGGTGCTCCCGATTCCGTACGACTCCACGACCAGCTACGCCGTCGGCACGCGCGACGGCCCGCGCGCCATCATCAGCGCTTCGCAGCAGGTGGAGCTGTATGACGAATTCCTGGCCCGCGAGTCTTACGCCAGCGGCGTCGCCACGCTCGACCCGGTGTCCGTCAACGTCGCCGGCCCCGAGGCGACGCTGCACGAGGTCTACCAGCGCGCCCGCAAACCAGTGCGCGACGGCAAATTCCTGATCGGCCTCGGCGGCGAACACAGTGTGACCGCCGGCCTCGTGCGCGCCGTGCGCGAGAAGCACAAGAACCTGAGCGTCCTCCAGATCGACGCCCACGCCGACCTGCGCGCCGAATACCAGGGCAGCCCGCACAGCCACGCCTGCGTGATGCGCCGCATCCACGACATGGGCGTGTCCGCCGTCGCGGTCGGGCTGCGCAATTACTCGCAGGACGAGGCGCGCTTCATCCGGCAGAAGGACCTCGCGATTCTCTCCGCCCGCACCTGCCGCCAGACGCCGGGTTGGATCGCCAGCGTGCTCGCTTCGTTGGGCGACCCCGTCTACGTCACGATCGACATCGACGGCTTCGACCCCGCCTTCGCGCCGGGCACCGGCACCCCCGAACCCGGCGGCCTCGATTGGTATCAGGTGACCGACCTGCTGTCGGAGGTCGCGCGCGAACGCACCATCGTCGGCGCCGACCTGGTCGAGGTGCGGCCGATTCCTCCGAACAACGTGACGGAATTCCTGGCCGCGAAGCTGCTCTACCGACTCATCGGGCTCGTCGCTCGGAAATAGAACCGCGGGAAACGACGAGGGGCGGCGCGCGGTCCGATCAACCGTACGCCGCCCCCCGCGTTGCGCGCCGTGCGGTTATTCGCTCGACCGCAGCCGCAGCGCCGCGATCAGATCGCTCTCATCCGGCGCATAGGTCTCCACCAGCTCCGCCAGCAGTTCATCGAGCGCCTCGCGCGACGCGACTGAACTGACGCCGCCGCCGAGCGTCTCCGCCCGTGCCGCCGACTCCGCTCCGACCGGCGCCAGACCGGCCGCGGCCAGCGTCTCGCGCGCGAGCCACTGCGCATCGACCCGCTCGGGCAATTCGGCCGAACCGAGTCGCACGATCGCCGTTGCTAGCTCTACCCCGCCCGGCACCACCACCACCAGATGCCCGGAACCGTAGCCGACGTTGACGCGCTCGGCGATCTGCTCGCCGACCAGCAGTTGCCGCTGCGCGAGCTGCGTCGGGCGCAGCAGCTCCGGATCGGTTCGCACCACGAGCACCCAGCCGTCGCGATACTGCGGCCGTTCGCTGCGCCACTGGAACGCGTCAGGATGCGCAAGCGTGAAGCGCCGCGCGTACACCACATCGTCGATGGCGACCGGCGCCTCCGGCGTGTGACTCGCCGCGTCGCGCTCTTCGATCGCCGCGGTCTGCGACCTTGCGCTGCTCGCGCGCTCCACGCGGATCGGCAGCGATTCGATCGCGGGGATGATCTCCACGTCGTCGATTCCGATTCGCCCCTGCGACGAGCCGAAGCCGTCGCCGAAGTCAAATCGCACCGCCACCACGTCGCCCAGGTCAAGCGTGCGACCGTTCGCGACGAAATCCGTGAGGCGAACGCGAACCGTCTCGAACTCGTTCAGCCAGCCCGGCCCGGCGCCGAAATCCCCGCGCTGATACGGCTCCTCGAGCCCGCCGCCGTAGGCCCCGATCGAAATCGAGCTTGTATTGCCGGCCCCGTCGCGCAGCGTGACGCTGAAATCGAGATCGCCAAGCACCGCGGTCGTGTTCGGATGCCGCGTACCCTGGCAGCCGCGGAACGAAAGGTAGCTGTCATCGGTCAAGTCGCGCTCGCCGGCGAGAATCTCCCACTCGATGAACGCGTTGGTTCCCGCCGCCCAGTCGAACACGGCGCCGCGCGAGATGTCCGTCGACATCGCGTGCGTCATGCCGTTCATGGGGTCCGACGCCAGCCAGTTGTAATTCGTATTGCCGTCATCGAGCAGCCCTTCGACGAGGTTCGTCACGGTCGAGGTCACCGCGCCGCCGCTGCTGCTGACGAGGGTCGATGTTTCGGTCTGGAAATCATCGATCACGTAATTCCCCGCGCCGCCGCCGGCCACATACTGGTGGCTGACCGTCGCGGTCGATGGCGCGCTGTCCGAGCGGAAGCCTTCGTATTGCCGCCACAGGTATTCGCGCACCGGGGTGTTGTCGTCGACGTAGTGCTCGACCAGCGCCAGATACACCGCCTTGGTGATGGTCTGCACCGTCGTGCGGCCCAGCTCGGTTGCCGCCGGGCCCGCGAAATCCTGAATCCCGCAACAGTTGAAATCGTTGTGATCGGCGCCCTGCACCTGCGTCGCCTGTCGGTAGTCAGTCGCGCGACCGTAGATGTGCATGTACTGCACGATGTCGCTCGAAACGCCTCCGTTCACGTCGCCGTCCGCGGAGCCCGCGATCAGGTGATAGAACGCGTCGTGCGGGTTCGAGGCGTCGGTCAGCAGGAAGTCGGTCGGCGCAATGCTGCTGATCAGGCGAATCTGGTCGATCGTGAAATCGGTCGGCACGAACGCGCCATCGAGCAGCTTGTCATACGCGCGCGCCACACCCTCGCCGCCGCGGCTGTGCCCGATCCACACGATGCGCTCCGCGTCGATCAAGCCGTTGAACACGCCTCCGCCGATCGTGTCGAGGTTGGCCAGGAAGTAGTCGGTGTTGCGCAGCGTCGTCTGCGATGCGGTCTCGATGCCCGGCTGCGTGTTGTTCTCGTGGCTCATCACCACGTAGCCGTAGCTGGCGAGATGCTGCTGCACGTAGTCATACCAGGTGTATTGATGCCCGTTGCCGTGGCTGATCACGACCAGCGGCCGCGGGCCGAGGTTCGCGATGTCGCTCGGGTACCAGGTCTTCTGGTCCAGGAAGCGCCCGCCGGTGTAGGTCACACTGGTCGTCGCCAGCGGCCCGAGCGTCGTCAGATTGCGAAACACGTAAAGTCCGGCCTCGTCTCCGCGACCGTCAATCAGATCGCCGGCGCCGAGCCGGCCGTCGGCGTCTGCGTCGAGCACCACGTCGTACCCCACGCCGAGGTCCGTGCCCGCGTCGGCGTTCAGTTCACCCGCGAGCGCGACCGTGAACGTGTTCTCCTGAATCGTGCTGCCGGTAATGGCGACAACCTGCGCGCCGCCCGCGCGCACGTCGACCAGCGATGAGTCGGCGTCCCACTCCGCGGCCGTCTTGTTCGCGACGACGTAGAGCGCCCCGCCGATCGCGCCGCCGGACCGCGTCGGGTCGATGCCGACCGAGACCTCCTCGCCGGTATTGAAGGCCTGAACGAACTCGAAGTGCGGATACTCCGCGAGCGGGTTGCCGGCCAGTTCCAGCAGCGTCGGCGGCGCCGCGCACGGCTGCCCGAACGCCGCCAGCATCAAGCCCAGATCGGACAGGTCGATGATCATGTTGCCGTCGAGGTCGCCTTGCTCGGGCGTCGCGCCGCTCAGGCCGTAGTTGGCCAGCAGCACGCCCAGATCGCTCAGATCGACGTCGCTGTCGCCGTCGAGATCGCCGATGCAGACGCCGGCTCCTGCAACGCCGATTCCGCAACCGAGCACCCCGACCGCGGCGATCGCTGCGCGCAGCCGGAGCGTTCCACTCCAGTCTCTCATGACTAAACCCCTTTTCGTAGTTCGCCTTGCTGGGTTCCAGCGGCCGGGTATGCCCGGGACCCCCCGCAGAACCCGGCTCTCTTGTACCGATTCCGCACGCCCGGCACAACCTCGAATGGCCTCGCGCAAATGGCGCAGGCGCGACGATTTGCACATCGCAGTTGCAACCGATAAGAACGGTCCAGGCGCAATTCGGGGCCTCGTCGGCGACCGCGATAGAGCCAATAACGTCCGGTCTTGCTTCTGAACCTCAACGCGCGGCGGCCCCGTCGCCGCGCATCGCGAGTTGAAACAGCGGCGTTGCCATCAGCGTGGTGACGATCGCCATAATCACCATGATCGAGAACAGCGTCGGCGTGATGACGCCGTGCTCCAGCCCGATGTTCAGGATGATCAGCTCCATCAGCCCGCGTGCGTTCATCAGCGCGCCGATCGCCGCCGCGTCGCGATTGCTTTCGCCGTGCAGGCGCGCCGCCGCCCAGCAGGCGCCGGCTTTTCCGGCACACGCCGCGAGCAGCACGCCCAGCGCGATCAGCCAGAGCGTCGGCGTGTTCACCAGCGTCATCTGCGTGTTCAAGCCCGAGTAGACGAAGAACATCGGCAGCAGCAACCCGACCGTCAGCGGCTCGATCGTGCGCCGCAGCTCGTCGACGAAAACGCCGCGCGGCATCGCCAGCCCCAGAATGAACGCCCCAAAAACCGCGTAGATGCCCACGAAGTCGGTAAACCAGGCGCCCAGCATCAGCAGCACCAGCACGAGCCCCAGCACGGTCGGCGGCACGCCCGAGCCCGGCGACACCGTGCCCGCCAGCGGCTGCACACACCGCCGCAGCAGCGTCGTGCAGAGCACCGCGTAGGCCAGCCCGCCGACGATCGCCCAGACCGCGAGCGCGGGGTCGTCCTGAAAACTGGCCAGCACGATCGCCAGAATGCACCACGCGAGTGCGTCATCGATCGACCCGGCCGCCAGCGAGAGCGTACCCACCGTCGTTCCGGCGATGCCACGCTCGACGATGATCCGCGCCAGCATCGGAAACGCGGTGATCGACATCGCCGCACCCATGAACAGCACCGACTCGGCCAGGCTGACGTTCGCCTGAAACAGCAATCCGCCGTCGTGCGTGAGCCATGCGATGGCGGCGCCCAGCGCGAACGGAGCGAGAATTCCCGCCAGGGAAATCGAGGCGGCGGCGCGCAGCTTCGCCAGCACGATGTCCGAGCGAAACTCCATCCCGACGACGAACATGTAGAGCACGAGGCCGATCTGCGCCACGCAGTAGATCACCACCATCAACGGGTGCTGCACCGCGACGCCGTCGGTCACCTGCTGCCTCGGGAACAGCGCGCCGGCCAGCTCGGGCGCAACCACTCCCAGCAGCGACGGCCCAAGTAAAACGCCCGTGATCATCTCGCCGACGACCTGCGGCTGACCGACCCAGCGCGCAAAAAATCCGACGAGCCGAATCGCGCCCAGGATCACCGCGAGTTGCAGAAAGAACGTGATCGATAGCTCAAACGCGTAGCTGGACTTGGCGAGAAGCAGGAGTTCCACAGGTCACGCCCCTCAAACCGCGCACGAATCGCCGAGGAGGACACGCACAGGCCGGTCGGGCGCGGAAAGTCCCGCACCTCGTGCCTATACTGGCCCAGAGCCACTTCGCCAACGAGGGGAGAGCACCATGCGTTCGTTGTTTCGCACTGTGTCTGCGCCCGCGCTTGCATTGACTCTCAGCATGGCCGCGCCGCCCGCGCCCGCTTGCCCGTACTACCCGCTGATCAGTGTACCGAGCAGGCCCGGAGCGCCGATCGCGTTGCCGACGGGCGACAGCGGACTCGGCGTCTGGAGTGCGCCGCGCGACTGGCCCGTGATCGCGATCCATGCGGCGCTCATGCCCGACGGACGCGTGCTGCACTACGAATTCGTCGGCGCCGGCGGCAGCGAAGCCGTGCTGTGGGATTCGGTCTCCGATTCGTTCACCGCGGTAGACGGATTCACCGACCTGTTCTGCAGTGGCGCCAGCCTGCTCGCCGACGGCTCGCTCTACGTCACCGGCGGCAACGATTACGCCTGCGAGTTTCAGGGCCGGCGCGACACGTACACCTTCGACGCGTTCACCGAAACCTGGACGCAGCTTCAGAACATGGTGGACGGCCGCTGGTACCCGACGAACGTGACGCTCGGCGACGGCCGCGTCACGATTTTCTCGGGATTGCGGCTGAACTGCGAACTGAACCCGCGTGTCGAGCTATTTACGCCGGGCGTGGGGCTATCGCTGATCGCCGGCGCAAATCGCTTCGTCGACCTCTATCCCAACATGCACGTGCTGACGTCGGGGCTCATCGCGCACGTCGGGCCCAATCTCAGCACCTACACGTTCGACGCCGACAGCGGCGTGTGGACGTTCGTCGACAACACGTTCTACGGAATTCACTGGAACGCGCCGAGCGTGCTGATTCCCGGCCGCACCAACGAAATCATGCTCATGGGCGGCTATCAGTTCATCAGCGCCGACGATCCCACCAACGCGGTCGAATCCATCAACTTCAACGACGCCCAGCCCGAGTGGCTGCCGCTGGCGTCGATGAATATTCCGCGCGGCCATTTCAACGCGGTCATCCTGCCCGACAAAACGGTGCTCGCGGTCGGCGGCGGTCAATCCGGGCTGTTCGACCAGCCCGTGCTCAACTCCGAACTGTACGACCCCGAGACCGACACCTGGACGCTACTGCCCACGCAGACGAACGGCCGAATGTATCACTCGACCGCGGTGCTGCTGCCGGACGCCCGCGTGCTGTCGGCGGGACAGAACTTCGGCGACAGCTCCTACACCGCGGAGATCTACGAACCGGATTACCTGCATCGCGGGCCGCGGCCCGCGATCAGCGATGCGCCGCCGGAGATCGGCTATGGCTTCACGTTTCGCGTGAGCAGCCCGCAGGCCGCCGATGTGAGCGCGGTGGCGCTCATCGCTCCGGCCAGCGTCACGCACTCGAACAACATGCAGCAGCGCTACGTCGAGATCCCGTTCACACGCAGCGGCGACGACCTGTTCGGCGTCGCGCCGGCGGACGGCAATCACGCTCCGCCCGGCTACTACATGCTGTTCGTCGTGGACAGCGACCGCGTGCCGTCCGTAGCGACGTTCGTTCGCCTCGGCGACGACGTCGGCTGCAGCCGGCCCGCGCCGGGCTGCGACAACAGTGACGTCTCGCCCGCCGCCGGCGACTGCATCGTCGATCTGAGCGACCTCGGCGTGCTGCTCAGCAACTTCGACCCGCTCACCTCCGGCAAGACCCGCGCGCAAGGGGATGTGTTCCCGCTGGGCGGCGGCGACGGATTCGTGGACCTGTCCGATCTCGGGCAAATGCTGGCCGATTTCAACAGCGACTGCCGGTAATCCGCGCCCGGAAGTCATTCGCGGGCCCCTTCGCGTTCTGATCCGAGCCCCGAACCGCTCCTGGCTCGGATGAAAGACGGGACCCGCCGTCAGGACGCGTCGCACAGGCTCGCGCCCGCGGCGACGAGTTCGCCCGGGCCGGTCTTGCGAATGCCTGGCGGCCAGTCGCGCGCCGGCGAATACCACTCGTCGAGCACGCGCAGCCAGTCGCCGCGCGTGTTGACCGCGATGAACGCGTCGCGCACCGCGCGACCCATCGGGTGCAGCTCGCTGTACTTGATGCCGAACTTGCGCATCACCCGCGACGCCGCATGCTCGCCGTGCGTCTGCTCGGCGAACTCGAAATGGGCGCGAATGGTCCGCCCCTGCGCCGCGACGCTCGGCGGCCCGGGCAGCGGCTCGCCGCGCAGAAGCGCCCGGCACTCATCGAAGATCCACGGGTTGCCGATGCAGCCGCGCGCGATGGTCACGCCGTCGACGCCGGTCTCCGCCAGCATGCGCACCACGTCCTGCGGCGTGAACAGATCGCCGCTGCCGAGAATCGTGCGCTCGCCGGCGATGCGCTTGACACGTGCCAGAAACTCCCAGCGGCTCGGCCCGACGTACTTCTGCTTCACCGTGCGGCCGTGCACCGTGATCGCCGACACGCCCAGGTCCCACGCGGCGTCGAAGATGCGAAAGAAATTGCGCTCGCTTTCGGCGCTGTCGTCCATGCCGCGGCGCATCTTCACCGTCACCGGCTTGTCCTCGGGAACGGCGTCGCGCACACGCCGCAAAATGTCGATCGCGGTCTCCGGGTCGCTGAGCAGATATCCGCCCCGGCAACGACCGAGCACCTTCTTCACCGGACAGCCGAAATTCACGTCAATCACGTCGAAACCGGCCTCGGCCATGATCGTCGCCGCCTGCGCGAATTTCTCCGGCTCGGCCCCCATGATTTGCCCGCCGACGGGGTGGTCGTCTTCCGCCAGGTCGAGGATTCGGTCGCGCAGCCGCCCCGGCTCGATCACCAATCGGTCGAGCACGACTTCGTGCAGCGTGTAGGACGCGCCGTGTCGACGGGCGACCCGCCGCATGGCGCTGTCGGAGTAGCCCGAGAGCGCGGCCTGCGCGAGCGGGGTGTCGAGTTGGATGGCGCCGATCCGCATTGCTCGCGGAGTCTAGCGAACGGGAAACCCCGCCGGTGGATCGTGTCGGTCTCACCCATCTGGATAGTTCCGCGCGTGAATCGCAAGTGACGCTTGATTTCCGGGAGCGGTTTACCTAAAAGGGTTCCGGGAAAAGGAGCGAGCCAAAATGAATCGGATTCTCGGCACTGCGGCGACTCTCGCAGTTATCGGAAGCGGCACGGTTTACGGAGATCTGCAGTTTGATCTGTCGGTCGAGTTCAGCGGCGCGGTTGCTCCGGACGGAGCCGGCCCGTACCTACGCGCAACGTTCGAAGACGTCCCGGGCGGCGTCGAGCTCACGCTGACGAGCCTGCTCATCGGCTCCACCGAGTTCGTCGACGAGTGGTACTTCAACCTCGATCCGGCGCTTGACCCCACTCTGCTGTCGGTCGCGTACGACTCCGGCGGACCCGCGGCGACGTCCGTGATGCAGGCGGTCGATTCGTTCAAGGCCGATGGCGACGGTCTCTACGACCTTCGCTTCGACTTCGCGAATGCGCCGCCGACATCTCGGTTCAACGGATCCGATTCGGTGAGCTATCTCATCACCTCGTCCGAATCGATTTCCGCCGCGTCGTTCGACTACCTGAGTCTGCCCGACGGCGGCAACGGCCCGTTCGTGACGGCTGCCCATGTGCTCGGAACGGGCAACGGCGACGACAGCGGCTGGATTACCGTGCCCGAGCCGGCCACGGTTGGCATGTTATCGATCGGCCTGGTTCTCTTCGCGGCACGCCGCCGCGCCTAGCCATCACCCGCCGGCGACGCTTTGCTCGCTGACGATTTCGGCGACCTGTTCGCTGGGCGCGAAACCGCGCCGCAGCGTGTTCTCGGTCACGCAGCGTGGCTCGCAAAATTGCATCAGGTAATCGGGGCCGCCGGCCTTGCTGCCCAGGCCCGACATCTTGAAGCCGCCGAAGGGCTGCAAATCCACCAGTGCGCCGGTGATCTTGCGGTTGATGTAGAAATTGCCGACCTCGCATTCGCGGCGTGCTTTCGCGATGTGGGCCGGGCTGCGTGAGAAGATGCCGCCCGTCAGCGCATAATCGGTGCCGTTGAGAATCTCGATCGCGTGCTCGATGTCGCGTGCCTTGATGACGGCGAGCACCGGTCCGAATATTTCTTCCTGGGCAATGCGCGCTTTCGGCGCGATGTCGGCAAAGATCGTCGGCCCGATGTAGAAGCCGCCGGAGTCGCCGCCCGCGGCCGTGTTTCGTCGCAGCGCGACCACGGCCTCGGCACTGTCGCCGTCCAGCACGCAGCGCCCTTCCGTCTTGCCGATCGCGATGTACTCGCGAATCTTCGCGAACGCGGCGCCGTCAATCACCGGAGGCACGAACGTTCCGCAGTCATCCGCCGGTCCGACCTGAACCGAACGCGCCGCTTCGGTCAGCCGCTCGATGAAGCGATCGTAGATCGGCGCCAGCACGATGCAGCGCGACGATGCCGAGCACTTCTGCCCGGCGTAGCCGAATGCCGCATAGAGCACGCCTTTCACGGCTTCATCCATGTCGGCGTCGACGTCGACGATCGTCGCGTTCTTGCCGCCCATCTCGGCCACGATCCGCTTGATACCCGGCTGCGCGGTCAGCAACTCGGCGGCGGTGCGGTTGATGCGACAACCCACCTCGCGCGAGCCGGTGAACGCGATCATCGCGACGTGCGGACTGCGCACCAGCGTCTCGCCCACCACGCGCCCGGGGCCGGGAACATAATTGAGTACGCCCGCCGGCAGACCCGCTTCGTCGAATATCTCCATCAATTCGCGCGCGATCGCCGATGCCTGCTCGGCCGGCTTGATGATCACGGCGTTCCCCGTCACCAATCCCGCGACGGCCATGCCCGTGAGGATCGCGAGCGGGAAATTCCACGGCGCAATCACGCCCACGACTCCGCGCGGCGTGTAGAAATATTCATTTGTCTCGCCGGGAATGTCGCGTCGCCGCATGTGATCGGTCAGGCGGATCATCTCCTTGCCGTAAAAGTTGCAGAAGTCGATCGCCTCGGAGATGTCGGCGTCGGCCTCGCGCCAGGGCTTGCCGCACTCCAGCGCTTCCAGCGCGCAGAGCTCGAAGCGCCGACGCTCCATGATCTCCGCCGCGCGGAACAGGTACCCCGCGCGCTCCGCGGGCGCCACGCGTCGCCAGAATCCGAACGCCCGCCGCGCCGCTTCGATCGCCTTCTCGGTCAGTGCCGCGTCGGCCTCGTGCACCCAGCCGACCACCTCGCTGGGTTTCGACGGGTTGATTGACGCCACGCGCGACTGCGATTCGAAGCGCTCGCCGTCCACCACCGGCTTGCACGCCAGCGGCAGACGCCGCCGCAAGTCCGCAATCGCGTCGCTCATGCGGCGCCGATTGTCCTCGCGCGTGTAATCGACGTTGGGCACGTTCTCAAACGGATCCATGATCAGGTCCTCGAACTCGTATTTCAGCACCACGCGCTCCGGCGGCGGCGGCGTCTCGCGCCCCACGGCTTCGGGATCGCGCAGCAGCGCGTCGCGCGGCGTGTTCTCGTCCACACTCACCCGCAGAAACGACTCATTCGCGGTGTTCTCCAGCAGGCGGCGGATCAAATACGCCATGCCGGGCAGGAGCTGCCCGTAGGGCGTGTAGACGCGCACGCGCTCGCCGAGCGAGACGCCGGCCGTCTTCAGCGGGTCGCCCATGCCGTAGAGCATCTGAAGCTCGAAACGATCGCCGGGCACTTCGAGCACGCGCTTGAGCGCCATCGCGTGCGCCAGGCTGCGGACGTTGTGACTGCCAAACGCGACGTGCGTGTGCGCGTGCGCCTCGAGCAGGATGCGCGTCACCCGCTCATAGCATGCGTCCGACTGCCACTTCTGCCGCCAGACCGGACAGGGCCAGTGATGCTGGTCGGCGAGCACGGTCTCGGTGTCCCAATACGCGCCCTTGACCAGCCGAATCCAGATCGGCGTGCCGCGGCGCCGCGCCCAATCGACCATGTCGCGCGCGTCGCGTTCGGCTTCGCGCAGGTACGCCTGCAGCACCACGCCGAAGTGCGGGTAGTCGCGAAACTCCGGCTCGCAGAACACCTCGCGGCACAGATCCAGCGTGAGGTCCTTGATCGCGTAGTGCTCCATGTCGATGTGCACGTGGGCCCCGCGCGCCATGCCCTCGCGCAGCAGCGGCCGCAGGCGCTCGAGAATGCCGCGCTTGGTGCCGGCCGGGTCGATGGCGTCGCTCTGTGAGTACAGCGACGTGAGCTTGACCGACACGTTTACGCGCGGCACGGGTCGCCCGCTGCCGAAATCCTGCGGCGCCGCCGGCCAGTGCTCCGCCCGCCGCGGCAACTCCGTGAGCAGTTCCATGTAGATGCGCTGATATTCTTCCGATTCGCGTTCCGACAGCGCCGCCTCGCCGAGCACGTCGACCGTGAACGCCAGGCCGCGCTCGCGCATCCGCCGAATCGTTCGCTCGGCCTCGGCGAGATTCGTGCCGGCGATGAAGCGATGGGCCATGCGAACCGAGCTTTGCTGCGCCGCCCAGGCCAACCCGCGCGCCCACAGCCCGTCGACGCGCTCGAAATTCATCGCATCCGACAGCCAGCGCAGCAGCCGCTCATCGCCGCGCGGCTCGAGCTCGGCCAATGCCGCGGCCTGCGCCTGCCGGCGCGTGGGCGCGGGTTTCGCGCCGCCGTTCGGGCGGGCGTAGGCAGGGTGAACGAAGTACTCGCGGAGGTGCCGCGCGACATCGTCGAGTCCCTGCATGGTCGGCAGCGCGTCGATGAAGCGGAAGGCCTGCACCTTCAGCCATTCGTCGCGCATGAAGCGTTCCATCAGCCGCTCGTTCCACCAGGCGGGCTGCCAGGGGCCGGGCTGCGAACCCTCGATTCGCTCAAAGATGGCGTGTCCGAGTTCCTGCGTGAGCTGTTCGATCTTCGGCGTGGTCGCGCTTGCGCTCATGGGCTTCCGTCGCGTGCGAGTTTCGACGGATTTGATCCTACTCGCGGCGCGAAATCACGGCAATTCCGCGCGGGTTGCGCTGCGGCGAGGGGCACTTCCGCCTCGAGCGCGAGGTATTCCGCGCCGCCCTCGCCCGTCGGCCAGAGATGAAAAGGGCCGCGGCCGTCGACGATGCGCGTGCCCGGCTGCCAGATCGTCCAAGCGCCGCGGATGCCATCCGCCCCGGCCGCTGCCACGCCGTCATAGTCCACGTCGTGACGGCCGAGGTAGGACTTCAGTATCCGACAGCCGCCGTCGCTGGTGGTGTAACTGCCCGACAACACGAAGTCACCGACCGCGTCGCGCCCCTCGCCCACCAGCCGGCCGGCGAAGAAGTGCAGCACCATTCGCATCGACGCGCGTGCATGGAATTGCTCCCACCAGCCTGCCCAGCGGCCGGAGGGAAAACGCGGATCAGCCTCGGAATGCGAATCGGACACGGCCCCTCGTCGCGCGCGCGGCGCCGGCGACGATCATCCATTTACGGTGAACGTGATGTCCACCTCGACCGCGGAGTTCAGCGGCAGCCACGCCACGCCGACCGCGGCCCGCGCGTGAGCGCCGGCGTCGCCGAAGATCTCCTTCAGCAGGTTCGACGCCCCGTTCGCTACCAGATGCTGGTCGGTGAAGCCCTCGTGCGAGGCCACGTAGACGACGACCTTCAACACACGCGCGATCTTGTCGATCCCGCCCGCTGCCTCGGCCGCCACCGCGATCGCATTCAGCGCGCACAGCCGCGCCGCGTCCTGCGCCGCCTCGAGCGTCTGCTGAAAACCGACCTGGCCGGTGTAGGCAACTTTCCCGTCGCGCACCGGAATCTGCCCGCTCAGCAGCAGCAGATCGCCATGCCGCACCCACGGAACATAGGCCGCCACCGGCTTCGGCACGCTCGGCAGCGTCAATCCCAGTTTGGCCAGCTGCTCACTTGGAGGTGTCATCGTCGTGCTCCCTCTCGCCGTTGCGGTGTTCGTCTGCGGCGCCGACGGAATCCGGCAGCGAAAAAGGCTGCGCTTCGCTCGCGGCGAGGACATCGTCGGCCGGTTCGGTCTCCGCGGCGAGCGGCTCTTCCAGCTCCTGCAGCGCAAACAGATGAATCGCCCCGCCGGCGCGCTCCTGCTCGGCACGCACGCGCTGCTCGCGGATCAGCTCCAGCAGCGCCAGAAACAGCCCGACCACTTCGGCCCGCGTGCTGCGCGGCGCGAACAGATTGCTGAACGTCAGCCCGCCCCCGAGCAGCAGCGACTCGACGATGACCTGCTTGTAGCTCTCGATCGGCGTCTCGTCGTAGCGGACTTCGTGATAGCCGGCGCCCTGGCCGATCGCGGACATCACCCGCTCAAAGGCGCGGACCAGGTCCCAGACTTCCACGTCCTCGAGCTCGACGCCGTCCAGCGCGGGAGGCAGGTCCGCCGGAATGCGCGCATAGCGCCGCCGCCGCTCGTCAGCCGCCGAGCCCAGAGCGCGCGCCGCATCCTTGAAGCGTTTGTACTCCAGCAACTGCCGCACGAGCTGCACGCTCGAATCGTCGTCGTCCTCGAGCGGCTCGATCGGCGGCGTGGGCAGCAGCGCGCGCGACTTCAGCTCGATCAGCGTCGCCGCCAGCACCAGAAATTCGCCCGCCACGTTGGGGTCGATCGAATCCAGCAGCCGGCAATATTGCAGATACTGCGCGGTGACCTTGCGGATTGCGATGTCTTCGATGTCCAGCTCTTCGCGGCGGATGAGGTACAGCAGCAGATCCAGCGGGCCGCTGAAGACGTCGAGCTGCACTCGGTACTCGGCTGACACGCGAATCCCCTGGACGGTCATCTCGGCGCGACGATGCCGCACGCTTCGCGAACCGCGGCCATCACCGGGGCGGCCGCCGCGCGAGCGCGCTGCGCTCCGCTTCGCAATATATCCTCGACCTCGTCCGGGCGGGCGGCGAGCGCGGCCCGGCGCTCGCGGAGCGGACCGAATTTCGCCTCGTGCAGCTCGATCAGCCGCTGCTTGACCATCCCGTAGCCGACGCCTCCCTGCCGATACCGTCGCGCCCAGTCGTCGCGTTCCACCGGGTCGGCGAGCAGCTTCAGGTGTGCGAACAGGTTGCAGGTGTCGGGGTCCTTCGGGGCCTCCATCGGCGTGGAGTCGGTCTTGAACTCCGATTTGTACTTCTTCGCGATCGCTTTCGGGTCGCCGAAGATGTCCACCGTGTTGCCGTAACTCTTACTCATCTTGCGGCCGTCGGTTCCCGGCACGACCGCCGCCTCGTTGAGCCGGGCCGCGGGCAGCTTCAGCACCGTCCGGCCGAAGGTGTTGTTGAAGTAGCCCGCCATGTCGCGGGTGAATTCGATGTGCTGCGTTTGATCCTTGCCGACCGGCACGATGTCGCTGTGGTAGATCAGAATGTCCGCCGCCATCAGCACCGGGTAGTAGAACAGCCCAACGGAGCTGGGCAGCCCGTTCTCGATCTTGTCGCGGTACGACGTCCCCCGCTCCAGCAGGCCCATGCCGGTGACCGTGCACAGAATCCAAGCCAGTTCGCATACCTCGGGCACATCGCTCTGCCGGAACAGCGCGGCACGGGCGGGGTCGAGACCCAGCGCCAGGTAATCCAGCGCCACGTCCTGCGTGAGCCGCTGCAGGCGCGACGCATCCTGCACGGACGTCAGCGCGTGATAGTTCGCGATGAAAAAGAAGCACTCGTGCGCGTTCTGCAGCTCGATGTGCTGCTGAATCGCGCCGAAGTAGTTCCCGATGTGCAGAATTCCCGAGGACTGCACGCCCGACAGCACCCGCATCGCCGCCCCTCTCGCCCTACGTGTCTACGGCTGCGCGCCCGCCGGCTCGCCGGCGTAGCTCCGCGCGAGGATCTTCACCAGCTCATCCGGGTCGCTTTCGGCCAGCCGCCCCGCGGTCTCGGCGAACGCCGCACCCTGCCGCGACAGCAGCCGCGCTGCGCCCAACCGCACCAGCCAATCCGGATGCGCCAAACACGCCTGCGCGCGATCGAACAGCACGCGATCCAGCCCGGCGTGGGCCAGCGCCTCCAGCGCATAAAATCGCACGCGCGGCGAGTCGTTCGAAAGCGCCGCGGCAATCGTCTCGGATAGTTGCCGCGCTCCGCCCGGCGTCGGCGCGCCGCGCGCCGCCATTCGCTGCGTCTCGGCCAGTGCCGCCGCCAACGCGTTCAGCGCCACCTGCCGCGCTGCGTCGTCGCTTCCCATTGCCGCCGCCTGCCAGCGTGCGAGCGTGTCGGGGTCGGTGCGCGTTGCGGAGCGCGTGAAGACGCGTTCCGCCAGCCGCCGCCCGCCCTGTCCCGGGCGCCACTGTCCGTTCCGCGCCTGCTCCGGGGCCAGGATGCCCGAAACGACCACCTCGAACGGCTCGGCCGAAGCCCGCCGCGCCGCGCTGCGCAGCTCGCCGACGTCGAGCGTCTGCGTCACGCGCACGCTTTCGCCCGGAGCCAGGATTCGTCGCTGGTCGAGATTGATCGTGAGATGATTGGCGAAGACGCGCCCCGGCGCCGTGCGCAGCTCGACGCTGAGCAGCACCACCGGATTGACCATGAAGTCCGGCCCCAGCGCCAGCGGATGCCGCCCGCCGTTCGAGATCGAAACCGTCACCGCCCACGGCGCTCCGGTCTCCAGTTCGCTCGCCGCGCTTACCTCCGCTTGAATCCAGTCCGCGCTGTTCCGCGCTGCACTGAGCAGCTCGCGGTCAAACACGCGCAGAACAGTCGCCAGCGCCGCGGGTTCTTCGCCGCGCAGCGCCACCCCGCACGCCTTCGCGGCCTCTTCTAGCAGCGCCCGGGCGTGTGTGCCCTGCGGCGCGCTCGGCAGCGCCGCGAGCAATTGCCCCGCGCCGGCAGCATCGCCCGCCGTCTTTCGTAGCATCGCGAGCCGATATGCGGCGTACGGATCGGTCCGCTCGAGGCCGGTAAGCGTTTTCGCCGCGGCGTCGGCGCGGCCGGCCTGCGCGTCGAGCCATCCACGGACGCGCATCGTGAACGCATCACCCTGCGCCCGCTGCTCGGCCGACGCCAGAAGCGTCTCCGCGCGGTCCGTCGCTTCGCCCATGCGAACCAGCAGCCACGCCGCCTGAGCCACCACGTCCGCGGGCCAGGAATCCGGCGCGTCGATCGCGTTCACCTGCTCGCGCAGTCGCGCCCGCACCGCTTCCGCGGCTTCGGGCTGCTCGAATTGCGTGTGCAGCCAGTAGAGCCACATCGCCGGCTCGAACGAACGCAGTTCGCGATCGCCGGCCTGCCGCGCCAAGTCCAGCGCCGTCTCGCGGTCACCTCGCAGCAGTGCGTTTCGCGAGAGTTCGACTCGCTTGCGCGGCGAAAGTCCGTCGGTTCCGTCGCGCTCGATCAAACTCCGTGCATGCCCGAAGAAGGGCGTGGCTTCGTCGGCGAGGCCCTGGTCATCGAGCAGCAGTGCCACCTGCCAGCAGAGCTCGGCGTTCAGCGGATTGGCGCGCACCGCCGCCAGCAATGCGGCCAGCTTCTCGGCGGCCGGCGATTCCATCGTCAGCATCTCGAGCGCGACTGCGGCCACGTCCGGACAATCCGGCCACGCACGCCGCGCTTCGTCGACGTGCTGCCGTGCGGTCGAGCGGTCGAGTTGTTGCAGAGCCAGCCGCGCCGACTGTACGTGCGTCAGCGCCTGCCGGCGCGGGTTCTGCCCGGCGAGTTGCTCCGTCGTCCAGCGCTGGCGATCTTCGAGGGTGCGCGCGGCTTGCGGACCGAGTTCGAGCCGCCGCAGCCACACGCCGTCGTTGTCCGGATCGGCCGCCGCGAGTTGGTCGAGCAGCGTGCGCTGGCTCGCCTCGTCGCCGCGCAGCGCCGTCAGCTCGTAGAGCCGCGTCAGCACATCGACCGATCGCGGGTCGAGCCGCTGCGCCGCGCGGAGCAGCGCGTCGACGCGCAGCTCCATCGCCCGCGGCGAATCGCCGCCTGCGCCCGCTGCCGCGTCTCGCGCCAGGTCCACCAGCAGTTGCGCTGGTGGTTGGCCGGTTTGCGCGATCGCCGCCGTGGCGCAGCAGAGGATCACGCCGAGCGCGAGCGGGCGGGCGCAAAGCTCCTTGCGTTGACGTTTCATGCGTCGAATCGTAATCGCCCGGCGAGGTGTGGGAAGCGAGCTTTTACTCCGCGGGCTCGATGACCGCCGACATCGAGCCTTTGGAGCGTTCGAGCCGCGGATCAGCACCGTAGCCGTGAATCTGATCGCGCTTCAGCTCGGCGCGCTCGCGCGTCGTGGTATCGACGATGACGCGGCCGTCGGCGTCCACTTCGCAGGCCATGCGATAGGCGACTTCCAGATCGTGGTAGAAGAGTGCCTGCAGCATCTCGATCACGTATTCATAGGTGTGGTCGTCGTCGTCCAGCAGCACCACGTGCCACAGCGGCGCGGGCTTCACCGAAGCGGCGGCCGGCTGCTCGACTTGTTGCGGTGCGGGCATTGTCCACCGAGGGTTCGCGCGACTCCACCGGAATTCTAGCGGGCTCCGCGCGTCTTCAGGCCACGCCGTGGTAGCCGACGCCGATTGGCGCGACTAGCATCCCGGAATGAGCCAGCAGACCGCACCGCCTTACGCCTCTGCCGCGCCGCCCGCTTCCGACGGACAGGTCATGGCGTTTTTTCGACGGCTCGGCCCGCTGGGCATCCTGAGCGTTTTCGCGCTCACGGTTCCGCTGATCGGCGCCGCAGTTCTCTACTGGAACGGCGAGACAATTTCGGCGTGGATCCACGGCCTCGGCTGGTCCGGGCTGGCGGTCTATGTGATCGCCTTCGTGGTGCTGACGGGCCTGGCGCTGCTGCCAACCAACACCCAGGCCATCATCGGCGGCTACATCTTCCACTTCCCGGTCGGTTATCCGGCCACGCTGGCGGGGTTCTGCGGCGCCAGCCTGATCGCCTACGCCATCGGGCGTCGCTGCGCCGGCGAGCGCCTGATGACGATCATCGACGAGCACCCCAAGTGGCGCGCCGTTTATGACGCGTTGCTCCGTAGCGGTTTCTGGCGCTCGCTGCTTCTGGTGACGCTCGTGCGCTTGTCGCCGAGTTCGCCCTTCGCCATGACAAACGTGGTGCTCAGCGCGACCAAGGTGCCGCTCACGCTGTTCCTGCTCGGCACATTGCTCGGCATGGCGCCGCGCGCCGCCGCCGCCGTCTACATCGGCTCGGGCATCAAATCGCTGACCGACGACAACAGCGGCGCGCCGGCGTGGGTCTGGTGGAGCGGAATCGCAGCCACGATCGTGCTGCTCTTCGTGATCATGTTCCTGGCGAATCACGCCATACAGCGCTTCACGGCGACGCATCCTGAACTCGCGCCGCCGCGCGACCCGGCGCCGCCCGCACCGAAACTAGCGCCGCACCAGCAATAGATCGACGTTCGTGGGGTTGCCCTCCGTCAGCACCGCCACCGGCCGTTCCGTTTCAAACCACACCTTGCCGCTCACGCGAATCTCCGCCTCGAGCGTGTAGCGCCGGCTGCTGTCGAGCACCGCCGGATCAACCTTCAGCTCGAACGAGAACGGCGGCTGGCGAAAGACGCGCGTGCTGGTCTCGGCCACCACCCGCCCCGGTCCGAACAACCCGCGCTCGCGAATGCGCAGCTCCAGCGTCGCGCCCGGCGGCAGCGCGATACGCTCGCGGTAGCCCGCCGTGCCCGTGACGCGGTTGATCGGTCCGGGCGGACGCACGAACGCGTCATCAAGTTGCACCGCGATATTCAGCAGCTCGCCATTTCTGCGATTCTGCACCAACAGACTCGTACGCCCCTGGCGGTCGGCGGCGCGCTCCAGCGCACGCCCGAATTCGACGATCCGCCCGTTCACGCGACCCACCTGCTGCCCATCGACGCAGACAATCACATCGTCGCGCTCGAGCCCGGCGCGCTGCGCCGCCGATCCGGAGATCACCCGATCGATGCGCACACCGGTCTCAGTGTCGGTCACCGACACACCCAATTGCCAGCGGCCGCTCTCGGGTCGCTCGCCAGGCGGAACGACGCGCGGGCTTACCACCTGTGCCGCGGCGGCGGCGGTAAGAAAGACGATCAGGCTCCATCCGGCCAAAGCGGTCATTCGCGTGTGCATGCGATTGCTCCGTTAGGAAGACAAGTGTTGTCGATCGCCGACGCCGAGCGTAGCCGCGCTCCGGGCGCGCGTCCACCGCAAGTCGCAATTGCGTGGAAGCGCCGCGCCCGCCACAATGGCCGTTCGCCGGCGGAGGGCCGGCGCTTGTGTGAATGGAGATTCGCGGCGATGCGCTGGACGTCCTATTTCATCCCGACGACGAAGGAAACGCCCAAGGACGCCACCGCCGCGTCACACGTGCTGATGCTCCGCGCGGGGCTGATCCGCCAACTCGCGGCCGGCGCCTACACCTACCTGCCTCTGGGGCTGCGCGTGCTGCGAAACGTCGAAACGATCGTGCGCGAAGAGCTCAATCGCGCCGGCGCCATCGAGCTGCACATGCCCGCCATGCATCCGCAGGCGCTGTGGGACGAATCCGGCCGCACGCCGATTATGGGCGACGTACTGCTGCGGCTCGCCGGACCACCCGGCGACTGGCGCTCCGCGACCGTGCTGGGCCCGACGCACGAGGAAGTGATCACCGAGATCGCGCGCGCCTACCTCAACAGCTACAAGCAGCTCCCCGTCAATTTCTACCAGATTCAGACCAAGTTCCGCGGCGAAGCGCGACCCAAGAGCGGCGTGCTGCGAACGCGCGAATTTCTGATGAAAGACGCGTACAGCTTCCACGCCGACAAGGCCAGCCTCGACGAGGGCTATCAGAAGATGTACGACGCCTATTGTCGCATCTTCTCGCGCTGCGGGCTGCCGTATGTCGCCGTCGAGGCCGACAGCGGCGCGATCGGCGGCGACGCGTCGCACGAGTTCATGGTGCTGACCGACGCAGGCGAAGACGTCGTCGCCATCAGCGACAGCGGCGACTACGCCGCCAACACCGAGCGCGCCACCGCGCATTTCCCGATGCCGTCGCTCGACGACCGCCTGCGCCAGGTGCGTGAGATGGAGGCCCACGGCGGGTTCGCGCCGCTGCGCGAAGCGCATACGCCGGGCGCAGGTCGCATTGAAGACGTGTGCGCGATGCTCGGCACGCCGCCGAGCCGGATGATCAAGACGCTGATTTACGATCTTCACGCCGTGCGCAAGGTGTCCGGCCGGGAGACGGAGGTGCGCGAGTGGGTCGTCGCGCTCGTGCGGGGCGATCATGAGGTCAACGAGATCAAGCTGAAGCGCGCGGTGACGTCGTCGCTGAGCGACCACCTCATTCTGAGCATCGAGCTCGCAACGCCGTCCTCGATCGAACGGCTGACCGGCGCCGCCGCCGGTTTCGCCGGTCCGCAGGGGCTGGTCGAGAAGGTGGCGCGGCTGATCGTCGATCGCGACGTCACGCTGCTGCGCGACGCGTGCAGCGGCGCCAACCGCACCGACTACCACGTCACCGGCATCACGCCCGGCCACGATTTCCCCATCACCGGCGAGCGCGTGGCGGTGGCCGACATCCGCATGGTCGTCGCGGGCGACCTGTCGCCGACCGGCAGCGGATCGCCCATGCAGTTGCGCACGGCGATCGAAGTCGGACACGTCTTCAAGCTCGGAACGAAATACAGCGAAGCCATGAAGGCGAGCTTCCTGACGCAGCAGGGCAAGCCGCAGCCTTTCATCATGGGCTGTTACGGCATCGGGCTGAACCGCATCGTCGCGGCCGCGATCGAGTCTCACCACGACGACGCGGGCATCTGCTGGCCGGCGGCGATCGCGCCGTTTCAGGTGCTGCTGATTTCGCTCGATCCCAAGGACGCGGACGTGATCCGCACGGCCGACAACCTCTACGCGCAACTGACGCAGGCCGGCATCGAGACGCTCTACGACGACCGCGACGAGCGCGCCGGCTTTAAAT
Source organism: uncultured Planctomycetales bacterium (assembly GCA_964388675.1). Lineage (GTDB taxonomy): Bacteria > Planctomycetota > Phycisphaerae > UBA1845 > Fen-1342 > CAYMBL01. Next base: position 31,370 of record CAYMBL010000017.1, read on the forward strand.
TCAAGGATGCCGACCTGATTGGCGTTCCGCTGCGGCTGGTCATAGGCAAGAAGAGCCTCGCCGAGGGTCACGTTGAGTTCAGCCGCCGCGGCGCGCCGGTCGACAAGACGCTGCTCTCGCCGACGGCGGCGCTCGAGGCGATCCGCGCGGCACTTGCGTCGCGGTAGCGGTTCACGGCTCGGCTGGAACCGTCAGGAGTCGTTTTTCGGAGCGGGACCCGCAATGAGTCGAGTGCAAATTGGTGACGAAGAGGCCAAGCTCCTCGGGGAATTCGTGGGAGATGGGAATCTCGACGAGTTGATCCCGGCTCTGGCTCGCAATCGGCAGGCGGTGCAGCGCATCGAATCGCTCGTGCGTGGCTTGCCCACGCACCACGACCTCATTCGCGGCGACGCACGCGAGGCCGCGGAGCTTCCGCCGGGTTCTGTCCAGTTGGTCGTCACGTCTCCCCCGTATTGGACGCTGAAGCGCTACAACGAGCACGACGACCAGCTCGGACACGTAGCGGATTATGAAGCCTTCAACGCCGCGCTCGACGCGGTTTGGCGCCGCTGCTATCAGGCGCTCGTACCTGGCGGCCGGCTGATCATCAACGTCGGCGACGTGTGCCTTTCGCGGAAACGCAATAACGGCCGCCACACGGTCGTTCCGCTGCACGCGACGATACAGGAGCACTGCAAAGCAATCGGTTTCGACAATCTCGCGACGATCATCTGGCACAAAATCTCGAACGCGCAGTACGAGGTGGAGGGCGGCGGCGGCGGTTTTCTGGGAAAACCGTACGAGCCGAACGCGGTGGTCAAGAACGACATCGAGTTCGTCTTGATGCAGCGCAAACCCGGCGGCTATCGCAGCCCCAGCGCCCGCGAACGGCTGCTCAGCTTGATCAGCGCCGACAACTACCAGACGTGGTTTCGGCAGATTTGGTCCGACGTCCGGGGCGCGTCCACCGCCGGTCACCCCGCTCCGTTCCCGCTCGAATTCGCGGAGCGACTCGTGCGTATGTTCTCCTTCGTCGGCGACACCGTGCTCGACCCCTTCATGGGGACCGGCACCACCAGCCTCGCGTGTGCGCGCTGGGGTCGCAACAGCGTCGGCATTGAGATCGACGGCAAGTACTTTCAGGCGGCCCGCCGCCGACTGGAATCCCACGGCGAAGATCTCTACCTGACCTCCAGCGTCGTGACTCGGGTGCACGAGCATGGATCAACTTGAAGCGCAGGTCCGCTCCGCCGTGCGCGCGTTCTGGCGCACGCGCCGGCAACAGGAAGGCCGTCAGGCTGCCGGTCCAACTCGCGATCGGGGCTCACGCGCCGCTGTGACGGGCGGCAAGCAGATGGACGGTTTCGTCCAGCTCATGCGACGGCTGCTGATCGATGCGGGCGTTGAGGAGCGCAGCGTCGCAACCGGCTCGCGAATCGAGCTTCCCGGGTGGTTTCGCGCCGAGAAGAAGTGGGATCTGGTCATCTGCACCGACCAGGATTTGCGAGCAGCGCTTGAATTCAAGTCTCAGATCGGTCCATCCTTCGGCAATAACTTCAACAACCGCACGGAGTAAGCGCTCGGAAGCGCGACCGACATCCTGGCTGCGTATCGGGAAGGGGCGTTCCGACCGTCGTCCCGTCCGTTTCTCGGCTATCTGATGCTGCTTGAGGATTGCGAACGCTCACGCACTCCGGTCAGCGTCCTCGAGCCTCACTTTCCCGTGCTTCCGGAGTTTCGCGGCGCCTCGTACCGCGACCGCTACTCAATCTTCGTTGAAAAGTTGCTGCGCGAACGGCTGTACGACGGCGCGTGCCTGCTGCTAACCAACCGCGAGTCCGCGCGCACCGGCGCGTTCACCGAGCCACATCCCGAACTGACATTTCGGAGGTTCGCAGCGGCGCTCATCTCGCACGCCGCTCCGCCCGCACTGTGAGGACCTTCACGCTGCAGCGGCAACGTCGCGCGCCCGCTCCCGAAGCCCAAGTCGCCGAGTGAACCGACTTCGTGGATCGCCGATTGCCGCGAATTCCCCAGGACTGACGCAAATCTGCGAGCGTGAGTGCCACGGACGCCGCCGGGTGGGAATTGGCGCTGTGGCTGCGCGATCTGGCGCGGTGGCGCCCCAAGCACTTCGCAGCAGGCGAGCGGGTGACCGGTGCGGCGCGTTAATGAAAACCGCGTCCGCGAAGCGCCAGTTCACTGCCGGTGATGTACCGACCGCCGCTCGCCAAAGGAGGAACTGTCATGGACGGACGGAGTCACTCGAACGGGAGTCATTTACGAACGCGGGCCCGGCCGGCGGGCGCACTCATCGTGACCCGCATCGCGCTGGTCCGTTTCGTGCGCCGGCTGTGCCCGGCAGCACCCGAGCTGGGCCCAGGCAGTCATGAAATCAGTTCAGGAAACCACATCATGTCACGAAAAATCTGGAGTCAGGTATCCGTTTGCGCGCTGGCGATGGCGCTTGGTCTTCATGGCATGCCCGTCACGATCGTCGCGCAGTGCATTCTTCCGGAGATTCAGCAACTAACGGCATCCGACGGCATGCCCGATGACGGGTTCGGTAACGGCGTGGCACGGGCCGACGATGTAATGGTGATCGGGACACTGCGTCACGCCGACGACAAAGCCGGCAAGGCTTATGTACTTCGGCGCACCGGAGCGAGTTGGGTCGAAGAAGCCATCCTGTCCAGCAGCGAATCGCAGTATGGCGATCGCTTCGGCGCCAGTGTAGACACGGATGGGACGCGAATTGTCGTTGGCGCCTACTACGAAGACACAAAGCGAGGATTCAACGCAGGTGCGGTCTACACATTTGTGAACATCGCAGGCGTGTGGACACAGGAGGCACGGCTCGAAGGCAATGACACAGCTGCGAATGACACGTTTGGATGGCGTGTCGCACTGGATGGAACCCGCCTGGCTGTCGGTGCGACGCATGATGATGAGAACCGCGGCGCGGTCTACCTCTTCGACTGGAACGGTGCCTCATGGCTCCAGACAGCCAAGATCGTGCCTAACGACGCCAGCGGCGGTGATGTGTTCGGCGTTGGGTTGAAGCTGCGCGGAGACGTGCTGGTCGCCGGTTCGCACAATGACGATTCTCAAGCGGGATCGGTGTATGTGTTCCGCTTCAACGGCGCCTCCTGGACCCAAGAACAGAAGGTGCTCGCTGCGGACCGCGACGCGTACGACAAGTTCGGCCTGTCGCTCGACATCGAAGGGGACGTACTCGCGGTCGGAGCTGACGAGAGATTCACGGGCAGCGGCGCGCTATACATCTTCCGACACGACGGAGTTCAATGGACGCAGGAAGCACGCCTGGTTCCGGTGGATGCGGACAGCCTTGCGTGGTTCGGATTCGGCGTGCAGTTGGCGGGAGATCAGGTTCTTGCTGGTGCGCCCTACCAGGACGGGGGGCGCGGTGCTGCGTATCTGTTTCAGCTTGACGGCTCCACCTGGACTCAGACGGCCAAGTTGTCCGCGACCAACGGCGAACCGAATGATCAGTTGCTGGCTGACCCGTCGGGCGCAGCGTTCGATGGAGTCACGGCCATAGTAGGCGCCCCCGAGAGCCTGAGTGACGGCATCGGGCAGACCTACGTCTTTGATCTGACAGACGCGGATGGTGACGGTGTTCCGGACGGCTGTGTACCCCAACCCTGCAACCTCAGCCCGGACTTCCAAATCGAGGCGGACCGACTCGACGCGTACGACAATTTCGGCAGCGCGCTTGCGGCGGAGGGAGATTGGCTGGCGGTCGGAATGCACGGAGACGATCCCTTCGGACACGCGAACGCCGGAAGCGTCGCACTCTTCCGTCGCGATACCTCCGTGTGGAACTTCGCACAGAAGCTTGCGGCCCGCAGCACGGCAGCTGATTCCTACTTCGGCTCCGGTGTGGCGATCGACGATCAGACGCTCGTCGTGGCTCAGTACCACGGCGAGGAGGCGGCGCACGTGTTCCGCTTCGACGGCAGCGTGTGGCGAGCCGAGCAGCGAATTCACAGACCCGGCCCGTCGAACATCGCGTTTTCCTGGGCCATCGACCTGCGCGACGATCGGATCGTCGTCGGTGCTCCCAACAGCGCTGATGGCGGCGCGGCGTTTCTCTACGAACGCGGTGACGGCCGCTGGCGTTTCGTGCAGCAGCTAGGCGACGGATTCGTCGCATCGGGTGACTCGTATGGCGCCGGCATCACGTCCAACGACCAACACATCGTGGTCGCGGCACGCTGGCGACCATATGCCATCGTGTTCCAGCGAACCGACGAAGGTTGGACCACGCTGCAAATCCTCGAACCGCCCGACACCAACCCCGGCGAAACGATGGTCTGGACCGACACCATCGATATGAACGACGAATGGCTCGTCATCGGCAGTGCCGACGGCGGACCGGCCAACCAGGGGCGAGCTTACGTGTATCGCTGGGATGGCGCGCTGTGGCAATTGCATCAAACGCTCGTCGCCGGCGACGCCGTCGCGGGCGACGGGTTCGGCGTAAACGTGCTGCTGCGCGACGACACGCTGGTGGTCGGAGCGCACCGCAAAGCGTCGCATGAAGGCGGCGCCTACCTGTTCCATTTCGACGGAGTGCAATGGAGCGAGACCGCACGGCTCCCGAATCCGGGCGGCGGTGCGCCGGAATTCGGACGATCCCTCGCCATGTTCGGCGAGGAACTGCTCGTCGGCGCGCTCTTCGACGATGACCGCGCGGTGGATTCCGGCGCGGTGTACGGCTTCGATCTGACGGATTCCGACGGCGACGGCGTCCCCGACGAGTGCGACGCCGACAGCGATGTCGATCTTGAAGTCCTGGCGGGACTGTTGGTGCGGTATGAAATGGCGTGTTACTGAGTCGATGCACGCAGCGCAGAAGTGCCGATCGGCGCGCGTTCCTGGTCGGACGGCCGTGGGGGACTCTCCCTCGCGGCCGTGATGGAGGTTATTCCAGCGCGCGTGCAGAGTTGTGTTGATTCGAAAAATTCCGTGCCTCGCCCGGCGGAAGTTTGAGCGCAATGCTGTCGCTGGGCCATGCACCGGACAGGAGTATCTCGCATGTGTGCGCGATTTCAAATGAGAAGCGTCGCGTGGGCCCTCGCGGCACTCGCGGGCGCGATGCCGGTAACGGCGCAGCCGTCCGGCCGGATCGTTGCATGGGGAGGGGACAACCAGTACGGCCAGTGGAACGTTCCGGCCCCCAACGAGGGATTTGTGGCGGTTGACGCGGGGGCATGGCACTGCCTGGCGCTGCGTGCGGATGGCTCTGTCGCGGCCTGGGGCGGGAATTTCGAAGGGAGTTGCGACGTGCCCGCGCCCAACGCCGACTTCGTGGCCATCGCCGCGGGCAACATGTTCAGCCTGGGCCTCAAGGCCGACACATCAATCGTCGCCTGGGGAGCTTGCGACCTGGGCGAGTGTGACGTGCCGCCGCCAAACAGCGGTTTCGTGGCCATCTCCGCCGGTGGGTTCGGCGGTGAGTGGCACGACAACGCGCACAGCCTGGGTCTGAAATCCGACGGGACGGTCGTCGCGTGGGGCGCCAATTCCTACGGACAGTGCGACGTTCCGGCGCCGAACGAGGACTTCGCGGCGGTCTCCGCTGGCGGTCGGCACAGCCTGGGATTGCGCACGAACGGCTCGATCGCTGCGTGGGGCGACAGTTTCGAAGGCCAGTGCGACGTCCCGTCGCCCAACGCAGATTTTGTCGCCGTCTCCGCCGGAGGACAGTTCAGTCTGGGGCTGCGTTCCGACGGCTCTATCGCGGCGTGGGGTTACAACGCCAACGGTCAGTGCGACATTCCTGCGCCCAACAGCGATTTCGTCGCCATCTACGCCGGGCCGTATCACAGCCTGGCCGTGAAAGCGGACGGATCGATGGTGGAGTGGGGCGCTTGCTGGGGTGCGCCGTGCGGCGTTCCGTCACCCAACCTCGACTACGCGGCTGCCGCCGCGGGTGAGTACGGGACAAGCCTGGGGCTGCGCATTTGCCTTGGCGACATCGACGGCGACGGTCAGGTGGACTTGAGCGACCTCGGCGTCGTGCTCGCCGACTTCGGGCTGGCGGGTTCGGGTCTCGAGGGCGACGTGGATGCCGACGGCGCCGTCGATCTCTCCGACCTCGGCGTGGTGCTCGCGTCGTGGGGTGCTTGCGACTGAACTCGATTTCGGCGGCGCGAGAACCGCCTGAGCGCGAACGCTGATTCGCGGTTCAAGCGAATCGTACGCGGCGCATTCGACGATGACCGCGCGGTGGATTCCGGCGCGGTGTACGGCTTCGATCTGACGGATTCCGACGGCGACGGCGTCCCCGACGAGTGCGACGCCGACTAGCACAACAAACGACGTCCCGCACGCTCGCGCGTGCGGGATGCCGGGCCGCGAGGCCCCTTCCGGCGCCGGCGCGGCCTGGGAGGATCAACCATGAAACGCCTGTTGAGCACGCTGGTAGCGTGCTTCGCGGCCGGTGCAGTCGCGCCGGCTGCGGCCGACGACATCATCCCTCCTGACTGGCGCGGTGAGTTCGGCACACTGACCGCCGCATGGGATTTCTGGGGCCTGGAGGGGCTCGGACCGCGCAGCCTGCTCCTGACGGAAGCCCAGTTGCTGCAAGCCAACCCCGGGGATTTCTCCGATCCGTTCCCCGGCTGGGGCTACATCGACAGCGGCGTGTACGTGCATGACACCCTGCTAGGTCGCACGAGCGTTCTCGAAATCGATGAAGACGGGCAAGTCGGATTCCGGCTGGCGAACTATACGCTGCCGGGCACGAAACTCCTGAGCGTACAAATCACGTTCTACCCGGGCGTGGGCGCGCCGATGGACTTTCAGCTCGCGGCGTTCGACGCCGAGCCCGGCGACCCGCCCTGGCAGTGGACCAGCCTCGTGAGTGCGATCGTCGATCAGAGCGTCGCACACGTCGACGGCTGGCAGACGAACTCCTACCTGCTGCGCTACGACCCGGCCCCGCGCTGGGAGGGATTCGGAATCGTCTTCACCGAGTACCCCGCGTACGTGGATCAGGTCGTTGTTGATTCGCGCGTGCCGGAATCCGCTTTCGGCGGAGCGGCGCTCGCGTTCGCACTGACCGAGATCGCATTGCGCTCAAAGCGCAGGCGCGCCCTGCGCGCCTGACGGCGAGGTGACACCATGCATCGAATCACCATCCTGATTGCGGCAACGGCGGCCTCGCTCACGTTGGCGGGCTGTCCAACCGAGCCCCCCGCCGTCGACGACTCCATTTTCGCAGCAGATCCGCTCGAGACGAGCATCGTGTCCGCACGCGTCGACAACGGCGACGGAACGAGTCACACGCGCGACGTGCCATGCGATCAGATTCTGCTGATGTTCAGCGCCGACACCAGCCGGGCGGCGGCGCGCGACACGCTCAGCCGCATCGTGCAGGACGAGGCCGCGCTCGGCGCCGTCCTCGTAGGGCAGGTCCCGGACCTTGGCATCTACCAGGTGCAGATCGCGAATTCTCCCAGCGACCCGGTCGCCGCGATGGCGCAGCTCGACGCGGCGATGGAGCGGCTGCGCGGCTACGCGGGCGTCGAGACCGTTGGATACAACGAGTTGCTGGCTAGCCGCACCTTCGAAGTCGCCGATGACAACAGCGCATATCGCTACAACGACCGCTGCTGCTTCTCGGTGATCGACTACTACCAGGCCGTACCGCTGCTCGAGAGCGCGCTCGCCGCGGCCACGTTGAGCGACGTTTCCGTCGCCGTAATCGACTCGGGCTTGTGGGTCGACAGCGACCAGTTCGACGAGATCCTGCCGCGCACCACGTTCGTGAACCCGCCGGTCGACAGCACGCCGTACGACTGGCACCTGTCCAAGCACGGAACGAACATCGCGGCCCTGCTCGCCGCCGACAACGGCGATGGCTTCACCAACGGCGTCGCACTGCGACTGCTGGGAGACCGCCTCCATCTCATCGTCGGCGACGCGCACATCTGGGGTGAGCTATACAGCCTCGTGCGCGCGATCTCCACATCGCGGCAGGCGGTGCTCGCCGGCGCGGATGTCGTCAATCTCAGCTTCGGCAGCAACGCGGGCGGCCGCTCACCACGGTGGCTTCGCGATGCCCAGGCGCAGTTCAGCCGCCTGTGCGATGAGTCGCCCGATGTATTGTTCATCGCGGCGGCCTCGAATGACCGCCTCGTGCTGAACGGGAACGACGTGCCCTCCGGCATGCCGAATGCCAATCTGCTTACCGTCGGCGGCCTGCAGAGTTGTGACACCGAGGTCGCGTACCTGCAGTCCGCGACCGGCCCTGGCATCGAAATCGCCGCCCCGGCGACGGGAATCCCTGGGTTCGTCGGCGACAACCTCACCGGACCGGCCGGTTACATGCACGACGGCAACTCGTTCGCGGCTCCGCTCGTGGCCGCAATTGCCCTAGTGTTGAAATCAATCAATCCCGGCCTCGACGGCGCAGGGCTGAAAACACGATTGCTCGACGAGGACCAGACCTGGCCCGCGCCCGCTGCAGTCGGCGGCCGACGCCCGGCACTGATCAAGACCATCGCTACCGTGCTGCTGCGCGATGGCGGTAGCGCAACCTACGACGGCCTGCTCGACGCCTTCGGACCGCCTGACGACATCTCCGATCCCGTCGGGTACAGCGTGAATCGGCGGGCTGCCGCGATTGAGTTCCACGTCACAGGTCCCGCCCACAATGTGGAAATCGACCTCGCCGACGAGGAGGTCGCCTGGAACTCCGACTCGCTCAATTACGGTGTGATCGGGCTCGGCGGACAAGTCGTGCTCGGCATGGCAGCGAGCGCCAGCTCCGACCGCGTCACCATCAGCACCACGAGCGGCTTCCGCCTCGATGAGCCGTACACCGAAGGCTTGCAGATCTACGTGCAAACGCCGGACGGCTTTCACACGACCGGGATCGACGGCGGTACTGGGACCTTTGAACTCTGCGATTGCGAGCTGACGACGCGCTCGCTGCCGCTCGATTGGTACTCGCCCGACAACCCGGGTCCGCACCAGTTGGTCTACATCCAGGTGGACGGCACATTCAGCGGAACCAACCACGGCATGGCGCGACTGAGCGACGGCAAAGTCACGCACGGCGTCAGTTTCTCGGCGTCGGGCAGTTTCAGCACGGCGTTTGCTCTGATCGACGTCGACGCCGACACGATTCGCTGTCTCGAGGAACACTGCACCGGCGGACTGGTCCGGCCGGAATGAAGATGAAAAACGTTGGAGGCGGAGTGGAAGCACATCAGATACTCGCGGCGCCCGGCGTCGCTCGCCGGGCAACACGACCGGCCGCCGGCGCCGCTCATGACCGGAGGTGTGACATGTACGCACGATTTAGGAGAATCGCACTCGGCTGCTTTATCGCGTGCATTCCATCAGTAGCGGCCGGTGGAATCATCTTTGTCGACCAGGACGCAGCCGGAGCCAACACCGGCACAAACTGGCACGACGCATTCGTCGACCTGCAGGCCGCGCTCACCACGGCAGTGCCCGGCGATGAGATCTGGGTCGCCGAGGGGATCTACAAACCCGATGGAGGAACCCTTGACCCATCGATCAGTTTCGTGCTGCCCAGCGGCGTCGCCATCTACGGCGGCTTCGCTGGCGGCGATTCGACCCGATCTCAGCGCGACTGGCGCGCACACCCGACGATACTCACCGGTGACCTGCTGGGAGACGATCTGGTTATTCCGGAACCGTACTGGTGGGCGGTCGCACGTATAGACAACACGCGCCATCTGGTGCGCGCCACGCTCACAGCGCCCACCACTTTGGACGGATTCGGAATCGAGCACGGATCCGCCTGGACTGACGACGATGGCGCGGGTCTGCTGCACGATGGCGGTACGCTCACGCTTGTGAATTGCAGGTTCCAATGGAATTCGCAGTTCGATAGCGGCGGTGATGGCGATGGTGGCGCCGTTTTCAGCGGCGATTTCTGGAATGGCTGCCCTGACTGCGAGCTCACCATCGTGAATTCGCACTTCGAGAACAACCACGCCACCGTGGCCGGCGGCGCGCTCTCGGTCACTCAGACGCGATCCGTGAAACTCGTCAATTGCTCGTTCCTCGATCACGGCGCCGGTTGGTACGCCGACGCACTTTTCCTGTGGCTCACCGACGTCGAACTGGTGAACTGTACAGTTGCGACGCGCGATGGGGGAAGCTGGTATCAGGACGGTGACGTCACTATCGAGAATGCCACAGGATCCATTGCCAACAGCGTTTTCTACGGCAAATACGACGACGAAGCGAGAAACCTTAAGTTCTACGGCGATCGTCCGACGATCGACTACAGTTGCGTTCGCGGCTGGAGCGGCGCTTACGGCGGCGTCGGGAACTTCGATGCCGCGCCGGTGTTTCTCGATCTCCAGAACGGCGACCTGCGTCTGAACTGCGGATCACCCTGCATCGACGCGGGCGACAGCGGAGCCCTCCCGCCCGACTTGCTGGACCTCGACGGCGACGGCGACACACTCGAACCCATTCCGCTGGACGCTGGCGGCACGCCGCGCCGGCAGGACGATCCGAGCACGCCGGACACCGGCGCCGGCCCGACGCCGATCGTCGACCTCGGCGCGTTCGAGTTCGTGGAACCGACCGGCCCCGACTGCAACGGCAACGGCCACGCGGACCTATGCGACCTCGGCCTCGGATCAAGCCTTGACTGCAATGCGAACCGCGTGCCGGACGAATGCGACATCGCGATTGGAGCCAGCGCTGACTGCAACCTCAACACCATTCCTGACGAATGCGAGCCTGACTGCAATGGCAATCTAGTTCCCGACGATTGCGACATCGCATCCGGCCTGAGCCGCGACTGTGACGAGAACGGCGCGCCTGACGAATGTGACATCGCCGGGGGCGTTGTCGACTGCAATTCCAACGGTGCGATCGACGCGTGCGATCTCGCGGACGGCACGAGCGCTGACTGCAATCTTAACTTGATTCCCGATGAATGTGATCTCGCGTCGGGATTCAGCGTGGATTGCAACAATAATGCGCGACCCGACAACTGCGACATTGCAGATGGCGCCAGCTTGGATCTCAATCTGAATAACATTCCAGACGAATGCGAGCCCAACAGACCATACGGTACAGTGCAGCGCTGGGGAGCGCCACCGATCGTTTGGCCGAAAACCCCGATCGCTGTGGCCGCCGCACTCACTCACAGTGTGCTGCTGAATGCCGACGGCACAGTGGTTGCATGGGGCGGTTACCACTGCGGCGAGGCAGACGTGCCTGCGCCCAACCGCGACTTCATTGCAATCGCGGCCGGCGGCAGTTGGGAAATGCCGGATATGTTCGGCCACACACTAGGACTGAAACGGGACGGATCAATTGTGGCGTGGGGCAACAACGATTTTGGCCAGTGCAACGTCCCGGCCACAAATGACGCATACGCCGCCATCGCTGCCGGCGATCGTCACAGCATGGGGCTAACCTCCGACGGCAGCATTGTCGTCTGGGGAACCCACTCGGGTGCTGTCCCTGAACCCAACGACAATTTCGTCGCAATGGCTGCTGGGGGTGGACACAGTTTGGGGCTGCGGGCAGACGGTTCCGTCGAAGCCTGGGGCTACAATTATTATGGTCAATGTGATGTTCCAGCCCCCAATCGCGACTTCGTTGCCGTTGCGGCAGGCTGGTATTGCAGCCTCGCGCTGAAGTCAGACGGTTCCGTTGTGACTTGGGGTTATGATCTGGGCGAAATCCCCCCACCCAACAGCGATTTCGTGGCGATCGCGGCCGGCAGCGGGGCGTTCCTCCTCGGGCTGAAGAGTGACGGATCCATCGTTGTGTGGGGTGGTTGCGGGTCATCTTCTCGTTGCGACGTCCTGGAACCAAACATCAATTTCGTGGCCCTCGCGGCTGGCTACGACCACGTCATCGGAATACGAGCCAACGGGACCGTTGCGGCCTGGGGTGACTCGTTCGAACTCTGCAACGTTCCTGAACCCCTTCCTGATTTTTCGCAGGTCGCAGCCGGCTACCAGCACACGCTAGCGCTTCGCTACGATCGGTCGATCCAGGCTTGGGGAAAGAACGATTTCGGTCAATGCGACGTCCCCGCACCGAACAGCGAGTTCGATGCAGTTGCCGCCGGAGGCGAACACTGTCTGGGCCTGAAGACGGATGGATCCGTCGTTGCGTGGGGCGCCAATTACAGATTTGGCCAATGCAATGTCCCGGCCCCGAACTCTGATTTCGTCGCCGTCGCGGCCGGTGCGAATCACAGCCTCGCACTTCGGCGCGACGGGTCGATCGTCGCGTGGGGCGCGAACGACTGCGGGCAGTGCGACATTCCGGAACCGAACAGCAACTTCGTAGTGATCGCCGCGGGCATGTCGCACAGCCTGGGGTTGAAGGTCGACACCTCTGTGGTGGCGTGGGGGTGCAATGAAATGGGGCAGTGCGACGTGCCACCGCACAATCACGACTTTGCCGCGATCGCCGGAGGCGGCAACCACAGCCTGGCAGTAAAAGCCGATGGCACAATTGTCGCATGGGGCAACAACCGCTACGGGCAGCGCATCGTTCCGACACCGAACACTGACTTCGTTTCCGTTGCCGCCGGAGCGAATCACAGCCTCGGGCTCAGACTCGATGGGACAATTGTCGCCTGGGGCGACAACTCACTAGGGCAGTGCGAAGTTTCCACGCCGAATGCCAATTTCACCGCAATCGCGGCGGCCGGCACCTCTAGTGCCGCGCTGCGCGGGGATCAATCGCTGAAATGCGAAGACGTCCTAGATTTCCGGGCCCGCTGCCGCTCCGGGCGCGTGCGAGCGGCGCTGCGTCTCGCGGACAATGCGCACGACGGCGAGCAGGTCACGATCCGCATCGGCGAAACCTCGTTTACCGTCACCGTGGTCGGCGACGCGGCGCGCGCATTCTTGCCGCATCAATCCGGCACCATCAGCGTAGAGCTCGTCGAACCCGCGGGCTGCGCGGATCCAATCATCCTCGAGTGCGCCGAACCGTTGGAGGAAACACCGGATAGCTACGGTCCTGGTTGAAGGCATCGCGCGAAGGAGACACCCGGCCCCGAAACGCTGGGTGTCCGCCTTCAGTGAAACACTCGAGCGGAGGGCGACCTGGATGCCGACGGCGTCGTCGATCTCTCCGACCTCGGCGTGGTGCTGACGTCGTGGGGCGCGTGCGACTGAACTCGATTTCGGCGGCGCGAGAACCGCCTGATTGCTAACGCTGATTCGCGGTTCAAGCGAATCTCGCGCGGCGCATTCGACGATGACCGCGCGGTGGATTCCGGCGCGGCGTACGGCTTCGATCTGACGGATTCTGACGGCGACGGCGTCCCCGACGAGTGCGACGCTGACTGGGATTCGCGGCTGCGCGAGCTCGCAGGGCCGGGCATTGGCGCATGAATCGCGCGCCGGCAGGGTGCTGGGGCAACTGTTCACGCGCGCATCGGAAGAGCCTCAGACGGGCGCTCCGTCCGCACTGTGAGCCCGGCGCTCCGCTCTGTCTGGCTTGGCTTGTTCAGTCGCGCCTTCGCGCCGACACGCCGAAACGCATGCCTATCCCGTAGATCGATAGAATGCCTCATCGTCGCGCGCTGCCGAGCGCGCCATGGAAACATCCGCGCACCGGCAATTTCGCCTGCGCTGCCACTCGCGAGCCACCGTGAACCAACGCCCCCGCGCCGTCACGCTGATCACCTCCACCGGGCGAACGCGCCTCTGCCCCTGGCGACGAAGCGCCGCCGCGATCGACACAACGCCGGCGCGCTGCGCACGCGAGCAATGGTTCGTGCTGCACGCCAGGCAAGATGATCCCGGCCGGCCGCCTCCCGATCTGCAGCTCTCCTTCGGCGACGGCCGTCGTCTCACGCCCGATTGGCAGCGCCCCTTGCCGATCGATGCCGCGCCGACGCGCGATTGGTTCGCCTGGATGCAGGCGCCAGGCGGCAAGCCCAGCGTCGCGCTGCACGCCGCGGATGCCACGGCCTGCGACGCCGCGGCGGTCACGCTGCAGGCGATCGAGGAGCGCGACCCGAAATGCCATCCGCACGCCAATGTGCCGCGCTGGTCCACCTACCGCACGCCTTTCCCGATCGAGAGCGTCGTGCTGCCCGAGTCGCTATGCGATCTCGAGCCGCTGCTCGCCCCGCTGCGCGTGCAGATTCGCGGCGTGCCGCGCTCGCTGCGCGACCTGGCGCGCGACGCGGTCGGCTCGGCCTGCATTCTCGACCCGCGCTGGGTGGCGCAGCGCGGCTGGACACTCGCGGAGCTCGAAAAACTTCTACCGGCCACCTGGATGCTCATCGACCTCGAATCGCTGGCCGCCCTCGTCAGCGCCGAGCATGGCAAAGTGCCGATCGTCACGCGCCGCAGCAAGCGCGGCCTGATGTCGGCCCGCGTCGACTACGCTGACGTGCACACGCGCGGCTTCGCGCTGCAGGATGTGCTCCCCTACGGCACGATCGACGGCGACGCCGCTTTCTCAATCCGCGCGCTGCGGCCGTCGCGCGATTGGAAACGCTACGCCGCCGCCACCGGCTTCGCGGCCCTGCTTCTTTCGGAGACGCCCGATCCCGAGCAGCGCGGCGAAGTGCTCTCGGCGACCCGAGCTGTTGAGCGCGGCGAACTGATCGCGACCGATTTGCCGTGGCTGGTCGCAGGCCGCATGGGATTACCCGCGGCGCCGCGCCTGGCGCGGCACTTGCTCCGCATGCATCTCGGGTTGCCCATCGCCGACGACGCTCAGTATTGGAAACGCTGGGACGACACGCGCGTCGTCGCGCGCGACATCGCAGATCTCGGCCGCCGCTACGGACTTCGCCCCGTGCGCTGGCGCGCGAAACCCGACGGCTCGACGTTGCTCGGCTTGTGCCTCGATGCGCTAGGCTCGAGCGCCGAGCGCACGCTGATTCTGTCCAGCGGCTCGATTGACGCAGGCCGCGGCGACGGCGTGCCCCCCGAACCGCTGATGATCCTGATGAAGCAGCTCGCGCGCGAGGTTCGCGAACGCAGCGAATGGGCGGCCCAGCGCCTGGGCCGAGTGCGGCTCGTCTGGCGCTTCGAGACCCACGCCGGCAGCCGCTACGCGACGATGTATGACGCGGCGCTGCCCGGCGACGACGCGGGCCACGCGGTCGAAATGCGCGTCGGCGATGCCGAAAGCGGCGCGTACGTCACCGATCTGGGCGACCGCTGGGTTCTGCGACGCTTGCGCGGGCTGCTCGGAGATGAATCGCTGTTGTTTCAGCAGGACCTTGACGGAGCAACGCGCCGCTGGATCGAGCGCGCAGCTTTGTCGGCGACAGGGTCGTGAAACCGCGATGAGATCGAATTCGCTGCGCCGCAGCGGACGCTACGCCGAGGCCGATCCGGCGCTCAGCATGCGTTTCGCGTCGCCGACGAGGTAGAACGAACCGGTGATGCAGATCAGGTCGTCGCGCGTGACACAGTGCAGCGCCGTGCGATAAGCGTCGGCGAGCGTCGGCGCGACCTGCGCCATTTTTTGCGATTTCTCGACGAATCGCGCCAAAAGCTCTTTCGGATCGGCCGAGCGCGGCGTGCCGTTGGTCGTGAAGATCACCTTGTCGGCGCCAAGCTGCAGTTGATCCAGCATTCCGTCGATGTCTTTGTCCGCGGCGCAGCCGAAGATCACCACCATCGAGTCATACGTGATGTTCTGACCGATCGAGCGCATCAGGGCCGCGATGCTGGCGGCGTTGTGCGCGCCGTCGACGATCACGCGCGGATTCTCGCGGATCGACTCCATGCGGCCTTCCACGCGCGTGTGCGCCAGGCCGTCGACCGCCTGCTGCTCGGGGATGTTCACGCCCTTGCGGCGCAGCGCGTCGAGCACGCCCAGCGCGATGCCGCAGTTGTACGCCTGGTGCTCGCCCAGCAGCGGCACGTGCACGTGATCAAAGCGGCTCGACGAAGTCGTCATGCAGACCCGCACGTGCGGCCCGGACGCACGCGACACGTCAAAGCGATAGCTGAAGTCCAGATCGTCGCCGACGATGCGCAGATCGCAGCCGACTTTCGCCGCATGGTCGCGCAGTACGCGGCGCACCCCGGGCGTCTGCGGCCCGCTGATCACAGGTACGCCAGGCTTGCAGATGCCTGCCTTCTCTTCCGCGATCGCCTCCGGCGTGCGGCCGAGCTGGTTCATGTGGTCGAGGCTGATGCTCGTGATCGCACAGACTTCCGGCTTCAGCACGTTCGTGGAGTCGAGTCGGCCGCCCAGCCCCACTTCGACCACCGCGTAATCAACCTCTTCGCTCGCGAAGTGCAGGAAGCTCATCGCGGTGATGATGTCGAAAAACGTCGGCGGTTCTTTGTCCATGCGCTTCACGACCGGAGCGATCTTCGCTACCAACCTCGTGAACGCCGCCTCGGAAATCACACTTCGGTTCACGCGAATGCGTTCGCGGATGTCGACGACGTGCGGCGAGGTGAACAACCCCACCCGCAGTCCGATATTCTGCAGCATGTCGGCCAGCATGTGGCAGGTTGAACCCTTGCCCTTCGTGCCGGCGACGTGCAGGCTCTTGAACTTTCGCTGCGGGTTGCCAAGGGCGTCGAGCAGCCGTTGCATGCGCCCGAGGCTGAAATTCGTGTGGTTGTAGCCCACACGAACCATCTTTTCGTAGTCCGTCTGGGAGTTCAGGAAGGCCAACGCTGCCCGATAAGTCTTTATACTGCCGGACGATGGAGCGCGTGTTGCCGGTGCCGGCCGAGCCGATTGGGAAGTCCGCGACTTACGCGGGGGTCGGGCCGGCGCGGTGCTACGCCGCTTCTTGGAGGCGACCTTGGCCATAAGTGGGTATGGTACTAGGATTTCCACAATTCGTCAACAAACCGCGCCCCACGAGGAACGGATGTGAAGCAGATTCACGTCAACACCAGCCCCCCCTACCCGGTCACCGTCGGCGCCGGCGTGATCAGTCGCCTGCCCTCGGCCGTTCGTGGTCGGGCAGTGATCATCGCCGATGCCCATGTCGCCGCGCTTCATACAAAGAGGCTGACGCAGGCTCTGCCAGATGCTCCGTTGCTTCCGTTCGAACCGGGCGAAGCGAGCAAATGCCTGGCGACCGCTGGCGACCTCTACGACCGGCTGGCTCAGCTCGGCATCGGCCGCGGCGACACGATCGTGGCTTTCGGCGGCGGCGTGGCCGGCGATCTGGCGGGTTTCGTCGCGTCCACGTGGCATCGCGGCACGCCCTGGATCAACGTCGCGACGTCGCTCGAAGCCGCGGTCGACGCCGCGGTCGGCGGCAAGACCGGCGTTAATCACGCCAGCGGAAAGAACCTGATCGGTGCATTTCACCAGCCGCTCGAAGTGATCATCGACGTAGAGCTGCTGTCCACGCTACCGCAGCGCGAGTTCGTCGCCGCGCTCGCGGAGAGCGTCAAACATGCCGCGATCGCCGATCCGGCGTTTCTAAGCTGGCAGGAGGCATCCGTCGACGCGATTCTCGCGCGGGACGGCGCGATCGTCGAAGAGCTGATTGCACGAAACTGCGCGATCAAAGCGGCCGTTGTCGCCCAGGACGAACGCGACCGCGCGCTGCGCTTGCAACTCAATCACGGCCATACGTTCGGCCACGCGTTTGAGGCGGCTTTGGGTTACCAACTGCGCCACGGCGAGTGCGTCGCGCTCGGAATGCTCGCCGAGAATCGTCTGAGTGTGCGGCGCGGCTGGCTGAGTGCGCGCGATGCGCAGCGTGTGGCGGCGCTGCTCGCGCGGCTGGGGCTGCCGACGCGCCTGCCGCGCGCCCTGGACGCCGACGTCGTGCTCAGCGCGATGCGGCACGACAAGAAGAATGCGGATCGACGGATCACCCTTGCGCTCGTGGAGTCGATCGGCCGCACGCGGCTCGCCGCGGATTTCGACGACACGACGCTGGCGGAAGTGATCGCCGAGTGCGCCAATCCTTGACAGACGGCGACGGCCCCGGTCACATTCTCTACAGGCGAACGGATGCCCCTGTCAGTCATTGACGCACATGCGGCGGACGTCGCGCGGCTGGCACGCGCAGTTGACTGCCTTCGCGCCGGCGGCCTCGTCATCTTCCCGACCGAGACCGTCTACGGCATTGCGGCGTTTGGTCGGCTTCCCGCAGCCGTGGATCGCCTGAGAGCAGCAAAAGGCCGAGCCGCACCGCAAGCATTCACCGTGCATCTTGGCCGCGCCGCGGACGCCGCGGATTATCTACCGTCGCCGCCGCCGCTCGCGCGGCGCCTGGCGCGCAAGGCCTGGCCCGGGCCGCTGACGATCCTGTGCCTTGTTGACGACCCGAGCACGGCGCCGGTTGTGGCGCAAGGAAAACTGGGACGAATCGACGACGTGTATGTCGATCGACGCGTGGGGCTGCGCTGCGTGGATCACCTGGCGGCCGCCGAGTTGCTCTCGGCGCTCGACGGACCGGTCCTGGCCAGCAGCGCCAACCGACGGGGCGAACCGCCGCCGACCGATTGCGCCCACGCGGTGGCCTCGATCGGCAGCGAGGCCGAACTTGCCATCGACGGCGGCCGTAGTCGTATCGGGGGAGCCTCGTCGATTGTGGATGTGTCCGGCGGAGTGCTGCGGATGGTCCGCGCGGGCGCGATCGAGGAGCGGACTTTGCAACGCATGGCGCGCAGCGAAGTGCTGTTCGTCTGCACGGGCAACACGTGCCGCTCGCCGATGGCGGAGTACCTGTTTCGCACGGGGCTCGCGACGGTGCTCGGACTGTCGCTGATGGAACTCGCGGCCGCGGGCTACGCCGTGGCGTCGGCAGGCGTGCGTGCTGGCCCGGGCTGGCCGGCTTCCGACGGTGCGGCGCGAACGCTGGCCGAGCGTGGGCTGGACGCCGGCGCTCACCGCTCGCAGCCAGTGACGCTCGAAGCCGTGCAGCGGGCCGAGCGCGTGTACGTGATGACCCCGGAGCACCGCGCGGCGGTGCTCGACCTCGCGCCGGCCTATGCCGACCGCGTGGAACTGCTGGATCCGGGATCGGCGATCGCCGATCCGGTGGGAGGTGGCCCCGATGAGTACCGTCGATGTGCGCAACAAATTGAACGGGCCCTCGAGCGACGCATCGCGCAATTTGTCGCTGAAGATCGCGATTGGCAGCGACCATCGCGGGTTTGAGGCGAAGGAGCGCATCCGCGCGCTGCTGCTCAGCCTGGGTTGTCAGGTCACCGACCACGGCACCAACTCGCGCGAAGCCTGCGACTACCCCGATCTGGCGTTGAAAGTCGCGCGCGACGTCGCCGAAGGACAGGCCGAGCGCGGCGTGCTGCTCTGCGGCAGCGGGCTGGGTATGTCAATCACGGCGAACAAGGTCTGTGGGGTGCGCGCGGCGCTGTGTCATGATGAGCTGACCGCGCAGCTCAGCCGCCGCCATAACGACGCGAACGTGCTGTGCCTGCCGGCCGACCTGGTCGGCGACGCGCTGATGCAGAGCATGGTCCGCACTTGGTTGCTGACGGAATTCGAAGGCGGACGGCACGCGCGGCGCGTCGAGAAGATCGTGCGCGCCGAGCACGGCGGCGCCTGCGACGCGGCCAAGAGCTCGTAGCAGTCGCGGTTGGGGCGGCCTGATCCGAGTCCAACGGGTGACCGATGGGTTGTAGTCTCTCTCGTCTGGTCCGCGCCGCTAGGGTGACAGCGTGCGGTCGAGCCTCGTGCGAAATTCCCACCTCGCCGGGTGCAATGCGACCCCCCGCGCGCGGCTCGCGCGAGATTCCTATCTCGCGCGGCAGGGAAGCAACCGATTACTCACGCCGGAAATGCGACCCCTCACTCACGTTCGTATCATGGGGCGCCGGTTGCGAGTAGGCCGCTACGAAAGGAAATCGCGCCCCGCAGGATTCGAACCTGCAACCTTCGGCTCCGTAGGCCGACGCTCTGTCCAATTGAGCTAGGGGCGCTGGTGCGCCGTCTTCCTCACGATGCCACGCGACGGGGCTTGGGGCCCGCGGGACGCGTGGGTTATGCCCGGGACTGGATTCGAACCAGCACGAAGTTAACCCCCACCAGGCCGCCCACTGGTGCGAGAATCCCTTCTCGCACCGACAGCACGCTCTGATCCGAGCCCCGAACGCGACGAAAGGAAATCGCGCCCCGCAGGATTCGAACCTGCAACCTTCGGCTCCGTAGGCCGACGCTCTGTCCAATTGAGCTAGGGGCGCTGGTGCGCCGTCTTCCTCACGATGCCACGCGACGGGGCTTGGGGCCCGCGGGACGCGTGGGTTATGCCCGGGACTGGATTCGAACCAGCACGAGGTTAACCCCCACCAGGCCCTCAACCTGGCGCGTCTGCCAATTCCGCCACCCGGGCGCTGCCGGCCTGCGCAATGCAGAATGCCGAGTCGATTAGAATACGATAGCCCGGTTGGAGCGTCAACGAGCCTGGCTCAGCCGTCCGGGCTGGTCGTAGCCGCTCGCCGGAATCGCCGGAGGCTTCCTGCCGCATGGTTCTCCGTCTCACCGTCCGTGGTTGGGTCGCATTGGTCGGCGCGGGGCTGATGATGGTCGGCTGCGACGCGCGGCCTTCCGGGCGGGTCGCTGCGGAGCCGCAATCGGCCCCGCGCCGGCCGGCGCCCCCGGGCGCCCCGAACGTGCTGCTCATCACGCTCGACACCGTCCGCCGCGATCACTTCGGCTGCTACGGCGACACACGCAACATCACGCCGCACTTCGACGCGCTGGCGCAGGACGGGCTGCGATTCGAACGCGCGTACTCGACCGCCGCCGCCACTCCCATGGCGCACGCCTCGATCCTCACCGGGCTGAACAACTACGAGCACAAGGTGCGCGTCATTGCCGGCGCCGGCGGATTTCGGTTGCCGCAGGAGATTCCGACCGCCGCCACCGTGCTGCGAGAAGCCGGCTGGCACACCGCCGCGTTCCTGAGCGCGTTCCCGGTCAGTGAGTACTACGGCCTCCATCGCGGGTTCGATCATTGGGACAACGGGCTGGCCGCCGCCGCGGGCGATGTGATTCGTCCCGATCAGGCCGACGACAAGCTGCGCTGGGACATCGGCGCACACCAGCGCCGCTCCGATGTCACAACCGATCGGTTCCTGGAGTGGCTGGCGAAGGCCGAGCCGCCGGTGTTTGTCTGGATTCATTATTGGGACCCGCACGACCTGCTGATCCTGCCGCCGCAGGGCGTGCTCGACCGCTTCCCTCCGAAGACCAACACGCCCGTCGATCGGGCGCGCTCGATCTACGCGGCCGAACTGGCCTACGTCGATCAGCAGTTCGGCCGGGTCGTGCAAGCCCTGCGCGAGCGCGGCTGGTACGACAACACGACGGTCGCCGTAATCAGCGACCACGGCGAGGGTCTCGGCGATCACGGTTGGTATCACCATCGGCTGCTCTACGACGAGCAGATCCACGTGCCGTTTCTGCTGCGCCTGCCCAATGGTCCGCGCGGCGTCGGCGTGGGCGATGTGGTGCGCGCCACGGACTGGTATCCGACGATGCTCGACTATCTCGAGCAGACGGCGCCGCGTCCAACGTTCGGGCGCACGCTGCGCCCGCTCGTCGAAGGGCGAACCGACGAACCGCGCGTCGCGTACGCCGATCAGCTCAACAAGTTCGATATGAACTCCAACATCCAGCAGCAGCGCCCGAATGATGGTCTGCTCTATTCGATCGTCTCGGGCGACTGGAAGCTGATCTACAACGACGAGCACCCCGGCGAGCACCAGCTTTATCGTCTGTCGACGGACCCGCGCGAGAGCAGGAATCTATTCTCGGGCGAGCCGCAAAAAGCCGCCGAACTGATCGCGCTGCTCGAAGGGCTTGCGCCGTTTCAGCGTGAGCCGTTCCAAGCGGACGGAGCGCTTGACCCCGAGGCCTACCGCGCCCTCAAGGCGCTGGGCTATATCGACGACGGCGCGCCTGCGCCGCCGGCCGAGCCGCGGCCGTAGTCGCCCGCCGACGCGCGTGCGGCGCGAGCGTCAATAAAACAGCCGGATGCCGGTGCCCGGGATCGCACCGGGGTTGCCGCTGAACAGTCGGCGCAGCTCCCGCTCGTATTCGCCGCCCGGAGCCGTGCGGGAATTCCAGCGCTCCACATCGTGCGACAGACGGCGCTCGGCGTCAGCCAGATTCGCCTTCTGCCACGCCGCCGATCGCGCCAGGTCCGGCGGAATCGATTCAAGCGCTGCTTTGAGCCGCGGCGGGCGCTGCTGCTCGGCCTCGACCCACATGCGACTGTTGGCTTCGAGCTGCGACAGGCGCCGCTGCGTGTAATACGCGGCCAGGCGCTCGTCGGCCTGGCGCGCGGCCGGCGTCTGGCAGCCGGCGAGCGACAGCGCCAGCAGGCTCGCGGCCCAGCGCGCACCGCGACAAATCGGCTGTGTCGTGCTCATCCGTCGCAGTATACGCGGCGAACGCCGGGAGATTGCAGCGCGAATCACTCCTGCTCGCTCAGCAGTGCCAGAATGCGATCAACCGTGCGATCGGTTGCGCCGCAGTTCTTCAGCAGCAGCGTGCGAGCGCGCGACGCCATCGCAGCGGCGTCGTCCGGCTCGCGCAGGACGCGCGTCACTGCGCCGGCCAGTTCGGCTTCGTTCGCAATCGATATGCAGGCGCGCTCCGCGGTGAGTTCGGCGACGGCCTCGGCGAAATTCTCAACATGCGGGCCGAGCAGCATCGGCTTGCCCAGCCCGGCGATTTCGAAGACGTCGGAGCCGCCGAGGGGCGCCAGGGTGCGCCCGACGAACACTACGCTGGCCAGCGAATAGAACTTGCGCAGCTCGCCGATCGTGTCACCCAGCAGCACCGGCCGCGCGACGCGCACATTCTCCGGCGCGCGCGGCGGACCGCCGCTGCGGCGCACGCACGCGAATCCGTGCGCCACGATCTCATCAGCGACTTCGTCGAAGCGTTCGGGTTTGCGCGGCACGATCGCCAGTTGCAGCCCTGGAATGTCCGGCAGAATCTTCGCGAACGCGGTGAGAATCGCGCGTTCCTCGCCGGGCCCGGTGCTGCCGCAGACCCAGAGCGGGCGCTGCGGGTCGATTCGCATCTGCTGCGCGAGCTCGTCCTGGCCGTCGACGTGCTCGACGACGTCGGCGGTGTCGTATTTCAATGACCGGGTGACTGCGACGCGCTCCGGCGGCGCGCCGAGCTCGATGAATCGTTGGGCGTATTGCTCGTCCTGTGCGCCAATCCACGCGACACGTCGAAACATGCGCCGCGCAACCTGGCGCAGCACGGGCCACCGGAAGCGGCGCATGCTGCGGGCTTCGGTAATGCGGCCGTTGGCGATGAGGACGGGAATTTCCTCGCGGTGGGCGATCTCCATCAGATTCGGCCAGAGCTCGAGCTCCATCAGCACGATGACCGACGGACGGATGCGCTCGAGCGTTCGCCGCAGCGCGAACGAAAAGTCGAGCGGGAAGCGAAAGACCGTCAGCCGCGGGTACAGCTCGCGGGCGCGATCCAGCCCCGTCCGCGTGGTGCTGCTGAGCACGATGGCGGTGCTCGGCGAGCGGCGGTGGATTTCAGCCACCAGCGTGCGTGTGGCGTTGATCTCCCCGAGCGACACGCCGTGAATCCAGACGCAGGTCGACGAGACCGGGCGCGGCGGCACGTCGCCGAGCCGCTCGCGCAGCGCCAGGCTGCCAGGGCCGCGCGTCAGCCGGCGATGCAGCAGCCAGGGCGCGCCCAACACGAACGCCAGCAGGTACAACAGGTCATACAGGTAGGTCATGCGAGCTCGGCATCTATCGGCAGGCTGTGGCGCATCGTAGAATCGTCGTACGCCGCAGCGCTTTGATGCGGCACGGAGATCGCTTCATGGCTTTCAACCCGTTTCGGCTCACCGTCGCCATCCTACTCGCGACAGCGACGGCCGTCGCCCAGGACTCGGCCGAGCCGAGCGCGCCGCCGCCGCCGGCGGTTGCCGACGACGTGGTGGATCGCATCCTGACGCGGCTCGAGGCGCGGCGAGTCGAGAGTCTGCACGCGCAGGTGCGGTGGGAGCTGGAGTACACGATCGCGGAAGAGGACGAACCGCCGGACACGAAGCTCGGCGACCTTTGGTACCAGGAAGGCGCGCCGGTCGCGCGGTTCAAGGCGCACTTCCGTGCGAAACTCGCGGACGGCGTGCGGCGCCCGCTCGACGAGCAGCATCTGTTTGACGGCAACTGGTACATCGAGCTGCAGGCACAGACGAAGACGATCACCCGCCGCGAAGTGCGTGCGGCCGATGATGGTCGCAATCCGTACAAGTTGGGCGAGGGCGCGTTTCCGGTGCCGTTCGGCCAGAAGAAGGCGGACATCCTCCGCGAGTTTGAGGTGGTGCGCGTGGCGCCCGGCGCGAACGATCCGCCCGGCGCGGATCACCTGCGACTGCGCCCGCGCAGCGGAACGCACACGGGCGAGCGCTACGAGTCGCTGAGCTTCTGGGTGGCGCGCGAAGGCGACAATGCGGGCCTGCCGGTTAAGGTGCGCGCGGCGAAAAAAGACGGCACCGGCAAGGTGAACTCCAACATCACGCTCACGTTCTCGGACATCCGCGCCAACGAGCCGATCGCGGCCGACGTGTTCGAGATCGTGACCCCGCCGGGTTTCCAGGAGATTGTCGAGCGGCTCGAAGCCGGCCCCGCCGCCGAGAAAGCAGCGCCCGCCAAGCCGTAGACGACTCGAACCGACAGCGGCGCGGCGATCGGCAAGCACGAAATTGCGCACGAGCGGCTCGCGGAAAAGCTCGGTCAGATTCGCGCGAGCGGCGTTACGTCCGGCGTGCGGTACCATTCTCTCTTTGGCCCTGGAAAGGGGTTAGCCGCCTTGAGCTCAACGGAAACCGCCCCCCTGCCGCGCAGCCGCATCGTCGCCACGCTGCGGGCGCTTGTGCATACGCGCGTTACCACGGGTCTGCTGGTCGTGCTGCCGATTTATGTCACGTTCATCGTGATCAAGTTCGTCTTCGACCTGATGCGCGGCTCGTCGCAGTGGATCGTCGAAGCCTACCTGCGAAGCGAAGCCGGCACGCCGCTGCTGAACACGATGCAGATTGATCTGGCGGCGGCGACGGCGAAGCTCGGCCACGAGCCGACCCCGGACGAGTTCATGCTGCTGCTGCCGCTGATCGTGCGCTGGGGCGTGGCGATTTTTTCTGTCGCGCTGACGATCTTCCTGCTCTACTCGATCGGGCTTTTCGCCGCGAACGTGTTCGGCAAGCGGATGCTGGCGACGATGGATCGTCTCTTCCATCAGTTGCCGCTGGTAAAGACAGTCTATAGTTCGATGAAACAGATTCTCGCGACGTTTACCGGTGAACAGGCGCAATTCAAGACGGCGGCGCTCGTGCCGTTTCCAACGCCGGAAATGCGAGCTGTCGGCTTCGTGACGAACGCCTTGAAGGACCCTGCGAACGGGCGTGAACTTGTGACCGTCTTCATCCCGACGACACCGAATCCGACGACCGGCTTCTTTCAGATTCTGCCTCGCGAGTGCATCACGCCCTTGCCTTGGACAGCGGAGGAGACGGTGCGGACAATCATGTCGGGCGGCATTCTGCTCGGGGCCGGCGTCACGTTCAAACAAACCGGGCTGCCGACCATGGAGTCGGCGGCTACGCCGTCGAGTCCGACCGCATGACGGATAGCGGCGCCGAGCACGGGCCGGAGGACCATGCCCCCAACTCCGACCGGCGAGCCGCCGATGCTCACTGATGCGGACATCGGCAGCGATCTTCGGTCTGCTATCAGAGAACTCTGCTGCGGTTGTTGCTGCTGCATTTGGCGGACGGCTGTTCGCTGGCTGAGACCGCTGCACGCGCCAGTCAGGCGGGCTGGTGTGCCGTAACGCCGGCGGCGGTCTTCGGACGCCTGCAGTCCGCGGAACAGTGGCTGCGCTGGCTGGCCGAACAGCTCTGGCTTCTGACGCGCAAACGAGCCGCCGGTGCCTCCGACCGGTCTCTTCTGTCGCGCGATGGCTTCAGTCTTCCTGTCGCAACCTCGCCGCGCGCCGCAGCTCCAACAGCGCCGCCCCGCGTCCGTCCGCATCGTCCACCAGCCGTTCCACCGTAGCCGCAATCGTCGCGCCATCCGTGCGTCGCCAAGCGCGTCCGCCGCGCCCGCCCGCGCGCAGTTCCTGCGCCGCGCGCCGCGCCCAGCGCGCCGCCTCGGCCCCTCGCCGTTCGAGCATGGCCACTACCGCGTGCGCGCCGCGCACGCCTGCCAGCGTCTCGGCGCTCAGCGCGTCCAGCCCGGCCGCGACCATCTTCCGCTCGATCAACAGTGGATTCGCCGGCAGCCCCGCCGCCACGCGCGCGATCCGCTCGCGCGGCATCGGCTCCGGCGGCAAGTCCGTCTCAGGGTAGATGCGGTTGCGCGCCGGCAGCAGCCGCTCAAACGCCGAAGTTCCGCCCGGCAACGCTCGCCGCGATTCCGGCGGCACGCCGGCACACGCTTCCCGCGCCCGCACGATGATCTCTTCGGCCGCCACTCGCGCATCCTCGCGCGGCCCCCACACCAGCACCAGCGCTGATCCGGGAGGCGCGTCCGCCCGCCGTCGCAATTGTTGCCACTCGCGCGCCGTCAGCGTCTCGGGCCCCGAATCGCTGTGAATCACGCACTCCGCGTCGGCCAGCGACGCAATGGTGCGCGCCCGCTCGATCAGTTCCTGGGCGAACGTCGTGTCCGGCTGAGTGAACGTGCGCAGCAGCCCCTCGAACCCAGGCAACACCGCGCCGAAGACCGCGCCGCCGCCCGCGAGCGACTCGCGAATCGCCCGCTGCGCCACACGTCCACAGGCGCTGGTCAACTCGCAGCAGCGCCCCGCGAAACGGTGCTCGTCCGCACCCGCCGCTACGAGCGCCGCGCGCAAGCGGAGCAGCGCGAGCTGACGCTGGGCTTCGTTGTGCACCACGCGCGGCAGGCGTGAAAGCTGCGCCAGCCCCTTGATCTCCACGCGCGTTCCGCCCGCGATGCTGACGTTCACGTCCTGCCGCGCGGCGCCGATCCCGCTGCGCACCGCGGGCGTCGCCCGCGTCAGCCTGCGAATCCTCTGCCCCAGCTCCGCCGCCTGCCAGGGCGTGCATGCCATCGGCTCGCTGACGATCTCCACCAGCGGAATGCCCAGCCGATCGGTGAAAAAATGCCGATCGTGGCCGTGATCGTCGATCTTGCGACACGAATCTTCCTCGAGCGCCACCTGCGCAATCGCGGCGCTGCCGCGCGCCAGCGGCACTGCGCCGCCCAGCGCCAGCAGCGCCGAGCGCTGAAATCCGCTCGGATAGGAGCCGTCGAGGCACTGCTTGCGCGCCACGTGCAGCTCGTCGACCACCAGCGATCCGAGCAGTTGCGCGATCTGCAGCGCCGCGTCGAGCGCCTCTTCGCTCATGCGAAACGGCGGGTTGTCGTCGAACTCATACGTGCAGGCGCTGGTGTGGTGAATGCGGTAGAAGATGCGCTTGCGCGTGCGCTGCTCCATCAACGCCGCCGGGTCATACTCACCCAGTTCCGACAGCGTCGGCCGCATGTGTCGCAGCACTTCCGCGTCGTAATCGTCGCGGTAGCGCACGATCGGACAGCGGCAGAAGAGCTTCGTCGCCGTCGCGAGTTGCTGGTGAACTTCCAGGCCCACGCACAGCCCGATCGCGGCGTAGTCCTCGGCGCGGGCGGCTTCCAAAGGTTGGATTGCGCTGCTCACGGCCTCGCTACGGCGCGGCTTCGCCGACGCCGAAATCCTTGCCGGTGGCGGTCTTCAGAAGCTCCGCCCATTCATTGAGCTGATTCTTCATCTTGGTCGTGTCGGCGTCCTTGCTCATCGCCTCGGTGATGTTCGGGCGCGTCGGCGGATTGAGCGCCGCCGCGAGCTGCCCTTCGGCCAGTTCGATGATCTGCTCGGTGCTGTTGCGAAGCTGAATCATCGCGGCCGTCGCGATCTTGTCGCGCACCTTCTCGCGGTGCAGATCCGCGGCGTAGCGGAGCACGCTGTATCGGAGAATGCCGGCGACTGCTTCGAGCAGCCGCTGCTTCTCGGGGTCGCCCAGCGACGCCTGCAGCGACGCCGCCAGCTTCATTCCCACGGCGTCCGCAGCCTCGGCCCGCACCTCGCCGCGCTGCAGGTCCGTCGCGCGCGTCGAAAGGATATCGAGCACCGCTAGCGCCGCTGGCTTGCTGTCCGCCAACGTAGCGCCCGCGCCGGTGAAGTTCAGCGCCTCGTAGATCGTCTCCAGCGCCGGCGTCGAAGTCTCGGTCTTCCCGGCCGTGCGCAGGGCCTCAATCGTGTCATTCAACACCGAGCCGCCCGCACCCGCGATCTTCGCGCGCAGGTTGCGCAGCCCCGCCGCGGCGACCGTGCGAATCGCAACCCGCTCGTCCGATAGCGACTTGAGCAGCAGCTTGTGCGCGTTGAGCGACTCCAGCGACGCCACGTGCGCGAGTAGCTGCGCCGCGGGCCCCAGCTTCGCTCCGCCCAGGGCCGGCTCGACAAGCTCGACAGTCAGAATCTGAAAGGCCTCTTTGAACGCGTCCGACCCGTTCGCGCCCTCATCGCGCAGCGCCGCGAGCGACGTCACGCCGCCGGACGCGATCGCGCTCACCTTCTCGGAGATCCACTGCCGCAGCACCGAGCGATCTTCGTCCGCCATCACCGTCTTGCTTCGCACGGCGTCCAGCGGGCTGGCCGCCGCCGGCGTCGCGGGCGGCTGCGTCTCGTCCTGCGCCCACGCCGGCGCCGCCAGCACTATTGATAACAGCACGCACACACGGCGGATCATCCCGACACTCCTTGAGCGCTCACGGCCGATCGCGCGCCGGCCGCAAGCCCGAAATTGTACGCGGTATCCGCGTGGCGCGGGCGTTGGTGCCGCGCCGGTAGCGCTGCGCTGGGGGACCGGCCTCCGGCCGGTCTTTCTTCCGGTGCCACTGCTCTCCAAAGAATGTCTTCGTTCCGTCGGGGCTGCGCCGGTAGCGCTGCGCTGGGCGACCGGCCTCCGGCCGGTCTGATTTTGGGAAGCACCTCCTTCTCGCCCATGCTCGCCCCATCTTCGCTCGTTTCCCGCTTCTCGCTCCTGCGTGCTTCGCTCTCGCTAGAATTTCATGCACGATGCGCTGCACCATCACCTGCGCTCCAGACGTAGACACCTCGGTTCAGCCCGAGGTGAGTACGCGCACGCGCCGGCAGCCGCCCTACAAGGTGATCCTGCACAACGATGACGTGAACACCTTCGAGCACGTCATCCTGACCATCCTCAAGCTCACGCCCCTGCAGGAGCCCGAGGCGATCGAGCGAACCATCGAAGCCCATGAAACCGGCCACAGCGTTCTGCTCGTAACCACCATGGAGCGGGCCGAGCTGTACGTCGAGCAATTCCACAGCGCGGGGCTCGTCGTCACCGCGGAACCCGACGAGTAACCGCGATCGCAGCCCCCAGGAAAGATGCATGACGGCCGCAACCTCCGACTACGCACCGCACGAGTCGTTCGCCCGCGAAGCCGACGCACGCGACGCCCTCGCCCCGTATCGCGAACGCTTCGAGCTGCCCCCCGCGGCCGACGGTCAATCCGCCATCTACCTCTGCGGCAACTCGCTCGGGCTGCTGCCCAGAGACGCGCGGCGGATGGTCATCGAGGAACTCGACGACTGGTCCCGCCTCGCGGTTGAAGGCCATTTCCACGCCCGCCGCCCGTGGTACCCCTACCACGAACTGCTGCGCGCGCCGGGCGCGCGGCTCGTCGGCGCGCTGCCGCGCGAGACCGTCTTCATGAACGGCCTGACCGTCAATCTGCATCTGCTGATGGCCACTTTCTACCGCCCCACGTCCGAGCGCAATGCGATCCTGATCGAGGATTGTGCGTTTCCGTCCGACACCTACGCCGTCCGCACGCAACTGCGCTGGCACGGCTACGACCCCGAGACGTCGCTCATCGTCGCCCGCCCGCGCGACGGCGAGCACACCCTGCGCACCGACGACCTGCTCGAACTCCTCGAGTCACAAGGCCCGCGCATCGCGCTCATGCTTCTCGGCGGCGTGAACTACTTCACCGGCGACGTGCTCGACATCGCGACACTCACCGCCGCCGCCCGCCGCGCGGGCTGCGTCGTCGGCTGGGACTTGGCGCACGCCGCCGGCAACATCCCGCTCCAACTGCACGACTGGAACGTCGATTTCGCCGCGTGGTGTACCTACAAGTACCTGAACAGCGGCCCCGGCGCCGTCGCCGGCGCGTTCGTGCACGAGCGATGGCTCGACGATCGCGACTTGCCGCGGCTCGGCGGCTGGTGGGGCAACGACCCCGCTACTCGCTTTCGCATGCACCTCGAACCCGAGTTTCGCCCCGTTGCCTCGGCCGACGCCTGGCAGCTCTCGAACCCGCCGATTCTCTCTCTCGCGCCGGTGCTCGCCAGCCTCCGCATCTTCGACCAGGCCGGCATGCCCGCGCTGCGCGAGAAATCGCTTCGCTTGACGGGTTATCTCCAGTACCTGCTCGACCGGATGCCCTCCGACCGCTACAGCGTCATCACCCCGCGCGCGCCGCAAAAGCGCGGCTGCCAGTTGTCCGTTCTGGCGCACCGCGATCCGCGCGGCCTGCACGAAGCGCTCGGACGCGCAGGCGTCATCTGCGACTTCCGCGAACCCAACGTGATCCGCGTCGCCCCGACCCCGCTCTACAACACGTTTCACGAGGTCTGGCGGTTCGCCCGCATCCTCGCCACCCATGCCGCGCTATAATCTGCGTCCTGTTTGGCGAGCGGACAAAGGAGCCGGCGTGCAGATCCTCATCGCGATTCCCGTATTCAACGAGGAGAAACACCTGCCGCGCGTGCTCGACTCAGTACTTCGCTTCGGCCGCGATGTCCTCGTCATAGACGACGGCTCAACCGACGGCACCGCCGCCCATCTCGCCGGGCGGCGCGACGTGCACGTCCTTCGACACGCGGAGAATCGCGGCTACGGGCGCAGCCTGATCGACGCCTTCGCCTTCGCCGACCGCCGCGGCTACGACTGGGTGATCACGCTCGATTGCGACGAGCAGCACGAACCCGGTCAGTTGCCGGATTTCTTCCGCGCCATCGAACGCGACGACGCCGACATCATCAGCGGCTCGCGCTACCTGTGCGACTTCGCCGGCGACGACGCCCCGCCGGAAGACCGACGCCGCATCAACCACACCGTGACCGAGCTGCTGTGCCAGGTGCTGAACCTGCGGCTCACCGATTCGTTCTGCGGCTTCAAGGCCCATCGCGTCGGCGCGATGCGCGGTTTGCGGCTGGATGAGCCGGGCTACGCGTTTCCCATGCAGTTCTGGCCCGCATGCGTCCGCGCCGGGCTGCGCATTCGCGAGATTCCCGTACGCCGCATCTACCTCGACCGCGCGCGCACCTTCGGCGGCACGCTCGACGACCCCTCTGCCCGCCTCGAGCACTACCTGGGGGTATTCGTGCGCGAGGTTCGCCGCGAACCCGTGCTGCGCTTGCGCGACGCCGTGGCTTGTACGACCTGTCGGCGGTAACCGTTGACGCCTGCGCCGGCCACTCTCGCCGCACCGACCGAGAACTTCGGCATTCTCGTATCGCCGGAGCGCCCAAGCTCGCTGGCGCAGCGTATGGCCGACGCACCGCTCACAGCAGATCCGCCGTTCTGCGGGTTCCCGCTCTCCGCGTGGCGCCGCTCGCTGCGCGAGGCGCTGCAACTGCGCGGCCCGCTCATCGTCACTGGACACCAGGCTGAGTTCTTCCACGCCGGCGTGTTCGCCAAGGCGCTCGCCGCGCGGCAGATATCAACCCGCCTCGGCGGCGAAGCGCTCTGGCTGACGGTCGATTCCGATCTGCCGAAATCCGCCGATCTCGCGTTGCCCGCTCGGACGTCAGACGGACGCATCGAACGCCGCCGGCTCACGCTTCCGGCTGTCGATATGCCACTGGCAACGCGCTGGCAGCCCGAAGCGCCGGTCGCGGCCTGGCGCGATTTCTTCGCCGAAATCGCACGGCAGAGCGCAATGGGTTCGACCCTCGCACTGCGCACCTACCAGGACGCGTTTCTCCGCGAATCTCGTCCAACGCTTCGCTTCTGCGACGCCCTCGAGCGCGCGAATGCGGCGCTCGAGCAGCTCTGCGGCGTGGAGCCTTGCCGCACCCTGCGCATCTCCGAACTGTCGCAACAAACCGCATTCACCGCGTTCGCAGCGCAGATCGCACGCGACGCGCACCGCTTCGCAAGCAATTACAACGCCGCGCAGGCCGAGTACCGCCGACGACACAAGGTGCGCAATGCCGCGCGACCCGCACCGCCGCTCGAACTCGCCGAGCGCCGCGTCGAGCTGCCTTTCTGGCTGCAACCGGCCGGATCCGAGCGCCGCCGGCTGCAGGTCGAGCCGCGCCACGACGCGATTGTGATGTGTTCCGGCGCCGAGCCGGTGGCGGAGCTCGCCGCACACGGCCCCGTCCCGGCGGCGCTCGTGCCATCCGGTTGGGAACTGCACCCGCGCGCTCTCACACTGTCCGCATTCGCGCGGCTCTTTCTTGCAGACGCCTTCATTCACGGCATCGGCGGCGCGAAGTACGACGAGATGACCGATCTGTTCCTAGAAGCGCACTTCGGCACTCAGGGCGCGCCGGTCGTGTGTGTGACCGCGACGCTACGTGTAGCGCACGAGCTGGCGCCGCCTGCGCCGCGACCCGACGCTGCGCAGCGCAGCCTGCGCGACCTTCACCACAACCCGCAGCGCCACTGGCCCGACGCGCCCGCTTCGCTGCTCGCCGAACACCAGGCCGCAATCCAGCACGTCCTGCGCCTCCGCGCCGAGGACCGGCTCAACCGCGCCGCGCGGCGAACCGCTCATCTGGCACTGCGCGACGTCCTGGCGCGCATCGCCGCCGCCGCCGCGCCGCGCCGCGCCGCGCTGCAGGACGCGGCTTCTGCGGCCGAGGTGCTGACGCGGCAGGTCGAAGCGGCGCACGATCGCGAGTATTTTTATGCGCTCGCGCGTGAGTCCGATCTGCTGATGATCGCCGCACGCCTGAATCGCATCGAGGACTGAGCCATGCCGACCGCAGGCCGGGTCCGCCCCATCCAGGAAGCCGGGCTGCTTGTCGTGATCGCGGCGCTGTGCGTGCTGCTGGCGCTCGGCGCCGAGCAGGTCACGCTGCGCGACGGATCGCAGGTCAACAACTTTCTGCGCCTCGACAACCTGATCCCCAACGTCGCAACGCCCATGGCCTGGTTCGCGATCATGGCGCTCGGCGTCACGGTCGTAATCGTCGGCGGCGGAATCGACATCTCGATCGGCTCGATCTTCGGCCTCGCCGCGCTCGCCACTGCCGCCGTGCTCGAAGCCTGCAAATTCCCCGAGAACGCGCCGGCCTGGCAGGTGCTGCCGGTCGCGGTCGCTACGCCGCTCGCTGTCGGTCTGGCCTGCGGGCTGGCGAACGGGCTGCTCGTCGTCGGGTTGCGCGTGCATCCTTTCATCGTGACGCTCGGCACGCTGAGCATCTACCGCGGTCTGGCGCTCGTCAGCGTGCCGACCAAGTCGCTGCCCACGCCCGACTACGCGCTGCCGACCGCGTTCACTCAGCACTTCATGGCCTGGCAGATCAGCATTCCGCGCGGCGACGGCCAGGGCACGATCATGCTTCAGCCCGTGCCGATGCTCGTCATGCTGCTGTGCGCGGGCGTCACCTGGCTGTTCCTGGCGCGCATGGTCGCAGGCCGCGAGGTCTACGCCGTCGGCGGCAACGAAGAGGCCGCCCGCTTCAGCGGCATCGCGGTCCGGCGTGTGAGAGTGCGCATGTATGCGCTGTGCGGCCTGGCCGCGGGCGTCGCCGGCATGGTCTCCGCCGGCTACTACGGCTCCGCCAACACCGCCACCGGCGAGGGCTACGAGTTGCAGGTCATCGCCGCTGCCGTCGTCGGCGGCGCCAGCCTCACCGGCGGCCGCGGCACCGCCCTCGGCGCCGTGCTCGGCATGCTCGTCATCAAGCTCATCGAAAACGGCATCTTCATCCTGCGCACGATCCCGCTCGGCTGGTTCACGCTCTCGCTGTCAAAGGAGTACAGCAAGATCATCATCGGCATCGCGATCGTGCTCGCCGTCGCCGTCGACCGCCTACAGGAACGCTGGCGACGCTGACAATCTGGGCGGCTACGGCGCCGCGTAGACGCTTACCCGCCGCAACCGCGGCTCGCCGACGCATTCGGTGATCGTCAGGCGCACGGCGTCAAGCTCGACCGGCTCGATGCGCACGATTCGCTTGTAGCCGATCGCCGAACCCGAACCGAGCGCACGCCAGGTCGACCCGCTGCGCCCTTCGAGTGTGTAGGCGCGCACCCGCTCACCTTCGCGAATGTCCTCTTCGATCACGACGTGCGCCACGCGGCCGCGCAGCGGCAGCTCCACCGTTCGCGCGCCGACTGCCTCGACCTGCGCCAGTCGCTGCGAAAAGCGACGCGCCCGCTCCTCGCGAAACTCCAGCCCGCGCTGCACATCGGCCGCCGGGATCACTCCGCTCGGGTCCGGCGTGTGGTTGAGCAACAGCACCGCCCCGTGCCCCACGCTGCGGTAGTACATGTCCATCAGGTGCTCGACGCTCTTGAGCGTCGGCGCGTTATTCCGATTCCAGAACCACGTGTTCCGCATCCGCGCGTCGCATTCGTTCGGCAGCCAGGCGTCGCCGTCGGGCGTACCGTCGGCCGCCGTCGCGATGCCGGATTCGGCCGCGGCGCGCGAAACCGCGTTCCATGCCGGATAGGGCGCCACGCCGTCCTCATTTCCGACCCAGCGAATCGTCGCGTGCGGCCCTTGGAAGACCATCGCGCGCGGCGCCAGCTCGCGCAGGATGTCGCCAACCGGCACGATCACGCTGCCGTCGAACCACACTTCGAAGACCGCGCCGTCGCCCTGCGCGGGCCCCAGTACCTCGTGCACGATCGTCAGGCACTCGCGAAGCTGCCGACGATAGAGCGCGTCGTAGTCCGGCTGCGTCAGCGGTCGTCGAGCTGCGGCGTGCTCGGCCGAGCCCGGCTCGTGCACGCGTCCGCCGCCCCCTGCGCCGTGGTAGCGATCGGTGGGCGACAGATACACGCCCAGCCGCAGTCCGCGCTTGCGGCACGACTCCGCCAGGTCGCGCAACACGTCGCCGCGGCCGCCGCGCCACGGCGTGTTGCGCACGCCGTATTCGGTGCTGTCGGTCTGCCACAGGCAGAAGCCGCCCGCGTGCTTGGCGACGAGGATGATGTAGCGCGCCCCCATCGCCTCGGCCGCCGCCGCCCATTGCTCGGTGTCGAGCGCGGCGGGGTTGAATTTGTCGAGCGGCAGCGTGAGGTCGTCGTACTCGAGATCGGTGTACGTGTTCGGCGCGAAGTGGATGAACATTCCGACTTCGGTCTCGTGCCAGGCCACCTGCTCGGGCGTGGGTCGTGCCGCGGGTCCGTCGGCGGCAGCGTGACACGCGAGCATCCACACCAACATCATCGATTGCGATCGGTTCATGGCGAGCGCTCCCAGGATTTCGCGCGGGTGCATTCTCAGCGCAACGGGCAGCGACCGAAGTCATCGGCCGCTGCCCGTACGATTTCGACGATCAGCGCCGCGCACGCGGCGCCGGCAGACCTAGACCATGTCCTTCATGGCCTTCAGCGCGCGGATCTTGATGACCTTGCGCGCCGGTTTGGCCTTGAACATGACCTTTTCCTTCGTGAACGGGTTGATGCCCTCGCGCGCCTTGGTCGCGGGCTTCTTGATCACGGTGACCTTCATCAGGCCGGGAACCGTGAAAACGCCGGGGCCTTTCGCCAGGTCCTTCTTGATCAGGCCGGCCAGGCCTTCGAACACCGACGCCACCTGCTTACGCGTCAGCCCGCAAGCATCGCCGAGGTCCTTGTAGATTTCCGACTTGCTGCGCGCCTTCACTGCCTTTGCCATGTTCCAGCTCCGAAATGCGTCCGACGGTTCGCCACGGACGTTTTGCACGTGCGCCCGGCACACGCGCGCCGGGCAGCCTCTCGACGCCGCCGCACAGACCGCGCCACACTGCCCAGCGCGGGCGTTCGTCGAAAAGGATGATTTCTGCCGAATTTCTCGCACGATTTGGGTGATTCGTCAAGACGAAACGCGCAGAATCGCGTGATTTCCCGCGAAATTTCGCCGCGCGGGCGCAGGCGAGCGCCTCGTCACCCGCAAAACGCCGGGCGCTGCGCCGCGGCCGGCCGCTCGGAGGCGTCGCCGCACACGCCCGCGCACGACCGCGCTTGCCCCACACGCGCTGCGCTAACTAGTATGCCGCTCGCAAGGAGGAGCGATGAGCGTCATGGCACGGAAGCCTCGCAGCAAGTCCGCCGATCCCGGTCTCTTCGACGCCGGCCCGAACTCGACCGCCGTCGCGCCCGCCGAGCCGCCCCCGCCTGCCGTCGCCCAGCGCCCGGCTGCTGAGCGCCCGAAGCGCGCCGCCGCTCCCGAGCGCACGCGCGCCACCGCCGAAGTCATGGCGACGCGGCAGCGCGAGATATCCGTCTCCGAGTTTTTCGCCAAGAACCGCCACCTGCTCGGATTCGACAACAAGCGCAAGGCCCTGCTGACCACGGTAAAGGAGGCGGTCGACAACGCGCTCGACGCCTGCGAGGAAGCGGGCATCCTGCCCGATATCGACGTCGCGATCGATCAGCTCGCCGAAGAGCGCTTCCGCGTGACCGTGCGCGACAACGGCCCCGGCATCGTCCGCGCACAGATCCCGAACGTGTTCGGCAAGCTGCTCTACGGCTCAAAGTTCCACCGCCTGAAAATGTCGCGCGGTCAGCAGGGAATCGGCATCTCCGCCGCCGGCATGTACGGCCTGCTGACCACCGGCCGGCCGATTCACGTGACGTCGCGCACGGCCCCCGGCAAACCGGCGCATCACTTCCAGATCGCGATCGACACCACCAAGAACCGCCCCGACATCGTGAAGGACGAAGAGCAGGACGTGCCGTGGTCCAGCGGCACTGAGGTCAGCATCGAGCTGGTCGCCAGCTACAACAAGGGCCGCCAGTCGGTCGACGAATATCTCGAGCAGACCGCAATCGCCAACCCGCACGCGGCGATCACCTATCGCGTCGGCGTCGGCGCCGCGCCGGTCGAGCGCGAGTTCCCGCGCGGCTCGCAGGAGCTGCCGCCGGAAACGCGCGAAATCCAGCCGCACCCGCACGGCATCGAGCTGGGCGTGCTGATGAAGATGCTCAAGGAATCCGCGGCGCGCTCGGCGCGCGACGACGAACCCGCGCGCACATTGACTGCTTTCCTTACCAGCCGCTTTTCGCGCGTCACGCCGCGCGTCGCTCAGGACATCTGCGCGCAGGCCAAGCTGTCGCAGCGCGCCCGGCCCGATGCCATCTCCTCGCAGGAAGCGGAGCGGCTGTTTCAGACCATGCAGTCCACGAAGATCATGGCCCCGCCGACCGACTGCCTGGCCCCGATCGGCGTCCGTAACCTGCTCGCGGGCCTGCTGAAGGAAGTGAAGGCAGAGTTCTACACCGCCAACACGCGCGACCCCGCGGTTTACCGCGGAAACCCCTTCCTCATCGAGGTCGGCCTGGCCTATGGCGGGGCGCTCTCGGCAACCGGCGAAGACGGACAGAGCGAGCCCGCGCGCGTCATCCGCTTCGCGAACCGCGTGCCGCTGCTCTACCAGCAGTCTGCCTGCGCCGCGTTCAAGAGCGTGCTCGACGTCGATTGGCGCAACTACGGGATTTCACAGCCCGGCGGCGGTTCGCCCGTCGGCCCGCTGGTGGTGATGGTGCATATGGCCAGCGTCTGGGTGCCCTTCACGAGCGAGAGCAAGGAGGCGATCGCCGACTACGATGAAATCCGCAAGGAAATGAAGCTCGCCTTGCAGGAGTGCGGCCGCAAGCTCGCGACCTATATCCGCAAGCGCAAGCGCCAAAAGCTCGAAGGCGAACGCCGCGGAATTTTCGAGCGCTACATTCCCGACGTGGCCGAGGCGCTCTCCACGCTTACGGGCGAGCAACCCGAAGGGTTGGCGGCCATTCTGCAGGAGCTGGCGCGCGAGCGGACCGCGGTCGCCGACGTCGAGCTCGACGAAGACGGCAAGCCGATCGAGGTCGCGCCCGAGAAGGACGACTTCGCGCCGGATGATTCGACGCTCATCGTCGAAGAGAACGTCGTGGCGCCGCCGCCTGCCGCCGGGCTGTTCGAAGAAGAGCCGCCAGCGAAGAAACGCCGCCGGCGGTAACGGGGAGCGTTGGTGGGGGACCGGCCTGCGGCCGGTCTGAACTTGCTTCCGGTTCGAGAATCCTTACTTGCTCCTGGTGCGAGAATCCTTTCTCGCACCTGGGCCGGGCTCAGTCCGGGTGGAAGCAAATGGCGCGGCGTTCAGCACCGAGGGTGCGGTTCAGTTTCAGCGCCGGGCGAAGCCGGGGCTCGTCGCGCTCGGTCAGCAAGCCCTGAAGGGGCGAGTCATATCAATTTCCGAGTTGATCGAGGAAGTCCGAGAGAGGTTGAGTCGCCGTTTCAAGCTGAGTGGCCCCGTTGGGTCCACAGACCGTCCAGAGACCGGCCCCCGAGCGCGGCGCTTCGGACCGCTCTTCCACCGCTGACACAGCGGTGGCACTTGGATTCGCGTACGTCGACCGAGCACGAGCCGGGAGGCCATGCCCCCAAATTCAACCGGTCGGAGGCTGGTACCCCGAAGCGGAGAATCCGTAGGCACGGCCCATCCTGCAAACTGCGCAAACCACTGCCGACACGTCAGTGGCACACACACGCCGGTCCCCCGCGCAGCGCGTTGGTCCCCAAGCGGGCACCGGGCGGCGCTCTCGCTCTGGGTGGGATGGGCATCCTGCACGTCCCCCTCATTCCCGCGCTGCGGGAATCAATGCGCATCAAGCAGAGCAGCGACCGGCCAGAGGCCGGTCCCCGCAGCGTACGCGTTTCAGTCCCCCGGCGCACGCGTTTCGGTCCCCCGGCGCGGCCGAGCGACCGTGAGTGCAGACACTGGGTCCGAGCGGCTCTCTCGGTGAGCCCGTCCGCATCGCCCGTCGACGCGACCGTCCCTACTCCCGATTCAGCTCGCAGTCGACGCCGCGGAGCGCACCGAGCACATGCGCGTACAGGCCACCCGGATAGTCTTGATGCTGGTAGTCCATAGGATGCAGCAGGCAACCGAGCCGGCTGAGTTCACCCACCGCACGCTGAAGCCAGTCTCTGAATGTCGGAGCGATTGGAACGACGACGCTCGGCGCGTGGTTCATGAATACGACGTCGCAAAACGTGCTGCCGTCGAACCGCAGACAGTCAAAGTCACCGTTGCCCCAGGCGTGCATGGGCAGGATCACGCCGTCGAGCAATCGAAGCTCGTACGCCTCGAGAATGACTTCACCGAACAGATCGGCCCCATCGGTGGCTGCAAGAAAATCGCGATAATCGTGCGGAAGGCGCACTCCGAGGCGCTGCCCGAGGCGTTTCAGCGCGGCCCGGTCGAGTCCGTCGCGCAGGTTGAGCGTCAGCAACTTACCGTCTGCGTTGCAGACCGACCGCCGGGCGGTGCTCTGCAGATACTCGTGCATCGCAGGTTAATCCGCGCGCGAGCGCAATGCCTGCACGCCCGCGTAGGTCGCCACTCCGTAGGGAACGCAATACGTGAGCAGGATCTTCGCGAGACGCGCCGCCGTCCACTCCGCGCCGAAGAGTAAGTCGCCGTGATTGATCAACGCGAGCAGCGTGCCCACGACAAGCGCAACCCGCGCTGAGCGCAGCACGATGCTACGTTGCATACAGAGCGCCAGGAACGTCGAACTCGGCGCGGTGTGACGTGTGGTGTCCATCGAGTTTCGCTCCCGGTCGCCGAGCGCAGAGCTCGCGAGCCCCCAGCCCCGCGCGATCCTCCGCCGAGCACGGACCAGAGCCGCATGCCCCCGAAGTTGACTCGTTCCGGGCAATCGTGCCGCCCGGCGATAGTCTACGTTGATTGGCTCCGCGCCGCGCCGGCGACAAGACGCCTGCGTCGCGCATTTCGCGGCGATCGGCATTCGGCGGCCATCGGCATACGGCGGCCATCCACTTTCTGCGGCAATCCGCATGCTGCGGCCATCGTTCGCTCTGCCGTAGGATCTCGTGCTTCCGACGCCGTTACGCCCCGCCGCTTCGCAGCATCGGAATGCGATGCACGCGCGCGAGAACAGTCGCGCGGAGAGCGCTCACGGCGCGAACTGACATGCGGCGGCGACCGTACCGCCTTTCGACGCCGCGCAAAGCCGCGGCGTGCGAGCGCTTCGCAGCCGAATGCGCGTAGGATGTCGTCGGCGTGGCGGAACTCGGCCGCCGCGGGCGTGGCTCAATCGGGTGCCGCCGCGGGTGCGGTGTTTGTGGTGTCGGCGCGGGGCGTCGCGCGGGCCGTGATGTCGCAACTTCCAGGGTGACGGCGCGCGTGACGGCCGCTCGTCAGTAATGTGGACCATGCCGACGGCTTCGACCACGCAGAAGATCGTCGCACTCGGCGTCGTCTACGTTGTCTGGGGTTCGACGTACTTGGCGATTCGCTATGTCGTCGAGACGATGCCGCCGCTGACCGCTGCCGGCGCGCGATTCGTCGCCGCGGGCGCGATTCTGTTCACGTTCCTGCAATGCTTGTGGCCGACACGGGTACCGTTGATTCACTGGCGCAACGCCGCGCTGATCGGCGGGTTGCTGCTGCTGGGCGGGAACGGACTGGTCTGTATCGCGCAGCAGAAGGTGCCATCGGGGCTTACGGCGTTGATGGTCGGCACGGCGCCGATCTGGTTTGCGGTGCTTGACTGGACGCTCTTCCGCGGACCTGCGCCCACGGCGCGCATCATCGCCGGCCTGATCTGCGGCACCGCGGGAGTCATTGTCCTGGTCGGGCCGGCGCGGCTCGGCGCTGCGACGTTCTCGTGGGGTCCCGCGATCGCCCTGCTCGCGGCCTGCTTCTTCTGGCCGCTGGGGTCGCTGGCGTCGCGTCGGGTGCAGCTCCCGGCGTCGCCATTCCTTTCCACGGCGATTCAGATGTTGGCCGGCGGCGCGCTCCAGCTTCTCGTGGGGCTGGCGCTCGGCGAATGGTCGCAGGTGCACCCGGAGAACTTCACTCTGCGGAGCTGGCTGGCGTGGGGCTATCTCCTGGTGTTCGGCTCCATTCTGGCTTTCTCATGCTACGTATGGCTGCTGCGAGTGGTTGCGCCGTCGATCGTCGCTACCTATGCCTACGTCAACCCTATGATTGCGATGGGGTTGGGCGTGTTGGTCGGCGGCGAATCCGTGAGCGCTACGGCGCTGATTTCAGCCGGCTTGATCGTTGCCGCGGTGGTGTTGATCACCACTTCGCCGAAGACGCCGCCGGTCCCCGCACGGCGCGGCAGTGACGAGCCCGATGTGCCGATCCCGTCAGAATCCGCCCCTAGCGAAAAATTCGCTGCACCAAGGCAACATTCCGCCGCCGCCGTCGTCTTAGAGGAAGGCCGGCGCGAGTAGTTACGCCGCCAGACGGTCGACCGTCAGCGCATTTGCCGCGCCGTTCTGCAACTTTTCGGCGGTATTCGCGAATCAATCATGTGCGGTGCCGTTGGTATCTGCGTATTCGAGTGAGAGGAGCCACGGGATGCGCCAGTTCCGACACGTAGTCTTCGTGCGCGCGGGTTTTTCGATTCCGGTTCTCGTAACACTGGTCGGCGGATGCATGCTCGATCAGGCGGCGCTGCTCCCAAGCGCCGCACCAACCGCCGACGAAAGCAGCGACACGGTTCAGCCCGTCGTCGAAGCGGATCGGGTTGACCCCGCCGATCTCGACCTGACCGGCGCCTGGAGCGGAACGCTTACGACGCTGACCAGTCGCAGCCTCGACGGTCGCGGCAGCGAGCCCATCGCCGGGTCGCTGCCGTTGTCGATCAGCTTCACCGACGGCGGCCTGCCGCGCAGCGTTCCGATCTGGCACGCCTCGCTCGGAACGGTCGACGAATGGAAGCTGCAGTTTGTCGGCGATTCGCGCGATCATGCGCAGCTCGCCGACGACACGGCCTACACCTACGACGCCGTGGTCTCGCTTGCGCAATACGACCGCGGCACGGCGCGCATCGTCGTCGGCGGTGTTGCCCGCGCGTCACAGGGCACTTGCACAGACGAGGGCGAGCTTACGCAGGATTTCGACGCCCGGATCGACGCGGGCGAACTGATCGTCCGCTTCACCGGTCGATTCGAAGGCCGCGCCGCTTGTCTCCCCAGTGAGGCTTCGACCTTCACCGATGCCGAATTGCTGGAAACGACGATCTGGGAAGGCCGGCTTCGTCGCAGCGCGCAGTGAACGCGCGGCGGCCCCAGCGGGTTTAACGCGGCTTTTCGTACCGCCCGCGGAATTCGCCGGCCGGATATTTCGCCGAATTCTTCTGCATCTTCTGCGCCACCGCCTCGGCGATGTCGATGTTCGCGACGTTGGCGAGCGCCAGGACGTAGCAAACTACATCGGCCAGCTCATCGCGCACGGCGTCGTGCAGCGCGGGGTCGCCCAGCGCTTCGCCGATGCGCTCGCTGCGCACCCACTGAAAATGCTCCATCAGCTCGGCCGCTTCGATCGCGATCGACATCGACAGGTTCTTGGCGTCGTGAAACGGCTGCCACTCGCGCTCGGCAACAAAGCGCCGCACCAGATCGCGCAGCTCAGCGATGGTCGTTTCTCGATCGGTCATTGCGGCTCCAGCTTTGCCGCCGCGCGCACGCGCTCGATCAGCGCCTGCGCCTGATTCTCGCCGGCGGCCTCGGCGATGATGCGCACAATGGGTTCGGTGTTTGACGCGCGCAAATGCACCCAGCCTTCGGCGAAGTCGACGCGCGTCCCATCGACCTGCGTGATGCGCTCCGACGAGAATGTCCGCGCCACCGCCTCCGCCGCCGCGACGATCCGCGCGCGGTCGCAGGCGAATTTCTGCTTGATCATCGTGTAGCGCGGCAGCGACGCCGCCAGCCGGCTGAGCGGCTGCCGCTCGCGCGCGGCGAGTTGCAGCACCAGGCTCATCGCGGACAGGCTGTCGCGTACGAAAGTGATGCGCGGATCGATCACGCCGCCGTTGCCTTCGCCGCCGATCACGCAGCCGTCGTCGATCATGCCGCGGGCGACGTTTGCTTCGCCGACGGGAGTGCGCCGCACCTGCGCTCCGAAGCGCGCCGCCACGTCATCGACCATCCTCGAAGTGCTCAGATTGGCCGCGACACGGCCCGGCCGCCGCGCGAGCACCGACCAGCAGGCCAGCGCCAGCGTGTACTCCTCGCCGATGTAGACGCCATTTTCGTCCACGATCGCGAGACGGTCGGCGTCGGGGTCCTGTGCGAAGCCGACCGCCGCCCGCGCCTCGCGCACCGCTACGCCCAGTCCGGTCAGATTCTCCGCGATCGGCTCTGGCGGGTGCGCGAAACGCCCGGACGGCTCCGGGTTCAGCGCGATCACCTCGCAACCCATGCGTTCGAGCAGAACGCGCCCGTCGCGGCCGCCGGCGCCGTTGACGCTGTCGAGCACGACACGCATGCCGCGCAACGGCTCGAGCGGCGTTTCGATCGCCGCCAAGACGGCTTCGACGTGCCGCCGTCCGGCCTCGTCATCGCTGCGCACGGGCAGAAATTCTGTGGCGTTCCGAAACGCGCGCCGCTCGCGAATCTCCGCGATGCGGGCCGCCACGGCCGGGTCGGGCGCCAGGCCGCGCGCGTCCAGAAACTTCACGCCGTTCCATTCCGAGGGGTTGTGGCTTGCGGTGATCGCGATGCCGCCCGCAAAGCGGCCGTCCTGAATCGCGCGGCCGACGGTCGGCGTCATCACGACGCCAAGCTGCGTAACCGAGCATCCCGCCGCCAGCAGGCCGGCCGCCGCCGCGGACGCGAACATCTCGCCGCTCGGCCGGGAATCGCGACCGAGTATGACCGTCCCGCCTTCGAGCAGAGTGCCGTAGGCCTGGGCGAATTCCGCGACCAGCCCCGGCGTCAGCGTCTGGCCGATGATCCCGCGAACGCCGCTGACTCCCACCATCAACGCCATGCGATGCCTCACTTCCGCGTCGTGCACACCGAGCTGGTATCGTAGCAAATGGGTCGCACGGCGGTCGCCCGATAAAAGCCGGTTGCACCGCGCGCCGCGTGGCGCTCGTCAAACGATCGAAAAATCCTCGCGCGCAATTCACGTATCTAATTACCCAATCGCACGTAGCGCGACTACACTTCCAGCAGACCCGGTTCAATTGACAGGGGTCGCGACGCCGCTCTCACGTCGGCATCGCGAGCGAACCGGGGTGCAGCCCGCTTCTGGGCAGGGGTTTTTCGACAAGTTCGTGCGATGTCGAGTTTCGTCGGCGTGTTCGCGCGCCCCGAGGAACGACTATGTCTACGTCTCGACTGGGTGACGTCCTGGTCCACGTCTGGCCGGGGCTTTCCGTCAATCTCCAACCCGTCGCTACCCAGCGCAGCGACGCCCCGCCCGCCGACTCGCGTGAGTCGCCGGCGCGCCGCGCGCGACGCGTGCTCGCGCTCGCACGCTGGGGTCGTCTGCCGCTGGTGACGTGCATCGACCTGCCTCACCGTCGCACACGCGAGCCGCTGGAACGACCGGCGCGGCTGCCAAGCTCGACCGTGGTGGAATCCGACAACTGCCCATCCGTCTCGCTCGACGTGCTCAAACGCTATCAGCAGGTGATCTTCACCAAGGACCACCTCGACCCGCTCACCAACCCCAAGCTCGACCGCATGCTGACCGAACTGCCCGCCGAGCGTCTCGTGCTGTTCGGCGGACCGCTCGAGTCGTCATTGCGCATGCTGGCGCTGGGGCTGCTGCGCCGCGGTCGCAGCGTCGCGATCCTGCTGGACGCCTGCGGGGTTGCGGGCGGTGCGGCGGAA
This sequence comes from uncultured Planctomycetales bacterium, assembly GCA_964388675.1. GTDB lineage: Bacteria > Planctomycetota > Phycisphaerae > UBA1845 > Fen-1342 > CAYMBL01. Next base: position 76,162 of record CAYMBL010000017.1, read on the forward strand.
TGCGACATGACTCTGCGCCGACTTGACGTGAAGGGCTGCTGCATGCTGTCTTCGGACGTCTGGATCGCCGAGCAGCTTGCCCGCGCACGCGGGCCGCAGCCGCGCCCGGCGCGCACGCTCGTGCGGCGGCGCTCGGTCGCCTGATGACTTGGGAGGGAGAGGCTCTGTGAGCGCGGCGGCCGCGACATCCACCGCGGCCGCCCGCCGGAGCTGCGGCGCAACCCGCAATTGGCGGTGCGTCTGCGTCACACCTATCATCCTGCAATGTCGCTGCCCGTGGTTGTCATCGTCGGCCGGCCGAATGTCGGCAAAAGTTCGCTGCTGAATTCGCTGGCCCGCGCGCGCATCAGCATCGTCGACCCGCGCGCCGGCGTCACACGCGATCGCATCACCGCCGTCATCGAGCACGACGAGCTTTACTTCGAGCTGGTGGACACCGGCGGCGTCGGAATCGTCGACGCCGATCACCTCGACGAGCACGTTGAAGCGCAGATTCGCATCGCACTCGAGCGCGCCGATCACATCATCTTCGTGGTCGACGTGCGCGACGGCGTTTCGGCGCTCGACATGCGCGTCACGGAAATGCTCCGCAAACTCAACCGCCCCACGACGCTCGCCGTGAACAAGGTCGACACACCGCACCTCGCCCACGGCGCCGCGGAATTCCACCGCCTCGGCTTCGGCGAACTCGTGACCGTGTCCGCACAACTCGGGCTCGGCCGCGAGGAACTGCTCAACCGCATCGTCGCCGCGTTGCCGCGCGACGTCGGCGGCGAACCGCGCGCGGCGCCGGTCATGAAGCTGGCCATCGTCGGCAAACGAAACGCCGGCAAGAGCACGCTCGTCAACACGCTCGCCGGCGAGCCGCGCATGATCGTCAGCGAGACTCCGGGCACCACGCGCGACGCGGTCGACGTACGTTTCGAGAAGGACGGCCGGGCGTTCATCGCGATCGACACCGCCGGCGTGCGCAAAAAAGCGCGCATGAACGACCTGGATTTCTACTCCTACACCCGGGCTTTGCAGTCGATCCGCCGCGCCGACGTCGTGATTTTTCTGATCGACGCCACCGTCTCGATCAGCGAGGTCGACCTGAAGCTCGCGCGCGTCGTGCTCGACGAGTACAAGCCGATCATTCTCGCCGTGAACAAGTGGGACCTGGCACACGGCACTGTCACCGCCGGCGACTACGACGTGTATTTCAGCAAGACGCTGCCGCACGTCTCGTACGCCCCGATCGTGACGATCACGGGCCAGACCGGCAAGAACGTCGACGCCGCGGTGGACCTGGCGCTCAGTCTTTACAAGCAGTCGCGCACGCGCATCACGACGGGTCGCCTCAACGAAACGCTGCGCGCGATCCTCGCCGAGCGCGCTCCGACCCCGGAGCGCGGCACGAAGTCCATCAAGATCTATTACGCCACTCAGATTGGCGTCGCCCCGCCGACCATCGTGTGTTTCTGCAACGACCCGGAGCGCGTCGGCGAGAACTACCGGCGGTTCCTCGAGAATCGTCTGCGCTTGGCGCTGCCGTTCGCGGAGATTCCGATTCGGCTGCTGTTCCGCTCGCGACGCAGCGCCGACGCGCGGGACACCGCGGAGCCGGAGACAGTCTGAGCACGCTCCGCTCTTCCAACCTTGCGAACGGGGCCGGTGCGGCTTGATCGAAGACCCAAGCCACGCCTTCGTAGGCACGGCCCTGCGGACCAAACCGCGCAGCGCAGGTGAACCGGCGTCTCTGGCGGCAGCGCCGCACTATTCGCGCTGCGAGCGAACAATCCCTATCGCCGGCGGCGGGCGAGGAGCGCCAGGCCGACGCCGGTCAGAGCCAGCGTGCTCG
>CAYMBL010000018.1:0-74193 GCA_964388675.1 uncultured Planctomycetales bacterium
TCTATACGCGCGTGCGCGCTCCCGGCGCAAGGGCTTTTTTCAAACCGCTCTAGTCACCCACTGCGGCGGGTGCGGTCGCGGGGGCCGAGGCGGGTTTGGACGCTGCGTCAATCATCTCATCGCAGCGCGCGATCTCGCGCGAGATCATGTCCAATATGGAGGTGTCGGACGCCGCCAGCCGCCCGCTCTCCTTCAATTCGGTGAAGAGCCGCAGCGAGATGGCCATCTCGGCGCGCGCCTTGCGCCAGCTCTCAGGCCGCTGCGCCTCGGGCGTATCGGGAAGCTCGGCGATGGCGGCGTAGAGCAGCCCCATGTCGTAGCGCATCACGGCGGCGGCGCGGGTGCGCCACGCGTGTTGCGGATCGCGCTCGTAAATTTGCGCGGTGATGTCGACTGCGGCGCGATATTCGCGTTCAGCGCCGGGGTGGTCGCCATTGCCGGCCAGGGCGCGTCCCAGGTGCAGGTGGCCGACGGCCAAATCGGACGCGAAATCAACGTTCTGCGGATCGCGCTGCACGAGCCGGTGGCGGATGGCGAGGCTGGAGCGGAAGTGTTCAATCGCGGGCGCCCATTCGAGCGCCTTCAAGTGCACGGTGCCGACTTTTTCGTGAGCCGTGGTCAGATCGCGCGCGGCGCGAACGTCGGTTTCGTCGGCACGCGCCAGGGCGGCGAACCGTTCCAAGCTTTCACGATAGTTTTCGAGCGCCGCACCGGGCGGCAGCGTGCTCGCCATCGCGGGGAGCAACTTCCCGTTCCCGACGCGCTGCAACGCGAGCGCCACGCCGCGCTGGTAGTCCACGTTTTCCGGCGCCTCTTCGAGCAGCGCGCGGCGCAGCGCAAGACTGGCTTCGTAACTGGCGAGCGACGCGGTGGGGTCGCCCGCGCTGCGCTGCGAATCGCCGAGCTGCACATGGGCCATCGCGAGTTGGACGCGGGCTTTGTCCGTCGGGTTCCGTGCCAGCGTGGCCTCGATCAGCTCAACGGCGCGCTCCCGCCGCGCGCGTGCTGAGTCGTGCCGGCCGGCGGCTTCGTCCACCGCCCCGATCTTGATTTGCGCGTTCGCCAGGTCGAGCGCGACTTCGCTGTCGTCCGGGTTCGTCGCCCACAACCGCTCCGCGATCTGCAGCGCCTGCTCGTACGCCGCGAGCGCCGCCACCTGATCGCCCTGCAGCCGCAAGACGTCGCCCATTCCCGAATGCGCGAGTCCCGGCATCCGTTGGCTGCGCACGGAGTCGGGATCGGTGAGGGCGTAGCGCTCCGCCCAGGCGAGGCTCTCGCGGTAGCTGCGCAGTGCGCCGTCCGTGTCGCCGAGGTTCACGTAGTTTGGATTCCCCTGAAGTGCGGCCAGTCGGCTGTAGCTCTCCGCGAGCTCGAGCTGAAGGGTCGGGTCGTCACCGGCGTCGAGCGCCAGGCTCTCGAGGTATTCCAAGCCGGAATCGATCAGGTACTTTCGCGCCGGGGCGGCGCCGGGGAGTTTCTCGATGCGCGCGTGCATGTCGAAAAGCAGGCCGCTGGTGAGCTTGCGAACCTGCTCGAAGCGCATCTGTCGGCCGGCCAGCAGCGAGCCGCGTTCGATCGCGAGCAGCGTGGCGGCGACGGACGTCACCAGCACGGCCAGCGCCAGCACCGCGATGGCGCCGATCGGCAGGCGGTAGCGCGCCAGCAGCTTGCGGGCGACGTACCAGAGGCTGTCGCGCCGCGCGGCGATCGGCTCGCCGTCGAGATAGCGCTGCAGATCGTCGCGCAGCGCCTGAACGCCCGGATAGCGGCGCGCCGCGTCCTTGGCGAGCGCCTTGTCGACGATCGTTTCGAGGTCGCCGCGCGCTGCACGCTGCACGGCGCCCAGGCGCAGCGGCGGCTGCTCGCTGATGACGCGTGCGGCGGCGGCCAGGTTACCCGACGGGATGTCGTAAGGCAGTCGACCGGCGAGCAGCTCAAACAGCACAACGCCGAGCGCGTAGACGTCAGAGCGCGTGTCGACGTCTTCGACGCGCCCGCTGACCTGCTCGGGGCTCATGTAGGGCACGGTGCCGATGAGCTGCGTTGCCTGCGTGTGCATGGTGGGCTGCTGCGCGTCCCGCTGCAGGGCGCGAGCCACGCCGAAGTCGAGCACCCTGGGGGCGCCGCTCTCGTCCACCAGGATGTTCTGGGGCTTGAGATCGCGATGCACCACGCCTTTCTGGTGGGCGTGCTCGACGGCGTCGCAGACGCGGATCATGAGCGTGACGCGCTCGCGCAGCGTGCAGCGGCGCTGTTCGGCGTAGCGATTCAGCGGCTGGCCGCGGACGAATTCCATCGCGAAGAAGGGCGTGCGCTGAATGGAGCCGTCGCGGGATTCCTGGTCGCCGACGCCGGCGTGATAGACATGCGCGATTCCGGGATGCTGCAACCGCGCGAGGACCGCGGCTTCGTACTCGAAGCGTCGCAGCGCCTCGTCGGAGGCCAGGCCGCTGCGCACGGCCTTCACGGCGACGCTGCGGCGCGGCTGGTGTTGCTGCGCCTCGTAGACGACGCCCATGCCGCCCTGTCCGACGAGACCGATGATCTCGAAGTCGCCGATACGGCGCGGCAGCGCGGATTCGACGAGTTGGGCGACTTCAGCGTGCACATGCGTGAGAAACTGGTCGGACGCTTCGGCGTAGTGCTTCAGCAGCAGCTCGACTTCGCGGCGCAGCTCGCGATTTCCGCCGCAGCGCCGGTCAAGCAGGACGCTGCGTTCGTCGCCGGCGAGGTCGACGGCTTCCTGGAAGAGCGCTTCGACGTCGGCGTAACCGAAGCTGGAACCGGCCGGCACACGTCACCCCTGTCGGTCAATCGCCGGTCTGATCGGCGCATTCGCTGAGCTCGCGATGGAGGCGCGCCACGACGAAGCGCCACTCGCGGTCGACCGTCGGCACCGAGATGCCCAGCGCCGCCGCGACTTCCTCGCGGCTGAGGCCGGCGTAGACGCGCAGGCACGCGATCTCGGCCTTGCGCGGGTCGTCGGCGCGAAGCCGCTCGATGGCGTCATCCAGCGCCAGCACGTCCGCGACCGGCGCTTCGAGCGGCGCGTCAAAGTCCTCGACGTCAATTCGCCGTTGGTCGCCGCCACGCTTCAATCTTTTTTTTCGCCGCGCCTGGTCGATCAGAACTTGTCGCATCGACTCGGCGGCGGCGGCGAAGAAATGGCCGGCATTCTCCCAGCCGGGGTCGCGTCGGCCGGCGATCCGCAGATACGCCTCATGCACCAGACCGGTCGGCTGGAGTGTGTTTCCCGGCGGCAGATGCGCCAGCCGGGCACGCGCGAGGTCACGCAGTTCCTGATAAACGAGCGGGAGAAGCTCCGCGGCGGCCTGGCGATCGCCGCGCGTAGCCGCCATCAGCGTCGTGTGCAGGTCCGGCCCGCCCACCCAGAATCCTCCCTGGCAAATGATAGGTCGGCGCGACGGACGGCGAATTGGGAATGTCGGGCCGCGTCGCGGGACGCTGAATCCTACCCGACGACAGGCGGAGGGCCAGCTTCCCGGGGCGGAAGCGGGTCGCCGGAAGCGAAACGAACACAGAAAGGGCAGCAGAATGCGATCAGTCTTCTCGACGATGGGCGGAATGCGGGGCTGGGCCTTGGCGGCAGCGAGTGCGGCGCTGGCCTCGGCGGCGATGGCGCAGGAAGTGACGATCACCGCCGTCGCGGTCGGATCGCCCAATCCGCCGCCCGTCTTTGATCAGGACATTCTCAACGGCGACTTCCTGATCTGGAAGAATCCGCAGCAGCAGGTGACGACTGGCGACGGCGTCGACGAGACGACGTTCTGGACCATCGACTTCACCGGCGATCCCAACTTCGGCACGTTTCCGCAGGACGGCCGAGTGACGGCGGCGACGCTGAGCCTCACGCTGACCACGCCGTTTGCGCCGGGGCCGATTACGGACCTTGTGCGCTGGGGCAACTTCGGCGTGCCCACCATCCTGATTCCCGAATTCATTCCCAATGGCGGCACGGGACGCATCGAATTTGACTTGCTGGACTACATGTGCGGCGAACTTCTGCTGAGTGACTTGCAGACGTTTGGCTTCGCGGCGCCGGCGTACTACGCCGACGACGCGGTGGTCTCCTTCGCGCAGATGCGAATCACGGCCAAGCCGGCGTGCGAGGGCGACGTCGACGGCGACGGCGACGTGGACTTGAGCGACCTGGGCGTCGTGCTTGCGAACTTCAACGGCGTCGTCGGTTGCGCGTCGGATGGCGACCTCGACGGCGATGGGATCGTCGATCTGTCTGACTTGGGAATCGTGCTCGCGGCGTTTGGAGACGCCTGCTAGCCAACGCGCCGAAAGCCGCCGGAACACGGCGGATTCGGCCAGGGAGATGAATCATGCGACGCTGGCTGTTCGACGACGGCGGATGGATTCGGCTGCTCGTGACGGGCGTAGCCGCGGCGGTGCTCGCCGGAGGTTGTCCCGCGCCGGACGAGATGTCGGACGGCGCGAACGGAACGGACGGCGTCAGCGGGGCCGATGGTTCTGACGGTTCTTCGGGAGCGCAGGGCGCACCTGGCGCGCAAGGGCCGGTCGGAGCACCGGGGCTGGCCTGTTGGGACACCAACGGCAACGGCGTCGCCGACGCGGCGGAGGACGTGAACGGTGACGGCGAGTTCGACGCGCTTGATTGCCAGGGGGCGATTGCGGTCGGCTCGGGGCTGATGCTTGCCGGCGATGTGGTGTCTCTCGACACGGAGTTCGCCGACGCCCGCTACTGGAAGCTGGGAGGAAACGCGCAATCCGTCACGCAGGTTCTTGGGACACTCGCCGAGGCCGCGATCGAGCTGATCGTGAACGGGACGCGCGCTCTGCGCATCGAGCCGACAGCGGGCACGCCGAACCTTATCGCGGGCGCCGCGAGCAACGACGCCGGCGGGGCGCAGGGCGCGGCGATCGGCGGCGGCGGCGACGCCGCTCTCAGCAAGCCGAACCTGGTGCATGACAACTTCGGCACCGTGGCGGGCGGCGTCGGCAACGTCGCGGGGCTCGATGACGGCGACCCGCTCCCGCAGGGCAATGCCACTGTCGGCGGCGGTTTAGCGAATACCGCATCCGGCTTTGTCGCCGCGGTGGGCGGGGGGTCGCTCAACACGGCTTCCGGCGAGGCGGCGACAGTCGCGGGCGGCAGCGAGAACATGGCGACCGGATTGCAAACCACCGTCGGCGGCGGCGTCGGCAATCACGCGACCTTCACGTACGCCGTCGTCGGAGGCGGATTCGCGAATCAGGCGACAGGCACGGCAGCCACGATCGGCGGCGGCACGGTTAATCAAGCGACCGATGCCTACACGACGGTCGCGGGCGGAACGCTCGGCGCCGCGACTGGGACCGGCGCAACGATCGGCGGCGGGTATCAGAACGTCGCCAGCGGCAGCTACTCGACGATTCCCGGCGGGCGCTATTCCGAGGCATCGATCTACGGCCAGATGGCGTACTCCGCGAGTGAGTTCAGTGCGCCCGGCGACGCTCAAATGTCGTTCATCATGCTCAGCGCGGCGACGACCGACGATACGCCGACCGTTCTCACGCCGGGTGGCGTACCAGGTACCGCTTGGACGCTAAGTCCCGAGTCATCGGTCATGTTCGACATTCACATCGTCGGACGAACCGACGGCGGCGGGCATGGCGCGTTTCAGATCATCGGATCGGCGGAGTTGGAGTCGGGGCTGATCGGGTTGCTGGGTGTCACGTCCAACGCGATTGATCCGCTGGCCGGAGGAGTGAGCCTGACATTCGACAACCCGACTCAGTCGCTCCAGATCGTGGTGACGGGTGCCGCCGCAACGCCGATTCGCTGGGTGGCCTCGGTGCGGATGGTCGAGGTGCGCTATCCGTGACGCTTCGGCGCGAACATGCAGAGTCAACGAACGACGCCCGGCGAGACCGGGCGTCGTCCTTGGGGGGTGGAATGCTCGAAGGGGGAGCCGCGCGCCGACCATGCAGGGCGGCGCGCGGCGGCGTCAATCGCCTACGGGCACGGCAAACCGTACGCCGACAGCAGCGAGCCAAGGTCGCTCAGGTCGGTGTCGCCGTCGCCGTCCGTGTCGCCGGGGCAGTTGCCGGGGCCGGCGTTGCAGCCGAAGTCGGACAGCGTCGTGCCGAGGTCGCTGAGGTCGACGTCGCGATCGCCGTCGACGTCGCCGGGACACGGCAGTTCTTTGATCGACGTCGCTTCGACGATCACGAACTCTGATGGGCCGAACGTGCGCGGCTCGAACAGCGAGAGCGACTCAAAATCTCCGGCCGTGGGCGCCTGGGCGATGATCGCCAGCCGATCGGCGAGCACCGGCCCGAGGTCGCCGTTGATCGTGATGTCGATCGGCGAATCCCATTCCCAGATATAGCACGGCCAACTCATGACAACGTCGTCGATCACGACTTCGTTGTCGCCTTTCTCGCAGCCTTCGGGCATCGCGATCATGGCGCTCGCCACCGAGCCGCCGATACCGGGAACCAGTCCCTGCACCTCACGCACGACAGTGTTGCCGAGGAGCGCCTGCACGATGACCTGGCCGGCGCCGATACTCGAGTAGTCGGCCGAAAGAGTCACGAGCGAAGGCGAAGTGCGCGTCGCAGTCGTGACGCCCAGGACGGCGCCGTCGACGCCGCCGATGCGGCCGCGCGATTGCACCTTCACGTACGAACCGTCGGTCAGCGGCGCGGCGTTCAGGTCGGCCCAGCGCAGCCGGAAGAATTCCGGCGGCGACAGAGCGAACGGTCCATCCATCATGATGTCGCAACCGTATTCCGTGGCCGGGTCATCCAGCGGAATGACGTGCGCTTCGCCGTTGGTAAGGCTGACGCCCATCATGATGTCCGGAGCACGGAGCCCGAATAGCTCTCCGGCGCTGCCAAAGCCGAGCAGCACGTCGTCGAAATCCAGTTCCAGGCCGGAGCCGAGCACGTCGATACGCGCGACATGATCGGGCAGCATGGCGTTCTCGACCACGACGCGAATCTCGTCCACTGAAAACATCTCGCCGTCGATCTCGATATCGAGGTTGTCCTCGAAATTGAGCAGCGAGTAGTGCTCACTCAGACCGGTCACGCACGGATTGGGGCGGATCTCACAAAGCACCGACGGCCACTCGAAAATGATGATGTCGGGGAGCGTGACGATCGGCTGATCGTAAACCAACTCACCGTCATCTCGCAGCTCAACCCGCGTGCCGGTACCACCCAGCCGCGAGAAATCACCGACGACGCGGAAGTTGCCGTTAACCACTTCCATGCCGATCTCCGCGCCGTATTCATTTCCGGGATCGTCGGCATCGTCGAATCCGCGGCAGCGGAAACCCGCACCCTCGGCGAGGGTCGAGGCGTTGGGAACCAGCAGCGACGCGAGCGCGGTCTGCGACTCGCCGACGTCGAACGAGATGCCGTCCAGCCCGCTCGAGCCGATGTTCGAGACCCGGACGACCTGCGAAGGCTCGATCGTCATCTGCGCCAGTCCGATCGTGCTGACGGGCACGCCAAAGACCATGCTGGGCGAAGGCGAAGGCGCCGGGCAAGGCTCGTTGGTCATGCCAGGCGTGTCCAGACCCAGCGGCAGCGAAAGCGGCCCCGCGAACCAGAAGTCCAGCGGCTCGCAGCGGAACACGTGCGGCGGGGCCGCGCCGGCAGGCGTCGGTCCGCGGCGCACGCTGCAGTAGTACGGGCGGTAGACATCGTTGATCAAGGCGATACAGTCGAGCACGCTGGCCCACAGCGTGAACTCGAGCGTGCCGTTGTCGTCCAGATCGAGATCGGTACCTTCGTCCGCATCGCTCAATCCGCAGGAGCAGACCAGCAGGTGCGTGCGGTTGCCGCCGTCGACGAAGTTCAGCGGCGTGACCAGATCGGGCGCTACGCCGAAGAACGGGATCGGGTCGGACTGTCCGACGAGGAACAGCCCCGTGCCGCCGATGGTGAGCCCGTTGAGGGAGACGACTTCTTCGATGACGCCGCTGGGACCGAGTACGACGTAGGCGAGACAGTTGAGCGACGTGCCGGGCTGTCCCTTCAGCTCGAAGTACTCGTCGGCGTCGGCGGGCGCGAGCTGGTCGGTGCGGATTTCGTTGATGACGACGCCGGATTCGCCGCACACGCCGAGCGTGCAGGAATCGGGGACCCCGTCGAGGTCTTCGTCCTTGGCGGCGCCGTCTCGAATGTCGATCCAATCGTGGATGTTGTTGTTGTTGCAGTCGAGGATGGTCGGTGTTTGTGCGAACAGGGTGGCGCCTCCCATGGGAAACGCCTGCTGATCGATAACCCCGCGGATCGCGACGTCGACGCGCACGGGCGGCGCATCGGGCGCGAGTGCGGTCAGGATCGCGGTGACGGTCTGTGGGCAATCGAGTTTGCCGAGCGAAAAATTATCGGCGCTGAACGCTACTGACCACGGGGCGCCGGGCGGCGAGACCGTGGGAACCAGATCCACCACCACGTCCTGGCCCAGGGTGTTGTGGATTTGAATCGGGAACACAGCGGGCGACGCTGTCTGCTTCACATCCACATTGCGGATGGCACAGTTGTTTGAGAAATCCGAGTCGCGCGTATAGATGACTTCGGCTTTGATGCAGGCTTCGTAGGAGCCGCCGGATTTTTCCTTGGGAGTCCAGCTCACGCTGAGTGTGGTCGAGACGCCGCTCGGAAGCGAATCGATGATTTGTTCGTCGATGGTGTCGGTGACGGTGCTGTTGGAGAGCGAGTAGACGCCGACCTTCACCTTGATGTCGGTGGCGGTGTACGGGCCGTTGTTTTCCACCTCTACGTAGAGCGTGTTCGCTTCGCCGGCCTGGATGTTCCCGTCTTCGCACCAGATGTTGTTCGAGCTCCATTTGTCCGGCTCGGGGTCGCTGGTGTTCTCAGAGAAGCCGACGTCGGTCTTCTGAGACGTGGCCAGCAGGTCGATCGCGGCGAAGCCATCGACGTAGCCGTGGCCGTACTCGGCGTCCCAGCCGGCGCTGCCGTAGTCCTGCGCCGTGTCAATAAGCAATTGCTTGACTGTCGCGGGCGTGGCGTCGGGCTGCTGCTGGAGGATCAGCGCCGCCAGGCCGGCGACGTGGGGCGTCGCCATGGAGCATCCGCCCGTTGACCAGTACAGATCGATCGTATCCCACTGCGCCCCGGTGACATTGGTTCCGGGGGCGCAGAGCTCGGGCTTCTGCTCATCCGTGCCGACCTCGTCGCCGTCATCTTGGCGCGGACCAAGCGACGACCCGATGCTGATCACGTCATCGCTGCGGTCGATCGTCCCATCATCGTCCATGTTGCCGACGGTGATGGCGTCGTCGGCGGAGCCGGGCGCCGAGATGTGGATGTCACCTGAGTTACCGCCGCAAGCAACGACGGTGATCCCCTCGCGCACGACGCGATTCACGCACTGCGACAGAGCGTCGCGACCGTCTGATGTCTCGGTCGGCGTCCACAGGCTCATGCTCACGATGTCGATACCGAGGGAGTTTCGGTTCTCGATCACCCAGTCAAGGACTTCGACTGTTCCGCAGGAACTGGAGCCAAATACTCGGCCATCCACCAAGCCCGCGCCGGGAGCGACGCCGCGCTTGTTGCCGCTTCCGTCGCCGACGCCGAGTGCGATCGAGGCGACGTGCGTGCCGTGTCCATCGACATCGTCCGGGTTGGCGGCTCCGCAGATGCCTGCGTCGTAACCTCCCACATACTTCGACGAGGGAAGGCTTTCGTGTTCACCGTCATCGATACCCGTGTCGAGTATCGCGATCGTGACGCCGGTACCATCAATTCCCGGATACGCAGACTCCACGCTGTTCGGATCGTACGTGCCGCTAGAGCGAACCTTGATCGCGGGCACGGATGTATCCAACCCGATCTCCACCGGTCGATCCCGCTCCACCATCGCCACGATCTCATCATTCGCCAGCGGCAGCAGATTGCCCAGCGGCACGTCGGAAAGCTGCACGACCGTGATGTACTTGCCCACGTATCCCAGCGTTCCGAACGCCCCCAGCCGCAGCAGGTCGTCGTCGTCCGGGCAGTCGTTCAGATCAAGCACGACGTTCACCGTCGGCCCCGGATCGGTCTCCAGATCGTCCTCGATGAAGTTGGCGTTCAGGTCGCGGTTCCAGTTCTCCAGCCGCGAATTCCAGTCGCGCGGCGTCCAGCGCGTCTGCGCGGCACTTGGCAGCGCGGCCAGCAGGACGGCCGACCCAACAGCCAGCGTCCGGAGCGCACACGAATCGACCCGGCGATTCCAAGACATGATTCAGCCTCCGTGGCGATTAGGACACGAGCCGTCGCCCTAGCGCGACGTTCACACCAACAGAAACGCAGCCGGCGACCCGGGCGGCTCATCGAGAGTCCGAATTTCCGGCGCAAATTGTCGGGCGCCGGCCGGGCGCGAGTGGATTGCCGCGTGCCAAAGCCGCAGCGCTCCACGATACCGGCTTCTGTTCCGCGCTCGAGCTTGTTAAGCTGCGACTGGTCGGTGGGGTGTTTTCGGGCACTTTGGTCCGAATCCAATTCTGGGTCGACAACTTGACGAACGAACCCGCGCCCCGGCGCGACGACGAGCGTGATGCGCACGGCGGGCAGGCCGCGCTCGATCGACAGTTGATGGAGACCGAGTCGGAACTCCGGGCCCTGGCCGGCAGCGCCTTGCGCGAGTGGCGCTCCGTCTCTCCGGCGCAAACCACGTCGCTGATTCACGATGCGTACCTGCGGCTCGCGAACCGCGGCGTGCGATTCCAGGACCGCAACCACTTTCTGCGCACGGCCGCCGTCGCCATGCGCTGCATCCTCGTGGACCGGGCGCGCCGCGCTGCGGCCCTGAAGCGCGGCGGAGACCGGGTGGCCGTGGGTTTGACCGATGACCTGACATGCGCGCCGACGGCAGCTACGAATTCAGAGGAACTTCTGGCGATCGATCGGGCCCTCGACTTGCTGCGGGAATTTGACGAACGAAAGTGCCGCTTGGTGGAACTCCGGTTCTTTGCCGGGCTGACGATGGAGGACGCGGCGGAGGCGCTCGGAGTCTCGCTCGCGACCGCCAAGCGCGAGTGGGCCGTGGCGCGAGCCTGGCTGGCGCGCGAAATCGAGCGGCGGGTGTGAGCCGCCCGCGGCCCCGTGTGCGTTGTTGAGAGTGAGACATGGACGCGCAGCTCTGGAGTCGGGTTCAGCAACTCTTCGAGTCAGCGCTCGCCGCCGAGCCGTCGGCGCGGCCCGCGTTGCTTGAGCGCTGCTGCGGCTCGGATGCGGCCCTGCGCGGCGAGGTTGAGTCACTGCTGGCGGCCGCCGAACGCGATCACGCGTTTCTCGAAACGCCGGCCTGCACGATCGAGTATTCGCGCGGCGCGCCATATGAAACGCCCTCCCGCGCCGGCACGCGCATCGGCCGCTACGAGATCATCTCGTTACTGGGGAGCGGGGGCTCGAGCGCGGTGTACGAGGCGGAGCAGGATCTGCCCCATCGCCGGGTGGCGCTGAAGGTTTTGCGGTCCTTGCCGTTGCTTGACGAGCTTTCTCGCGCGCGGCTCGACCGCGAAATCCGCGCGCTCGCGCGGCTCGATCACCCCGGCATCGCGCGCATTTACGATGCGGGCGTGGCGGACGACGGGGTCGCGTTCATCGCGATGGAACTCGTCACCGGTCGGCACCTCACCGACCACGCCCAGGCGGCGGCACTCGATCAAACCGCACGCCTCGCGCTGTTCCGGGAGGTCTGCGCTGCGATCGAGTACGCGCACCAGCGCGGCGTGATCCACCTCGACCTCAAGCCCTCGAACATCGTCGTGAGCTCGGCGGGTCGCGCGAAAGTGCTGGATTTCGGGCTGGCGCGGGTCGTCGCCGATGACAGTACGCGTGCATCGATTGTGGGCGGTGCGGGCGCGCTGTGCGGCACACTGGCGTACATGAGCCCGGAGCGAGCCGGCGAATCGCCCGCGGCCCCAAACGTTCGCAGCGACGTGTACTCGCTCGGCGCGGTGCTGTTCGAGCTGCTGAGCGGCACTCCGCCGATCGCCCTGGCCGGGGCCACGATTTCCGCCGCACTGCGGCGCATTCAGGAGCGGCCGCCCGCGCCCCTTCGGATCGCCGGGCGCCCGGTCGACCGCGAGCTCGCCGCGATTGTGGCGATGGCGCTGGAGAAGTCGCCGGAAAGTCGCTACCCCAGCGTCGCCGCGCTGCTCGACGATCTGGAGCGGCTTGCGACAAGGCGACCGACGCGCGCGCGGCCCGTGGGGACATGGGGGGCGATCGCGAAGTTCATGGCGCGCAATCGGTTGGCGACGACGTTCGTCGCCGTCTTGCTGGCTGTGCTCACGACGACGGCCATCGTCAGCACTGTTTTGGCGCGTGCGTACTCGAACGAGTATCAGCGAGCCGAGCAGGCGCTGTCGGACGAACTCGCGGCGCGTGAGGCCGCCCAGGAGACCGCCGCGTTCCTGGAGAGCCTGTTCACCGAGGCATCTCCGGATGCCGCCGGCGCGACCGAGCCGACGTTGCGCGATGTCCTGGGGCGGGGCGTCGAGAAGCTGGACAATATCCATGGGCAGCCGCTCATCGAAGCGCGGCTCGCGCGGGCGCTGGGTCTTGTCTACGGGCGGCTAAATGACTTCGAACGGGCAGAGGAGCTGACGCGTCGCGCGCTCGCCATCTACTCGTCCGAGTTCGAATCGGCCCATCCCGACGTGATTGGCGCGCTGTTCGCGGTCGCGGAGGTTGTAGGGCGAGCCGGGCGAGACGCGGAGCGGATCTCGCTCTGTCAGCGGGCCGTGGACGCGCTCCGCGAATGTTGCCCGACCGAGCACGAGCGGATGGCGCAGGCGCTGGGAGAACTCGGCGCCGCTTATTTTTACAGCGGCGAAAATGCGCAGGCCGAGCCAATCTTCACCGAGGCGCTCAAACTGTGGCGGCAACTCCACCCGGAACCGCATCCCGACCTTGGCGAAGGGCTCAACAACCTTGGGTTTACGCTCGTGAATCTGGGTCGCGCTGCGGAAGCCGAGCCGCTTCTGCTGGAGCGTGCGGAGAACGCGCGTGCACTCGGCGACCTTGCGCAAGCCGAATCGGCGCTGAACGCGCTGTCGCACGCGGCGTTCGAGCGCCGCGACGTGGCGGCGGCAGTCGCCCATGCACGCGCCGCGCTTGAAATCGGCCGCCGGATTTACCATGAGTCGCATCCGCGGCTGGCGTTCCTGTTGCGCGAATTCGCGTTCCTTGTCCGCTCCGGCGGCGACCTATTGCGGGCGGCGAACGCGTACGAAGAGGCGCTGGCGGTGCTGCGACAGGCGTATCCGGGGGCACACAACGAGGTGGCAGCAACCCTGAACGACTACGGTATGTGTCTGGCCGACTTGTTGCGCCTGGACGAGGCGACGGAGCGACTGCATGAGTGCGTGACGATGCGCATGGCGCTCCAGGGTCCCACGCACCCCGTCGCGGGCGTTACAGCGGCGAATCTGGCTTCGCTCTATCTGCGCACGGCGCGCCCGAACGACGCCGAGGAGTGGGCTCGAGTCGCTGTCGCAGCGGCAGAGACGGTCGCGAAACCGGGCGCGAGGTCGGTCAATCCGCTCTGCATGCTCGGCAATGCACTGCTAGCGCAGGGCCGTGTGGACGAAGCGCATGAATTATTCGAGCGGGCGCTGACGTGCGCGCGCGAAAACGACGTCGGCTGGGAGTGGATTCCGCTCAATTCCCTCGGATCGTGGGCGATCAGCCGCGGCGACTTCGAGCACGCTCGCGAGTACTACGAGGCATCGCTGCTGCGCATTGAGGCCAATCGGAATCCGCCAAACTCAGGCAGCGCCTCCGTGCTGGCCAATCTGGGCATCGCGCTGCGACTGCTCGACCAATCCGACGCCTCCGGCTTGGCGCTCGAGCGTGCCGTTGAGCAACTGCGGCGATTTTTTCAGTGCGAAGACCCGCGGTTGGCAGTGAGCCTATCCGCGCTGGCGGCACTGCGGCTTGATCAAGGCCGACTCGCCGATGCCGAGCGGCTTCTCGACGAGGCGGACATGACCCTGCCGCCGGACCTGACGCGGGGAGAGCGTGCGCTTCAGCGCGGCCGGCTTCAGCGGCTGAGAAATAACCCCGCAGTTGCGGCCGACCTGCTGGCCGTCGCCTTGATCGAGATCGAACAGGCGCCGGGCGCAGGTGCCTGGCGCGCCGCGATTGCGCGCTGCGAGCTGGGGCCGGCCTTGGCCGCCAGTGGCGAAACCCGGGCGGCGCGCGAGGCGCTTTCGGCGGGGCTGGCTGCGCTCTCAGCGGAACTCGGCGAAGATTGCCGTTTCGTACGCGAAGCGCGCCGCCAACTTGAGACGCTGGAAGGTCCTCCGGCCGCGAACGCACCCGAATTACGGGCTACAAACTCGCCGCGATAGTGCGGAAGTGGTGTCCGCGGATCGCGAGCTCGATCGCTTCGGAGAACGCGCGGCGGTGGAACAGCCAGCTTTTCCAGACAAATGCCCAGAAGTGCCAGCGGCCGCTTCGCGTCACGCCGATCACCCAGAACGAGCGCAACAGCGAGAGCAGCTCTCGCGGTCGCACGCGTGCGTGGGGCGCCGACGGGCGATAGTCTCGCAGGAAATTCAGCACGCGCCGATAGTACTCGCGCGGCGTGTAGAGTTCCTTGACCAGTCTCCGGTAGCCCTGCGTCAGCACGCCGGAGTCGAGCGAGGGGATGAAATTGAGGATCGCGTCGAGGTTGTTTCCCGTGCTGTTGCCAAGCATTCGCCCTTCGCGCGTCAGGCGAGTGAACAGCCGCGTACCCGGAAGCGCGGTCAGCATGCCCACCATCGCGGTGACGACGCCGGCTTCCTGAATGAAGCGCCGCTGCCGTTCAAAGATGCTTTCGGAGTCGTTGTCAAAACCGACGATGAACCCGCCCATGACCTCGACGCCGCGGTTGTGCAGCAGGCGGATCGCCGCGATCAGATCGCGCTTGGTGTTCTGCACCTTTCGGCACTCGCGCAGGCTCTCTTCCTGCGGACTTTCGATTCCGATGAACACTTTCTTGAATCCGGCGGCGACGAACAGGTCGAGCAGTTCCGGGTCGTCGACAAGGTTGATCGTGGCCTCGGTCGTGAAGCTCACGTCGCTGCGCGTCGCGGCGCGCCAGTCGATGATCGAGCGCAGCAGCGCCTTCGTCTTCTCGCGGTTGCCGATGAAATTGTCATCCACGACGAAGATGCCGCCGCGCCAGCCGGTGGCGCGCACGGCGTCCAGTTCGGCGATGAATTGCGCGGGTGTTTTCACGCGCGGCACACGCCCATACACCGCCGTAATATCGCAGAACTCACAGTCGAACGGGCAGCCGCGCGACGACTGCACGGACATGGTCATGTAGTCTTTGACGCGCACCAGGTCCCAGCGCGGCAGGGGCGTTTTCGTAACGTCCGGACGATTCGGCGCCTCGTAGCGCTGCTGCAAGCGGCCCGCTTCCAGATCCTCAACCAGAGTGTCGATGATGTCTTCCGCTTCGCCGATGACGCAGCACGCGACCTCGGGGAAGCGCTCAGACCCGGTCGTAAACAGCGGCCCGCCGGCGACCACCGGCCGCGCGAGCCGATTGCTGCGTGCGATCACTTCGCGCGCCGAAGGCTCGTGCACGATCATCGCCGAGAGAAAGACCGCGTCCGCCCATTGCAAATCGGCATCCGTCAGCGAGCGGACGTTCATGTCCACCAGCCGCAGATTCCAGCGCCGCGGCAGCATGGCCGCGACCGTCAGCAGCCCGAGCGGCGGAAAGGCCGCCTTGCTGCCGACCAGGCGCAACAGATGGCTGAAACTCCAAAACGTGTTCGGTGTTCTCGGTGAGACGAGCAACACATTCATGGGAAAGCCCGCCTCGGCTGCGTCGTTTGGAGGGTCGCGCACAGGAATCGGGCCGCAGCCGGGCCCGGTTCGCGCTCCAGGATCATAGTACCGAAGCGCGCAAGACGCCAACCACACTCGCAATCGCGTGCCCGCGCGAAGCGCTTTGCCGCGCGCCGGTTTACTCGAGCAGCGCCGCGCGCCGCCTGCGATATTCCGCAGACTGCTGCGCATCGCCCGTCGCATCGAAGAGTTCGATATATCCCAGCAGAAGGTCGTCGGGGTGAGTGCTGCGCGTTCCGCGATCCACTCCGCCGGTCAGCGCAGCCGCGTCGGCCAGATCGCGCTGGGCATCGGAGAAGCGCTGTCGGCGAATGTGGTGCAGCGCGCGGTACAGGCGCAGTCGCGCCCGCAGTTCGTCGGACAGCTCGGATTCTCGCGCCGCCAGCGCGGCAAACGACGCGTCCGCCTCGTCGAGCCGGCCGAGTTGCGATTGAAACCGAGCCAGCAGCAGATCGGGTCCGTCCACGGCGTGTACGCCGAACGCACGCATCGCGTCGCGCAGCTCGATCGCCAGCGCCTCGCCTTGCGCGGCGCGGCCGGCGCGTTCCAGATACTCCAGCGCGCCCGAGATCGCCGACAGCAGCGAGGCGCGCGCCGAGCGGCCGGCCTTGCGCAGGCACTCCACCCGCGCCACAAACAGGTCCGCCGGCTGCTCGACTTCGCCGGTGCGGCCGAGCGCCTCGGCCAGCACCGCCATCGCCCAGGCGCGCAGATCGTGGCACTCCGGCAGGCGCGCACCGCGTCCCTCGAGCAGTTCGCGACACAACGGAATTGCCTCGCGCGGTCGGCCGGCGAGCGTCAGCGTGTGCGCCAACTCGATCGGCGCCTGCAGCGCGAGGATGCTGTCGGGGTTCTCCGAGCGCGCCGCGCGGTCGATCCACTCGCGCGCCAGAGCTTCACGCTCCGCCAGCGCGCCGGATTCCGGCCGGCCGCCCGCGGCCGCGGCGCGCCACGTGATCACGTCCATCAGCGACTTGGCGAGCCGAATCTGCATGGCATCGTCCTGCTGCAGCGCGGGATGAGCGCGCAGCGCGCGCAGCGTCGCTTCCGCCTCGTCGACGCGCCCCTGAATCATCTGCGCGATCGCAAAGGCGCGCCGGGCCGCGAGCATCTCGCGCGCGTCAGCGCCCAGCACGCGCGCCAGCCGCGGCAGCAGCGCCGTCAGTTCCGCCTCGGCTTCGGCGTACTTCGACAGATTCAGCAGCGTGCCGACCCAGGCCGATTCGGCGTGCAGTGTGCGCGGGTCGTCCGTGCCGGCATGAGCGCGATTCAGCTCCACTGCGGCGCGCAACTGCGGTTCGGCATCGTTCCACATGCCGAGTTTGTCGTAGGTCTCTCCGAGCAGCGCGTGCAACTGCGCGCGCAGCAGCGGATGGTCGGCAAAGCGCTCGGGCGTGGTGCGGGCCGCGTCCGCCAGCACTTTCGTCAACCGCACGTCCGCCCCGTCGTTCTCCGGCTCGACGCTGGTCAGCACATCGCGAATGAAGTCGAACGCGGCCCGGGCCTGATCGGCTTCGCGCGTGGCGCGATCCGCCGCCCGCAGCGCCAGATTGCGTTGCTGGTCGGCGGCGCGCCAGAACCACACGGCCGCGAGCAGCGCCGCGGACACCGCCAGTAGCGCCACGGTGCCGCCGAGCGCCGCGGCGCGATAGCGGGCCAGGCGACGCGTCGTGAGATAGACCAGGGAGTCGCGCCGCGCCTCGATCGGCTCGCCGGCCAGGAACCGCCGCAGTTCGCGGGCCAGTTCGCCGGCGCTCTGATAGCGCTGTTCCGGGTCTTTGGCCAGGCACTTGCGCACGATGGCGTCGGCGTCGCCGCGCAGCGCCGGATTGCGCTGACCGGGCGGGACCGGTTCGTCGCGCACGATGCGCTCAATCACCGTGTGCAGCGGCCCGTGCGGGTTGTGCGGCAGCGCGTCGGTCAGCGCCTGGTAGAGCATCACGCCCAGGGCATACACGTCCGTCCGCAGGTCGACCTCGTCCGGCGTGCCGCGAAACTGCTCCGGCGCCGCGTAGTGCAGCGAGCCGAGGAATTGCCCGGTTTGCGTCTGTTCGGCCGAGGAGCCGAACAACGCGTCGTCGGGGTTCACTTTTGCCAGACCGAAATCGAGCACGTGCGGCGCCCCGCTGGGGTCGACGCGGATGTTCGCCGGCTTAAGATCGCGGTGAATGATGCCGCGCAGGTGCGCCGCGCCGAGTGCGTCGCAGAGCTTGGCGAACAGCGCGAGAGTCGAGCGGACGTCCAGCTTGTGCTCGCGCACAAACTCGAGCAAAGACGACCCGCGAACGTAGTCCATGATGAAGAAGTCGTGTCCGGCGGCCGAGCCGCTGTCGATGATCGACACGACGTTCGGATGCTTCAGTTGAGCGAGAATCTGCACTTCGCGATCAAATCGCAGGCGACTCTGGCTGGTGCCCAGCGCGCCCCCGCGCAGCACCTTGATCGCGACGTCGCGCCGCGTGGCACGCTGCACGGCGCGCAGCACGAGACCCTGCCCGCCGCGCGCCAGCGGCTCGCGAATTTCGTACCCCGGCAAAGCCAAACCCAGCGCCGCCAGCAGCTCGGCCGGCGGCGCCTCGCCCGCCCCTGAGAGTCGTTGCGGCGGCGCGCTCGATGACTCGCAATTCTCGATTTCGCGCCGGGCGGCGCTGATCCAGTCCGAGTGCGCGCCGATCTCCGACATGTGCGCTCCGCGACTCCCGAGCAACCCGCTCGCATTCCATGGTGCGACGTCGGCGCGCCGCACTCACGCCATCACGGAAAAATTTCTGAGGAACCGCCAAGCATCTCGCTGAGACGTTCGTGCGCCCGGGCCCGCAGCATGTACACCGCGCCCGGCGAACGGCCCAGGCGGCTCGCGACCTCCTCGATCGGATGGGCCTCTAGGTCATACAGGCGAACAACCTGCGCGTACCGCTCGGGCAGGGCCGCGACGGCCTGCTCCACCAGCCCGCACAATTCCTCGCGCCGTAGCCGGGCGCTGGGCGTCGTGCTGGCCACCGCCAGCATGTCGTACAGGCCAACCAGCGATTCCTCATGGTTCATCGCACGCAGACGGGCACGCGGCGGCGGATCCTTCTGCCGCGACAGGCCGCGAATCGCATCTCGCAGGTTGTTCTCGGCGATCGCTCGCAGCCAGCTCGCGAACGGCGTGCCGCGCGCCGGGTCGAACAACCGAATGCGCAGAAAGGCCTCGAGATAGGTGACCTGCATCACGTCGGCAGGTTCGATCAGCGCCTGCCAAACCGCGCCGATCTGCAGATGGCGCTCCACTTCCGGGCCGTGTTCGCGCAACAACTCGCTCAGCGCGTCGCCGTCGCCGGCAACGGCACGCAGAATCCGGTCGTCATCCGCTGCCGGCATGCCATCGACCCTCGTGCGTTTGCGACGCGCGTCGCAACCGGAGCGCCCCGTATCGTACCGGCCGCAGGGCCCGCCTCAATCGCCGATTGCGTGCTCGGCGCGAGCGCTCCCGCGGAAAAATGCTCGCGCTGCGCGTGAGCAACTCCCCACACGCGCCGCATGCCACTCGTGCCGCCGGAGAGGCCGGCGTCGCAAGAAGGCAACACACAAGCCGCCCGACGGCGGGGGAGTTGGACATGCGAAGGTTCATTGGATTTGTGGCCACGACGGTTGCGGTAGCGCTGCTTACCGGCGGCTGCCCGACGCCGCCGGATGACGGTGGTGGCGGCGGCGACGGCGGGCAGGGCGCCCCCGGCGCACCGGGTCCCGCCGGCCCCGAAGGTCCGCAGGGCATTCCGGGCATTCCCGGCGAACCCGGCGCCGACGGCATTCAATGCTGGGATGCCAACGCAAACGGCGTCGATGACCCCGCCGAAGACACCAACGGCGACGGCGCGTTCAACGCCGAAGACTGCCGACTGCTCCGCGACAGCGACTTCGATGCGGTCGCCGATGGTGAAGACAACTGCCCGTTCGCGTTCAATCCGGAGCAGACGGACGAAGACGCCGATACCGTCGGCGACGAGTGCGATGTCTGCCCGGGCGCGGATGACACCATCGACGCGAACGCGGACGGCGTCGCCGATTGCCGCATCACTGCGCGGCGCATCATCACCACCGAACCC
Source organism: uncultured Planctomycetales bacterium (assembly GCA_964388675.1). GTDB lineage: Bacteria > Planctomycetota > Phycisphaerae > UBA1845 > Fen-1342 > CAYMBL01. The sequence goes on from CAYMBL010000018.1 coordinate 19,941, forward strand.
GCCGGCATCGTCCAGCCGGATGCGATTGCCTCCTTCGAAGCGAATCGAACCGACGGCTCCAGCCACGTCTGGGATCTGACGGGTTCCGGGCAGGTAACCGACGGTTCTTTTGCGGGCGGCACCGTGTTCGACGACGCGTTCGACACGGCGATGACGCTCAGAGTCGGACCGTTCGCGTTCCCGACCCAAACCACCGCGGACCTGGAGGACAGCTTCGAGTTGATCTACGGACCCGCGACCGTCGACGACCTGACCGTCACCCGCAAGGTCTACGTCTCGCCGACCCTCGGTTTCGCACGCTGGCTCGACATTTTGTCCAACGACACTCCGACCTTGCTGTCGCGGCAGGTCGAGATCGCAGTGGGCTATGGCTCCGACGAATCCGAGGACTTCGTGACGTCATCCAGTTCCGGCGATGGCATTCTTTCGGCGACGGACCTGTGGTGGATCAACGCTCAGGAACTGAGTGACGACCCGGCGGTTGGCATCTTCGCCCACTCCGACCTGGCGACGAAGGACGGCGACGAAGTCGAGTACTTTGTGCAGGTGGATATCCCGGCCGGCGAGCGCGTCGTGCTCGCGTCGTACGCAGCGATGCGCAGCGCCAACGGAATCGATCCGCATGCCGAGCTCTCGCAACTGATGACGGCGCTCGAGCCGTTCCCCAACGTGGCGCCCGAATTCCTCGATGGCATGTCGTCCGCCGAGCTGAACGACATCATCGGCATCGGCGGGAATGTGCTGGTGCAGGGCCAGGCCGGGACGGCGATCGCCAACACGGCGATCGTGGTGACCAACGAAACCACCGGCGTGGCGGTGACGACCACGTCGGATTCGCAAGGCGCGTGGTCGGTCGCGATTCCGGGTGTGGCCGGTGACGTGATCACGTACGCCAGCGCTGAATTGACTGGCGAGCTGACCGTCGAGTAGTCCCCCGCTGCCGACGATCGCTTGTTTCGCGCCGAGCGCCGCCCCCAACGGCGCTCGGCTGCTTTTTCCGGGGCATTTGCAGCGCCACTCGTGATTACGCGGGCCAACGGGTACCCTGAACGATGGCGGATGATCGCCCGGAGGTGCTCCCTGCACGATTCGACTCAGACGAAAGCGAACGCGACATACCAGAGCCCGCTGCCCTACGTCGCGTCCCGAATGCACGCTGCAGCCCTCTATTGCTCCGACGGCCGCATCGGCGAGCACTTCGACGACTTCCTGCACAACGGCCTGGGGCTGCCGCGCTACGATCGACTGTGTCTGCCGGGCGGACCGTCGTGCCTCGCAGGCTACCCACAGGCGCATCTCGAAGAACAGGGCGTGCTCGACGAGCTCAAGTTCCTCGTCGAAGTGCACCGGCTGCGACGCGTCGTGCTCATTCAGCATCAGGGCTGCGCGTTCTACGCGAGCCGCCTGGAATTGAAAGAGCCCCGCATGGAGCTCGTGCAGCGCGCCGACCTCGTTCGCGCCGCCGCGTTCGTTCACCGCGTGACCGGGCTCGAAGTGATCGACGCTTTCTTCGCGCGGCTCAATGGCGGAGCCATTGAATTCGAACGCGTCGCCGTCTGAGCGACGCGAAAAGGCGGGCGCGCCCCCGATCCCGGAGGACCGACGACGCGCCTTCGCCGACAAGGGGCTTAGTTGCAGGGAACGCCGAACTGCGCCAGGACCTCGCCGAGGTCTGACAGTTCGATGCAGCCGTCCCCGTTCAGATCGATCTTCTCGCTGTAATTCAGATCGCCCTGGCAGGCGTTGAACGCCGCCAGCACTTCTCCGAGGTCGGAAAGATCCACGACGTTGTCGCCGTTGATGTCGCCGGGGCAGGCGCCGCCGCCGGCGGTTCCGGCGGTCCAATAGCCGCCGCTGAGGCTCCAGGTGCCGCTCATCGCGACGCCCGCGTCGCACTGTCCGATGGACCCCTCGAGCCGGTAGAGGCCTCCGACCGCGGCCGTAGCGCTGCCGCCGCTGTCGGCGTTGAACCACGGGATGTCGTACGCCAGTGCCGGCCCCGCCAGGCCGATCGTCGCCAGGATGCTTGCATGGAAGCGTTTCATGTTCTGTTCCTTTCGCTGTCGGTTTGCGTGTCTGTGCCTGAGTTACTGTCCGATCGTCGCGACTCCGCCCATCGGAGCGCGAATTCGCACGCGTTGATTGATCGTTCCCGTCCAGTTGCTCGCGCCGGATTTCACATTGAGCGTGGCCTCGTCCGGGCTGGCGGAGAGCGCCGCGTCGACCTCCGACCAGGGCTCTTCAAATGAGCCTGCGCCGGCGCCCGCCGCGGCGAAGTCGATCCACTGCCCGTCGACGCCCTGCGTCGGCCAGGCAAAGCCGCCGGCGTCGAGCGCGTCATCGATCATGTCGCGCATCTGAATCAGCGGCGCGTCCGGCAGGCCGTTGTTGCAGAGCACCGCGAAATTCACGCCGTCCGGCCGCTGGCGCACCCACGTTCCGGTGCCGAACAGTCGACCGCCGTGCGAGCGCGAGGAGTTCGGGTTCGCGCCGTTGAGCGGCGCGCCGTAGGTCAGCGCGTCGCCACCGCCGAAGTCCTCGGCCTGGATGTAGTAGTTCTCCGCCAGGTGCAGCAGCGAAGTCGTTCCGCAGACGAACGCGCCGCTCGCGAAGTGCAGTTCGTGGTGATAGCTGCCATGCGGCCGGCGCACGTTGGGGCCGTCCGGGTCGAAGACGTTGGTCGTCATCGAATTGTTGTCGTAGAACGGCTCGCGCGGGTCGAGGTCCGACTCGAACGTCCGTCCATACACCACGTCGTTCAGCGGCAGCCAGTCGATCGGCCCCAGAATGTTCTGCTGCACGTACTCGAAGTGGCTCATGCCGGAGGCCGTTTCCACCACCTGCCCCAGCACCATGAATCCGTAGTTCGAGTAAGCCACGATCGCACCCGGGTCGTTGGCCAGTGTTCGCCCCAGCGCCCATTGCGTCACGCGCAGCGCCCCCGGCGGATTGCTGGTCGCGAAACCCGCGTCGTTGAACGCCTGCGCGATCGCCACGTCGTTGAACATGGGGTCGATCTCGCTGCCGTCGTTGGTGGGCAATCCGCTCGTGTGTGAGAGAATCTGCTGCACCGTGATCTGTTCCATGCGCGGGTCGGGCGTGTTCGGATACTGCTGGAACTCGCTGCCGTCGAAAGCCAGGTAGGGCAGAATGCCGCCCTCCGGCTGACCGAGATCGAACACCCGGTCATCCGCCTCGATGTGATTCGATGCGTAGAGCTTCTGAATCGCAACCGCCGTAAACGGCTTGGTGATGCTCGCCACGCGCATCACGGCGTCGTGGCGCAGCGGAACGGTTTCCGCTTCGTCCTTCCAGCCGAACCCGCGCTGATAGACGATCACGCCGTCCTTCATGATTCCCAGCACGGCGCCCTTGACGTTGTTCGCTTCCATGAAATCGACCATGAGCTGGTCGAACTGAGCAAGTTCCGGCACCGGCATGCCGCTCACCGGAATCTCGGCCTGGCTCGTCCCAACCAGCCAGGCGCCGCCCGCGCCCGCCAGCGCTCGCATCCATCGTTTGGTCTGCCGTCGCGTCATCGGAAACCTCCTTCCCAGCAGAAACGCGAAATCGGCGCCGCGCTCTCGCATACGGCGCCGATTTCCTATCAACACCGTTATTGGCCGATCGTGGCCGTCTCACACGCCCGCACGGTCATTCGCTTGTCGAGGGTCACCGTTTCGCCCGTCGCGCCGCCCATCAGCCAGACCTGCGGCGGGCTGTAGTCGGGCGCTTCGCCGTCGAACAGCGCGGTCTGCCCTTCGGCCAGCGTGTTCCAGGGGCTGACGTACGTCCCGCGCTCCTTGCCGACGAAATCGAATCCAACCCAGACGTTGAATTTCGGATTTCGCCAGTTCTCGCGGCTGAACGCAGTGTTCGACATCGTCTGCACGTTGAACTCGTCATCGTCGCAGTCGCCCCAGCTCTCGCCGCAGGCGACGCCCTGCCAGAACGCGTACGGGTTCGAGAAAATGCCGATTCGCTCGAATTCCAGGTCGTCGTTGTTGTACGACATCACCGTGCGATAGCCGACGCCGTCGTCGCCGGTGAAGCGATGCCCATACGAATAGCAGTCGTGATTGCAGCCCGTGCCCGCGTCCTCGCGATTGTGGGCCAGTCCCTGCAAGTGGCCGATCTCGTGCGCGAAGGTCCAGTTGTCGCTGGCACAGCTTCGCTTCACCACGCAGAACCCTTCGCCCGAGCCGCTCGGCGTGCAGAACGCGATGCCGCAACCGTCATTCACATCGCCCACGATCAGCACCACGAAGTCCGCGCCGTACAGGTCGCGAAACCCGTGCGCGTTGTCCATCAGGCCGTCGTCGGGGTCGGCCAGGTTGTCACGATCCGCTTCGTGATCGATGCTCTCGGCGTAGTCCGTGCCGTACGCAAACACCAGCCGCGCCCGCAGCCCCTGAAAGCTGTCCTCATAAGCCTGGTTCGTGGTGTCCACCGCGAGCTGAATCTCCGCCAGCATCTGATCGGTTCCGCCGGCCTCGTCGCGCGCCGCCACCGTATAGAGCACCAGCACGTCATACGTCACGGTCGGCTGATCCGAGCAGTTGTCGAGCGCCGTGGTCGCCGCAGCGCCGCCGCCCGAGTCCGCCTCGGCGTCCTGCGCCGGCGAGGGGAAGCGCCGCCCGCGATCCGTTTCAGCTCCGCATTCGTCGTCCACGATCTTCGCGATCGGCCGCGCGACCAGCGTGCCGTCCGGCCGCGTCCGCAGCGTGAGCTGCATCCGCCGCGCGGGAGAGCGGATCGTCCCCGCAACCACGCCGTTCACACTGCTCAGGATTACGCGGGCGTCCGGGTCGTCGTCGAGTCGCGCGAACACGCTGTAGCTCGTCGCCGAACGCCGTTCGAGCCGATCGACTCTCGCCAGCCTCGTTTCATCCTCGAGCGCCACGACGAACTCGTCGCCCGCCCGCATCCCTCGCAGCGACTCCTGATCCAGCGCGGCTTCGCGCTGTTCGTCGGCCGCCGCCCGGATGGAAAGCACCTCTCGCACTTTGGCCCGCGCGGGGCGCTCGCGTTCCTGCCCAAAGGCCGCGGCGGCCGAAGCCGCCGCGGCGAGAACTATGATGCACGCTTTCACGATGTCTCTCCTGTTGTTTGATGTGCTCGATCTACTGCAGGTTGACCAGCACCAGCACCAGCCCGGTCTGTCCCTTGGCCAGCGCGGTCATCGCCTTGCCGAGCACCGCACCGTTCATCCGTGCCGCGTCCGTGGCGACCATCGCGTGCCCCGGCGTCTCCGAGGTCGTCAGCAGGTCGCCCGGCGAAATCGCACCGCTCCGAGCGTCGCACTTCACCCACACGCGACCGCTGAGTGCGATCGGCGGCGCATCCTCGTGCCCGGGCAGATGCCCAAGGATCGTGCCAGCGTTCAGGCCGTTGGCGCCGCTGACGATGCCGGCGACGCAGCGGTTGTATTCGCCGCGCGACATGCGCAGCTTGCCGGGGTTCGCGGGGTCGATCGAGACGACCGTGCCCGGTTCGACCGGCTCGGACACCGGGAATTTCTCCGCCAGGTCGGCGCCCTGGATTTCGAGCACGTTGCACGAGATCGTGCCCGCGACTTCGACGCGTCCGGACGCGCTCAGCGCCACGCCGCCGTCGGCGTAGTTCGTGAACGTGCCGCCGACGCCGGTGGCTTCCCAAGTGACGCCGCGCACGCCGAACTCGGTGCCTTCGCCTTCGATGGCGCGATCGGCGAAAGCGAAGATGCCCGCGCCGCCGCTGTTGTCGGCGCGGAGCGCCGGATTGCCGTTCGCACTGCCGCTGCCGATGGCCCACACGCCGAACGACGAGACGTCGCCCGCCTCGCCCACGACTCCGGCCTCGTCGCCGATGCCGTAGACGCCCCGTGCGCCGCCCTCACCGCGCACGCCCTGTCCGAGCGTGGCGCTGCTGACGCCGCGCACGCCGTACAGATCGCCGTCGCCTTCGACGCCGATATACGAGTCGCCGCGGACACCGACGCCCTGCACAGCGCTGCTGGTGCCGAGCACGCCGTAGGTCACACCCTGGGTCGAGCGTCCCGTCGCCTCGCCGCGCACACCCACCGACGTCGGCTCGGTGGACGCGGTCAAGCCGTGCACGCCGGGCGACACGCCGATCGTCGAGCTGTGCTCGCCATAGACGCCCACGCCCGAGCGGCCTGCCGCGCGGCCGTAGACGCCCCAACCGAAGTCGCTGGTAGTTTCGCCGAAGACGCCGCGTCCGCTCAGGCTGTTGCCGTACACGCCGTAGCCGCTGCCGTCGCTCGATCCCCATACGCCGATGGTCTGCGGATCAAGCGAGAAGTTCTCGCCGCGAACCGCGGTCGAGAAGCTGCCGCCCGCTGCGTTCTGAATCGCGCCGTAGATGGCCGTCGAGTCGGCTTCGGTGCCCTGAATTTCCGCCAGCACGGCCGTTCCCGAGCCGGGGTTGCGCGAGACGAGGCCCATGCCGCCCAGCTCGTGCCAGAGCTGTGCCGCGGGGCCGCTCATGCTCGTGACGTTCAGCGCCGCATCGGTGTTGGCCGGGTTGTCGTTGCGGAAGGTCGCCGCCCAGCCCATGTCATTGTTGATGATCTCGAACGCCGATCCGACGTTTTCGTCCGCCACGCCCTGGAACGGCAGACGCAGCCCCAGCGCGTACGGCGTCGCCGTCAGCTCCTGGCGCGGCGCGAGTGTCGTGTAGAAACCGAGTCCCGACGGCTTGACGCGGATCTCCAGCCAGCGCGCCTCGCCGTAGAACTCCGCGCCGAAATCGAGGCTCACCGCGAAGCGGCCGTTCGTGACCGCCTGATTCACCAGCGAGACCGTTGCGCCCTGCTGCGTTCCGCCGATGACCTTGTCGAACAAGCGGAACTCAAAATCGCAGTTCTGGTTGACCAGCGCGCCGCCGTTGGACAATTCGCCCTGATAGGTAAATGCGTTGCTGACGGGCGACTGCGCCATCGCCGGAACGCCGCCCATCGCCATCGCCGCCGCGCACGCCGCCCACTTCCATCCACGCATCCGTGACATCGGGTTGACTCCTGCTCGTTGGTGCCTGTTTTCACCTCAGCCATCGAGGTGCACAGGCGATAGAGCGGGAGCGGCAGGCGGCGCTTTCTCAGTTTCCTGAAAAATCCGAGCCCCGACTGTGACTAAGAGGTCTTTGCTCTGCCTCTACGCGCGGGGCTCGAAACACTCTCTGATCCGAGCCCCGAACGTGTGAGTGAGGGGTCTCTTCACTCTGCCCCGTGCTGACGCGAGGCTCGGATCAGAAATCGCGAGGGGCGTCCCGGCGACCCGGAACGCCCCAGCGGCGGAACTTCAAGAAATTCGGACCTGTGGCGGGCCGTCCGTTACTGGATCGGCGGCAGCGGAATCATCTTCGCTTCGCTGTGCCGGTCAGAAAACGCCTGCATCATCTGCAAAATCTGGCCATACCGTTCCATGCTGTACTTCGGACCGCGGTACGCAAAGTCATCCACGCCGCCGAAATAGCGCAGCAGCGGGATGCCCGCCGCCAGGTCGGCCGGTGTGCCGTTGAAAATCCAGCTTCGCTCACGCAGATACTGACGATCCGCCGCGTCGCGTGCCGCGTCGAAGGTGAATCCCACCGTCGGCTGGAAATCCGGCGCGACGTAGATCAGATCGTGCAGGTCGTAGAGGCCGAGGTACCACTCCTGACCATCCGGTCCGGTGTGGCTCGGGCCGCGCGCGATCTGGCCGCCCTCGTATTTCTTGCGCCGCTCCATCCGCGCCATCCAGTCATCGGGATACGACACCCAGTCCTGCGGCGCGATGCGATCTTCGTCGATCTCGATGAGTCGGCGTTGCTCGTCGTCGAGGTACGCGTCGCGCAGCGCATCCTGGTAGGGAAGCCGCTGCTCGCCGCGCCGCGCGATCGCGTCGCCGTCGAAGATTTCGCGCGCCGGTCGATAACCGTCGTCGGTCGGAACCTGCGTCGCGAGCGTCCGCTGGCGCAGCGATTCGGCGTCCGGGCGGGTGTTCACGTCGCGCGTGTCGGCGCCGCCGAAGCCCTGCGCGATCTCCTGCGCCGCCTTCACCTGGTGATCGAGGTAATCCGGCAGCCGGGCGCCGGCTGGAGCCGCAGCCCCGCCGCGCGGCGTGCCGGTTCGCGCGAGGATGCCGTCGATCTGCAGCGACAGTTCGTCCGTGTCGACGTCGGCCGGCGCCTCGGCGAGCCGCGTGCGCGCCGCGAGCGCGTGCTGCGCCGCCTGCGTGGAGCGACCGGCTTTCAGCTCGCGCCGCGCCAGTACGAGTTCGAGCCGAGCCTCCGCCAGCGCCACACCGGCCCGCGCCTGGCGTTCGTCGTCGGCTGAATTGCCGACAGGTTCGCTCGCGGGCGTAAGCCGGGCCGCCTGGTCGAGCAGCGCCTGATCGCTGTTGCGCTGCTGCGCCGCCAGCGGCGCCGTCAGCGCCGCCAGGGCAATGCTCGTCGCCGACAACCGTCGCATCATGGTTTGCTCTCCTCGTACCAGCGGCGCCAGGCTTCCGCTTCAAAACCAAAGTTCTTGCCCGTGATCTGTTTGAGCGCTTCCAGCACTTCCGTGCGGAAGACCGTGACGTTTCCCACGCGCCACTCCATGCGCGGAAACGCGAAATTGCTGTTGAATACGTAGGCAACGCCGATCTGCGGGCGGTAGTTCGTCACGCGCAGACCGCCCAGCGAAACGTCCGCCGACTGGTCGAATCGCTGGGAATAGCTCGTGAAAAAGTCGTTGGTGGCGACTTCCGTGGCCTTCCGGCGTCGCGCGGTCAGCAACTCGATCAGTTCCGGAACCGCGCTGCCGGCCTGCAACCGCCCCAGCGCCACCGCGGCCCGGCGGATGAGCTCGTCATTGTCGCTGCCCAGCGCCTCGCGAAACTGCGCGGCCACGCGCGGGTCGCCGCGCCGTACCAGTTCCGTAACCGCTTCGGTCCGAATCTCTTCGTCCGGGTCGGCCAGCGCCACCACCGCGAGATTCATCGTGGCCTCGTCGTGCTCGAATCGGCTCAGCGCCTCCAGCAGCGCCAGCCGGCTCTGTCGACCGCCTTCGCTGAGCGTGCGCGTGAGCGGCAGAATCGCCAGCGGATCGTTGATCTCGGCAATCCGCCGCCGTCCGTCGCGCACCAACCGCGCCAGCGAGGTTTCGAGCAGATTGTCGCGAATCGCGCGGATGCGCAAGCCCCAATGCGCCTGAATCGCCGCCACTAATTTCTCTGTGTCCGCCTCGGGCGCGTCTGGCGCAGCGCGCTCAGCCTTCCGCGAGGCGGGCTTGTCCGCCGAGCGCACGTCGACCCAATTGGGACCGACGCGCACAAAACCCAGCGCCGCACGCACTTCGACGCTGTGCGGATCCGCCTTCAACGCACGCTCGAGGTGAACGCGCCGCTCGGCCTTGAGACCGTTCTCGCGGCACCAATCCGCCAGCGCGAGCTGCGCGGCGGCGGTGTCGTCGGCGGATTTCGCGCGCCGTTCGTACTGCTCCAGCAGCGATTCGCGCTCCTCCACCCGATCGACGGTTTCGATCGGCACCGTGACGACGCCAACCAGCGTGCGCACTCGGTACGAGTCCGCAGTGCGCTCTTCGATCACGCCTTCGACCTCGCCGCCGTTCTTCAGATGCAGAATGTCGGCGGTCGCGAATGGCGCAGCCGCAAGCAGTAAGGCGACAACGGCAGCGCACGCGGCGCACGCTCGGCGCGGCCGCGGCACGGAGTCCCGAGATGCGGGCCTCGGCGTGAGCATCGACAACCTGCCGGATTCTACCCGCACCCGCCTGTCCGATGCCGCCAATTGACGGCAGACGGCAGGGCGTCACCTATACTCGTCCCATGGTTCGACGAAAGCCGACCCGCGTCGTCCTCACGCTCTGCACAGCGGCGTTGTCGCTGACCGTGACCGCGTGCGCCGGATGCGCCAGCCAGCCCGCCAACCCGCAGGAGCCGCGAATGGCCGCCTCCAAACCCGTCGCGGCGAACCGCCTGTCGCAGGCGACATCGCCCTACCTGCTGCAGCACCAACACAATCCCGTCGACTGGCACGAATGGGGGCCGGAGGCCTTCGAGATCGCCCGCCGCGAGAAAAAGCCGATCTTCCTGAGCATCGGTTACGCGGCCTGCCACTGGTGCCACGTCATGGCCCATGAGAGCTTCGAGAACGCCGAAATCGCGGCGGTGATGAACCGCCTGTTCGTGAACATCAAGGTAGACCGCGAGGAGCGCCCCGACCTCGACGAAATCTACATGCAGGCGACGATGATTCTGAACCAGGGCCAGGGTGGTTGGCCGATGAGCGTCTGGCTTACGCCGGACGGCAAGCCGTTCTACGCGGGCACCTATTTCCCGCCGGAATCGCGCTGGGGTCGACCCGGGTTCGCCGAGCTGTGTGAGCGCATCGGCGAGGTCTGGCGCGACCAGCGCGACGGGGTCGAAGCCGACGCCGTGCGGCTGACCGATTATGTGCAGCAGACGCTGCGCCCCGCGGAGCCCGACGGCACGCGCATCGACCTGCCGCTCATCGACCGCACCGCCGACACCCTCGCAGGCGCGTTCGACGCCAACCACGGCGGAATGCTCAGCGGCGGAACCAACAAATTTCCGCCCAGCATGGCGCTCGACCTGATGTTGCGCAGCGCAAAACGCCGCGGCGGCGGCGAGTGCACGCGCTTGATCAGCCTGGCGCGACTCACGCTCGATCGAATGGCGGCTGGCGGCATCTACGACCATCTGGCCGGCGGCATCTGCCGTTACAGCACCGACGCCGAGTGGCATGTGCCGCATTTCGAAAAGATGCTCTACGACCAGGCCCTGGTGAGCCGCAGCTACCTCGATGCCTACCAGTCTACGCGCGACGCGCGCTACGCCTCGGTCGCGCGCAGCATCTTCGACTATGTGCTCAACGACCTGCAGGCGCCGGATGGCGGCTTCTACAGCTCGCGCGACGCCGACAGCGAGGGCGAAGAAGGCAAATACTACATCTGGAAGCGTGCCGAGATCATCGCGTTGCTCGGCCCCGAGCGTGGGCCGCGTTTCTGCCGCTATTACGACGTGACCGACGCCGGAAACTGGCAGGACTCGCACGCGCCTGGCGAAGCCAAGAACATTCTGCGCGTGCGGCGCGAGCATGCCGAGTTGGCCGCCGCCGAGCGCGTCGCGCCCGACGTCCTGGCGCAGGAGCTTTCCGAAAGCCGCGCAACGCTGCTCGCCGCCCGCGCGCAGCGTGTGGCCCCCGGACTCGACGACAAAATTCTGTGCGAATGGAACGGCCTGATGATCGCGAGCCTGGCGCGCGGCGGAGCGGTGCTCGATGAGCCCCGCTATGTGCAAGCCGCAATCCGAGCCGCCGAATTCCTGCTCAAGAACCAGATGCGCGACGGTCGGCTGCTGCGCTCGTGGCGGCTGGGTCGTACGCAGCCCTCCGCGTTTCTGGCGGATTACGCGTGCCTCATCGAAGCGCTGCTTGAGCTGTACGAAACCACCTTCGACGAGCGCTGGCTGACGCACGCAGAGACACTCAACGCTGCCACAATCGAGCACTATTGGGACGATGCCGACGGCGGGTTCTTCTTCACCGCCGATGATCACGAGCAACTGCTCACGCGGTCGAAGGATGTGCGCGACAGTGCGCATCCTTCGGGCAACTCGGTGCAGCTTCAGAATCTGCTACGACTCGCGGCGCTGCGCGACGATGCACGCCTGCGCGAGCTTGCGGAGCGCACCATGCGCCATTTCGACGCGCAGGTTCGCCGGTCGCTTGGCGCCAGCGAGCGCTTTCTGACGGCGGTCGAATTCGCGCTCGCGGGCCCGGTTGAGCTGGTCGTGGTGGGGGCGCTCGACGATCCGCGTACGCAAGCCCTGTTGCGCGAAATTCGCAGCGCATACCTGCCAAACCGCGTGCTCGTACACGTCGACCCGTCTCGCACCGGCCGCGTTACGCCGCTGACCGAGGGCCGCACGCTCGTGAACGGTCAACCGGCGGTCTACGTTTGCCGAAACTACGCTTGTCGACTTCCGGCCGTTTCGCCGCAGCAATTGCGAGAACAACTGGCGGCGCAGTAGCGTACGGATCGCGGAGCACATTGGAGCGCGGCGCGCGGCCGAGGTTATCGGATGCGCGATTCGACGACGGGAGAAGAGAAGCCATCGTGACGCAAGCCATCAGCCTGTCCGGGCCGGACATTACCCAGGAAGAAATCGACGCGGTTGTTGCGGTGCTGCGCTCGCCGCAGCTCAGCCTCGGACCGCGCATCCCCGAGTTTGAGCAGGCGTTTACGCAGCGGCTGGGCTGCAAACACGCGATCGCCTGCAACAGCGGCACCTCCGGTCTGCACCTGCTTTGGCGCGCCATGGAGGTCGGCCCCGGCGACGAAGTGATCACCACGCCGTTCACGTTCATCGCCAGCAGCAACAGCGTGATGTTCGAACGGGCTCGTCCCGTGTTCGTCGACATCGATCCGCTGACGTGGCAGATCGACCCGGCGCGCGTCGAGGCCGCGATCACGCCGCGTACAAAGGCGATCATGCCCGTCGACGTCTTCGGCTCGTGCCCGGACCTGGCTCGAATCAACCAGATTGCGAAGAAACACGGGTTGCGGGTGCTGGAGGACTGCTGCGAAGCGCTCGGCACGTATTACCAGGGCCGGCCCGCGGGCACGATCTGCGATGCCGGCGTGTTCGGCTTCTATCCCAACAAGCAGATCACGACCGGCGAAGGCGGCATGATCGTCACCAGCGACGATCGCATCGCGTTCGTCTGCCGCTCATTGCGCAACCAGGGGCGCGACCCGGACGCCGGCTGGCTGCAACACGCGCGGCTGGGCTTCAACTACCGCATGCCCGACATTAACGCCGCGATCGGCAGCGTGCAGATGCGCCGCCTGGATCAGATTCTGGCGCGCCGTGCGCAGGTCGCACGCTGGTACACGGAGCGGCTGGCCGGGGAGACGCGGGTCACGATGCAGCGCATCCCCGACGACGTGAAGATGAGCTGGTTCGTGTTCGTCGTGCGGCTGGCGGATTCGTACAGCATGGCCGATCGCGACGCGTTGCTCGGAAAGCTGCGCGACGCGGGCATCGGATGCAGCAATTATTTCACGCCGGTGCACCTGCAGCCGTTCTACCAGAGCGAATTGGGCTACCGTGAGGGGCAGTTCCCGCTGACGGAGCAGCTTTCGGCGCGCACGGTGGCGCTGCCGTTCCACAACGGCCTGAGCGAAGGCGACGTGGACCGCGTGGTGCGCGTGTTCCGCGGGCTGCTCTGACGCGCGAGCGGGATGTCCGGCCAGTGCCGTGGCCGGGCGTCGTGATCCATCGGCGGGGCTATCGACGCCGGTCCGCAGACCGTATCATTCGGCGTCGATTCGGGCGTGGTCGCCCGCAGATTGAAGGAGCGCCGCAGATGCGTTCGATCAAGTGGATTCGTCGTGGACTCTGGCTGTCGACCGCCGCGGTGCTGCCGCAATTCGGAGGCTGCCTGAGCGACCAGCAGTTGACCTCGATCCTGGAATCAGCGATCAGCACCGGTCTGAATGTGCTGGTTTCGTCGGCGGTTCAGGCGATCTTCGGCGCGACTACGGTCTAGCGCGGCCGCACTAGCGCTTCCCAGAACTTCAGAAGGTGGGCATGGCCCACCCTACTCAGAAGGTGGGCATGGCCCACCTACTGCGTGGGCATGGCCCACCCTACTGCAGGGGCACGGGCCACCCTACTGCTGCGAGGGCATGGCCCACCTGGCTGGCGCAGCCGCAACCTGCGTCCGGGACATAGGCACCTCCCGAGCATTATTTTGGGCCGGCCCGAAAGATTGAACGTACGCGCGACCCACATCCGGGAGCACAGTCGATCAGCCGCGATTTCGCGGTGCTACAGCCCCGTTCCCCACGGCAGCCGCTCGTTCGGCAGGTACGTGCCAAACGCGTGTTCTTTTGCACGACCCTGCACGATGGGCAGCTCGTACGCGGCGGGGTTGGTTTGCCGTATGTGCCGGCCCGCCGCGTCGGGCGCCTGTGATCGAATTCGTTCATCGAACTCGCGCCGGAACTTGGTGACCAGCGTGCGCACGGGAAACGCCGCGCCGTCCGGCAGGCCGCAGATGCTCATGCCCGGCATCATGCCCATGTTCTGGGTCACTTCGGCCAGCAGATCGAGGTCGTAGCCGCGACCGGCATTTGAGCGGAGGCGCTTCGCGACCTTGTACATCCAGCCCGTGCCTTCGCGGCACTGCGTGCATTGTCCGCAGGACTCGTGCGAGAAGAACCGCGTGACGTTCACGAGCACATCGCGGATGTCGGTTTTCTCGCCCACGACGACCGCCGCCGCCGTGCCGAGCCCGAGCAATTCGTAGCGCCGCGGGTCGTCGAAATCCATACGCATGTCGAGTTCGTCGTGGTCGTGCTTGGGGTCGATACGGCCGTCGGTCGACTTGGGGAACAGGTCGCCGCGCAGAAAGCCCATGCTCAGGCCACCCGGCGCGACCGCTTTCACCTTCATCCCGTCGCGCATGCCGCCGCCGAAGTCGTCGCCGTAGATCAGTTCGCGCACGGTGATGCCGAGCGGGGCTTCGTAGCAGCCGGGGCGGTTCACCGGGCCGCTGACGCAATACATTTTCGTACCGTGCGAGCCGGGAGTTCCCAGGCCCAGCCACCATTCCACGCCGCGCGTGAGGATGTGCGGCAGGCACGCCAGCGTTTCGACGTTGTTCACCACCGTCGGTTTGCGGAAGACGCCTTCGATGGCGGGGAACGGCGGCTTGATCCGCGGCCAGCCGCGCTTGCCCTCGAGGCTCTCGATGAGTCCGGTTTCCTCGCCGCAGACATAGGCCCCGGCGCCGCGGTGGATGTAGCACTCGAGGTCGTAGCCGCTGCCGAGGATGTTCTTGCCGAAGTAGCCGGCGGCATACGCCTCGTCGACCGCTTTCTGCAGGATGTGAAACTGTTCGGTGAACTCGCCGCGCATGTAGATGTAGGCCACGGTGGTGCGCGTGGCGTAGCCGGCGATCAGGATGCCCTCGAGCAGCATGTGCGGGTCGTGTTCCATCGTGACCCGGTTGCAGAACGTCGGGGGTTCCGATTCGTCCGCGTTTACGCACAGATAGGTGACTTCGCGCTGCGGCGGCAGGAAGGTCCACTTGACCCCGGCGGGGAAGCCGGCTCCGCCGCGCCCGCGCAGGTTGGCCTTCTTGACCAGCTCGATCAGCTCGTCGCGCGACATTTTGAGGGCGCGCGCGGCACCCTCGTAGCCGCCGGTGGCCTTGTAGGTCTGAAGCGACGCGCTTCCCGGCACGCCGACGTTCCGCATCAGAATTCGTTCGTAAGGCATAGTCCGGAGAGGATAGACGCGCGCGGCGCACCTCGCCAAGTCCGAGCGAAAATCTGAAACGACCGCGGCCAGCCGGCGTCAGAACAGCTCGGCCAGCATGCAGCGAACCCCGCCGCCGCCGACGCGTTCGATGGTTGGAATTGCCACCGGCACCAGCCGGGCGCGCGCCTCAAGCCGTTGGCGCTGCCCGGGTTCCAGCGCGGCCAGCGCCTGCGCCGAAAGCGCCAGCAGCGCCCCGCCGCCGCCGCTGCGTAGCTCCAGCACATTCGCGCAAAAGTTCAGCATCTGCGGAAATCCGAGCTCGATCACGTCGCGGCCGCTCGCGCGCAGCCGGCCGAGCACGCGCTGGCGATCCGCGAGGTGAATCGCCTCGGACACAACGACCGCGAACTCCGCGCCGATGGCCAGCATCACATTGGTGTGATAGATCGGCTGGCCGTCGGCGTCCGCCATCTCAAACGCTTCGACCTCGAATTGCATTTCGCGTGCCCAGCTCGCGAGCACCGCGCGGTCGGTGCGACCCGAGAGTCCGGCGTACGCCACGCGCGACGCGTGGTCGAGCACGAGGCTGCCAGTGCCTTCCAGGGCGCGGCCTTCGCGCTCGTGAGCAGTCAGATCGATCACGCGCGGATAGCGCTCACGCAGGAACCGGACGATTGCGGGTTTTCGCTCGCGACGGCGGTTTTCGGCCGCCAAGGGATATAGCACCAGAGTCGAGGGCGAGTCGGCGCCGGCGGCGTGCGTCGAAAACCAGTTGTTCGGGTAGATCGAGTCCGGCGTGTCCGCGGCGCCGTCGTCGTCGAACACGTGTACGTCGACGCCTTCGCGCACAAGCTCCGCCGCGACGCGATCGAATTCGCGGGCCGCTTCGGCCGGCGCGGCGTCCGGCGTCGCGCGTGACTGAAATCGGTTGTCGGCGGCGGTCTGGGGGTTCGCATAGAAACGCGCCGGACGAACCATCAGCACGCTGCCGGTTGTTTGTCGCGTCGATTCGGCCGGCATTGGCATCACTCCCGCGCAGCGCCGACGTTGGAATCGCAGGCGCAGCGCCTGCGCTTCCGTGGTGAATCCTATGGCGCGGGCCTCGCGGGCGGGCAATCCGTCGCGCGTCGGCCGATCTTGAGTACCATGTAATTGCGTCACGTTGGCACGGCTCCGCCCGTGCGTCAGGAGCGCCGCCATGGCATTCCGCAGGTTCGGCACCGGCGATCCGGCCGACTGGTCGAGCAAGCTGGCCGACATGATGGACCAGATGCTGAGCCGGAGCTTCGTCCAGTTTCGGCGCGAGGGCGAGTGGCGCCCCTCCACCAACGTCTACGAATCGCCGCGCAGGTATCACATCTGCGTCGATCTGGCGGGCGTGCCGCGCGAGTCGATTGAAGTGACGTGCGCCGACGAGCATGAGATCGTGATCAGCGGCTCGCGCTCGCAACCGCGACCCGCCGAAAGCGCCGAATACAGCGTGCACGCGATGGAGATCGAGGAGGGCGCGTTTCGCCGCGTCGTATCGCTGCCGGAGCGCGTCGACGTGAACGGCATCGAAGCGCGCTACGACGCGGGGTACCTATGGAT
Organism: uncultured Planctomycetales bacterium; assembly: GCA_964388675.1. GTDB lineage: Bacteria > Planctomycetota > Phycisphaerae > UBA1845 > Fen-1342 > CAYMBL01. Next base: position 36,809 of record CAYMBL010000018.1, read on the forward strand.
CAGCGTGCCGAAGATACCGTGCTGAAATCCGCCGAGGTCGCGCCCGCCGCCGCCGCGGAGCCCGCGCGCCCGAAGCGCGAGGAAGAGGCGCGCGCCGCGATTCCCGGCGAGCTGCCGGTGTTGCCGGTGCGCAACCTGGTGATCTTCCCCGGCACGGTCGTACCGATCAGCGTGGCGCGCGAGAAATCGAAGCGCATGGTCGAGGCGGTGCTGGCTGGGAACAAGCTGCTTGCGGTCTTCGCGCAGCGCCGCGAGGACGTGGAAGACCCGGGCATCAACGACGTCTACCGCGTCGGCACCGTGGCCCAGGTGCTAAAGCTGCTGCGCGCCGCTGACGGTACGTTCAACTTGCTCGTGCACGGCATGGTGCGCTGCGGCATGGAGCACCTGGTCGGCACGGAGCCTTACTGGACTGCGGCGGTCGTGACCAAGGAGGACGACTCCGGCGCCGGCATCGAAATCGAGGCGCTGGCCTTCAACGCCCGGCGCCTGGCCGAGCAAATCATCGAGCTCAGCCCGAACGTGCCCGAAGAGGCGACGCAGATCCTCCGTACGCTCGACAAACCCGGACCGCTGGCGGATTTTCTCGCGGCGAATCTGTCGCTCGGGCTGGTGCAGAAGCAGGAGCTGCTCGAGACCTTCGACGTCGCCGATCGGCTGCGCAAGATCAGTGCCACCTTGCAGAACCAGCTCGAAGTGCTCGAGCTGGCGCAGAAGATTCAGACCGACGTCCGCACCGAGATCGACAAAACGCAGCGCCAGTACTTCCTGCAGGAGCAGCTCAAGGCGATTCAGAAGGAGCTTGGCGAAGGCGACACGCGCGGCGTCGAGCTGGAAGAGCTTCGAAAGCGTCTCGATGCCGCCGCCATGCCCGAAGTCGTCCGCAAGGAGGCGGATCGCGAATTCGGCCGGCTGCAGCGCATTTCTCCGGTCTCGCCGGAGAACGCGGTGATTCGCGATTACCTCGAGTGGCTCTGCGAGCTGCCCTGGAACGCGGCGACAGTCGACGACCTCGATCTCGATCGGGCGGCGCGCGTGCTCGACGAGGACCACTACGGCCTGCAGCGGATCAAGCGGCGCATCCTCGAATATCTCGCGGTTCGCCGGCTGAAACCCGACGGCCGCAGCCCGATCCTGTGCTTTGCGGGTCCGCCGGGCGTCGGCAAAACCTCGCTTGGGCAGAGCATCGCGCGCGCTCTCGGCCGCAAGTTCGTCCGCATCGCGCTCGGCGGCGTGCGCGACGAAGCCGACATCCGCGGCCATCGCCGCACGTACATCGGTTCGATGCCCGGCCGCATCATGCAGGAAATTCGCAAGGCGGGCTCGCGCAACCCCGTCGTGATGCTCGATGAGCTCGACAAACTGGGCGAGGATTTTCGCGGCAGCCCGGCGTCGGCGCTGCTCGAGGTGCTCGACCCCGAGCAAAACCACAGCTTTACAGACCACTACCTGGGCGTGCCGTTCGACCTGTCAGGCGTGCTCTTCATCGGCACCGCCAACTACATGGACCCCGTCGAGCCGGCGTTGAAGGACCGCATGGAGATCATCGATCTCCCCGGCTACACCAACCTCGAGAAACTCCAGATCGCCCGGCGCTACCTCGCGCCACGGCAGATCGAGCGCAACGGCCTGAGCGGCCGGGGCGTTGAAATCCCCGACGACGCCATCCGCCGGATCATCGACAGCTACACGCGTGAAGCGGGTGTGCGCAGCCTCGAGCGCAGCCTGGGCACGGTCTGCCGCGGCATCGCCGCTCGCGCCGCGCGCAGCCAGCCGCTGCCGCCGCGCGTCGACGACGGGTTGCTCAACGAGTTCCTGGGCCCGCCGCGCTTCGAGCGTGAGCTTGCGATGCGCACCGGGGTGTCGGGCGTCGCCACCGGCCTGGCATACACACCCGTCGGCGGGGAAATCCTGTTCATCGAAGCGACTTCGATGCCGGGTCGCGGCAACTTCTCTTTGACAGGGCAGCTCGGCGACGTCATGCGGGAATCCGCCCACGCGGCGCTCACGCTCATCCGCGCGCATGCCCAGGATTGGGGACTCGCCAAGGTCGATCTTTCGAAGTACGACGTCCATGTTCACGTGCCGGCCGGAGCGGTGCCGAAGGACGGACCGTCCGCCGGCGTCGCGATGTTGACTGCCCTCTACTCGCTGCTTTCCGGAACCATCGCCGACCCCACCGTCGGCATGACCGGCGAAATCACGTTGCGCGGGCTGGTGCTGCCGATCGGCGGCGTTAGCGAGAAGGTGCTGGCCGGTCATCGCGCGGGGCTCCGCAAGATCATCCTCCCCGCTCGGAACGAGCCGGATGTGGCGGATATTCCGAAGGAAGTCCGCGACGACCTTACGTTCGTTTTCGTCTCGAACGTCGAGGAACTGCTTGCCGCCGCCATACCCGCGTTGCGCCCGTCGCGCCGCAAGCGACCGGCCGCGCGCGGCACGGCCAAACGAGGGCGCGGCCGCGCTCGGGGATGATCTCGTTCGGATCGCGAGGTCCGGACTTGTCAAGCCGTGGTCTTCATAACTGCTTGCAGGGGAATGAATTCCGCCTTGAACCCCAGCACGCGATCCGCTAGCATTTCGCCCTTGGCTGCACTGGCGGGCGCCCGGGGGCAAGGAGGGGGCGCTCAGCGCGTTCGGAGAGACCAACCCGCGACGGGCGGGGCATCATCGGGGACTGCGATGGATACGAACGAAGTTCTCACGATTACCAAGAAGGATCTGGTCGATCGTATCGCTGAGAAAGCGCGGGAGAAGCGCGTCGTCGTCAAGAAGATCGTTCAGTGCTTTCTGAACGAGATCGTGGATGAGCTGGGCAACGGCAACCGCTTGGAATTTCGCGATTTCGGCGTGTTTGAAATCCGCGACCGCGCAGCCCGGGTCGCCCAGAACCCCAAGACCATGGAAAAGGTCGCCGTTCCGCACAAGCGGACCGTCAAGTTCAAGGTCGGGCGGCTGATGAAAGAGCAGCTCCGCGCGACCAACGGCACGGTCGAGAAGATCGTCGCCGGTCCCATCAGCGCGCCGCGCTCGAACGCCGTCATGAGCGTCGAAGCCGCACAGTCCGTTCCGCCGGCCTGATCGCGGATCGACACCATTCGTCAGCGATATTTTCGCGTTCGCGGCCGGAAGCGGTCACGATTCAAGCGCGAGCTGTGCCGCAACCTGGGTCGCCGAGCGGCCCGTGATCGCCACGCGCTTGTTCGGACCGGTTTGACCCGAGACGATCGAAAGGTCGGCGACCCGAACGCCGATCGCCTGCGCCAACAGCTCCAACAGCTCGGCGTTGGCCGCACCCTTCTCGGGTGCTGCCGAGATGCAGATTTTCAGCGAGTTGCCGTGTCGACCCATGATGCGGCTGCGCGAGGCGCCCGGCACCACCTTCACGCTCAGCACCGCGCCCCGCGCGTCGTTCACCACGACCGCCGCGGTCCCGGTCTTGTCGCTGCGGTCAGGATTTTTGGCCATTCGCGAATTCGTCGCCGCGGAAAGTGTTGCCGAGATAGGCTTCGCGCACCTTGGGATCGTTGATGATTTCGTGCGGCACGCCGCTGCTGATGACGTGGCCCCGGTGAATGACGTAGCTGCGATCGGTGACCTTTAGCGTCTCATGCACGTTGTGATCGGTCAGCAGCACGGCGATGCCCTGCGATCGCAGGCGCAGAATCTCCGCCCGCAGATCCTCGACCGCGCGCGGGTCGACCCCGCTGAACGGCTCGTCGAGCAGGATTAGCCGCGGATTGGTGACCAGGGCGCGCGCGATCTCGAGCTTGCGACGCTCGCCGCCTGAGACATTTCGAGCCAGATTTTCGCGCACGACGGTAAGACCGAACTGATCCAGCAGTCCGCCGACGCGCTCGCGCCGCTCGCGCCGCGACATGCGCAGCGTCTCGCAAACCGCGAGGATGTTCTGCTCGACGGTGAGCCGCTGAAAGACGCTCGGCTCCTGCGAGAGATAGCCGATTCCGCGCCGCGCGCGTTGGTACATCGGCAGGTGCGTAATGTCGTCGCCCAGAAAGCGGACCGCGCCGCCATTGGGCGTGATCATGCCGACCGTCATGCGAAAGCTGGTGGTCTTCCCGGCTCCGTTCGGGCCGAGCAGCCCCACGATTTCGCCTTCGCCGACGTGAAAGCTCACGCGGTCGACGACGCGCCGGCCGCCGTACGCCTTCACGAGTTCGACTGTCTCAAGCAGCATGCGCCATCCTGTGTCGTCGCTCGTGTGGAGAACCTGTGGACAACCTTAGCCCCACTACGTCCGACGGAACGCCCGAATATCCATTCACAAATGCGGACCTACGCTTCGAAAACCCGGCATCCTCGGGCGGATTTGTTAACTCCATGTCTGTTCGAGAGTAAACGTACGCATCCAGCGTCCGCCAGAGCGAGCCGCCGCGTCGCATTCCGCGCCATGCGGCTGGCGTTGGCCGCACACGCGCCGCGAATGCAGCGCTCCTCTTTTCGTGGAAAACTTGCGTACGCACGCTCCGAATCAGCGAATCAGACGCACCCGCCCCAGGTCCGGCAGCCGCCAACGCGCCTGCCCATCCGGCGGAAGCAGGCCTGGAAGATAAACGACGAAGGCCCGCCCCACAATCTGATCGACCCGCACCGTGCCCAGTTGATAGTCGCCCGCGGCATGCGCCGCCGCCAAATGTGCCCCGACGCGATACCACTCGCGGCTGTCGTGGCTGTGTGCGCTGTTGTCGCCGAGCACGAAATACGAGCCGTCCGCCAGCGCGAAGTCACTGCCCGGCCCGGCACGTTGTGACGCGCTCGGCGAATACGTGTAGTAGACGTCGCGGTCGACGCGCAAACCGCGCACTCGGACCGCACCGCCGAACGCAGTCATGCGAAGCGCGGGCGGTTCGACCCGCGTACGGCTGCGCAAGCGCTCCACGTCAGGCGCGAACTCGGCGGCCGAACTGCGAAAGACCGATTGCCCGCCGACATCGCATGCGATCTGCCAATCGACGCACGCGAACGCGACGTGCGCTCGCAAGCTGCCATCCGCCACCGGGGCGCCCGCTGACGTGCCATCGAGGAGCGTGAATTCGCCGTCGCCGCGGTCGAGCGTAATGCTCAGGCGACCGTCCCCGCTCAGGCGCAGCCGCATGCGGTCCGTGTCGCGCTGAATCTCCCACTGGCATTCGCCGGTCGTCGCAAGCGTCAGTTCGGCGCTGATGCGAACGTCGTTTACCGGCGAGTCGGCCGCAGGCCCGTTGTATCCCGACACATCGCGCAGGTAGCGGGAAGAATGCGTGGGGGCGAAGTGCAGGCTCGCATCGGCGCCGGGCGCGCGCGGCTCGAATGCCAGCTCGCGGCGGTCCATCCCGCTCCAGCCCGCGCCGTTCGCGGATCGCCATGGCGGATCGATCTCTCCGGCCGCCGCGTCGAGCCCGAGGTGGTTCTGGTCGTGGACAACGTTCCAAAGGCCGCGCTGCACGAATTCGGGTTTGTGCGCGACGACGCCGTTCACGAACACGTCGCCGTCGAGAATCTCAATTCGCTCGCCGGGCAAACCGGCCACGCGCTTGATGTAGTTCTCGTCAGGCGAAGCCGGGTCGCGGAAGACGATGACATCCCAGCGTCGCGGTCCGAGCCAGCCGGCGAAAGCGGCGACCCACTTGTGCACGAGAATTCGGTCGCCGTCCTTGCTTGCCGACTCGGCCTGTTCGGCCGTCAGCCGCCAATGGCAGTTGGGACAGGCTGCGGTCGCGGTCGGGTCGCCGAGTCCCTGAATGCCGCGATCAAACTCCCAGCCGCAGGTCGGGCAGAGCAGCGTGCGATGAGCGCCGAGCAGCCCGTTGGCCATCGATCCTGAGGGGATGATGAACGCCTCGATGAAAAAGCTGCGAAAGACGAACGCGAGGATGACTGCGGTGAGGATGGTCTGAAACGCGTCGATCAACTGCCCGAGCCGCGTGTCGTGCCAAGGGCGGCCCTCGCGCGTCGTGGTGGGCAGCGCCGCATCGATGGTCGCGCTCGCCGCGTCGCCGGCGGCGCGATCTAGTGAATCCACCGCACGCGCCCCAGATCGGGCAGCAGCGCCGGCCCCTGCGATGTCAGCGGGAGAAATCCCGGCCAATAGACGAAGAACGCGCGGCCGATCATCTGGTCCGCGGGCACCGTGCCGACCAGGTACTCCCCGTTCTTGAGCTTCTCGCGCAGGTGACCGCCCAGCGAAGCCTCAGTCCAGAACCGGCTGTCGTGGCTCAGCGGGCTGTTGTCGCCGCAGACGAAATACGCGTCGTCCGGCAGCTTCAGCGGCGCATTCGCCCCGCGGGCTGCGGTGCTGCCCATGTCGCTCGGCGTGTAGAAGATGTCGCGGTCGAGCCGAATGTGCGTCAGTTGCAGCCGACCGCGGCCCGCGCGAATCGCCGGCGCGGCGGAACTCGGCTGAGCGGCCATCGCGCGCGCTTCATTGATCGACAGCGAATATTGTTCATCGGTCGAGGCCAGCACTTCGAGCCCATCGACGTGCAGGCTTACGCGGTAGTCGGCATGTCCCAGCGACAGTCGCGTCGGCCGACGAGCCGAAAGCGAAACCCGCGTCGAACCCCACTCCGCGGCGGCGCCGTCGGCGGATGACGCGCTGAGTTCCACGCGTCCGTCGGCGTGCAGCGTGCCGCGAAAACGCCGCGGCCCCTTGGACAGCGAAAGCTCGACGAAGCCGGCTTCGTCCACGAACTCGACATCGGCGCCGACCCGCACGTCGGAGACGACGTGATAATTCCGCAGCAGCCCGTTGTAGCCGAGCACGTCGAGAATCTCGGGCGGGTCGGTGGCGCGGCGGGTGCGAAACGCAATGGTCGCTTCGCCGTCCGCGCTCCCAAACTCAAACCGCCGCGTTTTCAGTCCGTTCCAGCGTGTCGTGCCGTCCTCCGGCTCCCAGCGCGGGGCGTAGCCCTCGCCGACGCGGCGCGGCAGAAAATCCTGATCGAAGTACGGAATCCAGAGCGCTTCCTGGGCTTCGGGCGTCTTGCGCGCCACGCGCAGCTCGCCGCTTCCGGCCGGCGCGGTCCACAGGTCGCCGTCGACGAAGGCGATCGTCTCACCGGGCAGGCCGAGCAGGCGCTTGATGAAATTCACTTCCGGTTCGTTGGGGTTTTTGAAGACAACTGCGTCCCAGCGCCGCGGCCCCAGCGCGCCGCCGACGTCGGTCGTCCAGCCGTGGACGATGATGCGGTCGCCGGCCTTGCCGATCAGCCGCGTTTTCCCGCGCCGCAGGTCCTCGACGTAGCGGCAGTTCGGGCAGAGCACATTCGGGGGCAACCCGCCTTGCGGCGTGACGCCGACGGGGAACTCAAAGGCGCAGTTGGTGCAGGTGTAGTCGGCGTGCGCGCCCATCAGCGTCGACGCCATCGACCCGGTCGGAATGATGAACAGCGGCAGAAAGAACGAACGCAGCACCAGCAGCCAGATCAGAAGCTCGACGAACGAGGCAAACTGCGCCAGCAGGGGTTCGCGCGGCTTGCTGTCGCGCACCGCCGGCGGAAGCGTGCGACCCAGTCCCGTCATCGCGCTCATTTACCGCCACCCTCTCCGCGGCGGCGTCCGCAGCACCCTGGGACGCGCGGCCTGGACTCGCGGAAAAGTAGTCACTGCGCGCCGCGCGGTCAAACCCAAGCCGCGCAGCGAATTCCGCTCAAGGCGCGGTGCAGCCCACGGCGGCCCCGGCCGCGACGATGTCGAATTGCGCTACCAACGCCAGCCCGCGCACGTCGCACTCGAGACGCCGCAGCCAGCGGGCCAGCTCGCCGTTGCAATTGTCGGCGGCCCAATAGTCGCGTTCGTCGGGCACGAAGGTCATGCCCACTTCGACATTCTCATGAACGTGTGCGATGTTGCGCTCGAAGCGGCGGTCCAGTTCGCTCAGCAACTGCATCGCTGCGGCGCGCTCGACCGTCAGGTGGATCGCGGCGCGATCGGGCTCGGCCGCGGCCCGCGCCGCCGCTTCGGACACGCCCAGCGCCAGCTCGGTGCGACCGAGCGTGCCCCTGGCCGGCAGCACCGTGCGGAGCGCGGTCCAACGGTCGGTGTAACCGAGCGCGAAGTATTCCCAGTTGCCATAGGCGTATTCGACACTACGGCCGGCGTCGCGCGGCAGAAGCAGACCGGCGTGCACGCCGTAGTCGACGATCGCGATTGTGCACGGTTCGTGCAGCGAAGCCGGCGGTGCGACGCGAAGCCCACAACCGACCAGCAGCGTCAACAGGGCAATCCCGGCGTGCAGCGTAATGCGTCGGAGGGTTGCGCTCACGCGGCGCCGAATCCGTGCGCTCCTACACGATAGGCCGTCCCGATCGCCAGGAATGCGAACAGCAAGTCGATCAGCGTAAACTGTCGCATGAACAGCGCCGTGCGAATCGTGGAAAGCGCCTCGGCGAACTCGGCGTCGATCTGTTCGAGTTCTCGCCGCACCTCGTCGTCCGACATGGCGTCGACGCGCTGCTTGGCCTTCGGGCGTTCGACAACCATGTGCTTTTCGAACTCGGCATCGAACTGCTGTTCCGTCGCGTCCTCCGGGAGATTGAGTTCCGGAACTTCCCTCTCGGCATACGCTTCGATTAGCCGCTCGCGCGGCGATCCGGCGTTCTCGTCGCCAAGCGCCACACTCATCACGATCGCAACCAGCGCGAATTTCGCGACCACGATGCCCAGAATCGCAATTACCGCTGCGATCACGCCGTGGTAGGAATTGGTGTCCCGCGCGCCGAGGTGCATGCCGATGCCGGCCAGCCCGCCGAGCCCCCACGCGATCCACCCGATTTCGTAGTTTGCGAAATAGGCGACGGCCGTCCAGATTCCGGCGCCGATCGCGGCGCCGATGGCGCTGCCGACGATTCCCATCGTCAGCCCGCCCCCCAGGCTCGCAACGCTGCCTAGGGCACCGACAGCGGCGGCGGCCGCACCGCCGACGCCTGCGCCACCGCCGCTCGTGCCGATCAGGCTCTTTCGGCAGTGGGCGCAGATGCCGGCGCTGGCGGCGTTCGGTTTGCTGCAATGCGGGCAGGGTACGAGCTCGACGCGGGGAGCTTGCGGGGGCGGGGGTTCGCCGCCGACCCCGGCCAGCAGGTCGTCGCCGATCGATTCCTCCGGCGCTTCTGCATTGGGGTCAGAGATGACGAAGGCTTGAGCGCACTTAGGGCACTTGGCGCGCCGTCCCACGGCGCTTGCGGGTACGCGGATGGATGAGCCGCACGACGAGCAGTTGACCTTGATCGATTCGGCCGACATGAGCCGCCGCCTCCGAAGATGTCGCCACGGACAGAAAAGATCCATTCGGCGCAATTGCGAACGCGTTCGCGCCGGTCTATGACTCAACTATAGCGAATCCGGGTCGCGTCTGAGAACCCGAAGCTGAGGCGAAAACCCGGGCGTTCGAGGAGACCACGACATGCACACTTTCTTCACAATTCTCGTACAGGCCGCGGCACTGGTGGCGCTCGCACCGCTCGCGCAGGGTGCCGAGAAAAAGGTCACAATCGGCCTCGTCGCCAAGAGTCAATCCAACCCGGTCTTTCAGGCCGCCTATGCGGGAGCCCGCGACGCGGCCCGCGAGCTGGGTCCCAGGTACGGGGTGACGGTGGTCATCGATTGGCAAACCCCGCCGGAAGAGGACGCGCAGCGCCAGGCTGAGGCCATCGAGCAGTTGGCGCGCAGCGGTGCGCAGGGCATCGCGGTCGCGTGCAGCGATGCCAACACCTGCACGCCCGCGATCGACAAGGCCGTGCAGCTCGGCGCCGTCGTGATGTGCTTCGACTCCGATGCCCCGCGCAGCAAGCGCCTTTGTTACTACGGCACGGACGACGCCTATTGCGGGCAGATCGTGATGCGCGAGCTTGCGGCCGCGATGGGCGGAAAAGGCGAGGTCGCGATTCTGGCGGGAAACCAGACCGCGCCGAATCTGCAGAAACGCGTCGCGGGCGTGAAGGACGAGCTGAAGTCGCACCCCGGCCTGAAGCTGCTGGCGGACGGCGTCTTCTATCACCCCGAGACGCCCGAGCAGTCGGTGGAAGCACTAAACGCCGCACAGAGCGCCAATCCGTCGATCGGCGGCTGGGCGATGATCGGTGGCTGGCCGCTGTTTACCAAGAACGCGATTCGCTGGAAGCCGGGCGAGGTGAAGATCGTCGCGGTCGACGCGCTGCCGGCGCAGCTCGCCTATCTCGAATCGGGGCACGTTCAGGTGCTCTATGCTCAGGATTGCTACGGCTGGGGCTACAAGTCGGTGCAGATTCTGCTCGACAAGATCGTGCGCGATCAGGCGCCGGCTTCGGAGCGTATCATCGATCCGCTCGTGAAGGTGACAGCCGACGGCGCTGCCGAGTTCCGCAAGAAGTGGGATGCCTGGTTGGGCAAGAAAGAGCAGCCCTAGGCGATCGTCGCAGCCGGGCCTGCCGCATCCGGCGTCAGCAGCCCTTGCAGCCGCAGCCGCACGCGCGGCCAGTCGTCGTCGGTGACGCTGTACATCGCGGTGTCGCGGATGCGGCCGCCTTGCGTGAGCTGGTACTTGCGCAGGACGCCCTCAAATTCCGCGCCGATGCGCTCGATCGCGCGACGCGACGGCCCGTTGGCGGCGTCGGTCTTCAATTGCACGCGTACCGCGCCAAGCACTTCGAACGAATACTCGAGCAGCAGCAGCTTGCATTCGGTGTTCACGACCGTCCGCTGAAACGCACGGCCCAGCCAGGTGTGGCCGATCTCCAGCCGCCGATCCAGCCGCGAGAAATCGAACAACCGCGTCATTCCGGCGACCGCGCCGCCTGCCAGGCGGCGAATCACGTAGGAGAAATGCTCGCCGCGTTCGTGCCGGGTGATCGCGTCTGCCAGGTACTCGCGTGCGTCGTTCAAGTCATGGAACCCGCCGCGCAGCATGTGGCGAAACACATGGTCATCGCCGATCGCGAGCAGCGCTTCGGCGTCGGCCGGTTGGGCCGGGTCGAGGCGAACGAAACGCCCCGTGAGCGGTGCGGCGCGTGGCGGCAGATTCAGGCGCTGTGGCGCGGGATCGCTCACGCCGGCGCCCCCGGCCCGCGTGCGCTCGCGGCATCGCGCAGCAGCGCCTCGACCGCGGCCAGCCGTTCGTGCAGCAGGCGATTCTCTTTCTCGAGCGCGCGGACAGCGGCTTTCAGCTCCGGCAGCCGCGGCAGCGTGGCCATGATGCGGCGCTGGTCGCTGATGGGCGTCGCCGGCTGACCGAGCACGGTTTCGCCGTCCGCGACGTTGTTGGTCACGCCGGCCTTCGCGCCGACGGTGGCGTGATCGCCGATACGCACGTGTCCCACGACGCCCGCCTGTCCGGCCATGGTCACGTGATGTCCGACGGTCACGGAGCCGGCGACGCCGACCTGGGCCACGAACATGCAATCTTCGCCGATGTGCGCGCCGTGCCCGATGGCGATCAGGTTGCTGAATTTTGTACCGCGGCCGATGCGCGTCGTGCCGAGGGTGGCGCGGTCGACGGCGCAGTTCGCGCCGATCTCGACGTCGTCGCTGATCTCGACGTTGCCGATCTGCGGGATCTTCACCCAGCGGCCGCCGAGCGGCGCATACCCGAGGCCGTCCTCGCCGATGACGCTGCCCGAGTGCACCGCCACCCGATTGCCCAGGATGCTGTCCTCGTAGACGACCACATTGGGGTAAAGCGTGACGTCGTCCCCCAGCCGACAGCGCGCCCCAACGAACACTCCGGGGTAGAGCACGGCGCGCGCCCCAATGACGGCGTGCTCATCGACGGTCACTCCGGGGTGCAGGACGCAATCCGGCCCGAGACTCGCGGTGGGCGCGACGCTGGCCGGTTGAGCGCCGGGCGCCGGCCGGCCGTGCTTGCGATAGCCGTGCAGGGCGACGATCAACGCCGTGATTGCGCCGTATGGCTCGGCAACGCGAATCGCGGCGCACGGCAGCGGGCCCGGCAGTTCGGGACGGACCACGACGGCCGAGGCTCGGGTCGTGGCCAACAGACGCTCGTACCGCGGATTCGCCAGAAACGTAATCTGTCCGGGGCCGGCGTCTTCGAGCGTGGCCACGGACTCGATCGGCGTGGCCGGGTCGCCGTCGATCGTCGGCTGCATACCTACCGATCGCAGGCTTGCGCAAAGTTCGGTAAGTGTCTTAGCCATCCATCCTCCGCGCGCCCTTGCGGGCGCTTCCGGCCCCCGTACCGTGCGACCCGCGGGCCGCACCCGCCGAAATCTTAAAGCCGCTGAGGCTTGGCCGCGACCGCCTCCCGCGAAGGGTGTAGTGGGGGTCGTCGGCTTGCGAAGCCCCCGGCGGACCGTTAAAAGTCGCTGAAATGGGTGCGGCTGCGCGGTCGTTGTCCTTCCCGCGATGCTGCGGATAGAACCGGGTTCACAAACGGCTGCCGTCGGCCGCCGGGAGGCGTCCATGGAGGAATATCAGAAGCTCAAGCGGCTGGTGGATGAGGTCGCCGACGACCTGTTGAAGGCCGAAGGCGGCAACAAGGCCGCCGGTACGCGCGTTCGAAAGGTCATGCAGGAGATTCGAAACACCGCCCAGTCGATCCGGGTGAAAATTCTCGGGCTGCGCGAGGGCGGAGCCGAGGAAGGGGCGGGCGGCGACGCCGACTAGTCGCGCAGATCGTTCGGTGCGCCGAGGAGCTTCATGCCTCCATCCCTCATTGCAGACCCGTCTCAGTTCAACTGCGATCGGGTGATTGCGGACACTGCGACCGTGCAGGCCCGCATTCCGCAACGGTTTGAGTTCGCGCTGCTGGACGCGATTGTGCATGACGATCGCGATACCGGCGTCTTTGCCGGCTATCACGACGTACGTGCCGACGCCTGGTGGGCGCGGGGGCACATTCCGGGGCGTCCGCTTTTCCCCGGCGTGCTGATGATCGAGGTTGCGGCCCAGATCAGCAGCTATTTTTACTCTTCTTGGTTCGGGCAGAGCCGGTTCCTGGGCTTCGTCGGGGTCGATGAGGTTTCGTTCCGCGGATCCGTCGTGCCGCCAGCGCGGCTGCTGATGATCGGCCGCCCGATCGAAGCCAAGCCGCGCCGCTTCGTCTGTCATTGCCAAGGTTTCGTGAACAACGATTTCGTGTTCAACGGGCGCATCACCGGCATGCCGATCTAGCGCCGCCCGCGCGACCATACCATCGCGACAGACGGTGAACTGGCCATGACTCCCGACCTGCCGCTCGATCTGTTCGACCAGCAGGTCGCGTGGCTCGAACGGCCGACCAGCGCTGAGTTCGCTGCGCTACCGGGCGCACCTGCCGTGTTGCTGCTGCTCGACGCCGACGCGCGGCCGGTGCAGTTGGCCACCACCCAGAGCCTGCGCCGGTTCTGCGAGTTTCGTCTCGTGCGAGCGCCGGACGAAGCCGCACGACGCGCCGATCTCGGTGCGGTCGTCCGCCTGTTGCGGTGGCGGCGCGTGTCGTCGCCGTTCGAGGCGCGCTGGTACTACTACCTCGCCGCGCGTGTGCTGCACCCGCGCAACTATCGCAAGCAAGTGTCATTCGGGCCGGCGTGGTTTCTGACACGCGCCGAATCCGCGACCCCTGAAATTCAAATTACCTCGCGCGTGTTCGAGACCGCGGCGGAGTACGTCGGCCCGTGGCTGTCCGAGCGGCAGGCCCGCGCCGATCTCGAAGCGCTATGGGACGTTTTCGATCTGTGTCGCTACCCCGAGCAGGTTCGCCGCGCCCCACACGGCGAGCGCTGCGCCTACGCCGAGATGGGGCGCTGCGACGCGCCGTGCGACGGCAGTGTCGCGCTGGCCGTCTACGGCGCGCGGGTCGCGGCCGCGTGGGCGTTTGCGCGCGGCGATCGCGGCGGGCTGGCGCCGCTGGAAGCGGAGATGCGCGCCGCGGCAGCGGCTCTGCAATTCGAGCGCGCCGGCGTGCTGAAAACGCGGCTCGCTGCCGCCGCACGCTGGGAGGCCGAGGTGCGCTACCGCGTCGCCGACGCTGCGGCGCTCGACGGACTCATTCTCGTTCCGGTCACGCGAAGGCGCGCCTGGTCGGCGTTCGCTTTCCGGCGCGGGGCGCTCGCGGCCGGTCCGCTCGCCGGCGCAAAGAAATTCGCACACGCTACGGCCCAGTGGTGGCGCGCGATCTGGCCGGCGCTGGCGGCCGCCCCGCTTGATCCGCTGGTTCGACAGGAGCAGACCTGGCTCGTCTGCCAACTGCGACGGCGCGAGGCGGAACGGGCGCAGTTCTTGCCGCACGTCGACGGGATGGACGACGACTCCCTCGTCGAGCGAATCAACGCCGCGACCGCTCCGGCCTAGCGCCGCACGCGTCTGCCGCAGCGGCTGTGTCCGTCAATCCGCCGCGCGGCATCTGGGAATGCGATCGGCGGACTTCACCGGCGCGGCGCGCGCGGCCGATTTCGAAAGACGCGGCTGCGCTTCGCGTCGGTCCGGATGTGCCTGCGACGCACCGCCAACGCTGGAGGCACTCGATGTCGCGTCGCAACGTCAACCGAAACGCATCTGGCCGTCGAACTCTCGCCGTCGTCGTGGGCGGGCTGGGGCTGCTCACGGGCTGCAACGAGGAAGAGGCGCTGCGCACCTTCCGCGACGCCGCGTCCGAGAGCCTCGAATCGGGTGTCCAGGCCATCTTCGACGGCGTCGTCACCGGCGCGTTCGCGGTGTTCGAGCTGGGAGCCGAGGGCGCCGACAGCGAGAGTGCCGCAACCGATTCCGCCACCGGCGGCGACACTAGCGGCGAAACCGGGGGCGAGTCGGCCACGCCCTGAGCACGACTTCGCTCGCGCGGCTACAACTCCACGAAATCGATATCGCCGATCGCCGGCACCAGACCCCGCGCCGCGCCCTCGGCCAGCAGTCGTCGAATCGCCTCGCGCCCGCGCGGACCGTAATCGAGCGTCCAGTCGTTCACGTACATGCCGACGAAACGATCGGCGAGCCCCACATCCAGCCCGCGCCCGAAGCGCAGCGCATACTTCACCGCTTCCTCGCGGTGCGCCAGGCTGTAGCGGATGCTCGCATTCATGATCCGCGTCACGTCGCGGCAAACCGCGTCTCCCAGGTCACGCCGCACCACGTTTCCGCCCAGCGGCAGCGGCAGCCCGGTCTCCTGCATCCACCACTTGCCCAGATCGACCACCAGCGAAAGGCCCTCGCGCGCATACGTGAGCTGCCCCTCGTGAATGATCAGCCCCGCGTCGAATGCTCCCGCGGCGACCTGTGCCGGAATCTGATCAAACATCGCCGCCTGCGCCCGAAACGCACCGCTCTCGCCGGCTTCCCGCGCCCCGCGCCCCAGAAGCAGTTGAAGCGCCAGGTACGCCGTGGTCATGAAGCCGGGCACCGCAATCGTCTTGCCCGCCAGCTCCGCGACGCTCATCGGCGTGCGCGCAACCACCATCGGGCCGTAGTTATCGCCCATGCTCGCGCCGCTCGGGCACAGCCGATAGCGATCGGCGACATACGGATAGGCGTGAATGCTGATCGCGGACAACTCGTATTCCCCGCGCCGGGCGCGCTCGTTCAGCGTCTGGATGTCTTCCAGCACGTGCTCGAAGCGGTAGGGGCCGGGATCGACCGCTCCGCTCGAGAGGCCGTAGAACATGAATGCGTCGTCCGGGTCCGGGCTGTGCGCGATTCGAATCAGCATGCGAGCTCCCGCGACCGCCTGCCGCCGCGGTCGTCGATGGCGATTCTTCCTCGGGCCGCGCGGCAGGTCAACCGCGCAGCGCTTGGCCCACGGCTGGACCGAACGCCTAGAATGATCCGAGCCTGCAACGGGAGCTTGTGACCATGGCCCAACGCGCGTTGATCGGGTTGTCGATCGTCCTGGCGTTTCTCTTCGCCGGCTGTCCGGACACATCGACGCTCGCCCCGCCGACCGAATTGTCGCTGACCACGAGCACGAGCCCCGCCGACGGCGCCGCTCACGGCGACGCCGTCGCGCTCACCGCGAGCGTTGTGACCGACGTGGATCCGGCCCGGCTGTCGTTTCGCTGGTATCAGACGTTCGGCCGCACCATCGAGCTGATCGACCACGACGCAGCCGCCGCGACCTTCGTCGCGCCGTCGTTCCTGACCGACGAAACCCTGCGCTTTCGCGTCGACGTGCGCGTCGACGGCGCCGCGCCATCGGCCTCGGAGGAGATCACGCTGCAGATCGCCGCCGACCCGGAATTCGGGCTCGGCGACGGCGGCGGTGACGGCGGCGGCGACGAGGACCCGACGCCGCGCGTCCGGCTCGTGACCAGCCTCGGCACGATCGTGGTGGAGCTTGATCGCGAGAACGCGCCGCTCTCGACGAACAACTTCCTGCGCTATGTCGACGACGGCTTTTACGACAACACGATCTTCCATCGCGTGATCGCCGAATTCGTCGTTCAGGGCGGCGGATTCGAGACCGGCCTCGTGATGAAGGACACGCGCGACCCGATCCGCAGCGAGGCCGACAACGGATTGCGCAACCTGCGCGGCACCATCGCGATGGCCCGCACCAACGACCCCGACTCAGCCACGTCGCAGTTTTACTTCAACCTCGTCGACAACGATTCGCTCGACGCCAGCGCCGCGAGTCCCGGCTACACCGTGTTCGGGCGCGTCGTCGAAGGCCTCGACGTCGTTGACGACATCGCCGAAGTCGAGATCGGCGACCGCGACGGCTTTACCGACGTGCCCGTCGAAGACGTGCTGCTCGAGCGTGCCGAGCGCGTCGTCGAGTAGACGGCATCGCCTCGTTGCCGGCTGGCATGAGCGCACGCCGCGGCGAAAGCACCTGCGACCGTGTTGCCATGCGCGAATGCGTGGCACCCGAGCCTCGACGCGCGGGCGCGAAACGAACCTCGCCGCGAACGGACGCCATAGGAACAGAGTCGCGACTGCATACCTCCACTGCGCGCCCCCGCAGTTCTTGCGCCCCGCCTGACGCACGCCGCCTGCCGCGCCCGATCAAACCTACGGAATCCGTGAAAACGCTCACACCAGTCGCGCCCGCCGTACCCGCCGGTCGCTCGCCGCCTTCGGACGGCGACGCCGCGCTCGCCGCGCTGCGCAGCAACTACCTGCGAAACCTCGCCGCGCTGTATCGAGTCAACCCATCCCTCGCCGCACGCCTCGAGACCATTCCCTTCCGCGACTGTCCGGCGCTCGAAGCGGCACGCGCGGGCGACTGGACCGCTCGCGTGCGCACCGACGACGGCCGCGAGATATACCTTCACAGCCGCTACAACCCGCGCGACGAGGCCGACAAGCTCGTCGCCGACGCCGCCGCCGAGAACCCCACCTTCGTGCTGCGCGGCATCGGCCTGGGCTATGTCGCGGCCGCGGTCGCCGCTCGCTATCGCCAGCCGCTCATGCTGGTGTGCGAAGACGACCTCGCGCTGCTGAAAGCAGCGCTGTGCGTGCAGGATTTGTCATCGAGCCTGAATTCGCAACGGTTGCTGCTGCTGACCAGCGCCGACCGCCGCGAGTTGCACGCCCTGCTGCACCGCTTCACCGCCGATTTCGTCACCGGCGTGACGTTCCTCGCGCTGCCGTACGCAAGCCGCTGCCGCGCCGAGTTTCAGCGCCAGGCCAGCGCCGCGCTGGCGGATTTCGCGTCCACAGCGCGCATGCACATGCTCACGCTGCTGCGCACCTCACAAACCACGTTCCGCAATGTGGCGTTCAATCTGCGGCGACATCTCGAAAGCCCGGGCGCGGGGCCGCTCGCCGGGCGCGGGCGCGGCTACCCGGCGATCGTCGTCGCAGCCGGCCCGTCGCTGGCGCGAAATCTGCAGCAACTCCCGGCGGTGCGCGACCGCGCCGTGGTCATCGCGGTGCAGACCGTGCTGAAGCCGCTGCTGGCCGCGGGCTGCGTGCCGCACTTCGTCACCAGCCTCGACTTCCATGAAATCTCTACCGAGTTCTTCGCGGGCGCCGCGGCCACAGGCGATTGCACGCTTGTGGCCGAGCCCAAGGCGGCCTGGCAGGTGCTCGACGCCTTCCGCGGACCGGTCTGCGTGCTTCAGCACAAGCTGCACGAGGTGTTGCTCGGCGCCGCCGCCCCGGCGCGCGGCACGCTGAAGCCGGGCGCCACGGTGGCCCACCTGGCGTTCTACCTCGCGCAGCATCTGGGCTGCGACCCGATACTCTTCGTCGGACAGGACCTCGCGTTTTCCGACGGCCTGTTCTACATGCCGGGCAGCCCGATCGAAGAGACCTGGCGACCGGAGCTCAACCCATTCTGCACGCTCGAAATGAAGCAGTGGGAGCGCATCGTCCGCAATCGCCCGATCCTGCGGCGAGCGCAGGACCTGCACGGCGCCCCCGTCTATACCGACGACCTGCTCTTCACCTACGCCGAGCAATTTCGCCAGGATTTTGCGGGCGCAGCGCAGCGCGTGCTGCAATGCAGCGAAGGCGGGTTGCTGCTGCACGGCATGCAGCCGCTGCCGCTCGCCGACGCGATCGCGCAATTCTGCACTCGCCCGCTCGATGCGGCGCAACTGCGGCTCAACGCGCCGGCGCCGGCCGAGGCACAGCGGCTGCGCGCCGCGGGCGCGGCGCAGTTGCGCGAGCGCCTCGTCGAACTGGAGCAGGTCCGCGAAATCGCAGCGGAAACCGAAGCCGCGCTCGAACAACTCGCGAAACTCGTCGAGCGGCCGGCGGAGTTCAATCGCCTGATCGCGCGCGTCGACGAACTGCGCAGCCGCATGCAGCGCTTCGACCGCATGTACGGTTTGGTGGTGGATGTCTCGGCTCACGCCGAGCTGCGCCGCTACGCCGCCGATCGCCGCCTCGGCGACCCGATCGAGGAAACCGCCGACACCGCCCGGCGACGGCTGGAGCGCGACCTGGAGTTCGTGCGCGCGTTTCGCGCCGGCTGCGACTTTCTGCACGAAACGCTGCCACAGGCCTGCGCGAGATTGGAGAGCTAGTGCAAGTCGTCGCCGCGGTATTCGCGGATTTCGAACACAACTGGCTGGGCGGTCCGGCGCGCCTGGAGCAGCCGCTGCTCGGTCGCGGCGTTCTGGCGCACACGCTGCGTCGTCTGGCGCGCGTTGGCGGGATTGATCGGCGGCTGCTGGTGATACAGCCGCGCGACGCGGCGCGCGCCGCACAGGCGCTCGCCGACTGCCCCGCTGCCGACATGCCGGAGCTGCTGTCTGTCGACGACGGCGCCCGCCCGCGCCGGGCCTTGATCGCCGCGGCGCGCAAGTGGAATCTGCACGCGTGGCGCGGCAGCCCGCAGGCGACGACATTCTTCGACGAATTCGTCGATCCGCTGGCGGTCGGCCGCGTGCTCGACGCCACCCGCGCCGACGCCGCGCTGATCCTCGACGCTCATCACGCGGCGTTTGATCCGCTCCTGGCGACAGCGCTTGTGGAGCACTACCGGTTGCAGGTCTCGGAGACGCGTTTCTCGTTCACCCAGGCTCCGCCCGGCCTTGCCGGGATCGTGCTGAGCCGCGCGTTTGTGCGTGAGCTGCTCGAGGAGCAGTCGATCGTCGGACTTCGTTTCGCGTATCGGCCCGAAGCGCCGCGCTCCGATCCGATCACGAAAGCCGGTTGTCTGCGCGTGCCGCGCGAAGTTTCGCAGACGCCGGCGCGATTCTGCGCCGACCTGGCGGCGTCGACCGCGACGCTCGAGCGCGCCTTGGCGGATTGTGGCGTCGACGCCGATGCCGCGACCCTATGCGCGTGGCAGCGCGCCGCGTCGCCTGATCCGCTGCCGCGACTGGTCGAGATTGAGCTCACCACGCGCGACCCGCTGCCCGAAAGCCGCCTGCGGCCGCGCGGGGCGCGCGTAAAGGCGCGAGAGCTGTGCGATCTAGCGGCGCTGGAGCGCGTCGCGCGCGAGCTGGCGGCATTTGACGATCGTCTGGTGGTTGTCGGGGGGCACGGCGATCCGCTGCAGTGCGCGCAACTGCCGCAGGCGCTCGCAATCCTGCGCCGAGCCGGCGTGTGCGGAATCGCCGTTCGCACGCCGCTGGTGGATTTGAGCGACGAGCACCTCGAGGCGCTCTTCGCGCAGCGCGTCGACCTGATCGAAGTGCAGCTCGACGCCAACAGCGCCGCGCCGTATGCGGCTGTGCACGGCGCTGACGCCTTCGAGCGCGTTCTGGGCAACGTGCGACGCATCGAGGCGCTGCGGGTCGAGCGGCGTGCGGCGTGTCCGATCCCGGTCTGCAGCCTGATTCGGCACAGCGCCACGTTGCCGGAGCTGGAGGGCTTCTATGACCGCTGGACCGCGGCGCATGGCTGGGCGGTCGTGCGCGGATTCGCGACGTTCGGCGGCGCGCTGCCGGAAGACACGTTGAGGGTGCTGTCGCCGCCGACGCGCACGGCCTGTCGGCGTGTGGCGCAGGGGCTGACGCTGCTGGCCGATGGGGCGGCGACCGTGTGTGATCAGGATTTGAACGCGGTTCAGAGCCTTGGCGATTGGCGGAGCTCCAAAGTCCGGGAACTGTGGTCCGGCACAGCACGTAACGACATTTGTAACGCTCACGCGGCGGGCGAGTGGCGGCGGCTCGCGGCTTGCGCCGAGTGCGACGGCTGGCATGGCTAAGTGACGGAAGTTCGTCAAACTAGAGGGTTTGGAGCGCGTCCCCGGTAGTTCGTCTTGCATCGGGCCGAAGCGTCAGGTAGCCTTTCGGACTCGGGGTTTGGCTGAGACTCTGACCGTGCAGGGGCTTTATACGATTCCGTACCCGTCTTCATATTCGTTCATCACTGCATCGTCCGCGTCAGCCGGGATCGGGTCACGTGCGGAACCGCGTCGCTGTTGGCGGAACCGCGGAAACGGCGCACGCTCTAGTGCGTGCGGATGAACGAGGTGTGGCGTGTCTGATCTAATCCGTTGCGTTTGTGGTAGTTGCGGCGCGAAGTACCGGTTGCCGACCGAATTCGCCGGGCGGCAGGCCAAGTGCAAGAAATGCGGGAGCTCGTTCGAAGTTCCCCGTGAAAAGACGCTGGAAGACAGCGTGCTTGATTGGCTGGGCGAGGAGCAGGCTGAAGAGACGCCGGTCGAGCAGCCGCGCATCATCAGCATGCCGAAGGGCGAAGTGGCCCCCGACCAGGCAAAGAAGGCCAAGGGGCCGATCCGGCTCAAGAGCCAGTAGCGCTCCCGGTCCTGGATCAAAGCCAGTCTTCAATCGATCGCGGCCAGTCGTCGCGCAGCAATCGCGAGAGCGAGCGATCGGCGAGTACGCGCCCCTCGTTCTGGCAGCGAGCGCAATAGTTCGTCTCGTTCGCGGCGTATCGAATGCGCTGCACCGGCGCCCCGCACGTTCGACACGGCTGTCCGAATCGACCATGCACCGCGAATTCCGGTCGAAACGCCGTGATCTCCGCCGGCGTGGGAAAGCGCTGCGCGAAACGATCCCGAAGCACTTCGATCCAATGCGAGAGAACCGCTCGCGCGGCCGCGTGCAGCCGGTGCACCTGTTCATCCGTCAGGCGCAGCGTGAGTTGCAACGGTGACAGACCGGCGGCGAAGAGAATCTCATCGGAGTACGCGTTTCCGATGCCATCAAGCGCCCGGGGATCGGTGAGCGCGCGCTTCAGCGTGTGATTCCCGGCGCGCAGCACCGCCGCGAATTCGTCAGCGTCGGCCGCGAGGACGTCCAATCCGCCGCGTTCGTGTGCAGCCAGCGCCGCCGCGCCGTCCGCGAGATGAATGCTCGCGCGCTTCTGTTTGGCGGCTTCAACCAACAGCAATGTCGCATGCTCGAACTCGAGCGCGGCCTGCGCCGGCTTGGGCAAACGCGGCCGCGGTGTTTCGATCCACTGCAAGCGTCCGGCGATCATCAGGTGCACGATGACGAAGCGGCCGGATTCAAGCTGCAACACGATGCGCTTGCCGAGCCGCCGCACCTCGACCACGCGGCGTCCGCACAGCGACTCGGGCGGCGGTTCTGCCGTGCGGAGGATGAACGGACTGCGGATGTGGAGCGCCACGAGCCGCCGACCGACCAGGCGCGGCCGCAGGCAGTTCACGTAGGCGAGCACGTCGGGCAGTTCCGGCATTGCGGGTCTCGAGAGGCCGGCGCCATGCTTTTGATCGAGCGCGCGATGACGCGCGCAGGCGGCGCTAGCGCGGTAGCGTCTCCTCCAGCGCCCGGTCGAGCAGCCGCGTCCAGGTCTCGTACGCCGCCGGACTGAGGTGCAGGCGATCGTCGACGTATTGATCGTCGCGCGGCAGGCCGTCGGCGCCGAGCAGCGGCGAAGCGACATCGACGAAATGCAGCGCGCTGCCGGCCTCGCACTCCTTGCGAATCAGCTCGTTGGCGGAGCGCATCGTCGGCCACAGCGCCCAGCGCGCCGGGCTGGGCTTGATCGATAGACAGTAAATCGGTGTGGAACCGAGGCTCTGCCGCACGCGCCGCACGAACTCGCGAAAGTCGGCCGCGATCTGGACGGCGGACTTGCCCGCGGCGGCGTCGTTGTCGCCCGAGTAGAGCACGATCGCGCGCGGTCGATATGGCGTCACGATGCGCTCGACGAACTCGTTGAGCTCCGCGATCTGCGAACCGCCGAAGCCGCGATTGAGCACAACACGCCGCGGGAAGCTCGTCGCGGTCGGCCAGTTCACGATGCTCGAGCTGCCGACGAAGAGAATGGCGTGGCGCGGCGGCGTGTTCTTGCGGTCGTGGGCCTCGAAGGCGGCGATGTCCGCTTCCCAACGGTTCACATCCGCAGCCGCCGGCTGCGTGGCCGCGAGTTCGGGCGTTCCGTGCTCCTGCCGCGCGGCTGCCAGTGGTCCGGCGATACTGCAAAGCGCCGCGGCGGCCAGCGTCAACGTGCGTGTCCAGGGTGATGCGTTCATCAGACGCGAATGATACGCCCGCCGGCGTCACGGTTGCGGCGGCGGCTCGCTCGCGCGGCGCCAATTCCAGATCGCGCGCGGGCCCGGAATCAGCAGCGGCGTTCGGCGCTCGTAGTCTTCGTATGTGGCTCCGAAACGGCGCAGCAGAGCGGGCCGCTCATTCACGCGGTGATTCCAAACCACCAGCAGCGCGTACGCCGGCACCTGAAGCAGCAGCGTCCAGGTGCACTGCGCGAGCCCGGTGAGGCACGCGTAAAGCAGAACGTCCCCCAGCCCCATGGGGTTGCGCGAGAGACCGTACACCCCGGTCGCGAGCAGCGACGGCGTTGGTTTCGAGAACGACTCGCGGCCCGTCAGGTCGAACGGGTGGCCGCCGCGGACGAGCTGGGCTCGGATGCTGGCGATGACGAGCCATGCGCCGAGCGCTCCCGCCAGCGCGAACGCGACCTGCAACGCCGCGGCGTCGATCGGCGGCGGTTGCACCGGGAGCGCGGCGCGCAGCCAGCGCTCGGATGCGAGGAGGAAAATCGGAATCAGCACATAGAAGATGCCGATCGACCCTGTCCAGCGCAGCAACTCGGCGCGAACGGTGCTCGTGCGGCCCGCGGCGCCGGCGCGGTCGAGTAGTGGTCGATCCGGCATCGCATTTCAGTGTAATGCGGCTCGTGCTCGTGGTCCCGGCGTTCGGACACGCCGTGCAATTGAGGGGTGCGTGCAATCGCGGGGTGCGAGAAAGGATTTTCGCATCAGCCCGGGCAAGGATTCTCGCAACAGCCCCGGGAGTGCGAGAATAGATTCTCGCACCAGCCGATGATACGCACCCTATCGCAGAGGATTTTCGTAGCAGCGGGATGCGAGAAGTGGAAGCAACCCCTCACTCACTCGTTCGGGGCTCGGATCAAATCAATTGCGCGCGCTTGAATCGAGCGGCTCGACGTGTTGCTTGCGCGCGGGGCTCGGTTCAGATCAATTACGCGCGCTTGGCCTTCGACGCCCGTGCGGACTTCGCCGGCGCGATGCTCGCGGCCGGTGGTTTCTTCTGTGCGACCTCGGCGACGCTGGCTTTCAGGGCTTCCATCAGGTTGATGACCTGACCGACCTCGGCCTCGGGGGCGATCACGGGCTCGCTGCCCGCGATCTTGGCCTTGATGACGGCCAGCAGGCCTTCCTGGTAGCGATCGCTGTACTGGCTCAGGTCGAGTGCCGTCGTGGCGTTGTCAATGAGCTGCTCGGCCAGCCTCAAGTGGGCAGGGTCGACCGGGCCGTCCTTGATGTCCTCGAAGTATGGATCGGCGGCCCGCACCTCGTCGGCCAGTCGCAGCGTGGTGAGCACGAAGCCGGCGTCCTGCGGGCGCAGGCAGACGATGTGTTCGCGACCGGCGAGCACGAGGCGACCAATGGCGGCCTTGTTGTTCTTGCGCATGGCCTCGCGGATGACGCGGAACGCGTCCTGCGCGACCGGTCCGTCCGGGGCGACGTAGTAGTAGCCGTCGTGGTGGATGGGATCGACGTCGTCGAGCTCGACGAACTGCGTGAGTTCGATCGTCTTCTGCGATTCGATCTTGATCTTCTCGATGTCAGCGTCGTCGATGACGACGTATTTGCCCTTCTCGAATTCGTAGCCCTTGACGATGTCGTCGCGCTCGACGGGGCCGTGCGTGGGGCAGGCCATCTGTTGTTTCAGGCGCTGGTGGCAATCCTTGTGAAGCTGGTTCAGCGAGATGCGGTTCGAGCCGCTGACGGCATTGAAGAGCTTGACCGGAAAGGTCACGAGCGACAGTCTGAGCTGGCCCTTCCAATAGGCGCGCGGCGTCATTCATCGGCTCCCGGCAGTGTGCGGCTCCGCACAGTCGATCGGTCGCCCCGAGGGCGACGCTTGAGGTAATCCCAATGCTAGTGCATGGTTATGCGAGCGCCAAGATGCGGGTATCAGCGTCGGGTCAATCGGCGACGTGCGCCGCCGGCCGGTGCAGGCGCTTCCACACCCAGTAGACCGGCACGCCGGCGAGCAATACTCCGAGCCATACGAGCGGGTCGGGGCCGCTGCTGCTGGGCTGAGTTCGTGCCTGCCAGATCGAGAGCACGGTCATGCCGAGCGCTGCCGCGACAAACGCCGCGGGCACCCAGGGATAGCCCCAGCAGCGGTAGGGGCGCTCGGCGTCGGGGCGCGTGCGGCGCAGGGTAAAGACGGCGACGCCCGCCAGGCCGTAGAAAATCCACATGGTGAACACGAAGCCGTCGGCCAGGCCCTGAAAATTCGGCACCGCCCAGACCGCCAGGCACGACAGGCACCATTGGAACCAAAGCGAGACGTGCGGCGTTTGCCAGCGCGGGTGGATCGCGGCCAGCGGTCGGAAGAGCAGACCGTCGCGGGCCTGCGCAAACGTGATGCGTGCGCCGGTGAGGATCGAGCCGTGCGTCGAGCCCATCGTGCTGAGCACGACGATTGCGGTGACAGCGGTTTCGCCCCACGGGCCGAGCAGGCGCTGCATGATGAGCGGCGCGACGCTGTCGGCGGCCCGCAACTGGTCCATGGGCAGCATCCAGACGTATGTCGCGTTGACCGCGACGTAGAGCAGCGTGACGGCGGCGGTGCCGAACAAGAAGATGCGCGGCAGATTTCGCTGCGGCTCTCGCACTTCACCCGCGATGGCGCCGACGTCGCTCCAGCCGTCGTACGTCCACAGCACGGCGCCCAGCATGGTCGCCAGCCCGGTCACTGCGCCGGCGCCGAGCGGCGTGACTGTGAAGTGTGAGGTTTGGCCTGCGCCGAGCGTGAAGCCCAGGACGACGATTGCGACCAGCGCGCCGACCTTTAGCGCCGTGAGCGCCACCGCGACGCCGCCGCCGACGCGCACGCCGGGCGTGTTCACGATGGTGAGCGCGGTGAGCAGGGTGCAGGTCAGCCAGCGCGTGTCGAGCGGTCCGCCGAAGTTGGCGGCGAGCAGACCGGCGAACAGGATGTTGAAATGCTCGGCAAAGATGACGGCGATGGCGGCGGCCGCCAGTGGCTTGGTGATCAGCATGTACGTCCAGCCGAACACGAAAGCGGGGCAGTCGCCGAGGCCTTCGCGCAGGAAGACGTAGATGCCGCCGGATCGCGGGAACATCGCGCCGAGCTCGGCCCAGGTGAGTGCGCCGCAGAGCGAGATCGCGCCGCCGAGCACCCACAGAAAGAGCATGTAGACGGCGCTGTCGGTGTGCTGCGCGATGACCGGCGGCGTGCGGAAGATGCCGCTGCCGATGATGATGCCGACCATGATCGCGATGGCCGGCAGCGGGCCGAGCTGTCGCGGCAGGTCGGCTCTCATGCGGTTCGAGCCGCGGTCGCGGCGCGGTCAGTGGTGACGGGGCAGCCGACGGCGGCGCGGTCGATCACGAGACTCGGGATGCGTTGCGAGACGGCCATCATGTGTGCACGATACGAGCGTTCGGACGCGCGGCGACAGTGCGCGCGAGATTTCTTGCCCACGAAACGTGCGGCCCTGCCGGCGAACGACCGGTTCCTGGTCGCGCCGCGCGAGTCGAGAGGCAGCGAGGCGTCCTGCATTGGAGGGTTGTCGTGAAAGCAACCAAGAAGCCGAAACGCACGCGCGCGTCGGAGTCGGCGAAGCGTGCGTCGGCGCGAGCCGCGAAAGTCACCGCTGCGCCCGCGACGTCAGCGAAACGCACTTCTGCGCGCGGCAGCGCGGCGAGACCGGGCGCGCGCGCGCCGCTCGACGCCGGCATCTTGGCGTACAACGCGGCTCAATCGGCGGGAGACAAGCGCATCTGCGACCTATTGGCAAAGACGATTGACCGCCATCTGCCCGGCGCAGAGCGGAAGATATGGCATCGGCACCCGGTGTGGTTCCTCGAGGGCAACCCGATCGTCGGATACAGCAAGTTGAAGGACTGCATTCGTCTGCTTTTCTGGAGCGGAGAGTCGTTCGACGAGCCGGGGCTGACGCCGGAAGGCAGCTTCAAGGCGGCCGACGCGCGGTACACCGCGGCGACGCAGATCGAGTTGGATGATCTGAAGCGTTGGCTGGCGAAATCAATCCGCATTCAGTGGGACTACAAGAACATCGTGAAGCGCAAGGGGCGGCTCGAACGGCTGAAATAGGCGGCGGGGTCGTCATCCGCGGCGCTGTGTTTGCGGCGGGGACGTTGATCGCGGTGTTATGGCCGCAGCGCGCAAACCGTGCGTCCCACGCACCACGCCGTTCAGGACGCGAAGAAGTACCGCGTGAGGTGGAAGAACACCGGCGCGGCAAAGCAGATCGAGTCGACGCGGTCGAGCACGCCGCCGTGACCGGGAAGGGTTTCGCCGAAGTCCTTCACGCCGGCGTCGCGCTTGATTGCCGACATGACAAGCCCTCCGGCGAATCCCATCAAGCAGACACCCAGCCCCATCGCGGCCGCGGCGGCGATGCCGAAGGGCGTCAGGAACGACAAGCCGGCCGCGACGGCGACGGCCGAAGCCACGCCCCCAACAAACCCCTCCCACGTCTTGTTGGGGCTGACGTCGGGCGCGATTCGCCGTTTTCCGAGTGATTTTCCCCAGAGGTACTGGAAGACGTCGCTGAGCTGAACCACTGTGACGAAGAAAAACAGCAGTTTCACGTTCGCGGCGGGGTCGACGTCCTGCCCGAGCGGCAGCATCAGCAACGCGGGCACGTGGCTGATGAAATACACACAAATCAAGACACCCAGTTGCAACTGGCTGGCGCGCTGCAGGAAGCGGGTCGTATCGCCGGCCAGCGCGAGCCGAGCCGGAAGGAAAACGAACGCGTACACCGGTATGAAGACCGCGAACATTCCGTACCAGCGCTCGTACACGAACCAGTACTGAATGGGCAGGATGACGAAGAATGACCAGAACAGCGCGCGGTGGTCGGCACGTGCGGTCGGCGCGAGCGTAGCGAATTCGCGCAAGGCGAGCAGCGACGTCGTCGCAAACAGCACCGTGGTTCCCAGCGGCCCCACGCTCGACGCCGCCGCGAAAAGGGCGGTAAGAAACCACCAGGCGAAGACCCGCGCGTTGAGATTCGCGATCACCGGGCGATGCCGTTCAGACGTCACGGTGCGTCGCAGCGCCTGTCCGATCACCGTCGCAACCGCGAGCAGGATCGCAATCGCCGTCAGCAACAGGCGCAGTTCCTGATCCTGCCAGATCATCGATGGCTCCGAAGAGTCTCGAGGGCGCTGCGCGCGCGCACCAGGAATCCATCCTTGGTTTCATCCGCGAACAGATGCACCGGCTCTCCGATGACCACGGACCCAATGAGCGGAACCGGCAGCACTTCGCCCCGCGGCAGGATGCGATTCAGATTCTCCAGCAGCACCGGATAGAGCGGCGTCCGCGGTCGCTTGCGCGCGATGTGAAACAGTCCGGAGCGAAAATCTCCCGTCGCCTCGTCGTCGCGCCGCCCGCCTTCCGGAAACAGGATCAGCGCGTCGCCACGATCGAGCACCTCGATCAGTGCGGGTAGGGGATTGCTGTGTCGATCGACGTGCTGCCGCTCGATCAGCACCGCGCGCAGGGCGCGCGTGGCGACCCATCGCCGCAAGGCGGTGCGCGACCAATAGTCGCGCGCGGCCACCGGGCGACAGCGGCGGCGCAGTTCGCGCGGCAGCGCCGAGCGGATCGCCAGGGTGTCCAGGTGACTGGTGTGGTTCCCGAAGAACACCGCGGCGCCGGTCAGCGGCGGCGCGCTCAGCCAGCGCGCCCGACATCCCGTGATGACGCGGGCCGCCGCGGTCAGCGTGGCGTCGAGTATCGCGTCGATCATGGCGCTTCGAGCACCCGATAAATGCGGGCTGCGCGGCGTGCGATGGTTACGACGCAACCGATCGCGATTGCAGCCAGCGACGCCAGAAGCGAGAGCGTGCTGCCGCGCACGCCGAATTCGATGGCCGCCGCGACACAGCCCACGGACAAACACGCCATGCGATGCGTCTTGGCCATGGGGCCGAGGAATGATTGCCCGGCTCCCATCGCGCCGCCCAGGTAGCGCACGTAGGCGGTCATGACCGCGAGCGCCGCGGCCGCCCAGCCGACCTCGACTCCCCACGCCGAGCCGACGACTGCGTGCCCGGCGGTGACATAGAGCAGCAAGTCGGACACGCGATCGGGCAGGTCGTTGAACAGCTCGCCGCTCGCCGTCCGCAGATTCCCTTCGACCGCGACCAGGCCGTCGAGAAGATTGCAGAGCCCGCGCAGGCCGACAAACACGGGTGCCGCGAGCAGGCCCGCGACCGCGGGCGCGCCGCCGGGCCAGACGACTGCCAACATGCACGCACTCGCCGCCGCAGCCATCAAAACGCTGAGAAGGGAGATCGTGTTGGGTCGCCAACCGGTTCGTTGCATGGCCCGCGCCAACGCCCCTACCCAGGCGGCGGATCGCATCGCGACCGGACGGCGGTTGGGTTCGGTTGCGGAACTCGGCACACACACTCCATGCAAGCGCGAACGCGCAGCGTACAGAGAATCTTTAGCGGTCAGCGCGATCGTAACGCGATCCGCCGGAGTCAGGCAATCGAGCGCGCGAGCGATCGCGCATTCTCAAGGGCTTCAGGCAAATACACTCCAGGCCACGACGAACAGAATCAGCGCCGCGGCGGCCGTCGCAGAAGCGACGACGGCCCCGCGGTCGGCGCGCTGACCACTGAGTCCGAAGCGCGAACCTAGCCCATGCCAGAGCCGAAGCCCTGCGGCCGCGGCGGCCAGACCCGCAATCACCATCGCCCACCGAGGGACGCCACGTCTCAGAAGTTCGTCCGCATCGCCCGCGGGGAACGCGACCGCCGACGCGAGATACGCACCATTCACAAGCAGGCAGAATCCGGCGAAGAATTGCCAGAGAAACAGGCGCGGCGCGCGGGTCGCGCGTGCGATGAGCCACGCCGCGAGCGGAAACCCAGCGCCCCACGCCGGTCCCGCCGCCGCGACGAACCGCGGCTGCGGATTCGCGGCCAATTCGGTGCGCGAGGACTCAAGCGGATGCAGGACGACCCGCGCGACGCTTCCACCGCTCAACCACGCCGCGAGCACATGGCCGGATTCGTGGACGATCATCATCGCGTACCATGCGGCGATGCTCGCAGAGAGCATCAGCAAGGCAGCCAATCCACCGGGTGCGCGATACCGCATCGTTCTGATCGTACCAAGCGAGCGCCCCAGCGCCGCACCGCAAAACCGCCCCTCTCCCGCGACCGTGCGGCGGACGCTACCAAGGGCGCCGAGAGGTCAAGTCGCCGTTTCAGGACAATTCGAATTTGTCAGAGACTCTCATACGCCGCTTCACGCCGCCCGAGAGCCTTCTCACAATCGCACCGGCACGCCGGCGTCGGCCGCAAGGCTTGACAGCCGGTCGACCTCGGCGGGCGAATCATCGCTTACGTTCATGAGCACGTGAAAGGGAAGCGCGGGTCTGTTGAAAGGCGGGTTATCATCGATCGGCTTCGACCACCATTCGCCACATATCTGCAGCGTCTTCAGCAGCGCGACCATTTGCAGCGCGTCCTCGTCTCGCAGTACCGCCTCCGCCTTCTCAATCACCATGACATAGGCTTGGGCGGGCAGCCATTCGTCGAGGTAATTCAGGCATTCCCGGAGCGCGTTCCAGTTTTCGCCGAACTCTTCGAAGAACTGGTACGCGGCGCCAAACTCATTCATCAGTGCGTCTCGCGTCTGCATTTTCCGCCCGCGAAGTCGGCGCACGCAAACGTCACGACCGTCCTCGCGGTAGCCGATTGACAGATAAGCCGCCTTTGCCTCACGCACTACCAAGCCAATCGATATCCAAGGCGGCGTTGTACACAAGAGATAGTCGAGTTTTGTGTTCATTGATCCTCCCGCATGTTGAAGCAATCCAAAGCGTACTGCATCACGAAGGAGCGGGCAAAACGTCACTCAGCAGCCACGGAACTTCGCCGCGACGAAACTGGACCGCGAACTCTTGGACCATCGTGATGATCTCATTGACCGGAATTCCGCCTCGCGTGAGCAGATGATCTCGGAGCGAACCAGTGACCCGGTGTTGCAACTCATTGTATCGACGCAGCATTTCCGGTTCCGACACGCGCTCGGTTCCCGCTTCGTACGTCGAGCGTGCACAGACCGTCAATTCGTGCGAGATGCGAGCGAGCAACAGGATGGGATCTCGAAACGTTCCGTCCGAAACGTCCATGGTCATTTCTCTTCGCGCGCCGGTTCTCACAACCTGCGGTTCGGTGTTCGCGCAAGCGCTCTCACAATCGCACCGGCACGCCGGCGTCGGCCGCAAGGCTTGACAGCCGGTCGACCTCGGCGGGCGAATCATCGCTTACGTTCATGAGCACGTGAAAGGGAAGCGCGGGTCTGTTGAAAGGCGGGTTATCATCGATCGGCTTCGACCACCATTCGCCACATATCTGCAGCGTCTTCAGCAGCGCGACCATTTGCAGCGCGTCCTCGTCTCGCAGTACCGCCTCCGCCTTCTCAATCACCATGACATAGGCTTGGGCGGGCAGCCATTCGTCGAGGTAATTCAGGCATTCCCGGAGCGCGTTCCAGTTTTCGCCGAACTCTTCGAAGAACTGGTACGCGGCGCCAAACTCATTCATCAGTGCGTCTCGCGTCTGCATTTTCCGCCCGCGAAGTCGGCGCACGCAAACGTCTAAGCCCTCACGGGAGTAGAAGTACGACTCAATCCACTTGTGCCGTTCAGGCTCTCCCAAACCGATCGAGATCCAAGGGGGGATTGAAGCGAAGAGATAGTCGAGTTGCGTGTTCATTGAAACGTAGCTTCTTCCCGTTACCCCAGGCGCTCGTGACTCGTTTTCCTAGCTTGTCGCGCCAAACGCACGTGATCCCGCGCGGGCAATTGATCGTAACGCGACCTGCCGCCGTCCGGCAATCGGAAGCATTGGCCTAACGCGGCTTCAGCCCAGCAGGCACGGCACGATCAACTCGCCGCCGTCGCAGGCTCTCGGTCATCGTCACAGACTCTCGTACGCCGCGTCACGCCGCACGCGCCGCGCGAGTTCGCTGGCGTAGCGCCGCCCGAGCGATTGCGCGTTCGCCAGCGCCCAGTCGGTCAGTTTCGTCGTGCCGGCCGCGGGCGCGTCGGAATCGAGAATGCCGCGCGTCAGGCCAAGAACCTCTTCCCACGTAATCACGACGTCGCCGACGAACGGGTTCATCAATCTGCCGAGGGCATAGCCCAGCCAGGCTGGGATCGGCACGACCGCGCGTCGCACCGCGATCAGCTTCGCGATCGCGCGCACCAGTTCGGCAAACGTGAAGCGCTCGGGCCCGACCGCGTCGACCACCTCATTCTCCGTGCGCCCGGCGCAATCGATCGTCAGCGCCGCCATGTCGTCGACGTGCAGCGGCCGCAGCCGGTAGCGCCCGTCGCCGAACAGTCCGAAGATCGGGAAGCGGCGGATTACCCAGGCGATGTTGTTGACGAGAATGTCGCCGCGCCCGAACAGCACTCCCGGACGAACGATCGCGTAGCTCGGCGCCGACTCGCGCAGCGCGTCCTCCAGCTCGTGCTTTCCTCTGTAGTACGCCAGATCGTCGGCCTTGTCCGCGTGCAGGATGCTGACATGCACGATGCGCGGCACGCCCGCGCGCCGCGCCGCCTCGAAAAGGGCGCGCGTGTTGCGCACGGCGGACTCGAACGTGAACAGGCGGTGGTTGAATCGCACCCAGTAGGTGTTGAAAAGCACGCTGGCGCCGCGCAGCGCGTCGGCGAGCGCGTGCGGATCACCGAAGGCCAGCGGACGAATCTCGACCCGCGCGCCGAAGGGATGCGGGCGATTCGGGGAGTTGGTGAGCGTGCGCATGCGCAATCCCGCGGCCAGCAAGCGTTCCGTGATCGCGCGCCCGGTGTAGCCGAACGCGCCCGTAACGACGTGCAGTGGGGTCTGCGTGGCGGCGTGCATGTGAGCGCGTCTCCCGCCGGCAGCGCTCGAATCGGCGCACGCCGGCGCGGGGAATCGTACTGCGCATGTCGCGCGCACCCGCCCCGCGGGTCGTGCACAGTGGTTGTGAAAGCGGTGAAACCCGCGCTACATCACCACCGGCTTGCCCAGCGCCCGCCGAACGGGCACCCACTGCCCGCAGTGCATGATTTCGTGCGTGCCGATCAGATTCAGCACCGTGCCGATCGTCGGCGCATATTCGCGCATCGACTCCGGCCCCGGCTTGTCGAGGTCGGCCTCGGAGTAGCTCGCGATCGCCGACCTCGCGGCATCGCGCAGCCCGTCGAGCAGGCGCAGGTACTCGGCCTTACTCAGGAATTTCGTCGGATCGTCGGAACCGGCCGTGTCCTTGCCATGGGCGGCGGCGAAGCCCGCGGGCAGCGCCGGCCCCGACTTGCCCAGCCCCGCCAGCATCCCGCATCCCGAGTCGATCAAATGCCCGAGCTGCCAGGCGATGTGGTTGCAGCCGGGAGCGGGCCGCCGCAGCAGGTCGGCGTCGCTCAGGTCGCCCAGGTAGGCGTCGGTGATCATCTTCGCCAGATCCAACGTGTTGCCGAGCATGTCGCGCGCGTTCATGGAATCCTCCCCATGGTGGTTTCGAACGAATCTTGCCCCGTCAGCCCCGACGCCGGCGAGACGCCGACGCTCCCCATCGATTCACACCCGGCGAGACGCCGACGCTCCCCATCAATTCACATCCGGCGAGACGCCGACGCTCCCCATCAAACCGGCGAGACGCCGACGTTCCCCATCACACCGGCAAAGCGCCGAATACGCTAACCGCCGCTCGGCTGTAGCGCCGCGTACCGTGCGGCGACATCGCCCCAGTTGATTACATTGAAAAAGGCCTTGATGTAGTCGGCCCGGCGGCTCTGGTACTGCAGGTAATACGCGTGTTCCCAGACGTCGAGCACCAGAATCGGCGTCGTGCCCCAGACCGTGTTCACCTGGTGTTTCTCGCTCTGCAGAATCACCAGCCGCCGTGCCAGCGGTTCGTGCGCCAACACCGCCCAGCCGTTGCCCTGCACCTGCATCGCGGCGGCGGAGAAGTGCCCGTTGAACGCGGCCAGCCCGCCGAAGTCACGGGCGATCGCGATGCCCAGCGGCGAGTCGTCGGCCGGCGCCGCGCCGCCGTCCTTCTTGAGATTCGCCCAGAAGATCGTGTGCAGCGCGTGTCCGGAGAGATTGAACATGAGCGAGTCGGTAAGCGTCCGCACGCGGCGGATGTCCTCGCCCCCGCTGCGACGCACCTGCTCCAGCCCCGCCAGCGCTTCGTTCGCGCCTTTCACGTACGCCGCATGATGCACGTCGTGGTGCAGCTTCATGATGTCCGCCGAGATATACGGCTCGAGGTCAGCGTAGCCGTACGGCAGCGGCGGCAGCGTGTACGGTCCGGCGCCGGGCTCCGCGGGTTCCGGCGGAGTCTGCTGTGCCAGCGCCGCGGGGCCGGCCAGCGTCGCGAGTCCACCCAGCATTGCGGCTGCGCCCAGCACTTCGCGACGGGATACTTCGCTCATTGATCGCTCCATCGAATCGCGGCGGCGGTGCGCCGGCGGTCAGCGCGCGCAATCCTGCGGCGCGGGAATCAGGCAGATGAACTCCAGCGGTTCGGCGCCCGTGTTGCGGAACTGGTGCATCTCGTTCGGCGGCACCCAGATCACGTCGCCGGCCTGAAAGACGCGCTCGCCGGCGGCGCTCAACGCGGCGCCCCGGCCGCGCAGAATCAGAATCTCGTGCTCGTAGTCGTGCTGGTGATGCGGCGTGAAGCCGCCCGGCTCGACCTCGAAATGCCGCATGTGAAAGTTCCGCGCGCCGTCGTCGCCGCCCACCAGCATGCGCATCTGCGCGCCGCTGGCGCCCGGCATTGTCACCGGTTTCTGCTCGTGTTCAGCCAGCGGTTTGACCTTCATCGCGCGCTCCTCAGGCGCTCACGATCCAGCCGTCGGCCGCGCGCGAGTAGCCGACGAGTTCCTCGGGTTTGAAGAACAGGTCGATCTCGAACGTCGCCGTCTCGGGGCTGTCGGAGGCATGCACCAGGTTGTACTGCTTGTCGAGGCCGAAGTCGCCGCGGATGGTGCCGGGCGCGGCTTCGCGGCCGTTAGTGGCGCCGAGCATGGTGCGAACGACGCCGATGGCGCCCGGGCCTTCCAGCACGGCCACGACCACCGGGCCGCTGGTCATGAAGCGCACCAGGTCGCCGTAGAACGGCCGTTCCTTGTGAACGGCGTAGTGCTTCTCGACCTGCGGCGTGGCTGATTTCTGTAGCTTCATGCCGACGAGCCGCAGCCCCTTGGCCTCGAAACGCGCCAGAACCTGTCCGACCAGCATGCGCTGCACGCAATCCGGCTTGCAGATGATGAGAGTTCGTTCCATGTTTCGCCTTTCCCGCCAGCGCGTCGCGGCGCCCTCCGCCGCCCGCCGCGACATCTTACGCGCGAGGCGTCGGCGTGCGTAGCGCGCGGTCAGGCGAACGGCCGCCAGACGCCGTCGGGGTGCAGCAGTTCGGCGGGCTGGTAGGCGCCCTTGTATTCCATCTTGCGGCAGCCGGCGACGAAGAACCCCGGGTACCAGTATCGGCGTCCCCACTTCCGCGCGAGCTGAATCTCGCACAGCGCCGAGAACACGCCCAGGCTCCGCCGCGCCGCCGAGGGTGCGAAGTAGAAGTAGACGCTCGACAGCCCGACCGGCGTGACGTCGAGAATGCCCACGCCCAGCAGCCGCCCGCCTGCGCGATAGGTCATCTCCACGGTGTTCAGCGGGGAGTCGACCAGGAAGCGCGCAAAATCCTCGGCGTCGCCCAGCATCGCGCCGTCGTGCCACTCTTTCTGATACCACGAGAAGAGCTCGAATCGCTCGGCGTCGTACTGCGGCGCGTTGACTTCGATTTCGATGTCCACGTTTCGCCGCAGCACGCGGCGCTGCGAGCGGCTCGGTGCGAAGGCATCGACGTCGACGCGCATCGAACGGCACGCGCTGCACGCCGGACACGTCGGGCGATAGAACACCTCGCCCGAGCGACGAAATCCGCGGTCCATCAGCTCCTGGTACACGATGCTGTCGATGGGGCCGAAGGCGTAGATGCTGCGGGCGCGCTGCTCCGGCAGGTAGGGGCAAGGATGCGCCTGCCCCGGCAATACCGGCAGCTCCAGCCCCGGCAGCGTCTTGAGCCGCAATTGCTCCATGCGGTTCGGTCCTCTTGGATGCACGATCGTAGGCGAGCGCGACTTACGAGTTCTTTGCGCGGCCCTCATTTTTGCGAGACAAGGGGGGCGTAGGGTCGCGAGGACGTGCATCGGCGGCGCACGCCGGCGCGAAATATCGGCTCTGAGCCTGGAGGGGAACATGCGAGGATTTCTGCGAATCTGTGCGGCCGCGATCAGCGGCACGCTGCTGGCGACGACCGCTGTCGCGCAGACCATGCCCAACGGCGTTGCGGCGGGCGACGTCCGTGCTCCGGAAGAGGTCTGCGTGTAACGCACGCGCCGGTTCCGCAACGGCCCACAGCTCGCGGACCCGAAACTCTTGCACACCGAAGTAGCCACCGCTGCCAGAAAGCGTCCCGCCTCAACGACCAGCCCGCCGGACATCGATTAGCAGCAACTTTGCGGAACCGGACCATTGACCGAGAATGCCCATCGGCTCGGCCGTTCGGCCGAGCGCCGTTAACGGAAGTAAGCTCGATGTCAGCAGACTCGATTGACATGTCAGCATACCGAGGGGCGTTGCTCTCGTGCGAGATTCACGGCGTCTGGGGGGAGCGCACGATCTTCCTCGCATCTGACGCCAGTGCGCTCATGGCTGAGCTTGAGTCACCGGTAGTCAACGACGCTGAGGCGCTCTGGGAGCATCACGCAGAGTGGATCCAGGTCGGGCTCAGTTACGTTAAAGACCTAAACGAAGCGTATGGTGCGAAGCTCGACCCAAACGACTGGGGCGTGAATGATTTGATTGAACTGCTCAAACTGCTCATCCAGCAGAAGCGGTCGGAATTGATTGACGTCGACGGCTGGAATCTCGACATCTTGGGCAATTGGCATGATCTGATCAACGGAATAAACGAGTTAATGCCGGATGGGGAATCCTGGCTCCGAATCTCGATGGAGGGATCCGTCTCGGAGCTCTTTCGCTATCTCGCCGAAAGGGAGGCAATTCGCGCAAGCAAGGAGCTGCTTCACAAAGTGAGCGCGTTTCGGCTCACAGATCAACCCGAGTCCGACTTGATCGAGGCGGGCAACGCCGCAATTCTGGCAGGGTTTACGGCCTTCTCACGGCTACCGCTTGCAAACTGGCGCGCCGTGCCGTGCGCGGTTGTCAGGGCGCCGAATGGGGGTGCGCTTGAGCCTGACCTCGGTCGGCCGGCTGCTGGCTGAACTGGACCTCACGCCGCAGAAACCGCTGCGGCGGGGCGGGCGCCCGTCGCCCTCATTCCCGCGGAGCGGGAATCAGCGCCCGGCGCCACTGCTGACACAGCAGTGGCACACAGAATCGGTTTTTCGGAGCGATGGCGCCTGACCGCGCCCTCGACCCCTTCTTCCCCCAGCCCCTCGACCCCTTGACCCCTTGACCCCTTGACCCCTTGACCCCTTGACCCCTTGACCCCTGTGCCCCTTGACCCCTCAGCCCCTTAGCCCCCTTACGATTCCCGCCATGAGCCAGCGCGGGA
>CAYMBL010000019.1:0-73570 GCA_964388675.1 uncultured Planctomycetales bacterium
AGCAATTGAGGCAACTCCGGAGGAACTCATGATCACCCAGTCGTTTTGGCGCCGACGCGCGGCGGGATTCTCCGCAGCGGCGGCGATTCTCCCTGCGATCTGCAGCGGACAAGTTCTCGACCAGAATTTCAACAGCGTTACCGGCTCAGGCGGCGGCAGCATCCTGATCGGCCCGGGTTTCAACGAACTCACCCAGTGGGACACCGGCATCACCGGCGAACGCGCATTCGCCGGAACCGCCGGCAACGCGCGCTTCGGCGTCTCGAACGCCCTCGGCGTCACGAACGCCGGCGTCGGAGGCTCGGGTGCGGGACTCGTCGAAATCGCCGACGTCACCTTCAACCTCCTCGCCGAGGACTTCAACGCCACCACCGGCGCCGGCGGCGGCGCATTCCTCACCGGCAACGGCTCGCCCGACACGTTCAATTTCACCCTCAACTGGGATGACGGCATCGTCAACGAAGGCGCCTTCGGCGGAACCTTCGGCGGCGCAGTGCTGGTCGGCAGCATGTCGGCCCAGGGTCTCGTCAGCGGCGGCTTCGACGGTCTCGGCGGCGGTCAGCTCGACGTTTCCAGCGTCACGCTCAACGCCGGCGGCTGGTTCGCAGGTCTGCAGTGGAGCGCCGGTGCATTTCCCGGCGGCGCATCGCTCCTGAACGCCGGTTTTGAGAACCAGGGCGTCGGGTTCGGTCTCGGCGAGTGGACCGTCTTCGGCAATTGCTACACAGAAGCCACCACCCCACGCACCGGCGCAAACGTCGGCAAGATGTTCGGCAACTTCACCGGCAGCTTCAACGTGTCCGGCGCGTATCAGGACCTCGCCGCGCAGCCCGGCCAGGTGTGGGAGCTTGACGTCTTCACCCGTCACAACACCGGCGACGCCATCGCCGGCACGCAGAACTACGCCACGATCAGCATCGAGTTCTACGACGGCGGCGGCGCGCTGCTGCAGGACGTCGAATCGACCGTCCTTTCGGCAGCCTCGTCGCTCGACAACTGGATCGACAACGCGCCGCTGAGTTCGACCGCGCCCGCGGGAACCGCAACCGCGCGCTGCGTTATCTCCTTCGTGCAGCCCGCCAATGGCTTCGAAGGCGGCGCAGCCTTGTTCGACGACGCGTCGTTCCGCGTCGTCGGCGGACCGCCCAGCGTTGACCTCACGCAGTTCGGATTGACCGCACGCTTCAAGGGAACCGTTACCTCCGGCGAAACCCTCGGCGACGTCCAACTCCGCATCGAAGACCCCAATGGCAATCGCCTGCTGTTCCGTAAGCTCGCGACCGCCAGCTACCAGTCCATCGGCGGCGCTCTCTCGACCGCCATCGAAGCCGACGCCAACGGCGTTCCGGCGACCGGCGTATTCGACGTCAACGCCTCGAGCTACACCGTGGTGCTCGCCTTCGACAACGACACGGCCAACAAGTGGGGCACGGGCGGAACGCTCGAAGTCGATGATCTGCAACTGACGAACGCCGACTCGGCGGGCAGCACCTGGTTCGCCGGCCTCTACTTCGACCAACTGAGCATCGATCCGGGCACAGGGCTCGACGAACTTGAACTGTCCGCGGATGTGCGCGGCGACGTCGTCGGCGGTGCGTACACCCTGCGTCTCGAAGGCTTCACGATCACCGATGCCGGCTTGGATGACAATTTCGACTCGGCAACCGGCGTCGGCGGTGGACTGTTCCTCACTCCGACCGACGTCACCAACGGCATCACCTTCGGATTCGACTCCGACGTCGACACCGGCGTCGAAGGCGAAGGCGCCTTCGGCGGCGTGTTCGGTCAGGTCGACATCTTCCCCGGCAGCGCCAACTCGGGATTCTCCGCCAAGGGCCTGACCAGCGGTGGACTCTCGGGCGGAGCCATCGAAATCCGCGTCGAAGACGTGGTCGTCGGCCCCGGCGGCGGCTGGTTCGCCGGTCTGTCCTGGGGTGAGCAGGGGCTCGCCAGCACAGACCTGAGCCAGGTGGAACTCAGCGCCGACATCCGCGGACTCACCGCGTCAGGCGGCCCGCTCGGCGACTATGAACTGCGCATCGAAGACTCCGAAGGCGATCGTCTCTACTTCTCCGCCACCGCGACCGGCGGTTGGCAGGCCATCGGCGGACCTCTCAGCACCGCGACCGAAGGCGGTCGCTTGGGCGGCGGCGGCGACGGCGAATTCGATCTCGACAGCTCCACCTACACCGTCGCTGTGTCCTTCATCGACCCCGAGTTCACCTGGTTCTTCGGCGGCGTGCTGCAGGTAGACAACCTGTTCCTGACGCCCGTCCAGGTCCGCAACGAGGTCGGCCGCGTGAGCTTCCACGGAGTGGCCGACGGAAACTTCCAGAGCATCGGCGGCCTGCTGTCCGAAGGCGAAACCACCTTCGGCGATTTCGAGCAGGACTTCTCCACCGCGACCGGCACAGGCGGCGGCGGATACGGCCCGGCCGGCCTGACGAACTGGGATGACGGCATCGTCAATGAGAACGCCTTCTTCGGTACGTTCGGCAACGCGACCACGATCACCGGTCCCTCCGCATCGGCTTGCTCCACCTGCGGCGTCGGCGGCGGCAGCGCCGGTCAGATCACCGTCGGCAACGTCACGCCGGGGTTCGGCGGCTGGTTTGCGGGCGTGTTCTTCACGGAAATTCCGGCGGAGCTCACCGGCGATCTGTCGCAGGTGTTCCTGACCGCGGACATCAAGGGCACGACCGTCGCCGGCGGCAGCCTCGGCACGTACATCCTGCGCATCGAGGATTCCGACCTCACCACCCTGTCGTTCGAAGTCACGGCGAACGGCGCGTTCCAATCCGTGGGCGGCGCACTCTCAACCGCGCAGCTCGTTCAGATCAACACCGGCGACGGCATCTTCAACCTGAATCAGGACACCTACACCGTCACCGTCGCGTACGTCGGAACCTCGGGCAACTGGGGCAACGGTGGAACGCTCACGATCGACAACATCAGCCTGACGGGTCTGTCGCTCGACGCGGCCGACACCTTCACCGTCACACTGACGTTCGCTGACGAGGTCGCGACCTGGGGCCAGGAGGGTTCGCTGACCCTCGACAATCTGTACCTCGGCGAGCCGAATCTCTGTCCGAATCCGCAAGTCGGCTGCGACCGCAGTGACCTCTTCCCCTCGGGCGGCGACTGCATCGTCAACCTCGGCGACCTCGGCCAGTTGCTGGCGAACTTCCAGCCGGGCGTCGGCGGCAAGACGCGCGATCAAGGCGACGTCTTCCCGCTCGGCGGTGGCGATGGGTTCATCGACCTGGGCGACCTGGGACAGGTGTTGAGCGACTTCAACACCAACTGCCAGTAGCCGCGAGAACGTGAGCCAAACGCGCGCCGCCTCGTGCGGCGCGCGTGCGACTCGGAGGTCTTTACCGCATGCGAAGCGTGGGAACCAACGCGAATCAAGTCGCGTCTCACGCCCGCATGGGCGGTGCGCCGCCGACCTCGGCGCACCGGTTTCTACTATCGCACGCCGCGCGCGGCGCTCTGCCGCTCGGTCCGCTCGTGATCCTGGCCGCGGCGTTGATTTCCTCAGCGTACATCCTGGCGTTCCCGCTCCGGTCTCAGCCGGGCGTGCGCTTCTGGATGTTCGCCCGTTTGCATCACCAAATGTACGAGCCGCGCGTCGAACAGTGGAATCTCGCCAACGAGCCGCGCGTCAATCTCGTGCTCCTCGGCACGCAGGCACTCGAACAGCGCATGCTCTCAGCGTTCCTCGCCGAAACGTCCGTGGCGGAACTGATCGAGGTCGAGCGGCGCAACGCCGCGCGCACCTTCGGCGGTCCGCTCGAAAGCGTCGGCTTTGTCGACCTCACCGACCGCCTGCGGAATGAGGGCCTGCTCGACCAGATCAACTCCGCGTCCTTCTCGCCATGGACGAAAAGCGGTCGCATCTTCGGCCTTCCGCACGATGTCCATCCCATCATGCTCGGATACCGCGCCGATATCGTCGAAGCCGCCGGAATCGACGTCTCGCAGATCGAGACCTGGGACGACTTCGTGCGCGTTCTGAGCCCGCTCATGTCAGAGACGGGTTCCGACGGCCGGCCGACGCGCTATCTGCTGAACCTCTGGGAAACGCATCAGGAGGCGGTGGAACTGCTGCTTCTGCAAGCCGGCGGCGGGTTGTTCGACGGCGCGGGCATGCCGACTCTCGACCTGCCCGTAAACGCCCAAGTGCTGACTCAGATCGCACTCTGGTGCGCGAGCGACCGGCGCATCGCCGCCGACGCACCCTACTTTTCCGCCTCCGGCAACCGATTGCTTCTCGACGGGTTCGTCCTCGCGTCGTTCGTGCCCGACTGGATGTGCAACATCTGGCGCAACGAAATTCCGCAACTCGCCGGCAAGGTCAAACTGATGCCGTTGCCGGCATGGACCCCCGGCGGCCGCCGCACCAGCGTCTGGGGCGGCACGATGCTCGGCATCTCCCGAACCGCCGCGAACCCCGACGCACTCTGGAACTTCGCCAAGCAC
Source organism: uncultured Planctomycetales bacterium (assembly GCA_964388675.1). Taxonomy (GTDB): domain Bacteria; phylum Planctomycetota; class Phycisphaerae; order UBA1845; family Fen-1342; genus CAYMBL01. The sequence goes on from CAYMBL010000019.1 coordinate 4,483, forward strand.
CTCTACCTTTCTCCAGAACTGGCGCGCGAGCTGTACCGCCAGGGCGACATCGTCTCGCCGGTTCGCAGCCGCTGGAGCGACCCGATCTACGATGAGCCCGACGCGTACTTCGGCGGACAACCGAAGGGCCGCATGTACATCGATCTCGCGCCCTCGGTGCCGTTTCGCCACAACTCGCCCTTCGGCCAGCTCGCGGCGGAGCGCGTGCAGACCACCCAGGTCAGGCTGTGCCAGTTCGTGCGCAATGCTCCGGCCGCCGACCGCGAGCTTGTCCATCAGGAAGCCCAGCGCCTGCTTCGCGCTGCGCAGGCCGACATCGCCGCCACGGTCCGCCGCAACGTGTTCGCTCGCGACAAAGCGACGTCGGAGGCCGCGCCGTGACGATCGCGCGCGCCCAACCCTCGCCGCTCCACGCATGGCTGCTGCTGGCCCCGTTCGTGGCCGTATTCCTGACGTTCACCGCCTATCCGCTCGTGCGCGCGGTGTTCCTCGCGCTGCAGCAGACCTTCGGCCCGGGCACGGCCCGGTTCGTCGGCGTCGAGAATTTCGTCTACCTGTTCAGCGACCCGCTGTTCTGGATCGCCGCCCGCAACACCACCGTCTTCGCTCTGGGCTCGGTCTTCGTGCAGTTGCCGCTGGCGCTCGGTCTGGCGCTGCTGCTGAACCGCCCCGGGCTGCGTGGCCGCGCCATCTACCGCACGATCTTCTTCGCGCCCTCCCTCGTCGGCGTGGTGTTCGTCGCGATGGTCTTCTCGATGCTGCTCGAGAAGCGCACCGGCCTTGTGAACCGGCTCCTGCACGACACGGTCGCCTTTGATCTCGATTTCCCGTGGCTGCAGATCTACATCATGCCGGCGCTGATTCTCGCCTCGCTCTGGCAGTACGTCGGCTTCAATATGGTCTACTTCTTGGCGGCGCTGCAAAACGTTCCGCGCGAGCTGGTCGAGGCCGCCACCATCGACGGCGCCGGCGCTGCCGGTCGCTTCTGGCATGTCACCGCGCCCTGCATTCGCCCGGTCGCGGCGTTCGTCGTGCTGCTGTCGATCATCGGCAGTTTCCAGTTGTTCGAGCTGCCGTTCATCCTGATGCAGGGCACCGGCGGCCCCGAAAACCGCGCGCTGACGATCGTCATGTACATCTACCAGTCCGGCTTTCAGGCCGGCGATCTCGGCTACGCCTCGGCAATCGCGTGGGTGCTCGCGCTTATCCTGGCCGGCTGCGCGGTCCTGATGCGTTTCCTCGCACGCGGGGAGGACGCCTGATGCAACCGCGACTCGCGCGCCACGGCGTCTCGCTGCTCGTCCACGCGGTCCTGCTCGGCTCAGCCGCGTTGATCCTCATTCCGCTCGCATGGCTGGTCGCGGCTTCGTTCAAGTCCAATGCCGACTTCTTCACGTCGGCATTCCTGCCGGCCGGCGCAGGTTGGTTCGGCGTCGCGTGGGAGAGGCTCACGCTCGAGCACTTCCGCAGTCTCGGCTCGCTCGGCATCGGCCGCTCCGCTATGAACTCGATGTTTTTCGCATCGACCACCGCCGTGCTGGCCACGCTCGCCGCCGCCATGGGCGGATTCGCGCTGGCGCGGCTGCGTTTCCCAGGACGCCGGTGCGCCGAGGCGCTCGTGCTCGCCGCGATCATCATTCCACCCACGCTGCTGCTCGCTCCAGGGTTTCAGTTGCTCTATCAACTCGGCCTGCTCGACACCATGGCCGGGCTGATTCTGCCGGGAGTCGCGCCGGCCTTCGGCGTCTACCTGTTCCGTCAGGCAGCGTTCAGCTCGGTGCCGGCGCAGTTGGTCGAGGCAGCCCGCATCGACGGCTGCAGCGACACGCGCCTGTTCTTCGCCATCGCGCTGCCGCTGCTCATGCCGATGGCCTCCGCGTTTCTCATGATCACGTTCCTGGGCGCCTGGAACAATTTCCTCACGCCCCAGGTCGTCCTCCAGAGCCCGGGGAATTTCCCGCTCGCGGTCACCGTGGCGCAGTTGCGCAGCGTCTACTACCAGGAATACGGACTTCTCATGGCCGGAACGCTGGTCTCAATCGCGCCGCCGCTGCTGCTGTTCCTGCTGCTGCAGCGCGATTTCATCAGCGGCCTCACGAGCGGAGCTGTGAAAGGATGAGTCACATGGCTGAGGGAACACCGCCCGCAGACCGGTTTCCGCGCGGCTTCGCCTGGGGCGCGGCCTCGTCGTCTTATCAGATCGAAGGGGCGTCCGCGCCGTCGCAGCGCGGTCCGTCAATCTGGGACACGTTCTGCCGCCAGCCCGGCGCGATCCAGAACGGCGAGACCGGCCTCGAAGCCTGCGATCACCTGAACCGCTTCGCCGACGATGTCGAGTTGATGAGCCGCATCGGTCTGAGCGCCTACCGCTTCTCGATCGCCTGGCCGCGCATTCAGCCCACCGGCGTCGGGCCGGCTCTCGAATCCGGCCTCGATTTCTACGACCGCTTGGTCGACGCCCTGCTCGCCGCCGGCATCGAGCCCTGGGTCACTCTCTACCACTGGGATCTGCCCGACGCCCTTCAGCAAAAAGGCGGCTGGCAGAATCGCGAGATCGTCGACTGCTTCGGCAGCTTCACGGCTCACGTCGCGCAGCGCCTCTGTGACCGCGTCACCCGCTGGATCACGCTGAACGAGCCGCAGATATTTCTTGGGCTTGGTCTGGGTTCGGGCATTCATGCGCCCGGTCTGAAACTTCCGCTGCGCGACCAGCTCCTCGCGGCACACCATGCCCTGTTGGCGCACGGACAGGCGGTGCGCGTGCTGCGCGATACCGCGCGCGAACCCCTCGCGATCGGTTGGGCGCCGGCCGTGCGCGTCGAGTACCCGACCAACGAATCGGCAGCCGACATCGACGCCGCACGCCGCGCAACGCTCGCTGTTCTGAAACGCGACATGTGGAACACGACCTGGTTCGCCGACCCGATTCACCGCGGTCACTACCCCGAAGACGGACTGCGGCTGTTCGGCGACGATGTGCCCAAGTTCGATCCGCGCGACCTCGAGCTGATTGCGCAGCCCATCGACTTCCTCGGCGTCAACATCTACTCGGGTACGCCGACCTCCGCCGACCCCGCCGGCGGCGCAGCCGCGCAAAAGCACCCAACAGGCTGCCCGCGCAGCGCGCTGAATTGGCCCGTCGCGCCGCCGTCGTTGCGCTGGGGCACGCGGTTCCTCTGGGAACGCTATCAAACGCCGATCGTCGTCACCGAGAACGGCATGTCCAACCTCGACTGGGTGGACCTCGACGGCCGCGTGCGCGACCCGCAGCGCATCGACTACACCCGCCGCTATCTGCTCGAGCTCCGCGCGAGCATTGCCGACGGCACTGACGTCCGCGGCTATTTCCACTGGTCATTGCTCGACAACTTCGAGTGGGCCGAGGGCTTCAAGGACCGCTTCGGCCTGGTGCATGTCGACTACGCCACGCAGCGCCGCACGCTGAAGGACTCCGCGTACTGGTACGGCGCCGTGATCCAAAGCAATGGCGCTGCGCTGCATCACGCTGCCGACGCAGTCCTCGCCGACGCGATGCAGGGTCGTGTGACCTCCGCCGGCGCCGCGAGTCCGCCGCGCGTCAAATCCATCCGAAAGACGGTGGTGCACCCATGAGCCGCGCGCAGATTCTGACGCTCTTGATCGCGGCGATCGGTTCGGCCCGCGGCCAGACCGCCGCGCCTCAGCCCTATCGCGTGGCGCCCGACGAGCGCGGCGTGTGGTCGCTCATCGCGCCGGACGGCGCCCGATTCTTCTCCCTCGGCGTGAACAACGTGAGCGGCGCCGCCTGGAACCCGCGACCGAACACGCGCTACTACGACGCCATCCAGCGCCAGTTCCAGGGCAACGCCTCGTCCTGGTCCGATGCCACGCGCTCCCTGCTGCTCGATCACGGTTTCAACACCCTCGGCGCGTGGAGCCGCAAGGAAGTCCGAGCCGGTGACGGCCTGCATCGCACGCTCGTGCTTTACGTCGCCGGACACGTGCCCGACCGTTGCCTCGTCGCGCTGGAACCCGGCTTCGAGACCATCGCCCGCGACAACGCGCGGCTCGCGCTCGCCGAATACCCTGATCGCGCCGCGGTCATGGGCGTCTTCCTCGACAACGAGATGCCTTGGTGGGGCCGCGGCGCGTACCAGCCGAGCCGCAATTACACCCTGCTCGAGCGCGCCCTTGACCTCGATCCGCAGAGCGCCGCACACCAGGCCGCGCTGCGCTTCCTGCAAGAGCGCCATGCCGACGCCGGCGCGCTAGCGTCTGCCTGGCAGCTCCAGCCCCGCGCGTGGGATGCTCTTACCGGCGAATCCCTCTCTCTCTCGGTCAACGAGACCGCGCTGCGCGATCGCGCCGCTTTCACCGCGATCGTCGCCGATCGCTTCTTTTCGATTTCCGCACGCGTCGCGCGAGAGATGGTGCCCGGCGCACTCGTCCTCGGCGTTCGCCACGGCGGCGACGCGCCCGACGCCGTGCTGATCGAGGAAGCCAAACACTGTGATGTGATTTCGCTGAACGACTACAACTACGCCCCGGACGTCAGCTTTCAGCACTACGCCCGCTTCTGGCTGCTCACCCAGCGCCCGCTGATGCTCACCGAGTTTTCGTGGCGCGCGACCGAGAATGCCAGCGGAAATCCGAATTCACGCGGCGCCGGGCCGCTCGTCGCCACCCAGGCCGACCGTGCGACGCGCTACGCCGAGTACGTGCGCGACCTGGCCACGATCCCCGTCGTCGTCGGCGCGCACTGGTTCGAATTCGCGGATCAGTCGCCGCAGGGCCGTTTCGACGGCGAAGATTCGAATTACGGCATCGTCGATCTGGAGAATCGCCCCTACGAAACGCTGCTTCTCGCGATGAAACAGACACACGCCGAATTGCCCGCGCTCCGCGCCGCGACGCCTCGGCGAATGCCCACCGAACTCGAAAAACCGCAGCGGCCGCGCTACAGCCCCGGGCAGCGCCCCGAGCGCCCGCCGACCCTCGATCTGCTCACCGACTGGATCGCCGAGCCCGAGCTTTGGCACGCCGACGACGCCGCCATTACCTGGGAGCGCACATCCGACGGCCTGCGCCTGACGCACGAAACCGGCGGCGCCTACGGCTGCGGCATCAGCTTTCACGGCCCGCGCCACGCAGCGCGCGGCGTCGGCCCGGCGCTCACAACCGACCTCGACGGCTACACGCACATCGCCATCGACTACACCGCGCCGCGGGGGCTGCAATTCAACATCGTGCTGGCGGAAGCCGGCAGCGGGCCGCCCGGTCGCAGCGAATACGCAACTGCCGCGGGCGACGATGGCGAAGCGTTCATCTCCGAGTCCTGGTTCGCCGCCGGCGGCCGGCAGCAGGTTCGCATCGCGCTGCGCGACCTGAATCGCCAGCGTTTCTGGGGCAACCAGCGCGGCGGAAACACCATCGACATGCAGGCCGTGCTGAACATTGGCTTGCAACTGCAAGGCACGCCGCGCAGCGGAGTCGTGGACCTGCACACGCTGCGATTGGAGCGATGATGCGTCGAGAGTCGAATGGCAAGTGAAAAACGCGAGACGTCGCGCTGAACTTTGAGGAGAAACCCGCAACGTGTGGGTTTTCGTTTGCAGTGGCTGATTGGATCATGATGTATCCAACAGGAGGAGAACAGATGCGTAGATTCTGCAGTCTGCTCGTCGCGGGTGCGGTATTCGCTCCCGCAGCCGTCGCCGCGACCACCGTCGGCGTCGACGATTCGTCCGGCCCCTGGCTCGGCTTCATGAACGTGTTCGATCTCGGCGGCGGATATCAGTTCGGCAGCCCCTGGGGCGTGCCGGATCTCGTCGCCGAATTCGACGACAGCAGCCAGGAGCTTCGCCTGGCGCCCAACTCGATCGGCGACCCCGACCCCTACTGGTACACGCCGTCCGGCGGCCCCGGCGCGGCGGGTAACAAGATCATGGACGCCAATCTCTACCAGGAGTACACCGACGTCTTCAACGGTCAGACCCTGACCTTCGAAGGAACGATCCTCTCGAACTCGTTCACGTCGGCGCACACGGCGACCGCCTTCATCAAGGACTTCGCGCCGGATTACTCGTCGTTCAACATCAGCACCGTCCCGCTCACTCCGGGCGCATTCAGCGTGTCGCTGGCGACCGATCCGGGCGCCGGCCGCCACGTGCAGTTCGGCTTCGAGATCATCGGCGTAAACGTGTGGATCACCGACGTCGCGCCGTTCGGCGAGGCGATCATCAGCACGATCCCCGAGCCGACCTCGCTGCTGCTGCTGGCCCTCGGCGGCCTCGCGACGCTGCGCCGTCGCTAACGCCCCGATTTCCTTGACTCCCGTCGTTTCGCGGGCCGGCGGATTGCAACCGTCGGCCTGCGCTGTTTCTGCTCGGTGTCTTTTCTGAAGAACCGGGCGGTGTGCCACGGCCTTTGCGAGGAGCGTCTTCGACCGAACGGCCGCTGTGTGCCACTGTTCTCCGAGCAGTGGCTTCGCTCCATTCGAACTGCGCTGCGGGACCGGGTCGGAGACCGCGTCGGGGACCTGGTCGGGTGGCTTTCGCGTACTCCGCGTAAGCATGCTCTGCTCCGCGTCCTGGCGCGAAAATCCCTCCTCGCGCCACTCCGTCTCGGGTGCCCTGGGTGCCATGTTGGGTGCCATGCCGACCAAGGGTCGGCATGCAAGCGCTGCCGCACGTGCCGTGCGCCGAAATTCCGGTCTGCGTTCCACTGCTCTCCGAGCATTGTCTTCGTTCCGGCCGGGCTGCACTGGGGGACCGGCCTCTGGCCGGTCTGCCTTCCGGTGCTACCGTTACGAGGTTCCAGTTCTGTGTGCCACTGTCTCGAGCAGTGTCTTCGCTCCATTCGAGCTGCGCTGGGGGACCGGCCTCTGGCCGGTCTGCCTTCCGGTGCCGCCGTTACTTTCAACGCTCAGTGCGCTCCCTTCTCGCCCCCTCACCCTCCCCGCTACCATCCTCGCAGCGCTCAAGATTCACGGTCTAGCGTACGAAGGAGTACACGTGCACACGACGCGATTCACGACCGCCGCACTGCTCTCGACGATCGTCGCCCCCGTGCTCGCCCACCACGGCGAGTCCGCCGCCGCACTCGCCGCCGGCGGCTTTCTCGCCGGCCTGCTGCACCCGTTCTCCGGGCTAGATCATCTCGTCATCCTGCTGCTGATCGGTGTTTGGTCCGCCCGTCGCGCCGCCCCCGCCGCGTGGAGCGTGCCGACGCTCGCGCTGGCGGCGCTGGTGCTCGGCGCAGCGCTGCCCGAGTCGCTCGCCGTCGCGCGCGCGATTCCCGCGTATGTGCTCGTACTCGCAATCGCCGCCGTCGCGTGTATCCGCCGCATGCCGATTTCGCTGGGCGTCGCGGTGATCTTCGCCGCGTCTGCGCTCCACGCGAACGCCCACGTCGACGCCCTCGCGGGCGCGGGCCCCGCGTTTCTGTCGGGTCTCGCCGCCGGCGCGGCTGCCGTGCTCTCGCTCGGAATGGCCGCGACGCTCGCGTTCACGCGCACGGCCCGCGTCGCATCCGCTCGCGCGCCGCGCGGAACAGGCCGATGAGCGGCTCCATCTTCACGCGCATCATCGAGGGCGCGATCCCCTGCCATCGCGTTTACGAAGACGCGCATGTATTGGCATTTCTCGACATCAATCCCCTCACCTCTGGACACACGCTCGTCGTGCCCAAGCGCGAAGTCGAGCGGCTCGATCAGTTGCCGCCCGACGAGGCCGCCGCGATCGGCCGCGTGCTCGGACTGGTCGCGCGGCGTGTGCTTAGCGCCGTCGGCGCCACCGACTACAACATCCTGCAGAACAACGGCAGCGCCGCGGGGCAGGAAGTGCCGCACGTGCACTTTCACATTATCCCGCGCCATGTGAACGACGGCCTCGGCTATCGCTGGAACGCGCGTCCCGCCAAGGCCGAGGATCTCGCCGCGCTCGCCGCGCAAATAGCTGGCTCGAGCTGAGAATCCGACAGGATTCCGGGCCGCCCGCGTCTACCCCGTCTTCGGAGGACGATTGATGAACGCGTTCCGCTGTTCGCTTCTCGTGGTCATGCTGGCCGCGAGCGCCATCGCAGATGACGCCCAGAGCCTCGTGGCTCGCGGCTCCGCGGCGTATGACGCCAAGGACTATGCAGCCGCCGCGACGCACTATCTCGCCGCGATCGAGAAGGGCGCAGCCGGCGCGACGACGCCGTACAACCTCGCGTGCTGTTATGCGCTGACCGCGCGGCCCGACGACGCGTTTCGCTACCTGCAGCTCGCGATCGAACGCGGCTGGCGCGACGCCGACCATCTCGAAAACGACGCCGATTTCAAATCAATCCACGCCGATCCGCGCTGGAAGGACGCCGTCGCTTCGTGCCGCGCCGCGTCGGATCGCTACTTCAACGCGCTGCGCGAGCCCGAGTTGGCGCGCGAGCTGCTGCGCCGCCAGGCGGTCGATCAGAAATACCGTCGTCTGTTGGCCGAGGCCTTCGCCCGCCTCAAGCCCGGCGAGACCTCGCTCAAACACGACGATGCGCCCGAGGCCGCCGCGCTGGGCAACGTCGACGCCGAAAACACCGCGTTCATGAAAGGCGTGATCGCCAAGCACGGCTGGCCCGGAAAGTCGCTGGTCGGCGCTGAGGCCGCGGCCGCGGCGTGGCTGCTCGTGCAGCACGCGGATCACGATCCCGAGTTCCAGACCCAGGCCCTCGAGCACGTCAAGACGGCCTTCAAGACCGGCGACGCCACCGGCCAGCAACTTGCCTATCTCACCGATCGCGTGCTGCTGAAGCAGGGAAAAAAGCAGCTCTACGGCACGCAGTTTGTCGGCATGGGCGCCGACGCCAAACCCGCCCCGATCGAAGACGAAGCGAATGTCGATCAGCGCCGCAAGGAAGTCGGCCTGCCGCCGCTCGCAGACTACGCCCGCATGCTCCGAAGCCAGGCGCCGTAGCGCATCACAACTGAGCCTCGCCTAGCTGCATTGGGGGACCGGCCTCCGGCCGGTCGGCTGGATCCGGCCCGTGCCGCGCGCCATGGGTGCCATGCCGACCCAAAGGTCGGCATGCAAGCGCTGCCGCGTGCCACTGCTCCGAAAAATCCTGTCGGGCGCCACTGCTCTGCGAGCAGTGTCTTCGCCTTCGCCGCCCGCAGGGCGCACGAACCTTGCCAGGCGTTTCAACACCTGGCTTGCGGCAGCACTCCCCCTCTTCATCCCCCGCCCGGCGAGCGGACGAACTGCACACGGACCGATCACCCTTAGTTGAGGATGCCGTTGCACACCGCACGCCGCATTCTCTGATCCGAGCCGCGAGCGTGAGCGAGCGGTCGATCTGGCGTGTGCGCTGAATTTTCTCTTGGGTAGCGTGGGCCTCCTGCCCGTGCCCACATTCCCGCGTAGCGGGAACCGCTGGCGCTGGGGGACCGGCCTCTGGACCGGCCTCTGGCCGGTCCATTTGTGAGTTCCTTACGCGCGGCCGACCCTACTTCGCTCCAACGTCGAACAAGGCGCCGTGCCGCCAACGTACCAGCCGCATACAATTGTTCTACGAGGACGCTTCCACCATGCGACCAGAGGACCTGCTCGAGTTGCTGCGCGCGACGCCGTTTGAGGCGTTTCGCATCCACATCTCCGACGGCGCTGCGTTCGACATCCGGCATCCCGACATGGCGATCGTGCAGCGATCAAAGGTCATTGTTGCGGTGCCCGGCCGGAAGGGTCCTGACGGACCCGCCGAGCGCACAGTAAACTGCGCGCTCGTGCACATCACCCGAACCGCGTTTCTCAACGGCGCGACGAAGTCGCCGCGATAGTTGAGCCTGCTATAGCGCTGTGGATCGAGCGTGCGGCAAGCTTCAACCCAACTTTATCGCCTTGTCCAGTTCGCGAAAACGCAGCGACGCCGCTGTAGGATTCTGGCTCAGCGCCGCAGCAACCGTCGCGCGCTGATTGGGCGACATTGCTGTGTTTCGTTCCGCGGATTCGCAGAGGCAGGTTAGCAGTTCTCCCATGAGCCAACTGCGGACACGCTGAGGCGGCACAAAATTCCCACCTCTCGGGTCGACCTTCGTGCCAATCCAATCGTCGCCCGGCCGACCCTTCACAATCAGAAAACACACGAATCCCGCAAGATTATGGACGATGCCCGAGTAGCCGTATCGTGAATCGAGTACGGCGAAGCCGAATACGCTGCGCCGAAGCATCACGTTTGGACCCATTTCCGCAAGACCCGCCGTCGCGAAATTGCACTGAGCAAGCGCTGCGACATGAGTGCGGATCGATCCTGCGAGAGTGTCCGCGCCGAGCAGGTAATGCCGCATGTTCTCCGCCGCCTCTACAAGATTGCCGACGTATGAGCGCGGATTCCGTACATCGGCTTCCATCCCAGGCAAATCAAGAACGAGCGTCCGCCAAGCGAGGCTCGTCACAAAATAATGGAGCCAGGGTCCGTATTCGAAGTCAGCTCTGTCATTAACGTGGAACTCTTTGAACACCTTCCCGTGGAACTGTCGCTCAGCATCGCCAAATCGCTGCTCGCAGTCGACGCAGAGCAGGGCAGCTTTGTCTCCGTCTTGCACGCGTCTATTCGGTTGGTGCGGATTGCGGAAGTAGCCGGTAGGCGAATCACCCTTCAGGGCGCGGTAAACGAAGCTCGGAATGACGTGACTGTGAGTGATCGCCGGGTTTGAAGCGCACAGCCGACAATGGTTCGGTGACATCGGCGACCTCGTCCGGCCATTTGCGCGCGAACACCCGAACGCAGGCGCGTTCGGCCGCCGCGAGGATCGCATTCTACCTCTCTATGTCCTTCGGGGCGACTGATCAAATCGGCACGTCCACCAAGAGGAAGCGCGCCGCCATCCGCGCGGCGCGCCCTACCCAACTAACAAGTCCCGCGCCGACTACCCTCGGCGACGCGCCGCGAACCCACCGGCCAGCAACAGTGTCAGCCCCAGCGCACTGCCCGGCTCCGGGATTCCCGTCACGCTCGGGTTGTCCATCCGCACCTGAAAATTCGTGAAGCCATAGAAAAATCCGGGCTCAAACGTCGTGAATCGAATCTCCTCGACATTCGCCAGCACGCTCGCAAATGTGCGATCCGCCGGCAGGATCGGCTCGAAGGTCACCGGGTCTTCGTCGCCGGTGCCGCCCCAGCCCGCGGGCAGCTCGGTCGCGCTCGGGTCGTCGATCGTGATGGAGAAGTGCGTCCAGTTGCGCGTTTCGCGCCGCGAGATCTCGCCCAAATTGAACCACACGCTCGTCCACGGATACGGGTTGCCCGGGTCGTCGTTGTAGTCGACCAGCTCGACGATCAGATTGCGCGACACCTGCGACCCGAGGAACGAGATGTCCTCGACCCTCACGTCGATTCCCAGCTCGACGCCCGCGCTGAAGCGCGAGAAGTCGCCGAGGGTGTCGGCGTTGGTCGCGTTGTGGAAGGTCATGCCAAACGTGTCGATCATCGTCCAGCGCAGATGCTCGTTGGGGTTGCCGCCGGTCGGCTCAAGAAAATCGCCGAGCACGCCGTCGTTGTCGAAGAACACGCCCCAGCCTTCGATGCCGTTCTCAAACGTGGTCACCGATGCGTCCGCCTGCGCCGCGCCCAACCCCAGGCACGCCGCCAGCGCACCGCGCGCCCACCCGCGATATCCACGAATCTTCCCGCCCATGTGATGAACCTCCGAACCCCTTCGCATGCGTTCGCCACAGCCGCGCCATCCGCCGCCGCAGGACGCGAATTCCGGCAGTTTGGGAGCCCTGCCGCTTGTGCTCAGCACATTCTGAGCATATGCTCAGTGCATGTCAAGCCCGATTTCGCCAACGCGAGCCGCAACCGATGCGCTCGAGCCCAATCAGCGGCGGTCGGTCGAAGCCGCGCTGCACGCGATCCAACGGGACTTAAGGGCCCTGCTCGGCTCCGTTCCAATCGAAGCGCAGAATGCGTCCGGGCTTTCCCGGCGGCTCGAGGTCGAGCGCACAACGTGCCAGCGTGCGGTATCCGCCGCCAATCAGCCCTCCGCCGGCCTCGAACTTGCGGCACAGCTCCCCGGGGTCGAGGGGCTGCGCGCGATTGTGGGCGCAGCGCGGCGCGCCTGGCGCAGCAACGCGGATTGTGCGTCGGCGGCGGCGACTCTCGCCGCCACGATCGACCACTACGCGGACGTCGTGCAGCGCACGGCTGGCAGCCGTGCGCGGCTGCTGGCGCGCATCGAGGCGACAATGACCCCGGCGCGCGCCGCCGAAACCGACGCGCGCGTGCACGCCGAGCAGCTCTTCGAAGCCGCGGCGGCGCTAACGGGCCGGCATTCGCAGACCTGGCTCGCGGTGCACGTCTATGAACCGACGGAGCGGCGCGACAGAATCACGCAGACTCGCGCTCACGGTTTGATTCAACACTGCGCGCGGCCCGACGCGGTGCCGCTGACGTTTCATGTGTTCGCGACTGCGCCAGCCGGCGCTGCTCCGAGCGACGACGCCGATTCGCTTGGCAGATTCGAGCCGCTGCTGGCGGCGGTTGACGACCAGCCGGCGGAGTTGCTGCGCGAGTTCTCCACCTGGCCCCCGCCGTTCGTGCGCACCCGGCAGCCGAATGAGTTTCTGGTGCAGACGGTTGACGCCGCCACGCCCGACCGCGCGTGCGATTTTCTGTTCGGCCTGCGCGGCCGGATGGTGCATCCTGCGTTGGAACCGCCCTACCTCGAAGAAGTCTGGGCGCTCATCAATTTCCCGGTGCGCTGGCTGCTGCTGGATGTCTTCCTCCATCGCGAAATTGCGCGGCAATGCATCCCCGGGCTTGACGTGCACCTCTGGCGACCCGACTTCGCGCAGACGATCGGCGAGCGCTGGCAGACGCGGTTCGCAGCATCCCCGCGGCTGGAAGTGCTCGGCGCCGCATTGCAGCAGACGGAATCGCCGGCATATGCGCGGCAGGCGGAACTGCTGGCGTTTCTGTTCGCGCAGCGCGGCCTGGATGCCAACGAGTATGTCGGATTTCGCTGCCAGGTGCGCTATCCGATGTGGCGCACCGGCTACCGCGTCACGTTCGATTTCAGCGGCGGTTAAGAGCTACGGTTCCAGATTGTCCGCCGCCCAGTCGAGCGCCGCCGGAAAGTCGAGAATATCTGTGCCGAACACAAGGTACGCGGTGCGCGCATACGGTCCGTAAGTAGCGTCGTCCGCGATGCCGATCCCCTGCCGAACCATTGCGTCGCGCAGCGCGACGTCGTCCAGCGAAGCGTCTTTGGTGCCGAGATTGCTGACGCCGCCCCAGCCGACCTTCACGCCGTAGGTGTCGCGCCAGGCGCGGAAGGTCTCGCGGGTGTCGCTTTTGTCGCCTTCGTTGAGGCCGGTGTTGACGACGCCGATACCGCTTGCAAGGCAGTGGTCGTTCATCGACTGCTCGAAGCGATCGGTGGCGTCGGGGAAGCGAATGGTGGCCAGGAGTTGCGTCTGCGGAAACGCGTCGTGCCAGAGGTCGATCATGTCATTGACGGCGTCGGCGTAGAGGCTGTCGGCGTACAGAATCAGCTTGCCGCCGCCATTGAACGTGAGCGGCATGCCGGCGGCCTCGATCTGCGTTTCGAGGTGCACCACGTCGGTGCCGTAGAAATTGGGTTCGTTGGTTCCATACTGCCAGCCGCCCATACGGATGTACGCGAGTCGCGGATCGCCGTCGTATCGGGCGCCGAACGCCGCCAGAAAATCGCCGAGGTGGCGCTGGTAGTCCGCATCCCAATAGAGCGGCAGCTTGGGGATGTACCCGTCGGCGGAAGTGAAATCGCCGATGAAATCGACCGCGGCGTCATCGAACAGCCAGCTCGGGGTGACGGCTACCGTGCCGCCATCGTCCTCCGTGCCGCCGACCGCGCCGAACTTGAATGCGACGCGTTTGCCGACGGCGTCGTAGTAAACGAGCAGGTCGTCAACGACGGTCCAGTCGTAGACACCTTTCGCGGTTTCGATTTCCGCCCAGTTGAGGCTGCGCTGCACGCCCGCGATGCGTGCGTCCGACGCGATGTCGTCGCGCACGTCGCGCGTGTTTCCGTTTGCGGTGATGTTCAGGAAGATGCCGCCGAGGGGGACGAACGCGTCGGGCGTGGCGCCGTCGTCGGGGTCGTTAGCGCCGCCGTCCGAGCCGCCGTTCGAGCTGGTGGAATCACCGCCGCCATCGCCGCCGCCGCTGTCTGCGTCGCCGCCCGCGCCGTTCGAGTCGCCGGTATCGTTGGTCGCGCCGCCGTCGCCGCTTCCTGCGCCGGCACTGCCATCGTCATTGCTCGCGTCCGACCCGTCCGTGCTCGAACCCGCTTCGTCGTCGGACTCGATGACCTCACCGAGCACCGCAGTGCCGGGGCTGGCGGAGTCGGGTCCGGCGGAAAAAAATCCGTCCGAAGCGAGATCTGCTGCGCTGCCGCCGCACGCGGTCACGAAACACAGCCCGGCACAGGCGCCGAGCGCGAGCACGCCGCGAGAAAAAATGCGAATCACTGGCAAGACTCCCCACCGGACGGCACGTCCCGACTGAAGCATCCAATTGCGGGAAAAAGCGGGCAACTCGAACGAATTTCATGCAAGGCGGATAGGGTTATCGGCGGCCTCGAGCGCGGAAGTTGCGCGTATCGCAGGCTTGGGTAGACGGGGCGCCTCCTGGCCTTCGTCGTTTCAAGCTCCCGGAGGTGCGTTCGTGTCGTTCCAAGCTCCCCTGGGCCGACTGGCCGTATTGGCGTCTCTGATCTGCTTCGGGTTCCTATCCGGTTGCGGCGGCGCCGCACCGGCCGCGCCCGCGCCGCCCAACACCGCGGTCGCGGGTGAGACCATCACCAACAACGCCCCGCCTACGTCGTCCGCAACCAGCGGCTCGGGCATTACGAATGACGACGCCACGTCCTCTGACGGAACGGCGAGTGAAGACAGCGACGACGCGGCGACGGTCGGCGGAGAAGGTTCGCCCGATGTCAGCGAGCCCGCCGCGCCGGATGACGCTTCGGACAATGACGGCGACTCGGGCGTGACCCCCGAGGGCGTGCTTGAAGTGGAGGTCGGAAGCATCGACTTCGGCAGCTCGAGCACGACGGCGACGCTGCGCGCCCGCTACACCGGTGCGAGCCTGGCTGAATTGGCGGCGGTCAGCTCGGCGAGCTGGCTGCAGATTTCGCCGGCACTCGGCGCCAGCGCGGGCGAGTTCGTGTCGTTCGGATTGATCCTGGATCGCGACCAACTCGGCGACGGCGATCACTCCGCGCAGATCACGATCAACTGCACGTCGGCAGATTCGGCGATCGTGACGGTGTACGCGACGCAGAGCATCGCGCCGCCGAGCAACACGCCGCCGATGCTCTCCGTGTCACCGGCTTCGCTCTACTTCGACGAGGACACCGACGAACTTGATCTCGTGATTGAGAACTCCGGCGGCGGACACCTGACGTATCTCGTGACCAGCACGACGCCGTGGATATCCACGTCGACGTTCTACGGCGAAAGCGACGGCGAAGCCGACACGGTCACGGTGACGGTTGACCGCGGGCTGTCGTCGGTCGGTTCGTCGTACGGCACGATTACGGTGACGTCACTGGAAGCCGAGACGATCACCGTACCGGTGTCGCTGGAGACGCCGGCGCTGGCGTATCCGGGCTTCGCGCTGCGCACCGGTCTGGGCGAGTGGTTCTACTACCAGGGTGCCGCGACGTACGACGACGCTTATCTGAGCGCGACGCTCACCGATCTGGGCGATGACGTGTGGCAGCTCAGCCTGCAGATGAAGACGCGTACGTTGTCGGAGCTGATGTTTCCGTGGCAGTCGTCGCGCATGGTGCTGGGCGCCAGCGAGAGCGACGACGTCGCGTACAGCCCGATTCGCTGCGGGACCGCGGAACAGACGGTTACGCGCGCGGATTTCGATTGGTACGGCTCCGAGTATCCCGGACAAAGCCTCGCGCCGCTCGTGATTCTTGCGGACGGCGAGAACGCGCACATGGTGGCATCGGCGGAGTGGCCGCCGAAGCGCGCCAGGCCGGCGTATTGCCGCGGCCGGCTCACGATGCACTATCGCGATCTGGTGCCGGGCGGGCTCAATCAGTCATTCCGCGTGCGAATCACTTCCGCTACCGGCGACGAGAGCACCGGCGACATCCCGTGGGCCAAGGTGGCCGATCAATATCGCGACTGGCTGCGCACGCAGATGACGGCGGCCGGGCTTTACCCCGCCGGGCTGCCCACGGCGCTGGTCGAAGCGCACGGATTCCTGCACGTGGGCCTGTTTGAATACGCAGAGTTCGACTTCAACGACATGTACGACATCTACACCGCGGGCAGCGCCGACTTCCCGTGGATTCAATTCTGGGGTCAGCAGAGCAATTACAACGAAGACCCCGCCGAGTGCCGCACCGACGATCCCGTTCCGCCGCTGCAATCTGGCGAGCAGACGGGCTGCTGCATCGAATATCAGGCCGTGCACACGCGCTACCTGCCCAGCCTGACGACGTTCGCCACGACGGTGAAGTCGGGCGGCGGATACGTCGGGTTCTATCAACGTCCGCGCGAGCCGTACGGCAATCTGGATGGCACCGACCCCGACGAAGAGGATTATCTCGCCGATTGGATCGCGGCGAACCAGGCGGCCGGCGCGAACGCGTTCTACATCGACGTGCTTGGAGCGCAATTCTTCGGCAATCCGCTGGGCGTCGCCGACAATTTCCTGAACGATTATCCCGCGATGAGCATGATCGAGTGGCCGGTCGACATCTACCGCGCGGGTTTCCTCGCGGGCGGCGCGCTCTGGGGCGGCGAAATCTGGGACACCGAGCCGGGCGAAACCCCCGCCGACTTCAACGGAACCGACTTCACGCGCTGCACGTTCCCGCGGCTGGGTCGATACGTGATGGACCACGAGCCGATGTTCCTGGGCGTGTCGAACGGCGACTGGCAATGGTGGGGCACGGAACGCGGTTGGGACCACTGGACCGAGCGCCAGTGCTTCCTGCTCGGGATGAAGTTCGACGCGCCGACGAGCTGGAAGTGCCTCGACGGACTTTACCCCGCGGTGAGCGACGCCGTGCGGCTCGCCATCGACGAGCGCGAGCGCGTGGGTTGGTGGCAGCGCACGCCGCGCTATCGCGATCGAGTCGGGCTCACGAACGTGCCCACGGGCATCGATGTGCGGGTGTTTGTCGATGAGAACGACGACGTGCTGTTCGCGATCGACAACTGGAGCGAACAGACCGGCAAGACGTTTAAGTATCTTGGACAGAACGTCGCGATACCCGCGTCGGGGCTGTCGATCGTCGAGTTGCCGTAGCGGCGCGGCGGCGGTTATGCGCCGGCGATGACTTCGTCGCGATCGGCGTGGTTGACGCACGTCGCGATTGCGAGGTCGCCCGCGACGTTGACGGTCGTGCGGCACATGTCGAGAAAGCGATCAACGCCGAGGATGAGGCCGATGCCCTCCGGCGGAATGCCGACGCTCATCAGCACGAGCACCACCAGCGGAAGCGAGCCGCCGGGGACGCCGGCGGTGCCGATGCCGGCCAGTATTGAGAGCAGCGCGACGGTGAGCTGCTGACCAAGCGAGAGATCGACGCCGAACACCTGCGCCAGGAACAGCACCGTGACGCCTTCGTAGAGCGCGGTGCCGTTCTGATTGGCGGTAGCGCCGACCGTCAGCACGAAACGCGAGACGCGCCGTTTCAGCCCCAGCCGCTCCTCCGCGACACGAAGCGACGTGGGCAGCGTGGCGTTGGACGAGGAGGTCGCGAAGGCGGTCATGAGCGCGGGGCTGGCGCGAACCATGAAATCGGCCGGCCGCGTGCGCGCGAAGATCGCGAGTGCGAGCGGATAGACGAGCAGCGCGTGCAGTGCCAACCCGACCACCACGGCCAGCACGTAAAGCGCCAGCGTTCGCAGCACGTCTGCGCCGAGCGTCGAGGTGAGACCGAAAATCAATCCGGCAACGCCGAGCGGCGCGAAACGCAGCGCGATTCCGACGATGACGAGACTGACGTCGTAGACGCCTTCGAGCACGCCGACGAGCGGACCGGTTCGCGTCGGGGCGAGCGTGATGCCGACGCCGACGATCAGCGCAAAGAACATGACGGCGAGCATGCCGCCGCCTTTTGCGCTGCCGTCGAGCGCCCCCACCGCTTCCTGCAGCGGATTCCGCGGGATGATGTCGAGCAGGGTCTGCAGCGCGGTCTTGGCCTGTTTCGCCTGATCGATGGATTTCTGCGCGTCGCCGGCATAGCGGGCGTTCAGCTCGACGCGCTGCGCTTCGGTGATGGAGTCGCCGGGGCGCAGGCCGTTCGCAACGCCAAGCCCGATGCCGACGGAAATTGCCGAGAACGCGACGGTCCAAAGCAACGTGCGTGTCCCTAGTCGACCCAGCCGTCGCACGTCGCCGATCTCGGTGATGCCCAGCACCAACGCCGAGAACACCAGCGGCAGCACGACCATGAACATCAGCCGCAGGAAAATCTCGCCCGCGGGCTTTGCGAGGTAGGTGTTGATCCAGGCGACGGTCGGGTTCGGTCCGCCTCCGACGGCGGGCGGCGCGAGCACGTTGCAGACGGCGCCTGCGAATCCGGCGATCAGCAGTGAAAGCAGAATCTGCCAGTGCAGCGCCAGGCCGCGCGGCGACGCTGCCGTCGTCATTCGCTGCGCTCCGCCACGGCCACGGTTTCGCCTTGTGGCGGTTCGGTCGGTTCGGCGGCGGCCGGGGCTTCGCGCGGCTCGGGGAACATCAGCGACGCGATGACCGAGATCGCGAGCAGCGCGCCGACGATCGAGAGCGAGATCTCGACGGGCACCTTGTACTGATCGTGCAGCAGCATCTTTGCGCCGATGAAGATCAGTACGCTGGCCAAGCCGTAGGAAAGGAAGCGGAACAGGTGCATGACGCCCGCGAGCGCGAAGTACATGCTGCGCAGGCCCAGAATCGCGAAGACGTTGGACGTGTAGATGATGAACGTGTTCTGCGTGATGCCGATGATCGCCGGAATGGAATCGACCGCGAAGGTCAGGTCCATGATCTCGATGAAGATCAACACGACCATCAACGGCGTGGCGTGGGCCTTGCCGTCGATGCGAACGATGAACCGTCCGTCGACGTAGTCGTCGGTCACGCGCATGCACGAGCGTAGCCAGCGCAGGACGGGGTTTTTGCCAGGGTCGATCGGGTCTTCGTTCGCCGAGCGAAAGAGCTTGATCCCGCTGATCACGAGGATCGCGCCGAACACATAGATCAGCCATGTGAACATGTGGATCAGCGTCGTGCCGGCGAGAATGAAGATCGCGCGCATCACGATCGCACCGAGGATGCCCCAGAAGAGCACCTTGTGCTGGTACTGCTCCGGCACGCGGAAATAGCCCATGACCAGCAGAAACACGAACAGGTTGTCGACGCTGAGCGAGAGCTCGGTGATGTAGCCGGTGAGGTACGTCAGCGCCGCCTGGCGCGGCGTGTACGCGTCGCCCGGCGGCCAATAGAGGTAGACGCCCACCGCGAACAGCATCGAGAGGCTGATCCAGACGGCGCTCCAAGCAAGCGCTTCGCGAAACTTGACGCTCCGCGAGTTGCGATGCAGCACGCCCAGATCGAGCGCCAGCAGCACCACGATCACGAGCGTGAAAATCAGGAACGCGGTCGTCGTCATGAAGTCTCCGAGGCGCTCTCAGACAACGCAGTCGACGGGGCGAGCGCGCGGTTGGCGGGCTGCGGCGGGCGATTCGACTGTCCGGCGCGGCTGCGCACCCAGTCGAGGTAGCCGCAGCGCCACAGGTACACGAATCCGACCGCGACAATGCCGACGAAGATCAGCAGATCGACAAACCCGGCCACGCCGGCCGCGCGATAAACGACCGCCCACGGAAACAGCAGCGCCACCTCGGCGTCAAAAACGAGAAACACGAGCGCCGCGACGTACATCCGTACATCGAACTGAACATAGGCCGATCCGACCGCGGCCTCGCCGCATTCGTAGGGCTGGCTCTTGACCGGGTGCTCGTAGTGAGGGCGGATCAGGCGACCGACCGCCAGTGCGACGGCGACCATCGCGATTCCGGCCGCGGCGAACATGAGCAGCCCGATGGCGAGTTGTGCTGACTCCGACAAGCGATCGCTCCTGCGTGCTCTGCGAGCATCGTAACGGATCGACCGCGACTGCGCGAACGGCGCGGCGGCGCGCGGCTAGACGAACGAGATCCCGTATCGGCCGCTGATTTCGGCGACTTGCGCGGCGTCCGGCGCGCCGGCGGCGAGCCGGTCAAACTCAGCGAACATCGCCTGCAACTTCGCGGGCGCTACCGTCACCAGCACGCGCGCCGACTGGTCGCTGTCGTTGCGCAGAGCGTGCGGCGCGTTGCGCGGACCGAACACGGTCGTGCCGGGACCGGCGGAGACTTCGCGCTTGCCGACGGTGAACGTGAGGCGGCCCTCGAGCACGTGAAAGATCTCGTCCTCGCGCGTGTGCACGTGCGGCGGAATGCCCTTGCCCGGCGGAACGTGCAGCTCGCCGAACATCAAGGTTCCGTCGCTGTCCGCGTCGCTGATCAGCAGCGAGAACTTCATGCCGAGCAGATCGAGCACCGTCGCTCCCGTCGTCGTTGACACGGTAGGTTTCATCGGGTTCCTCGGATGGGGCCGGCCTACTGCCATTCGATAGTGCTGGGCGGCTTGCTTGAAATGTCGTAGAGCACGCGATTGACGCCGCGCACCTCGTTGCAGATTCGGCTGCTGACGCGCGCCAGGAGCTCATAATCCATGCGCGTCCAATCGGCGGTCATGAAGTCGCTGCTGTCGACGACGCGGATCGCGACCGCGTTCTGATCGTCGAAGCTGCGTCCGTCGCCCATCACGCCGACGCTCGCCACCGGCAGCAGCACCGCGAACGCCTGCGCCACCTTGCGATACCAGCCGCCGGCGACCAGTTCCTCGATCAGGATTTCGTCCGCCGAGCGCAGCACTTCGAGGCGAGCGGGCGTCACCTCGCCGGCGATGCGCACCGCCAGGCCGGGGCCGGGGAATGGATGCCGCCAGACCATCTCCTCCGGCAGACCCAGCGCTTCGCCGAGCTGACGAACTTCATCCTTGAAGAGGCGCCGCAATGGCTCGACCAATTCGAACCCCAACTGCGCGGGCAAGCCGCCGACGTTGTGGTGGAGCTTGATGACCGCGGTCTGACCGCCGGGGCCGTGTCCGGATTCGATCACGTCGGGGTAGATCGTGCCCTGCGCGAGAAAGCGCGCGTCAGCGACCGCACGCGCCTCCGACTTGAACACCTCGATGAACTCCGCGCCGATGCGGCGGCGTTTCTCCTGCGGGTCGGTCACGCCTGACAGTGCGCTGAGGAATCGATCGCGCGCGTCGGCGACGCGCAGGTCGATCCCGAAGTGGCGGCGGAACGTCGACTCGACCAGCTCGGCTTCGCGGCGACGCAGCACGCCGTTGTCGACGAAGATGCACACCAGCCGCTCGTCGATGGCGCGCTGGATCAGCGTGGCGACGACGCTGCTGTCGACGCCGCCGGAGAGCCCGCAGATGACGCGTGCCGTAGGGCCGACCTGGTTGCGCACCGCTTCGACCAATTCGTCCACGACGGTGGCCATGCGCCAATCGCCGCGGCAATTGCATATCTCGTAGAGGAAGTTACGCAGAATCTGCCCGCCGAGCGGCGTATGCGTAACCTCGGGATGAAATTGCACGCCGAAGATCGGGCGGCTGCGGTGACGCACGGCGGCGATGGGGCAATTGTCGGTGGTGGCCAGGCTCTCGAATTCATCGGAGACGCTGCTCACCGAGTCACCGTGGCTCATCCAGACCGAGGTTTCCGTCGGCAGGTGCGCGAGGATGTCAGCGGCGCGACGCACGTTCAGCCGCACACGCCCGTATTCGCGGGCCTGCGCGGCGCTGACGTGCCCCCCCAGCAGCCGACAGGCGACCTGCATGCCGTAGCAGACGCCGAGGATCGGCACACTCAGCTCGAAAATCGCGGGGTCAAACGCCGGCGCCTCGGCGGCGTAGACGCTGGACGGACCGCCGGACAGCACGATTCCCTTCAGGTTCCTGCCGCGCAGGTCGGCGGCGGTCACGGTGGGCGCCAGCACTTCGCTGTAGACGTGATTCTCGCGCACGCGGCGCGCGATGAGCTGCGTGTACTGCGAACCGAAATCGAGAATGGCGATGGTTTCGCGCGGCGTCATGGGGCAGGATTACCGCGCGGGTTGTGTCGGGTCAATGCGCGCCGATGCGCCCCACGCGCGGCGCTCCCCTCCGGGCGCCGCGACGCGTGGGCGCGATCGTCACTTGGCGAATGCTTCCATCAGCCGCAGCGCCGCCGGACCGGCCAGCACGACGCCCATGGCGGGGAAGATGAACAGCACCAGCGGGATCATCAGCTTGACCGCCGTCTTCTGCGCTTTCTCTTCGGCCTTCTGGCGGCGCTTGGTGCGCAGCGCCTCGCCCTGGTTGCGCAGTGCCTTGCCGACGCTGGTGCCGAAGCGTTCGGCCTGCGCCACGACCGAGACGAGCGACTTGACCTCGTCGAGGCCGGTGCGCGTGGCGAGATTCTCCAGCGCCTCGGAGCGCGGGATGCCCATCTGCGACTCGCGCGTCGCGATGCGGAACTCCTCGGAGAGATCAGGGTGTACCATCGCCATCTCTTCGCCGACGCGCTTGATGCTGGCGTCGAGCGCCAGGCCGGATTCGACGCTCACCACCATCAGATCGAGAATGTCCGGCAGGCCACGGCGGATTTTCTCCTGCCGGCCGGAGATCGCCATTCCGAGCCACATACCGGGCGCGATGAAACCGAACCCGCCGCCGAAGAGCATGGCGGCGATGGCGCCGTTCAGCCCGTAGCCGAGAGTGGCGCCGAGCGTCGCCCCGAGCGCGGCGCCGACGACCATGAGCGCCGTCTTGCCCGCCAGCAGCACGGTCTGCGCCTGCGGATGGCGATAGCCGGCCTGAATCAGCTTGAAGCGAAGCTGAGACTGCTGCTCGGTGGAGAGCGGCATGATGAGCTTGGTGAGCATCGGCGCGGCGCGCTTCACGAGCTGATCGGTCGCGGTCTGCCGCGCCTTTTCCTTGATCGTGGCGACCTCGTCCGCGGTGCGGCGGCCTTCGAGGCGGCGTCGCAGCGCATCGCGGGCTTCCTTCGTGCGCGGCAGCACGCTGTACAGGACCATTCCGACTGCGATCAGACCCAGAACGGCGATCGTAATCAGTTCCATCGCACACACTCCCGCATCGCGCGGCGCGCCGGCGCCGCGATTCCCCGCTGCTTCGCTAGACGTTGATGTTGATAATCTTCTTGATCATGACCCAACCCATGATCATCATGATGATGGCGGCCATGGCCATCATCTGACCGGTCGGGTGATAGACCAGCATCATCGCGTAGTCGTAGTTGATCTTCAGCATCGCGAGATACACCAGGATCGGCAGCGCGAGCAGCACGTAGCCCGAGAGGCGGCCTTCGGCGGTCAGGGCCTGTACCGTGCCGTGCAGCTTGATGCGATCACGAATGACGCTGCTGATCTTGTCGAGGACTTCGGCCAAATCGCCGCCGGTCTGGCGCTGAATGAGCACCGCGGTGACGAAGAAGCGCACGTCCAGCACGTCCATGCGATCGGCGAGATTCTTGAGCGCATCCTCGATCTTGAGGCCGAGGTTCTGCTCATGGAACACGCGGCCGAATTCGGTGCCGGCCGGATCGGGCAGTTCGCGCGCGATGAGCTGCATGCCGCTGGCGAGCGAATGGCCGGCGCGCAGCGCCTGGCTCAACAATTCGAACACGTCCGGCAATTGCAGCACAAGCTTCTTCAGTCGCGCACGGCGCACGTGCATCAGATACAACACCGGCAGCAGGTACACCATCACAGCCACGCCCAGCCCGACGTAGATCGGCAGCCCGGCGAGCAGCACGATGGCCAGCAGCACACACGCGACCAGCGTCATGTTCGTGAGCAGGCTGTAGGCGCTCCAGGTGAGGTTGGCCTGATCGAGCATGGATTGCAGGCGGACCATGAAGCTGTAGCGCGCCATCGCGGCCGCAAACATGCCTTCCAACTTCGGGCCCGTCTTGCGCAGCTCCTCGAGCGTGGCGCGTGCCGGGCTGCTGCCGCCGCCGCGCGACTTCAACCGGTCGGCGATCTTGCGTTTGTCGGTTTTGCGCAGGTCGTTGACGAGCTGCATGGCGCCGTAGATGGCCATGCCGGGTCCGGCGACCAGGAGGACCCAGAGCAACGCGTCGCCACTGCCGATCGCGAGTGTTTGAATCATGGTAGATCCCGCATTCCCTGGATGTGTTGTTTAGACCTCGTCACTGACCAGATCGCGCGCCTCGAACATGCGTGGATTCACTTTGGCGCCGTGCGCGAGCAATCGCTCCATGAAAAGCGGCCGTACTCCCGTGCACACGATGCGTCCGTAGGCCCTGCCATCGGCGTCCACTCCGTCCTGCTCGAAGCGGAAAATGTCCTGCATGACGACGACTTCGCCTTCCATGCCCTGGACTTCGGTGACGCTGATGATCTTGCGGCGGCCGCCGGTGAGACGCGCGGCCTGCACGATCAGGCTGACCGCACTGGCGAACTGCTGACGGATGGCTTTTTGCGGCAGCTCGAAACCCGACATCATCACCATGGTCTCCACGCGCTGCACGCAGTCGCGCGTGTTGTTGGCGTGAATGGTGGTCATCGAGCCTTCGTGGCCGGTGTTCATGGCCTGCAGCATGTCGAGCGTCTCGCCGCCGCGGCACTCGCCGACCACGATGCGGTCGGGTCGCATACGCAGTGCGTTGATCAGCAGATCGCGGATCGTGATGCGGCCCTTGCCTTCGAGGTTCGGCGGACGCGTCTCGAGGCGCACAACGTGCGGCTGACGCAGTTGAAGTTCGGCGGCGTCTTCGATCGTGACAACACGCTCGTCCTCGGGAATGAACGCGGACAGGTTGTTGAGCAGCGTGGTCTTACCTGAGCCGGTGCCGCCCGCGACCAGAATGTTCAGACCCGCGTGCACGCAGGCCTCGAAAAACTCGACCATCTCCGCGGTGCAGGACTTGTACTGAACGTATTGATCCCACTTGACCGGGTTCTTGCCGAAACGACGAATCGACATGCTCGCGCCGTCGATCGCCAGTGGCGGAATGATCGCGTTGACGCGGGAGCCGTCCTTCAGACGGGCGTCCACCATGGGCGACACTTCGTCGCAGCGCCGGCCGAGCGGGCTGACGATCTTGTCAATGATGTGCAGCAGGTGGCTGTTATCCTTGAACTTCACGTCGGTCAGCTCGAGCCGACCGCCGCGCTCAATGTAGACCTGCTGCGGCCCATTGATGAGGATGTCGGAGATCTTCGGGTCCTTGAGCAGCGTCTCGAGCGGCCCGAGGCCGAAGGTCTCGTCGAGAATCTCGTCCGCCAGCCGCTGACGCTCGGCGTGATTCAGCAGCGTGTCCTGCTCATCGATGATGCTGATGACGACCTGCCGCACCTGCTCACGCAGCTCACTGGTCTGCTCGGCGTTGAGTTTGCTCATGTCGAGCTGCTCGACGAGCTTGCGGTGAATCATCGCCTTCAGCTCGTGGAACTTCTTCAGTCGCTCGTCGACCGCTTTGTCGACGCGCGGCGTCGGCGCCGGTTTGGGCGGCGCCGGCGGTGCGCTCGCTGCGGGAGGCGCGGGGGCGCTCGGCGCGGCAGGCTGTGGCGGCGCCGGCTTCGGCTTGGCTTCGGGTTTCGGCGCACTCTCGATTTCAGCGGTCGCGGCAAACGCGCTCGTCGGGCCGCCGGTCGGCTGCGACTTCTTCGTGAAAAGCCCCATAAGCTGTCCCCCTGGCACGCGGCTCGGGTGCAGCACGCGTCCGGTGGAATTGTTCAAAATCGCGGCGCGACTGGCGAAGCGCGATTGACTTGCGCGCGCGGAAATGGGCGAGCGCGCGCCCGCCGCAGCTCGCTATCGGACGACGTTCGTGCGGGCGGCTGCCGATTGCAGTACACTTCGCCGCTCGTGTGCGGAACGCCGCCACGCCCGAAAAACCGGATCGGCAGGCGACATGGAACTGATCAGCGGCCTCATCGACTTCATTCTGCACATCGACAAGCACCTGGCCGAGATCGTGCAGCAATACCAGACGTGGACGTACGCGATTCTTTTCGTGATCGTCTTTCTGGAAACCGGGCTCGTCGCGACGCCTTTCCTGCCGGGCGATTCGCTGCTGTTCGCGTCCGGAGCGCTGGCCGGAACAACGCGCGTGCTCGACCCGTGGGTGCTGTTTCTCCTGCTCAGTATCGCCGGCGTGCTGGGCGACACGGTGAACTACTGGATCGGTTCGTTTCTCGGACCGCGCGTGATGCGCAGCGAGAAATCACGCATCTTCCGGCGCGAGTATCTCGATCTGACACATCAGTACTTCGAGCGCTACGGCGGGGCAACGATTGTGATCGCGCGCTTCGTGCCGATTGTGCGCACCTTCGCGCCGTTCGTGGC
Source organism: uncultured Planctomycetales bacterium (assembly GCA_964388675.1). Lineage (GTDB taxonomy): Bacteria > Planctomycetota > Phycisphaerae > UBA1845 > Fen-1342 > CAYMBL01. The sequence continues at coordinate 30,922 of CAYMBL010000019.1, forward strand.
CGGCGTGGGGCGAATGACGTATTCGTACTTCCTGTTTTACAACGTGATCGGCAGCTTGCTGTGGGTAGGGCTGTGCGTCTTCGCGGGCTACTTCTTCGGCGGGTTCGAGTTCGTCAAGAAGAACTTCTCGCTGGTCGTGCTCGCGATCATCGTGATCTCGGTTCTACCGGCGGTGTTTGAATTTCTGCGACACTGGGCGAAGCGCCCCAAGGCCGGCGTGACGCCGACCCCGCAGAAACCCGAATCAGCTGCGTAGGTCGGACCCGGCGCCCGGGTCGGTCTCTTCGAGCTCGTCGGCAGTGAGCGCTCGCGTGATCACGTAGTCTCCCTGCAGCCAGCGCCCGAGGTCGGCCATCTGGCAGCGATCACAGCAGAAGCTGCGCTGTTGCGCGGCGACGCCGGTCGCCAGCTCTTTGCCGCACGTCACGCAACGCTCAACTTTCGATGCACTCATCGCGCAAGGCTCCCAGCATTCCGCCCCGGAAACAGACGAGGCCGACACCGTGCATGCCACGGCGCCGGCCTCGCGTTACGCGTTCGTCACCCGCGCAGCCGGGCGCGCCGTTACTCGCGCGCCAGCGCGAAAATCTCGGCCATTTCGGCCGGAATCACGATCGTGGCCTCGCCGTCCGCGGGCATGCCGGTGTTCGGCGCGACGAGCGGCGGCATCTTGGCCGCGATGATCTGCACGCGACGATTCGCCGCCTTGCCGGGGCGCGACGCGTTGCTGGTCTTGGGGTGGTGCTCGCCGGCGCCCGCCGCCAGCAGCCGACCCGGCTCCATGCCCAGCTTGTAGAACTCGCGCACGACGGTCATCGCGCGATTCGCGCTGAGGTCGAGATTGTCCTTCCAGAGCTTCGCGGACAGCTTGATCGGGTCGGAGTCGGTGTGCCCGACGACCCAGATCTCGCGATCGCCGAAGCGCGAGCGGATGTCGCCCACGACGCGCTGCAGCACCGAGCGCCCTGAGCCCTTCAGGTCTGCCTTGCCCGAATCAAAGAGCACTTCGTCGCTGATGTCGACCCAGGCGATGTTCTCATTGCCGACCCAGCCCGGCGGCAGATTGCTCACCGGCTGCTGAACGACCTGCGCCGGCCGGCTGTTCGCCAGCGCCAAGTCGTTCTGCAGACGATTTACCTGATCCTGCAGCTCGAGCGCGCGACGGCGCGCCGCCTCCAGCTCCGACTGGCACGCGAGCAACCGCGATTCCCAGTCCGCCTTCTCGCGCTTCAAGGCGGCGTTCTCCTCCTGAAGCGCCTGGATTTGCAGGTCCTTCGCATCGGAGCAACCGATCGCGAACAGCAAGGTGCCAAGACCTACCAATCCGCCCGACCATCTCGCCTTCTGCCACATGCCTTGCACTCCCTGATCTGCGTGGATCCCGCGTGCGGCGCAGCGACTCGACAGGCATCCGTGCCCGGGGCGCTGCCCGATGTCACCGTTAAAGATACGCCGGATAAGAAGACACGCAAGCGCGGCCAGCGTTGACGCCCGCAGGGCCGGCCGATAGTTTTCGTCGGGCGGCGGCGCGACCGTGATTGCACCGCCGACGGTTCCGGCTGCGCGGACGCCCGCCGAGCGGGCGCGATCGCGGGGAGGCGCCATGGATCTTCGACGCTTGCGGGCAGTCGTACTGCTGTGGATTTGCGGCGCCGGCACTGCCCTCGCTCAACCGGACTTCGTTGCCAACGAGGCGCTCGCCTCGCTCGACCTCCGCAAGTTCTGGCAGCTTCAGTTGCCGCTGCTGACCGGGCAAACGGTCGCGGATGCGTTCCTCGTCGACGACCAGCTCTACTTGACCACGCCCGACGGCTACGCATATGCGGTGCACGCGCCGACCGGCACGCTGCGCTGGAGCAAGCAGGTTACGCCCGCGGGCTACCGCCTGAAGCAACCCGGCCACAGCGGCGACCTGACGATCTTCGCGACTCCTTCGCAGATCCTGCAGTTTGATCGTCTCTACGGCACCCGCACGCGTGCCGCTGATCTGCGCTTTCCCGCAGGCTCGGCGCCTACCGTCAGCGAAGGTCGCATCTATCTCGCGGGAATTGATCGCCGCGTCTACGCCTTCGAAATCACCGATAATTTCCCCTTCTGGAAGGGACTCACCGGCGGCCCGAACGAATCGAAGCCGCTCGTCGTCGGCGATCGCGTCTATTTCGCGAGCACCGACGGTTACGTCTATTGCCTGCGCAGCGCCGATCACTCGCTGATCTGGCGTTCGCGGCCGCGCATGGGCTCTGTAACCGCCGACCTCGCGGTTGACGCGGAAGGCGTCTACGCCGCCAGCCGCGACCGTTCGCTCTATCAGCTCGAGCTCGGCACGGGCGTCGCTCGGTGGCGCGCGAGAACGAGCGCCTCGCTGTATGAGCCGCCCTATGTCGCGACCGGCCGCGTCTATCAGTACAACGAGGTCGACGGCTTGATCGCCCTTGATACGGCGGTGCTCGGCGTCGAGGAACGAACAAAGTGGACGCTGACGGCCGGCCGGCGCGTGCTGTCGCAGGTCGGAGATGAGCTGCTCGTTCAGGCGCGCGACCAGCGCCTGCTGCGCGTCGACGCGGAAAGCGGCGAGATCCAGGCCGCGGCCGGCATCCCCGGATTCACTCTGGGAGTGTCCGTGACGGGCGACGCGGTTGCGTACGTCGCTTCCCCTGACGGTCGCGTGTTGTGCGTACGGCCGACCGACGTGCCATTTGCCAAAGCCGACGAAGTGCGGCACGCGTTCTATTCGGACAAGCCGAAGACAGTGGCCGCCGTGACGGATGAAAAGCCGGTTGTAGCGCCGAAGACGCCGAGCGTCAGCGATGTGCTGACGTCGAAGCTCGGCCGGGCGCCGATTGGCGGGAAATCGAAGGTGTCGCGCGAGTTTGGTGGCGCAGGGGCTCCTGCGCCCGCGCCAGTCCCAAGTTCGCAGCCCGCGGCGGAGGAAGCGCCGGAATCGAGCGACGAGCCGGCCGAACCGGCGCAAGAGGACGGCGAGACGCCGTAGCAGCGCTCCGACCGTTTCGAGCGCAGGCGAGACGCGCTAGCCTACGGAAGTCTTCGTCGGGCTCGATGGCCGCTCACGGCAGCGGTGGTGGCACGTTCGCAAATAGCGGCTGCAATTCTGACACACCGCCGGCCGCGCTCCAGCTTTGCATCCCGGGTCGCCACACGAGCGCATCCTGCTTCAGTTCGCCCGCCTGCACTTTTCGCTGCAGCGCCGGCAGATCAAAGGGCCCGGTCTGCTGATTGTTCACCGCCACCCAGAACTGCACCGCTCCCGGCAGCGGCGGCGGTGCGTGAGCGCCTGCCGCGCCCGCGGCCGATGCACCCTGCAGCGCGCCGGCCATCTGTCCGCCGATGGCGAAACCCATGCCCGCGCCAAGCCCCGCGGCAGCGGTGCCGCCGGGGTTCGCCGCGGCGTCGCGCAACGCCTCAGCCGCTTGAAACTGCGTGTACTTCGATAGATCGCCGATGACGCCCATGCTCGTGCGCTTGTCGAGCGCCTGCTCGACTTCCGGCGGCAGTGAAATGTTCTCGACAAGCAGCTTTGAAAGCTCGATTCCCCACTTGGCGCATTCCGGCGTCAGGCGGTCGGTCACGAACTTGCCAAGCTCATCGTAGTTCGCGCACAGGTCGAGCACGGGAATCTTGCTCTCGCCGAGGATGTCCGTGAAGCGCGACACGATCATGTTCCGAAGCTGCTCGGAGATGTCCGACGCCGTGAACTGATCGTTCGTGCCGACGATTTCGCGAATGAACGCGCCGGGATCGGTCACGCGAATCACATAGGTGCCGAAGGCGCGCAAGCGCGTGGGGCCGAACTCCGGATCGCGCAGCATGACGGGGTTCTTGGTCCCCCATTTCAGGTCGGTGAACTGCCGCGTGCTGACGTAATAGACCTCGGCCTTGAACGGGCTGTCGAAGCCGTACTTCCAGCCCATCAGCGTCGAGAGTACGGGCAGGTTCTTGGTCTCGAGCGTGTACGTGCCGGGACCAAAGACGTCTGCCAGCCGCCCCTCGTTGATGAACGCGGCGGCCTGTCCTTCGCGCACGATCAGTTTCGCGCCGTACTTTATCTCGTTGTTGTAGCGTTCGAAGCGGTGCACCATCGTGTCGTGGCTGCTGTCGAGCCACTCGATGATGTCGATCAGTTCGCCGCGCAATTTGTCCCACAGGCCCATGACATGCTCCCGTTGGCTGCGGCCGGCTCGGCCGCCTTTCCAATCCTATCGGAGACCGCCGGCCGAATTCGAGGTCGCAAAGCGCCCGCGGCGGTCGTCAATCGTCGTCCGGCCCCACCTGCACCTGCGTCACCACCATGAAATGGTCGGACAGGTGCTTCTTGAACGCTTCGGCGTCCATCTGGCGGGCGGACAAGTACTCCTCGCGCACAACTTCGAACTCCCGCCGCGCAAACTCCGGCTGCGCCGCGGGCACGAAGCCGCGATCGAGCGCCCCGTAGCGCCAGTGGGTCGAGGCGTCCGACGCGTTCAGATCGACGAACCCCGCCCCGGCCAGCGCCGCCGGCGCCGGCTCCCGCGCGTTGGAGCAATTGAAATCGCCGATGATGATTACATCTGGGTCGACCGCGGCCGCCGGCAGCGCCGTGAGCAGAAATTCCGCTTCCTTGGCGCGGTGCGTCGCGAAGTCGCCGCCGCGATTGCTCTTCAGATGCACCGGCACAACAACGAAATCCGTTTGTGCGTCCCCCGCGCGAAAGGTGACGGCGTGAGGCGTGCGTGACAGATAAATCTCACCCGTTTCGCCGCGCTCGTCCGGCGCGCACACGACGCGCGCGGCGCCGATTCGCTGCACGCGCGTGGCGTCCCAGGCGATGCCCAGGTTCTGGTTGCGGCCGGTGCGCGCGGGAAACAGTTCGTGCTCCCACGTTCCGCCGCCCTTTTCCTTCACAATTTCAAACACGCGGTCGAGGATCGCGCTGCGCAGCGGCGGCTCTTCGTTCGTGGCGGCAATTTCGGCCAGGCCCAGCACGTCAACGCCGGCGCTGAGCACGTAGTCTGCAAGCACCTCAGGGAACTGAGCAAACTCGCGCGCCGGTCCCGAGCGGTTCTCGGGTGAGCCCAGCCACTCGATGTTCCACGCTCCAACGCGCACGACGTCCGCCGATTTCGGTCGCGCCTGAAACAGCAGCGGCGGCTTGCGGTTGACTTCGAGCGAAGCCGGATCGATAGCCGCAGCCGGACCGGATGCCGGTCGCGACGCGGAAGAAGCCGGCCGGCTCGCAATCGGCGTCGGGCCGCGCGTCGGCGCGGGGTCGCAGCCGGTCGCCGCCAGCGCCATACAGAGCGCCAGCCAACCGAATCGCCTCGCGGGCTGTCGCGCCGCGCCGCGACCCCTCACCCGTGCTCGACCGATCGCCGAAGAAACCCGCATTCGCATGCTCCCACGCAGGCGCGGCATGCCCGCCGCGTTCGTTGACACTCGGAATGACGTCGGTATCCTAGCTCTATGTTGGACGGTCTGCACGAATCGAAGATTCTCGGTCAGGCATTCACCTACGATGACGTGCTGCTCGTGCCGGATCGCGCGAGTTTTCATCCGCGCGACATCGACATCAGCACTCAGCTCACGCGCGACATTCGTCTCAACATTCCGCTGGTGTCGGCGCCAATGGATACCGTCACCGAAAGCACGCTCGCCATCGCGCTGGCCCAGGAAGGCGGCCTCGGCGTCATTCACCGCAATCTGCCGGTCGACGCCCAGGTCCGCGAGGTGCGCAAGGTAAAGCGTTCCGAGAGCGGCGTGATCATCGATCCGGTCACGCTCCGCCCCGAGGAGCCGCTCGAACGCGCCCAGACCGTGATGCGGCTGCAGAACGTCAGCGGCATTCCCATCACGCGCGCCGATGGGGCGCTGGTCGGCATTCTCACACGCCGCGATCTGAAGTTTACCGACCCCAGCGCGCGAACGGTCGCGGACGTCATGACCAAGAGCGACCTGGTCACGGCTCCGCCACAGACCACGCTCGATCAGGCCGAAGCGATTCTGAAACGAGCGCGTGTCGAGAAGCTGCTGCTCGTCGACGATCGCGGCAAGCTGGCCGGACTGATCACGATGCGCGACATTGATCGCTCGCGAGACCACCAGATGCGCTGCGCCGATGCCCGCGGTCGGCTGCGCGTCGGCGCAGCGATCGGACCGCACGACTACGAACGCGCCGAGCAGTTGATCGCGGCCGACGTCGACTTGCTCGTCGTCGATACGGCTCACGGCCACAGCGACGCCGTCATCGAAACCGTCAAAGCGCTGCGCAGCCGCCAGTCGATTCAGATCATCGCGGGGAACATCGTCACGGCGAAAGCGGCGCGCGATCTGATCGCCGCGGGCGCAGATGCGGTGAAAGTCGGCATCGGCCCGGGCGCGATTTGCACCACGCGCGTCGTAACCGGCGCGGGCGTGCCACAGATCACCGCGATCCTCGACGTGGCCTCCGCCTCCGACGTTCCGGTCATCGCCGACGGCGGCATTCGTTTCAGCGGCGACGTGACGAAGGCCCTGGCGGCCGGCGCCGACGCCGTGATGCTCGGCTCGCTTTTCGCGGGCATGGATGAATCGCCGGGACAGTTGGTCATCTGGAAGGGCCGGCGTTACAAGGAATACCGCGGCATGGGCTCGATCGGCGCGATGCAGGCCGGTTCGGCCGACCGCTACGGCCAGAATGCTGACCAGCCGCGAAAAATGGTGCCCGAAGGCGTCGAAGGCCGGGTCCCCTACCGCGGACCGCTCGGCGAGTACGTGCATCAGATCGTCGGCGGACTGCGCCAGGGCATGGGGTACTGCGGCTGTCGCACCATTCCCGATCTGCACGAGCGGGCGCGATTCGTCCGGGTCACGGCGGCCGGGGTGGTGGAGTCGCATCCGCACGACATTCAGGTTACAAAAGAGCCTACGAACTATGCGGTCCTCAACGCGACCGAGGAGTGACGCCATGAACGCCACGGATCGGCTGGCCATGTCAGCGCTGGGTACGACGACGGTTGTGCTCGCCGCGCTGCTCGCAGGCTGCTCGAAAAACGAAGGCATGTCGCTGCTGCCGGACCAGTGGAACGAGAACGGACCGGCCACCACCGCGGATTACGACACGCCGACCGCGAGCGTCGTCTTCGCGACCCGCGCGCCGGCCCCGTCGCGCTCGCGACCGTGGAACGGCATGCACGCACACCCGGACCTGACGCCCGCCACGCACTGGCCGCTCTATTTCGAGGACCCGTTCGAGGACAAGGGCGCTGGCCGCGAGGGCCGCAACAAGTATCACACCGGCTGGGAAGACGTAGTCGCCACGCCCTACGGCCTGGCGCGATTCCTGCTCAACACCGCCGCGTTTCCGGTGAGCACGGCTGTCACGCCGCCGTGGACCGTGATGGAGAGCGACGGTCGCGTTTCGAAGCAACTGCTCGGGCCGGATCACGATGCGGTCCCCGAGGGTGAGGAAGACTGGGGCGCGCAGCCCGTGAGCGCCGGCGCCGCCGACGTACCGCAGGCGCCCGCCGCTTCGCCGGGATCCGCCGCCACGCCGGCGCCGAATCCTGCTGCGACTCCGAATGCCGGTGCGTCGCCTGCGCGTGCGCCGGGCACGGACGGCGTGATGCAGCCCGTCAAGCCCTGACGCGGCGCAGCCGGCCTTCGCTCCGATACACTCCGACGCATGCACCCATCGCGCGCACTGGCGTTCGCTCTGGTTTTCTGCGCCGGCGCGGCGGAAGCGCAATCGCCGCCGGCCGCTGCCTCAGCGGCACGACGCCCCAACTTCGTTCTCATCGTGATCGACGACCTCGGGCCGGGTGCGCTCGGGTGCTACGGCGGCTCGTCGACGGCGACTCCGCGAATCGACGCGCTCGCCGGCCAGGGCCTGCGCTTTCGCACGTGCTGGGCCACGCCGGCCTGCGCTCCGTCGCGCGCCTTGCTGATGACCGGTCGCTACGGATTTCGCACCGGCTTTGACCGTCAGGTGCGCGACGTCATCGAACGCGGCCTCGATCCGCGACACCTCACAATCGCTGAGGTCCTGCATCGCGCCGGATACGCCACCGGCCTGTTCGGCAAATGGCACCTGGCGCGATTCGACGCCTCGCCGCGCACGATCCTGGACCACGGTTTCGACGAGTATCTCGCCTGGACCCAGCACGACCTTGCGACCGACGCCGGCGCCGACGGCCGTCGGCGATTCTGGAAGCCCGCGCTTCGGCGAAATGGCGCGCCCGTTGCAACGACCGACCAGGACTACGGCCCGGCGCTGCTGCTCGACGCCGCGCTCGATTTCATGCGGCGCAATCGCGAGCGCCCGTTCTTCCTGTACTTCCCGTCGGTTCTCGTGCATCGCCCGTACGAGGAAACGCCGGACCCCGCCGACCCCGCGCGGCGCAATCCGGCGAATCTCGAGAGCAGCCTGGCCTACCTCGATCACACCATCGGTCGCCTGGCGGACGGGCTGACCGCGCTCGGCCTTCGCGATCACACCTGGATCGTCATCACCAGCGACAACGGCGGCATCGACGAAGGCAAATGGACGGTGACCCGCGCCGGCGCGACGGTGCCGCTGATCGTCGCCGGCCCCGGCATCGACCGCCCCGGCCGCGCGAGCGATGCGCTGGTAGACCTCGCCGACGTGCTGCCGACCTTCGCCGAGCTTGCGGCCACGAACCTGCCGACGGACCACGCGATCGACGGTCGCAGCTTCGTTCCGGTGCTGCGCGGAGCCGACGCGCCGCGCGCCTGGTCGTACAGCGCGCTGGGCGACCAGTTCATGGTGCGCGATCGCGAGTGGATTCTCGAAGGCGACGGCTCGCTCTATCGCGTGCAGCCGCCCGCTGAGCCCGGCGGTCCGCCGCGCGTCGCACCTGCGGGCCGCGGTGAGCGTGCACGCGCCGCGCGTGCGGCGCTACTCGATATTGTTCAGAACCTGCGTCGCGGATCACAACCCGAAATACCCAGCGGATCACGCCCATGACCCACGACGAAATCACACTGTCTCCGACACCGAGCGCTGACGAGACTTTCGACGACGCCGACCACGAACGCCGCATGCGCGGTCGCCGCCGGCGCGTCGCGATCACGGTCGTCAGTCTGATGGTCGCGAGCGTCGGCCTCTACGGCGCATCACCGTGGCTGCTGCCGGCCTGGCTCGACGAAGGCCCGCTCGTGCAGCAGGCCACCGGCAACTCGGCCGTCCTCGTGTGGTACACGTCGCGACAGGCCGACTGCAGCCTCACGGTCGCCGCGCCCGCCGGCGCACCGCAGCCGACCGTGCAGGTCTCGCACCGCGAGCTTCGCTGCCGCGCCGAGATCACCAATCTTCAGCCGGCGAGCGCCTATGCCTACCGCATCCTCGTCGGCGACCGCGACATCGGCGGCGGCACACTGAAAACCAACAAGCCGAGCGGCGCCCCCTTCTCGTTTCTCGTCTTCGGCGACAGCGGCAAGGGCACGACCGAGCAGTTTCGGCTCGCGGCGCAAATGACCGCGCTGGAACCCGATCTCGTCGTTCACACCGGCGATCTGATCTACAGCGGCGGCGAGCGCTACCGCTACAAGAGCCGCTTCTTCCGCCCGTACGCTGATCTCCTCGCGTCGGTCGCGTTCTGGCCGAGCCTGGGCAACCACGACGTTTCGGAACCTGATTTTGGTGATCCGTACCGCGAGGTCTTCGACCTGCCCGAAAACGGCCCCGCCGGCCAGACGCCGGAGAACCACTACTGGTTCGACTACGCCGACGCCCGTTTCCTCGTCATCGACAGCAATTGCTCGCAGGAATCGCTGACCGGCGCCGTCACGCCCTGGGCGCGCCAAGTGCTCGCCGCGCCGGGGCCGCGCTGGCGTTTCGCCGTGATGCATCATCCGCCCTACACCGCCGGCAAGCACCGGCCCGCGCTCGGCGTGCGCGAGGCGCTGGTCCCCGTGTTTGACGAAACCGGCGTCGACGTCGCCTTCTTCGGCCACGACCACATGTACCAGCGCTCACATGCTCTGCGCGGCGGCGCGCCCGCCGAAGGCGGCACCGTGTACATCGTTACCGGGGCTGGCGGCGCGGCGTTGTATGAAATCCGCCAGCCCGAGGTGCTCGGGCCCGTGATGGCGGTCGCGAACAACTCGGTGCACAGCTTCACCGTCGTGCGCGTCGCCGGGGATACGCTCGAGCTCGAGCAGATCGACCTCGAAGGGCGCTCGATCGACCGCTGGAGCATCACAAAGCCGAGCGCGACGCCGGCCGGCCCCGAATAGCAGGCGGGCGCCGCGCGGCGGAGAACCGACGTGATGAGACGCTTCCGCATCTGGATGTTCACGCTCGGCGATTCCAGCAATCAATGGCTGTTTCCTGAACTGCGCTATTACGACACGAGCGAGGACCGCGCGGACTTCTGGGCGACGACGTACCGCGCGTTCCTCAAACGACAGGGTTGGCCGTTCTTCGCGCGCCTCGTGTTGCTGTCCGCGATGATCCAATTGCCGTTCACGCTCGCAATGTGGCCGGCGCGTCCTTACCTGCAACCCTGGCTGGGAAGCATCGGGACCACGGCGCTCAGCTCCGGTATCTCCGGCGCACTCTTCGGCGGTGCGTTCCTCTTCATCCTTCAGCGGAAGATGCGCATCGAGCTGCGTGTCGAACTGCGCAAACGCGGGTTCGAGCCTTGCATGCACTGCGGCTACGACCTGCGCGGCCTCGCCGCGGCTCGCTGTCCCGAATGCGGCCAAGCGCCGACGACCCCGCCGGCGCCGAAGCCGCCGGAGCGGGAGAAATGAGCGGGCAGCGCCGACCAGCCTGGACGCGCGAGCGCCTCGCGGCTTACGCGCGACGAGCACGCAGATACATGCTGGTGGTCGCTGCGCTGCAGTTTGTTTTCGCTGCAATTGTGGGGATCTCGTTGCTCGTCCCTGCGGTGCCGATGGCGCTCAAGTGGTTCGGGATCGGCTGCATGCTGGGCGCGCTTGTGATCCTGACGTTGACACAGCCGCTCTCAGCCCGATTCCAGGCGATCACACGCCGTAGCCACTGTCCGCGTTGCTACTACCCGCGTTTCGGAATTCGCAGCGAATGCTGTCCCGAGTGCGGCAGGAAATACGATCGCTTCCGATACGATCGATTGGGCCGGCGTCGACGGCGTGATGCGCGAACACATCGCGGCTTGCGCTCGGCGATCGTGTACGGTGGGCCGTGCCCACCGTCCGCCTGCGCTTCGCGAGATGCTGCAGTGCCGACCTGGATCTAGAGCACGAACGATCTGTATTTTTGGCGGAGCACCAAAGGTGGGCACGGCCCACCCTGCAGCACCACAGGGCTTATCCAGTCCCCGACGTGCACTGCCGCACTTCCACGTCGCACATCGCAGCCCCACCAACATTCTCCAACCGCAGACTGAACCAACGATCCGCTGCCGGATCAATTCGCAACACCGCCACGGTTAGCCCTGCGATGAGCCGAGTCGTCAGGACGTCATGCCAAACGGCCCAAGGCCGTCCGCTCACGTATCGATGCACCGGTTGGTCGTTCAGCCAAAGCTCGTACGGGCCGGCAGTACCCACGACCAGCCGCGCATCGCGCTCCGTCGGCACGTCCAGAATCGCCGCGGCGTACAGCGATTCGCTTGCGGCAACGCCCGACGACAGATCCGAATCGCCTGCGCGAAAGTCGGCCGACGGGTCGCCCGACTCAAGCGTACGCGCGATCCAGGACCACTCGGGCGGCGCCGCGCTGCCCGAGCGCGCGGAGCGCAGCCACGCCGAGATTTCGCGCACGAACGACTCGCTCGAGCCAATCCCGCCGGCCCGAACCCACCAGCCGTTGATGCTGGGAAACATTGTGCGCTCAAGCGGCAACGTGTAACGCCGGCCCGCCAGCTCGAACTCCGCTTCGAGCCGCAGCACGCGCGGCTGCAACGGCATCGCCACCTCGAATCGCTTTACGAATCCGTCGCCCGTCGCCGACGGCTGCTCTGCGCCGGGCGTCCACCCGGCAACATCGCAGATGCGCACCGCGACGGGTGAAGCGGTGGCGCCGCGCGCGGGCGTCGCTGAAACCGCCTGATGATGTACGTCGATGCTAGTCGGGCCGACGACGCTCACGTCTGCTCTCGCGAACAATCCGAAGCGGCGCGCTGCGTGCAGCAGGTCCGAGTCGGCGTCGCGTTGACGCTCCAGACGCGCCGCTGTTCCGCGCACGAGTCGCTCCAGCCCGCGCATGCCGCTCGCCAGCGCGTGACTGGCCGCCGGGTCGCACTCGAACTCGACGACCACACGCTCCGACACCGAACGCGGCGGCAGGCTCAGCGCTGCGCCGGTTTCGCCGGCGCACCAACCGCCCGAAAGCGGCCGCCCATCCACGCGAACCGCCAGCACTCGCCGGTCGAGCAGTTGAATCTCGTAGCCGCGCGCAGCCGGCGCGCCGGCGTACGCCCCGACCCGTGCCTCGATCGTCACGCGCACGCACGTCTGCGAACATCCGGTCCGAAACTCAGTCCACGCCGATTCGCCGCGTTCGTAGCCGCGGCTCAGGCCGTCGTCTTCGTACAAGCGAGTCACGACCTCGGCGCTCGTGGGCGCTGCGAACACGCGCAGGACGAGCGGGTCCAGCGGCGCGTTCGTGTTCTGCGCGGCAGGCGGCGTCAGTGGGATCGTCGCGCCCGCGCGCACGAATAAAGGTATCTCGTCCAGCGGCGTCGCCATCGGATAGTGCTGCGGACCGCTGTACACGCGGCCGGTGAACCAGTGCCGCCATTCTCCGGGCGGAATCCACACGACGGTGCTTGCCAGGCCGCTGTGCGGGTTGATCGGTTCGCAGACTGGCGCGACCAGCAGATGCTCGCCGAACATGTACTCCCCGGCAGCTCGGTACGCCTCCTCGAGTTCCGGCCACTCGTAGTACAGCGGCCGGCAAAGCCCAATCGCGTCGTCATGGCACTGCCGCGCCGCCGTGTAGACGTACGGCAGCAGTTCATAGCGCAGCCGCCAGGCCGCCCGCGCCGCCTCAAACGCCGCAGGCTCGAATTTCCAGATGCGGCGTTCCGCGTCTGGATGCTTTGTCGTGTGCGTGCGCAGAATCGGGCTGAGCGCTCCCCATTGAATCCAGCGAACGTAGAGTTCGGCGTCGACCGGGCCCGGTTGGTGCCCGCCGATGTCGTGGCTCCAATAGGCGTACGCGACATTCGACGCCGTGGCGGTGAAATGCGGCTGAAACGCCAGCGTCGCCCAATCGCAATACGCGTCACCCGAGAATCCGATCGGGAAGCGGTGATTTCCCAGCCCGCCCCAGCGGCTGAAGATCAGCGGTCGCTCGGCCTTGGCGCCGGGCGTGCGCTCCCAGTCCGTCCAGTGCAGGTGATTCAGCCAGAACAGCGGATCAAGCCCCTCGATTGCGGTCGACGTCCCCTGCTGCCAGTCCATCCACCAGAAATCAACGCCTTGTCGCTCGAGCGGGTGATGAAGCAGGGAGAAATACGCGGCGACAAATCGGCGATCGGTTGCGTCGAACGGCACGCGCTGCGCCGCGTCCGGATCGCGCTGCATCGCGCGGCAGAAATCCGCGTAGCCCGCTTCGTGCGCGCCCACGCCGTCGGCCGGGTGCAGATTCAGCGTCACGCGCAGACCTTCGTCATGCGCCCAGCGCAGAAACCCGTCTGGATAGGGAAAATAGCGCGGGTTCCACGTGTACCCGGTCCAGCCGTCGAGGTGCCAGTCCATGTCGACAACCAGCACATCCAGCGGCGTGTCATGCTCGCGAAACTCACGCACCAGGGCGCGAAACTCCGCATCGCTGTAGGCCCAGTAGCGCGACCACCAGGCGCCGAACACATAGCGCGGCGGCAGCGGAACGCGCCCCGCGATCGACGTGTACTCACGCAGCGCGCGGCGGTAATCGCGCCCGTAGGAGAGGAAATACCAATCGATCGCCTCGCGATCCGCGCGCGGCGTCGGCCACGGCCAGTCAACCGGCGGACCGGCGCCGTCCTCGGCTGGATTCAGCACGAGCCGCTGCGAATCATCGAGCAGGACCCAGCCGTCGCGCGACAGCACGCCCGGCTCGAGTTCCAGCCCGCCCGACACGCAATCGAGCGTGCGCGCGGTGCCGCGGAGATTTCCGCCGTTCGCCGTCCCGGGTCGCCACTCGCCTTGGATTCCACCGGTGTCGAACGCAATACGGAGGTTGCCCGCGTGGAAGGGCTTCCCGTCGTCGCGGTAGTCGATGTGCAGTCCGGCCGTGCGCAGCCGCAGCTCAGAGCCCGCGCGGGAGCAATGAAACGGCGGCAGCGGGCGACACCTGTTCACCACGAGCAGCGATGCGCGGTCCTCAAACTGCCGCGTCGCGGACCATTCGAGACGCACCGCTGTATCGGAAAGCAAGGTGAAGCGGGCCGCGCCGAACTCGACGACCGCCTCGGCCGCAGCGCGCGGCTCGGGCTGCGTCGGCATGCAATTCGCGGCGGCGGATCGCGGAGCTGCGCTGCCGGCCACGACGCGGCTACCCGTCCGCCGAGATGATCGGCGTCGCGCCGCGCGGCCGGTATTTGTCGATCAGCTCGCGCAGCTTCGGCTGTCGCGGGTCGAGCTCGAGCGAACGATGCCAGGCCTCGATCGCGGCGTCGCGGTAGTCGGCGCGACTGCCGTCCGCCAGCGACTGCGTCATTCGCACCACCCCATAGCCCGCGTGGGCGCGTGCGTTCTGGCCGTCAAGCTCGATCGCCGTCGAGTAGTTCTTCGCCGCGTCGTCGTAACGCTGTTCGCGCCACAGGCAATACGCCAGCCGCTCGAATGCGACCGACAGCTTGCCGTCGAGCTTGATCGCGGCTTCCAGCGTCTTGCGCGCCGTGGCGAAGCGTTCCTGGTTCAGATACACCGTCGCCAGATTCACCAGCACCGCAGGCTGGCTCGTGTTGCATTCCAGCGAGCGCCGATAGGCCGCAATCGCGCTGTACGCGTCGCCGGCCGCGTCGTGCGCCGCGCCGAGATTGCACCACGCCGAGGCGTTGCGCGGCTCGAGACGCAGCGCGGCTTCGTAGGTGCGCACGGCGTTGCCGAAATCCCCCGAGTCGTGATAAACGCCCGCCAGGCGGTACTGCGCATCGAAATCGTCGGGGTTGTTTCGAACCGCCTGGGCGTAGGCTCGCACGGCCTGTGAGAATTTCTTCAGCAGTCGATAGACCTCGCCCAAGTTGAACGCGGCCGAAAAATCGTCCGGCTTGAGCCGTAGCGACTCTTCGAGCGAGAAGGCGGCGTTCTCGAGCTGGCCGTCCTCCTTGTAGGCGATGCCCAGCTTCAGGTGCGCTTCGGCGCGCTGCGGATCGAGCCGCACCGCCTGCTTCAGTTCCGCGATCGCGGCATCCAGCTCACGCCGTTCGAGCGCTGCCGCGCCGCGTTCGAGGTGCCCTTCGGCGAAGGGCTTTGCCAAGCCGGTGCCCTGGCAGCCGCCGATCAGCAGCACGCACACAAGCACGGCAACGGAACTTGCGATTCTGCAGGAATTGCTCGATTTCACCATGCATGCTCTCGTTGGTTGCCGGGCAACGGCGCCGCGGAAACCCGAATGCTACTTGCTGCAATCCGACGCGACGACCACTACCCGACCCGCAGCCACAGCGCCTTCAGGTACTGCGACTCGGGGCAGCCGAGCTGCACCGGATGGTCCGGGCCGGCGCCGGTCTGCGCGAGAAGCTGCGCCGGGCGGCCCGCCGCGCGCGCCGCGCGGTGCACAACCTCGCGGAACATGTCAGAGTTCACCAGGCCGCTGCAACTGCACGTCAGCAGCACCCCGCCCGGCTGCACCACCTGCAGCGCGAGCCGATTCAGATCGTGATAGCGATGCAGCGCCTCATCGATGCCCTGCCGGCTCGTGGCGAGTTTCGGCGGGTCCAGCACGCACACCTCGAAGCGACGCTGCAATGCCAGCATCTGGCGCAGATAGACGAACGCGTCGGCGTGTGCGAAATCGATCCGCACCTGGTTCAGATTCGCGTTGTCGCGCGCCAATGCGATCGCGCTCTCGTCCAGATCGACCGCCGTCACGCTCCGCGCGCCGCCCAGCCGCAGCGCGCACAGTCCGAATCCGCCGCTGTAGCAGCAAAGGTCCAGGACGTTCGCGCCGCTGCACAGCGTCGCCAGGTGTCGCCGATTGTCGCGCTGGTCGCAGAAGAACCCCGTTTTGTGACCGCCTGCGACATCGACGCGGTATCGCACTCCGTGCTCGCGGATCACAAGCTCGGCCGGCGCGTTCTGCGGCTGCGTCTGAAAGCCCTCGATACGCTCGATTTCCTCGTCGGCGCGCAGCAGGATCTGCCAGTTCTCGCCCGCGGGCCGATCCAACCGCTTCGGCGGCCCCAGCAGTTGCGCGAGCATCTCCGTCAGGTGCGCGGCACGCTCGTACATTCCGAGCGAGAAAAGCTCGCAAACCAGCCAATCGCCGTAGCGCTCCACGACCAGGCCGCTCAGCCCGTCGCCCTCCGCGTGAACAAGTCGATAGGCGTCGGTGACCTCGTCGAGCGCGTGCATGCGCCGCAGTTCGACAGCCGCCGCCAACCGGCGCCGCCAGAAGGCGTCGTCGATCGGCTCGTCGGCGTGCGTGAGCATGCGCACGGCGATCTGCGATCGTGGGTTGAACAGTCCTTTGCCGAACAGCGCGCCAGCACGGTCGTAGACGTTGACCACGTCGCCGGGCCGCGCCGCGCGATCGGCGGCGTCGATCATCTTTTCGAAGATGAACGGATGGTACGTGTGCGAGCGCAGGCGCACCCAGGGCGACTGACCCGCGAAGTCTGACGGCGGGGAGCTGCGCTCAGGCGATCGTCGCTGGCGGGGTCGATGCATCGCCGCGCATCGTAGCGGCGGCGGGATTCGGCGGTTGCTCCACGCAAGGAACCGCGGAGGCGCGCTTCCGACGGGCCGCGCCTCCGCGTGGATGGTGGAGACTGTTGGCCGCAAGCGGCCGCCGTGCTATTCGGCGCGACCGGTCCGCGAGCAGGCGACTCGCGCCACCGCGACCAGGCCGAGCATACCGAGCAGCGCCGACGCCGGCTCAGGGATGACGCGGCCGTTGCTGCCGTCGAGCCAGCCCTGGCGGCCCCAGCTCCAGTTCGACAGGAAGTTGCCGACGTACGTCGTGTTCAATCCGGCAAACGGGTGGAACCAGTAGCCGATCAGCGAGTCATAACCGATACCCGTGTACACGTCGTTCTGCGGGTAGAGCGGCGCGTGCTCGTTGATAAGCGTGGCGTCCATCGTGAAGCCGAGCGTGCGCGTGCCGTCGTTGTTCACGACCGCCCGAATGTCCAGCAGAGCGCCGGTCGGGTCGTTCAGCGACGACCAGATGCGGTCCGGGGTCTGCGTGCCGCTGACGCCCGAGCCGTCCTTGTAGCTCGTCGTGTCGTTCTTGCCGTTGTAGCCGTAGGCGGTCAGGATCGGCGTGGCGGTGCGGGCGTCGAAGTACAGGATCGCCAGTTCGCCGTCATTGCCCTTGGGATTGGGGCCGTCGGTGAGCGCGAGCGTAAAGCCGTTGGTGAAGAGCGAAGAGCTGTTCGGTACGGCGCCGAACGTGGCGTACCACGACAGCACATTGGTGTTCGTGTTGTAGCTGGTGCTGACATTCAGGAGCGAGCCGGCGCTGTTGCTGTACGAGCCGACGGCGGGCACGTGGTTCCAGTTGTACGTTCCGGCGAAGGCCGGCGCCGCGGCGAGTGCGGCAAGTAGCGTGTTCGAAGCAAGCCAGTTCTTCATGTCTTCCTCCTCCTCCTCGTGGTGGTGCGACATACTTGGCACGCCGATCGCGCGGGGCAATTGCAGGTGCGGAATTCCCCAGCCGGACCGATAGTGAGGCCCGCTCTCGCTCACCTTGGCGACTTCTGCGAAGACAGGCGAGAGTCTTTATCGGAGCCGCCGTGTCGCAATAGCCGAGGCAATCGGCGGTCAGCGCTCGACAGCGGCGCGCCTGGGTCGCTATAACTTCTCGGGGGGCCTTGGGAGCATCGCACTTCCCGCCAATATGCGCCCCACCAGACGTTCGGGCCGCACCGCCGGCGTCGCCGCGCGCGTGCGTGGGAGGCTCAGTATGCGTACTTGGATCGCGATCGTCGGTTGCGTTGCTTTGGGAGTCGCCGCGACGGTGACCGGCTGGGCGCCGTTGCTTGCGCCCGGCGCTGCGCCGCAGTTCGTTCCCGCGGCCATGCGTCCCGACGGTCTCGCCGCGAGTCAGGCCGACCCGGCATCGCTGCCCGCGCCGATCGATCTGAGCGATGGACTCGAAGCCGCATTTTCGATGGCTGAACCCGAGATCATCGACACGCGCGACTTCTCGCCACAGATTCAGGCTGACGAAGCCTGGACCGGCGACGTGCGCCGGGTGAAAACGATCCTCCCGGAACACACGCGCCGTCCGGCTCCGCCGCTCGGGGAAGTTAATGAACTGCCGGTCGGCGAACTGCTCGCCGAACCGCGTACGGCTCCGCAGACCCGGTTTCCGACGATCTCCCAGACACCTTGGACGCCGCCCGACCCCACGCTCGCGGTCGGCCCGGATCACGTCGTCGTCACGGTGAACATGGCGATCGCGTTCTACACCAAGTCCGGCACGCAGCAGTTCTCATCCAATCTCGACAGCACCGGCAACCCGGGCTTCTTCGAGTCCGTCGGCGGCGGCAACTTCACGTTCGACCCCAAATGCTTCTATGACCACTACTCCGGCCGCTTCGTCGTGATCGCACTCGAGGTCTACGGTTCCAGCGAAGCGTGGATCGCGATCGCCGTCTCCGACGACAGCGACCCCAACGGCGTCTGGTACAAGTACCGCACGTGGGCGGTCGTCAGCGTGGGCTCCGACACGTTCTGGGTCGACTACCCCGGCTTCGGCTATGACGAGGACGCCTGGTATGTCACCGGCAATCTCTTCGGCCTAAACAACGGCGGCTGGGCGGGCGTGCTCTTCCGCACGTATCGCAAGTCCGCAATGCTCGCCGGCGGCACGGCGTCCTTCGCCGACCTGCGCGATGGCGGCGCGGCGTCGGTGCAGGCGGCTCAGCACTTCGGCGCGCCGCCCGCGGCTTATTTCGCGTCGATCAACAGCACATCGTCGTTGAAGATTCACGCCGTCACGAACCCGCTGGGAACGCCCGCGCTCGCCACGACGACCACGACGGTCGCGTCGTTCACCTACCCGAGTTCCGGCGCAACCAACCCCGGCGGCGATCTCGACGTCCTCGGCGATCGCCTGATGAATGTCTGCTGGCGCGACGGAAAGCTACACACCACGCACACGGTCCGCTCCAACAGCAAGAACGTCGCACGCTGGTACGAGCTCGCCACGAACAACTGGCCCACCAGCGGTTCGGTGACTTCGGTGCAGAGCGGCAACGTCGACGGCGGCAGCGGCGTGCACACGTTCATGCCCGCGGTCTACTCCAACCGGTACGGCGACGTGGGCCTGGTCGTCGCGCAGACCACCGCCGGCACGAATCCGGCCGTCTACACGACGGGCCGAAAGGCGACCGACGCCGCCGGCACCATGGGCGCACTGACCGAGGCGAAGACCGGCACCACCGGGGCCTCGGGTCGCTGGGGCGACTACTTCGACCTCGCGGTCGATCCGCTCGATGATGCCACCTTCTGGCTCGTTGGCGAATACGCGAACAGCACCGGCTGGGCGACGTGGGTTTCGAGCTTCCAGATCACCGATTGCCCGCCGCCGACCGTCACGCAACAGCCGGCCTCGATCGACGCGTGTCCGGGCGATCAGGTTGTGCTGCAGACCGCGAGCAGCGCAGTCATTCCGCAGTATCAATGGCGGCGCGGCGAGACCGCGCTGGCGGATGGCCCCAATCTCGTCGGGACGCAGAGCCCGGTGCTGATCATTCTCAGCGCCGAATCCGCAGACGCCGGCGCCGACTACAATTGCCAGATCACGGACCTGTCGAACAGTTGCTACACGGTGACGGCGAACGCGGCGGTCACGCTCGGCAACGCGCCGACGATTGAGAACTCCCCCGCCGATGCGACGGTCAACGAGGGCGACTCAATCGGATTCCACGTCTCGACGACCGAGCAGGAGGTGCTCTTCACCTTCCAGTGGCTTAAGGACGGGGCTCCGCTGGTGGACGGAGGTCGGATCGGTGGCGTGACCGCCACGACGCTCGCGATCACCGACGCTCAGCCGGAAGACGCCGGGGTGTATGAGTGCGTCGTCACGCGCGCCGATGCGGATGCGTGCTCAACGACGAGCGCCGCGGCCACGCTGAGCGTGGAACCGAGCGCCGGCTGCGCGAATGGTCAGCCCGGCTGCGAAGCCTCGGATTTCTATCCAATGGGCGGCGATTGCGTGGTTGATCTCGGAGACCTTGGCCAACTGCTGAGCAATTACCAGATCGGCGTCGGCGGCAAAACGCGCGACGACGGTGACATCTTCCCGCCCGGCGGCGACGGATTCGTCGACCTCGGCGACCTGGGGCAGTTGCTGTCGCACTACGGGACCGACTGCCGCTGAGTGAGGGCCTGAGAGAGTCTCAACTCACGGTGGGAATCGCTGCCTCGCGGGTTTCGTGATCGCGGCGGAAAGCTGGCCCAAAGTTCGCGCTGCATGAAGGCTCCTTTCGTTGCGAGAACAACGAAAGAGCATCATCAACGCGAACTCTCTATCGCGCAAGAAGTTATGTGCAGGGCACATGATGTCCGTGAGTCAGGGGTTTTCATGCTGCTGCGAGAGTCCCTTCTCGCAGGATTGTGCTCTGATCCGAGCCCGAACGTGAGTGAGGGGTCTTGATCCTGGTGCGAGAATCTCTTCTCGCACGATGGTGCTCCGATCCGAGCCCCCAGGCTCGCGGCGTCGCTGCTACGGCTTGAATTCGACGCTGAGCGCCGTGACATCGTCGAGGTCGCGTTCCATGCGGCGCAGCATGTCATGCCGATCGGAGAGCATTTCGAGCGCCGCCGGCGCCCCGGACTGTGCGAGCGTCTGCAACCACGGACGAGGAGCGCTTTCGGTGAGATGGGAGAGCTCGCCGGCAGCCGGAAATACCGCCGAGACGCCGTCGGAATGGAGCAGGAGTGCGTCGCCGGGGCGCAGCGTCACGTCGGTAACGTGGAATTCCACCTCGCGGACGACGCCGGCCAGACACCCGCCGGCGCGCAGCTCCTCGATCTGACCGTTCGCGCGGCGCAGGATCGGATAAGGCGCGCCCGCGCGCGCCAGCCGCAATTGCCCGCTGCGTGTGTTCAGCACGGCGTAAATGACCGCGATGAAGTGACAGTCGGGCAGCGCTGCATCGAGCAGGTTCTGATTGAGTCGCTGCAGGACCTGATCCGGCGCGAACGCCGCGCGACGGCCGACGGCCTCGACGCTGCCGAGGGTCTGGCGCACGAATGCGCCGAGCATCGCCGCCGCGACGCCGTGGCCTTCGGCGTCGGCGAGGGTAATGCCGACATGTTCGCCATCGAGGACGCGCACGTCATAAAGGTCGCCGGAAACGAGATCCATCGGACGAAACACCGCGGCGAACGAGCACGAGCCGAAGCGCGGCAGCACGGCCGGCAGCATTTCGCGCTGCAGGCGCGCCGCCTGCTCCATTTGTTCGCGGTAGCGCCGTACCAGCCGCTGGGCGGCGTCGCCGGGGCGCTCGCGGGGAGCGTCGACCGGAATCGCGGCCCCGCGCGCCACCAGACGGGTCAATTGCTCGGTCAGGGCATGCTCATCCGCGAGGTCGGCGGGATTGGCGGCGTCGGCGGTCCAGGTCGGGGCGTCGCGAAGGACGAGCATGGCCTCGCCGCGACCGGCGCAGCGATGCAGCAGCGCGCTGACCCGGTCGGGCCGGGCGCTGCCGTCGTCCACCAGCACGACCGCGTCAGCGCGTGCGGCGCGGCCGCCTTCCAGCGTCTGTGCGAGCGACTCGAAAGACGCCGAGGCGTTCATCCGGCGCAGGGCGCCGGTAAGCCCGGTGGGAATTTGCTCGGAGTTGAGGATCACATGGATGTAGGGAGTAGGCATGCGGCGGACCGCTCCTTTGCGAATACTGATAACTGCATCGGCTGGATCGCAGGGGCGGCTTGCGTAGGACGTTGAGGGCCGCGAGCGGCCGGCCTGCGACGGCGTCCGCTCGACCGCGCAGAAGTTGCGGCGGCTCGGAGAGCTGCGCCAGGGCGCGCGGAGCGGGTTGCAGCAGGTTTGGCGAGGAGAATCTGTGAAAAAAATTCAACACCTGCGACCCGCGGCCAGTTTTCGCGTCTATGAACACATGAGGAAGCAACCGCGCAACCCGGCAGGCGAGCGCTCGGGCGCGGGCTTTGGGGGTTTGAAATGAACGCGGAACCAACCGAAGCGTTGCTGGAGCCGGAACCGGGGCTGGAGCTGCCGGCGGGCATGATCGCCTACCGCAAGCTCATCGCGGACGCCTATTTCGAGAGCGAAAGCACACTCGACGTCCGCTTTCTCTGGCGCCGCGAGCGGGTGAGCTTCTTCCGCGTCAATTGGCGTGGCTGCGACGACCGGGTCACGCGATCGCGCTTTGTCGCGATCGATGAAAGCCTTGAATCCGCCGTCGTGCACGATCTGACCGGCCGACACGCCGCGTAGACGCTGCCGACAGGCGTTCCAACGCCGAACATGGGTCCATCGCCCGATAGCGGCCGCGCTCGACGACGAGCCGGCCGCTATTTGCGTTCTGGGGCCGAGTCGTGCCAACTGGCGAGGATGGTTACGCCGCCGCGAACGACGTTGCCGACCTGCGCGTGCAGCTTCCAATTCGGGTGCTCCGGGCCGCGCAGCTCGGTCTGTGAACCGAGTTTGATCATGCCGAAGCGCTGTCCGAGCGCAAGATCGTCGCCGGGCTGAACCGCACAGACGATGCGCCGCGCCAGCAGCCCGGCGATCTGGCGCACATGCAGCGGCCCGGGCAACGGGAAGCGCGGCCGGATGGTGAGCGTGTTGCGTTCGTTCTGGCGCGTGGCCTCGTCATAGAGCGCGTTGAGGAATCGCCCGGGTTCGTACCGGAGGTGCTCGATACGGCCGGCGCACGGGCTGCGATTGACATGTACGTCGGCCACGCTCAGAAAGATCACGATCCGCCAGCAGGGTTCGTCCGAATCGGATTCGCGCCACGCGCGCTCGACGCGCAGGATGCGCCCGTCCGCCGGCGCGACGAGGATGTTGTCTCCGACCGGGCACGATCGCGGCGGATCGCGATAGAACGCCAGCAGCGCCGCGGCCAGCAACAGCACCAGCCCGCCGACAACCGGGGCCCCTGCCGCGAAACACAGCCCGGCGACGATCGCGCCGCCGGCGAGAATCGACGCCGCTTCAATAAGTGCATAGCGGGCAAACAAGTCGGCACCTCGACGCTGGAACGCGCGGCGCATTGTGAGCCGTCGCGGCATTGCCGCAAGTGTGCCGCTCGAATGCGATCGCGGAGACGGGATAAGATTCCGTCATGGGTGGCGCGGCACGCGCGGTGCGCAGCACGGATCGACGCGGGAGGTCGGCGGTCTCGGCAAACCTGCCGGACGCGTCGTCGGCTGCGCCGAACACGGCCCCGCCGGCGTGGCTGGTCATCCGCGGCGCACGACAGAACAACCTGCGCGGGGTCGATGCGGCACTGCCTCTCGGCCGGTTCATCTGCGTGACCGGGGTCTCGGGCTCGGGCAAGAGCTCGCTGATCAACGACATCCTTCACAACTCGCTGTCGCGCGAGCTGCACGGCGCAGCGACGCCTCCGGGCGCGTTCGATCGAATTGAGCTGGTGGACGCAGCCGGACGAGTGCGACCGCTTCGGGCCGGGTCGACGCGCACCCCGACGGCAAGCGGGTCGAGCGACTCGCAGACGGAACTGGTCGACAAGGTAATCGCAATTGACCAGACGCCGATCGGTCGCACGCCGCGCAGCAACCCGGCGACATACATCAAGGTCTTCGACGAGATTCGCGACCTGTACACGAAGCTGCCGGATGCGAAGCTGCGCGGCTACAAGGCCGGCCGATTCAGCTTCAACGTGCCATCGGGCGCCAAGGGCGGCGGGCGCTGCGAGGCCTGCGAAGGCAACGGCAGCAACCGCGTCGAGATGGATTTTCTCGCCGACGTCTGGGTGACCTGTCCGGTGTGCGAGGGCCAACGATTCAATCGAGAAACGCGGCAGATTCACTTCAAGGGCAAGAGCATCGCCGCGGTGCTCGAGCTCGACGTGCAGCAGGCGCTCGAGCACTTCGAGAGCCAGCCGCGTATTCGCGGGATGCTGCAAACACTGCACGACGTGGGCCTGGACTACCTGAAACTGGGGCAGCCCAGCCCGACGCTCAGCGGCGGCGAGGCGCAGCGCATCAAGCTCGCGCGCGAGCTGGTGCGAAAGCCGACCGGACGGACGGTCTACATCCTCGACGAGCCGACCACCGGGCTGCATTTCGCCGACGTACGGCGGCTGCTGGAAGTGCTGCACGGGTTCGTCGAGTCGGGCAACACGGTGGTCGTGATCGAGCACAACCTTGACGTGGTAAAGACCGCGGACTGGGTCATCGACCTGGGCCCGGAGGGTGGCGCCGGCGGCGGAGAGATCGTCGCGGTCGGCACACCGGAAGACGTGGCGCAGACCGACACTCATACCGGGCACGCGCTGCGCGAGGTGCTCGGCGGCGACAAGCCGGCCGGCCGGTCGAACGCCGAGCCTGCGACGGAGCCGGCGGCGCTCGTGGACCTCGATCACATCTCGGTGCGCGGAGCGCGCCAACACAATCTCAAGGACGTGGCGCTCGATCTGCCGCGCGACCAGCTCACGGTCTTCACCGGCGTCTCCGGCAGCGGCAAGACCAGCCTCGCCATCGACACGATTTTCACCGAAGGCTATCGGCGCTACGTCGAATCGCTGTCGGCCTATGCGCGGCAGTTCCTGGGACAGTTGCAGAAGCCAGACGTGGATCACGTTGCGGGGCTGTCGCCGGCGATCTGCATCGAACAGAAGGCCTCGAGCAAGAGCCCGCGCTCCACCGTGGGCACGGTCACTGAGATATACGACTACTTGCGGGTGCTCTGGGCGCGGATCGGCACGCGCTACTGCCCGCGCTGCGACGAGCCGATCGGCGCCCAGACTCTCGATCAGATCGTGGATCGCATTCTCGATCTCGAGGAATCGACGCCGGTGATCGTGCTGGCGCCGATTGCGCCCGGCGACGGCGACACCTACGCCGCGATGTTCCAGCGGCTGAAAAACTCGGGCTACACGCGTGTGCGCATCGACGGACAGATCACGGAGACCGCGCACGCCACGACGCTCGACGCCCGGCGCAAGCACCGGATCGAGGTGGTGATCGACCGAACCATCGTGCGCCGCAAGGCGCGGGCGCGGCTTTCCGAGAGCGTCGAACACGCGTTGGCGCTGGCCGGCGGCCGGGTCGTGATCGCGGCCGAAGAGGTCGAGCGGCACGAGCCCGAGGACACGCCGGAGGGCGCGGGACGGACGACGGTGGAGCCGGCGCGGGAGTGGATCTTCTCGCAGAAACTCGCTTGCCTGCGCTGCGGCAGCAGCTACGAGGAGCTGGCGCCGAATCACTTCAGTTTCAATAACGCGTTCGGCTGGTGCGAAACGTGCGAGGGATTGGGAGTGCAGCGCGGAGCGGCGGCCGGCGCCATCCTCGCGCGGCCGCAGCAACCGCTGCTGGGCGGGGCGATCGCGGGCTGGGGGCGCATCGAACCGGGCAGCGGCGTCGGAAGAATGCTGCTCGCGGTGTGTCGACGGCTGGGCGTGGATCCGTCGACCCCGCTGCTCGATTGGACGCCCGCGCAGCGCAACGGCCTGCTTTTCGGCACGGAGGACGCATGGCTGGAGGCGCCGCCGGCGCGCAGCCGCAGCGCGGATCGCGGCGAGCGCATTCGCTTTCGCTGGCGCGGCTTCTTTCCGACAATCGACGCCGCGACGCGGCATAGCTGGAGCCTGCGCTACCGGCTTAACAACGTGCTGACCGACATCGCGTGCATCACGTGCCGCGGCGGGCGGCTGCGAGCCGATGCGGCCGCGACGCGCCTCGACGGGGTTGGCGCAGCGCCGGGGGCGCGCGGGCCGACGCTGGTCGAGATGTGCCAACTGCCGCTAGCGGACGCGTACGCGTTCTTCGAGTCGCTGAAACTCTCGCCCGAGCAGCGGCAGATTGCCGGAGAAGTGCTGATCGAGATTCGCTCGCGGCTGCGCTTCCTGATCGACGTCGGGCTCGACTATCTGACGCTGCACCGCGCCGCGCCGACGCTTTCGGGCGGCGAGGCGCAGCGCATCCGGCTGGCCAGCCAGATCGGCAGCGGCCTGACCGGCGTGCTGTACGTCCTCGACGAACCCACGATCGGCCTGCATCCACGTGATACGCGCCGCCTGGTCGAAGCGCTGCACCGGCTGCGCGACCTGGGCAACACGCTCGTTGTCGTTGAGCACGATCGCGACGTCATTCGCAGCGCCGACCGGCTGGTTGATTTTGGGCCGCGTGCCGGCGCGTTCGGCGGCGAAGTCGTGGCTCAGGGCGCTCCGCGCGAATTCCTGCGCCGCAAGCCGAGCCGGCAAAGCAGCGGTGATCCGCCTTCGCTGACGGGCGAATATCTCTCCGGCGTGACGGCTGTGCCGATTCCGGCGAATCGACGCCCGGTCGCCGAACCGACGACGCCGCCCGCGGCCCACGGCTCCGGGGCGGACGGCAAGTTGAGTGTGCGAGCGGCCCGGCGCGGAATGGCGCGGCGTTTCGAGTCGAAATCGGCTGACGTCGACGGGCCGGTTGCGTCCTGGCTGACGATTCGCGGCGCCCGGCAGCACAACCTCAAGAACGTCGACGCAACGATTCCGCTCGGACGGTTCGTCTGCGTCACCGGCGTTTCAGGGTCAGGAAAAAGCTCGCTGATCAACGACATACTCTGGCCTGCGCTGGCCCGGCGGATGCACGTTTCCAGCGTCGCCGTCGGCGAACACGACGAGATTGTCGGCGCGGAGGCGCTCAGCGCGGTGATCGACGTGGACCAGTCACCGCTCGGCGCGACGCCGCTGAGCAACCCCGCGACCTACACCGGCGTCTTCGAATGGATTCGCGAGCTGTTCGCGCGGCTGCCGGAGAGCAAGTTGCGCGGCTACCAGGCGAATCGTTTCAGCTTCAATCGTCCCGGCGGCCGCTGCGACGCCTGCGAGGGCTACGGGCAGAAAAAGATCGAGATGCACTTCATGCCCGACGTCTGGGTCGAGTGCGAAGCGTGCCGCGGCAAGCGCTACAACCCCGAGACGCTCGAGCCGAAATTCCGCGGCCGCACAATCGCCGACGTGCTCGAGATGCGCGTGTCCGCGGCGCTCGAGCTGTTCGAAAGCGTGCCGCGCGTCAAACGCATGCTGCAATCGCTGGCCGATGTGGGGCTTGATTATCTGCAACTGGGGCAAAGCGCCGCAACGCTGTCCGGCGGCGAGGCCCAGCGTGTGAAGCTGGCGGCGGAGCTCGGCAAACCCGACACGGGCAGCACGCTCTACATCCTCGACGAACCCACGACCGGCCTGCACTTTGACGACGTCGGCCGGCTGATCGAGATTTTCCACCGGCTCGTGGACCTCGGAAACACCGTGCTCGTCGTCGAGCACAACCTCGACGTAATCAAGTCCGCCGACTGGATCATCGAACTGGGCCCCGATGGCGGCGAAGCGGGCGGGCGGCTGGTCTTCCGCGGATCGCCGGAGCAGCTTGTCGAGCGCGGCGATACGCACACCGCGGCGGCGCTGGCGCCGCTTCTGGCGAGCGACCCGCGCGTGCAGCGGCCGCGCTACGATCGCAAACAGCATGCCGAACGCGAGCTCGAAATCAACCGCGCCGGCCTGGGCCGCGTCGGCCGCGATGTGAAAATGCCCTGGCAGACCGACGGCCGACGCTGGCACCTGGAGCAGCGGCCGACGCGCTCCGGCGGACAGGCGCACTGGGAATCGGCGGCGCTCGAGTTCGTCGAAAAGCTCGTGCAGACGGAAGGCCGCTCCAACCCGCCCGGCTTCGCCGAAACCAACTGGAACGAGCGCGCGAGCGTCGAGATCGCGGCGGAAGACGCGTCGGTCTGGTTCCTGCACGCGCTCACCGGCGGCGAATGGCTGCTCGAACTGTATTTCCGCGTGCCCGGCGGTACGTCCAACGCCGCCGCGCTCGCGCGCCAGCTCACGCTCAAGACGCTCGACGAACGCCCGGAAATTCAGGCGTACGGCGACTGGTCGCGCGTGGACGTTCGACCGCGTCAGGACGGATTCGACGCCGTGGTTGTCTACGCGCACGACCGTGCCGAGCTCGACACGCCGGGCTTTCGCAAGTTCGTGGCTCAGGCGGTGCGCGCCTACCTCCGCGCCGCGACCGACGCGTAGCCCGCCAGCGCGATCAGGCGCCGGCCGAGCGCGGCGCCGGCGGCGGCCCCGGAAACGGCCGCTGCGACAGAAAATACGCAACGGGGTCGGGCATGGGCACCGGGTGCGGCAGCGCGTAAAGCTCGCCATATTCGTAGCCGCCGCGCCCCCCCTCGACCGCATCCCACGCCCGCACCCGATGCAGCAGCCGCTCGAGCCGGGCCGGCGGAAACTGCGAGGAATACGCCCCAATCGCTGCCAGCTTCTGCTCGATCACGTCGCTGGTGTCGATCACGAACGTCGAGTGCCAGTGCTGCGGCTCAGCGGCGATGTGCACGGGGCGGTACCACAGCCAATCGATGCGGTGCGGCGGCGTGCCATCGAAACGATCATCCCACTTCGTGAGCTGCGAATAGAAACGCGCGGCTTCGAGAATGAGCTGCGCCTGGTAATGGTCGGGCGAGGCGGCGGGCGTGCGACCGGCCATGCCGACCACGATGCGCGGCCGGTGGCGGCGGAAGATAGTTGCGACCTTGTACCGCGCGGGCGGCCCGTCCATGAGCTCGCGGTTGGTGAGCGTGAGCGTCTCGACGTGCCGCACGCCGAGAATTTCGGCGGCGGCCCTGGTCTCGGCGGCGCGCTGCTCGGGGGTTCCGAGGGGCGTGGGCTCGCCGTTGGTCATGTGCACGACGCCGACCCGATGACCGAGCTTGACGAGGCGTGCGATCGCCCCGCCGCAAGTGATTTCGAGGTCGTCGGGATGGGGCATGACGAAGATGACGTCGAGTTCGGGGTGGTTCATGAAGAGGGTCCTTTCGTAGTCGGCTGCAGCCTGTTCCGGCAAACTCAGGAGAATACTCCCGAGCGCCGCGGATGCGCGACCTCGGTTTCGCCTAGAATTTATCGCCACGTTTCGCGGGCCGGTTGCCGCGCGAACAGTGATAGCGAGTTGCGCTGTGCCTCCACGCCGAAAAACCCGTCAGGTACGCGTCGGCCCGGCCAAGATGGGCGGCGACGCACCCGTCGTGCTGCAGTCGATGACCGCCGGCTACACGTACGACATCGATAAGTGCTTGGCCGAGATACAGAAGCTCGCCCGAGCCGGTGCGGACATCGTGCGCGTCGCCGTGCCGGAAAAGATGGACACGGAGGCGCTAAAGACGATCATTCCGGCGTCGCCGGTGCCGATCGTGGCCGATGTGCATTTTCACTTTCAACGCGCGCTCGAGGCGATCGAGGCCGGCGTACACAAAATCCGCCTGAATCCCGGCAATTTGCAGGACCGCGCGCAGGTGCTGAAGGTCATCGCGGCCTGCAAGGAACGTGGCATTCCGATTCGCGTCGGCGTGAACGAGGGCGGCATCGTCGAACGCAAGGACAAGGAGCAGCGGGCCGAGGAAAAGGCCAAGATGTCGCAGGATTACGCGGGCGGGCTGATCCGCATCATGATCGAGAAGCTCGAAGAGTATCTGCGAATCTTCGACGAAGCGAATTACCACGACATCGTGATCAGCGCCAAGAGCATCGACCCGCGCATCGTGATCGACGCCTACACGGCGATCAGCGAAAAATATGACTTCCCGCTGCACCTGGGCGTCACGCACGCCGGCCCGCCGGAAACCGGTCGCATTCGCAGCATCGCCGCGCTCGGCACGCTGCTGGCCAACGGCATCGGCGACACGATTCGCATCAGCTATGCCGCCGACCCGGTGTACGAGGTCGAGGACGGCAAGGAGCTGCTCTGCTCGCTCGGCTTGCGCAGCCGCACCGAGCCGGAACTGATCGCGTGCCCGAGTTGCGGGCGGATCGAGGTCGATTTGTTCAAGCTGGTGACCGACGTGCGGCGGAAGATCAGCGACGAGATCAAGCTGCCGATCAAGGTGGCGGTGATGGGCTGCGTCGTGAACGGTCCCGGCGAGTGCGAAGGGGCCGACGTGGCGATTTTCGCCGGCAAGGGCAAGGGCATCCTCTACGTGCAAGGCGAATTGCGCCAGACCGTGCCCGAGTCGGGCATGCTCGATGCGCTGCTGCACGAGTGCCGCGAGCTGGCGGCGAAGGTGGAGCGCGGCGAGGCGAAACTACTGGGGGCGCATGTCGATATTGCACCGCCGGACCCGCTGCCAAGGAAGGATGGGACGATGCCGCTGAGGGTGGTGCGATGATGACGCGCGAACTGAGAGGCTGCGCGGCGCCGCCGACTTCTTCATCCCGCCGCGGATGGCCGTTACCACCCGCACCCGAATCTGCTCCTGAGCGTCCGGCGAAAGCCTGCGCGTATCGAGGTGATTCATGCAGAAAGTATATCACGAATCTACGATATGTCCAATATTATTTGTCCGGATTAGTATCAAGAGCGGTACCGGGTGACGGACATCCTGGCCCGGCTTGACATCGACGGGCCACCGCACACCAACCCGACAACAACGACCCCGCCACTAGCGGCTTTGACGGCGCACAACGGTGCGAGTATTGCCTGCCCCCACTTTCATTTCTATGTGGAAGGCTTCGACGATCGCTGGGCGATCCCCGCCGCGGAGGCGGGTTTTCTGGAGACTACAGACCTCGTGTGCGCGCTCCGAGAGTTCATGACTCACTGCGGCGTGCCGGACATGCCGACAATCCAATATCCGATGTTCTAAAACATGGCCAAAGAAATCGCCCAACTCATCGACCGATACATCCGCTGGCTGGGGGGCGGTATCTCCGTAGCGCAGGTTGGCGATGCGTACGAAATCACAACGCCGTTCCTCGACCGGCACAATGACCACATTCAAATCTACGTGAGACGGGAGAACGACCATTTCGTCCTGACCGACGACGGGTACGTGCTTGGCGACTTGCGACAGAGCGGATGCATGTTAGAGAGCCAGCGGAGACAAGCGCTGCTCAAGTCAATCCTAAACGGCTTCGGTGTATGCCTTTCCGGCGATGAACTGACTGCGGTGGCGCACAACGGCGACTTTCCGCAACGAAAGCACGCGATGATTCAGGCAATGTTGGCTGTCGGCGACCTCTTCGCTACCGCGAAGCCACACGTGCAAAGTCTCTTTCTCGAAGATGTAGCCGCGTTCCTCGATTCAATCGACGCCCGCTACGTGCCGAGCGTTCAATTTGTTGGAAAAAGCGGGTTTCAGCACAAGTACGACTTTGCCATTCCCAAGTCCGCCAAGGCTCCCGAGCGCCTCGTCCGCGCGATCAACAGCCCATCCAAGCAGACTGCAGAACTGGCGATCTTTGCCTGGACCGATACGCGGGCCATTCGCGCGGATGCGGCACAGATGTACGCGATGCTCAATAACGACGAGACCAAGGTCGTCGGGGAGGTCGTCGACGCTCTCAAGCAGTACGACATTACACCTGTGTTGTGGAGCGATCGCGCCAATTACACGGTGGCGCTGGCCGCGTAGCGCGATTGCAATCATCGACCGTGTTTTCCCCGAAGCGACCGTTCGTCGGCGATTTCGCAGGGGCCTCGCGAACTTTTTTAAGCTGTACATGGCGATCGCGGCGAAGTGGCAAGTGCTCGATAACTCCAATCCGGAGGGTTTGACACTCGTCGCTCGGGGTCGCCGCCAGCGAGTCACGATGGTCCAGAACCGGGTACAATGGGCTTCAATGATGGAGTTCGCGAATGATGACGCCGTCGAATGATTCGCCAAGTGAACTAGAATTCGACCCCGTCTTCGACGACGACCACGTCATCGCCGAGGCCGGCGCGCGCGGCGTTCGGCGGGCGCTGCTCGAACACAAGCGGGCCGGGCTGCCCATCGTCGTGATGCAGAACGGGAAAATCGTCTGGATTCCGCCGGAAGAAATCCGCGTGGACGCAGCGGAGGCGTGAAGTCGTGCGCTCCGCTGTTGCGAAAGGTTGGGGTTGTTCGTAAATCGTTGATCGACGAATCCGGCGAGGACTATCTGTATCCCAAGTCGCTCTTCCGCGACATCGCACTGCCGACGTCGCTCCGGCGGGTACTCATCCATACCCGAGATTGATCGCGCTCAGTCCCCCGCCCCGCGCAGCCCCGGCAGACCGTCGATGCTGCGCGCGTTCTTTTCCCGCTGATAATCGCGTAGGCCCGTCTCGCCCTTGCGCTCGCACCAGCGCGGCAATTGGTCGCGCTCCCCGCGATACTCATACCGCGGCACAGCAAAGCCGCAGGAATCCGCGATTCGCGTCACATCGAGCAGCACCAGCGCCCGCGCGGCGGCCGCAAGCGAAAACGCGCCCACGCGCGCCGCGTACTCCGCCTCCGCCGGCTCGAGCACACGCCCGCGCCCGTACAGCCGCAGGATCTTCGGCGGCCCCTCGAACGCGCAAAACTGGATCGTGAGGCGGCCGTTCTCGCGGATGTGTGCGATCGTCTCGACGCCGCTGCCGGTGTAGTCGACGTAGCCGACGAGCGTTGGCCCCAACACGCGAAAGCTGTCGAGCCCCTTCGGCGACAGGTTCACGTGCCCGCTCGCCGACAAGGGCGCCGTAGCGACAAAGAACACGCGTTGCGCCGCGATGAATTCGCACAGCCGCTCGTCGAGCTGGTCGTAGAGCTGTCCCATCGGCGCAGATTACACGATCGGATGCGCCGTTGGACGCCGCCACAGCTTCGCACACGACGACACGACCTTCAGACAGGCTGAACCTGACGCATGCGCACGCACAACCCGAAGCTTGCGCGACGTTGATGCCAAGCTGACACTCAAACGCGAAACTCGTCCGCAAGTGCTTCAACCAAACTCAAGTAGCGAGTCATGCGTGGAATGCGAGTGCTGCTGGCGGCCGTGGTCGCGGCTGCGCCGGCGATCGGCGGCGTCGTGACCGGCGTTCAGTACCTGGGCCAGGAATCGTTTCCAACCGGCTTCGACGTGCTTGGCACGAACATGGGCGGTCTATCGGGCATCATGTACGACGCCCAGGGCGGGCAATACCTCGCGATCAGCGATGATCGCAGCCAGTTCAACCCCGCCCGGTTCTACAACCTCACGATCGATCTCAGCAATGACGTGCTGATGCCCGGCCGCATCGGGTTCACGGGCGTCACCGACCTGCTCAACGCGTCCGGTGCGACCTACCCCGCGTTAGGTATCGACCCCGAGGGCATCGCTCTCGCACCGAACGGCGACGTCTACGTCTCGTCCGAAGGCCAGAATTCCAGCAGCGGCGTGCTCAACCCGTTTGTGAACCGATACAACACCGCCGGACAACTGCAGGCCGAATTGAGCGTCCCCGCCAAATTCCTGCCGCAATTCTCGCCCGCATTCGGCGTCCGCAACAATCTGGCCTTCGAAACTCTAACGATTTCTCCGTCGCAGAACCGGCTGTTCACCGCCACAGAAAACGCGCTAAACCAGGACGGGCTGGCGGCCGCCGTCGGTCAGACTTCGACTTCGCGCGTCCTCAGCTACGACCTGAACGGCGTCGAAGGCGCCCCGGGCGCCGAGTACGTCTACGTCACGGACGCCGTCGCGACCGACCCCGTGCCGCCCGGCTCGTTCGCGACGAACGGTCTGGTCGACATGCTGGCCATCGATGACACCCGGTTGATCGCGGTCGAGCGCTCATTCTCGACGGGCGTCGGCAACGCCATCAAGCTCTATGAGGTGTCGCTTGACGGCGCGACAGACGTCAGCGCCTCCGACACGCTGCCCGGAAGCTACACGCCGGTCAGCAAGGAGCTCATTCTCGACCTCGGCACGCTCGGAATCACCCTCGACAACATCGAGGGCATCACCTGGGGCCCGGCGCTCAGCGACGGCCGCCGCTCCATCGTGCTCGTAAGCGACAACAACTTCAGCGCCACGCAGTTCACGCAGTTCCTGGCGTTTGGAGTCACGGTGATCCCTGAACCCAGCACGCTGATGATCCTGATCACCGTCGGCCTCGCTGCTGCGTTTCGACGCTGATCGGTTCGCCCGCGCGGTTGGGTGTGTCCGTTACTCGGTCGGCAGTGTCAGCAGCTCCGCACGAGATGACACGCCCAACCGGTGATACAGCGCCGCCGTGTAGCGCTTGACCGAATCCGGGCTGAGCCGAAGGTAACGCGCTGTCTGCGGAATCGAGTCGCCCGCGCACAGTCGCCACAGGACCTGCCTCAGCCTTGGCGGCAGCGAGGGACGGTCGCCCGGCTCGGGCAGTCGAAAGACCCACTCGAGCCCACGCAACATCACGCGCGTCAGGGTCTTGTCTCGCGCCGAGAACGGACGATCCCCGGCGCCGCGGTGAATCCCGAAACCGGCGATGACGTCGCCGTCGAGGAGGGTACCGCCGTACAGACACGGGTCGACGCCCAGGTGCCGGCGGTATTCGTTCCAGTGCGGCGTGCGATACCACTCGGCGCTCGAGAGAACGTCGCTGCGCGTGAAGGCGTCGAGCGCGCCGCGGCGTCGCACAAGCTCGATTGCAAGCGGATCGCGCGCGTATTCGTGATTGTCGTAATGGCTGAGCGTGCGACGCGCCGACGCCTCGAGCCAACCCCCGAGCACCCAGGTTGTCACCTTGAAGTCGTGTGGCTTCGGGCCGCACTCGATGCGGCCGTAGCAGCACAGTTGCGCACGCAGCAGGTCGCACAACCGCGTCAGCATGTGCGTTTGCACGATGAGCGGGTCCGGCGGCAAATCGTGCAGTTCCTGCACAATCCGCCCTGCCGCGCGTGCATCAGTCAAGCGCAGCAACCCCGACCGGCTCATGGCGACTTCACTGCCGATCGGTAACACGCGAGCAACTGTGCCCGGCTGTGAACGCCCAGGCGACGGTAAATCTGCTTGACGTAATCGTGCACCGTGTGCCGCTGCAGCCCCAGCGCGTCGGCGGCCTCCTGCTGGGTGTACCCTTCAATCAGCAGGTGTGCGACTTGCACCATGCGCGGCGAGAGCTTCCCAATCAGAGCGCCGCGCGGCGCCATCGCTCCCGAGTTTCCCAGCTCGATGAGCAGCATCTTGAACGCGCGCGGCAAGCCGGCCGCGGCTTTTTCGATGGAATGCGAGCCCGATTGCACGAGGCGTATCGCGCGCAGAAACCGCACAACGTGCCGCTCCGCAACCGGCGGATTTCCATCGCTGTCCATGAACCGAATTGCAACTTTGAAGCTTGCAACGGTCAAGTCCACGCGCGAAGTACCTGCTGCGCCCCCCCTGTTCGCGCACATTGACGATCGCGGCCGATCCGCGAAAAAGGACACGGCTTGCAGACGCGGCGCCGCCCTCTCCTCCTCCCATTGCAGGGGCGCGCCGAACGCGGGGACGGTTCGATCTCCCCCCCGGAAACGAATCGCTCGACAGCCGCTCGGAGGGTCCGTCATCGTGGCGGGCCCTCCCCGCGTTCGACTATCGCGTGGAAGCATCTGCCGAAGCTCGCGCCGCGGATACACTCCGCACCATGAGTCGATCCGAATCCGAATACGTACTCGGCACCGACGCCACCGAACTCGCCCGGCTCGAAATACAGCATCGCTTATGGCGTCCGACCGCAACGGCGCTTTGGAGTCGCGCCGGCTTCTCCCGCGGCTGGCGCATCCTCGACGTCGGCAGCGGTCCGGGCTTCGCTGCGTTCGACCTGGCCGATTGCGTCGGTCCGCAGGGCCGCGTCCACGCGGTCGACGAGTCCGCACGCTTCATCGCGCACCTGAAGCACTCAGCCGCTCGGCGCTCGCTCGCAAACGTCACGGCCCAGGTGGCCGACGTGCAAAACCTGCCCGCCGATGTTGGACCGTTCGACGCGGCGTACGCACGCTGGGTGCTGTGCTTCACGCCGCGCCCGCGCGACGCGGTCGCGAGCGTGGCGCGCGCCGTCCGGCCGGGCGGCGTTTTCGCGATTCAGGACTACTTCAATTACGAAGCGCTCACGCTCGCCCCGCGAACGCCGATCTTTGACCGGGTGCGCGGGGCGATCGCAAAAAGCTGGCGCGACGCGGGCGGCGATCCCGACGTCGTCGCGCATCTGCCGGGCTGGCTGAACGAGTGCGGGTTCCGCGTGCACGAGATCAAGGCCCATTCGCTCGCGATCCGGCCGAC
The DNA here is from genome assembly GCA_964388675.1 of uncultured Planctomycetales bacterium. Lineage (GTDB taxonomy): Bacteria > Planctomycetota > Phycisphaerae > UBA1845 > Fen-1342 > CAYMBL01. The sequence goes on from CAYMBL010000019.1 coordinate 67,209, forward strand.
CGACGAATTCTGGGCCTGGCCGAATACGTTCTTCGCGAGCTTTCTGCCGCGGCTGGTCACCTCGGGACATCTGAAGGAAGCGGAGTGGATCGACTTTCAGGCGGAATGGGGCCGGCGCTGCGCGGACGACGCGAGCTTCTTCCTCACGCCGACCGTGTTCGACGTCATCGCGGAGCGGCTGGACGGCTGACCGGCGCCGATTGGCGCGTACGACAGACTTCAGCTATTGCGGCGGGACCGCGGGCTTCCGATAGCGCGGCGAGACTGCCGTGTAGGGCCGGCCGAGCCACTTGTTCACGAGGATGAACTCGCCCATCGTGTTCCCCTCGATCTTGTGGCCGATCCACTGCAGCAGGTAGCCGCCGAAGAACAGGCCCGCCGGCCGCCACCACAGGTCCCAGCGGCTTTCGGCAAGCTGCCAGCAGGCGAGAACCGCCGCCGCAATCGTCATCGGGATGCCGACCATGTGCAGCGCAAACGACACCGGGTCCTGGTGCCGTTCCAGCCAGTTTCGCAGCCAACCGGGCGTTTTTGTCATGGCGGAAGGCTAGTCGACCCCGGCGGCGCCGGCAACAATCGCCTGCCGCCGGTCGGCGCGCGCCTTCAAACAGCCGATAGAGCCGAGCAGGGAGAAACCGCATGATCCTGACGCTGGACGGTGAGCGCCGCGCGCTGCCCGATCGCACCGACTCGCTGGCGGCGCTGCTCGACGCCTCGCGTAGCGTGCTGCCCGACGACCACATCATCGTCAGCGTGCGCGTCAACGGCGAAGAACTTGTCAATGACGCGCTGGCGACACAGCTGACCACCGCGGTCGCGGCGGACGCGCAGATCGACCTCGAATCCGCGCCGCGCGGCTCCGTCGTCGCCGAAGCGCTCCGGGGCCTGCTCGATCGGCTCGCGGCGCTGGAAGACTACGCCCCCGAGTTCGCAACGAAATTGCGCACGCGAGCCGCGTCTGTCTGCTCCGGCGAGTTGAACCCGTTCCTCGAATGCTGGCAGGATGTCACGCGCACGCTCTCCGACGGCGGCGCGCTGCTGCAGCGCGACCTGACGGCGCTGTCGGGTGAGAGTCTCGCCGAAGCGCTGGCGGCGCTCAGCGCGACCCTCCGCGACCTGCGATCGGCCGTCGACGCGCGCGACGTCGTCTTCATCGCGGACATTCTGGAATACGAGCAGCCGGCGCAGCTCGCGCAATGGCGCAGTGCCTTGGCGCGCATCGCCGATCAGGTCGAGCGCCCGGACTAATCCGCAACGCGGCTCCTACGGACAGGCGCTGCCGTAAAGCGACAGCAGCAGGCCCAGATCGCCGAGATCCACGTCGCCGTCGCCGCCGTCGGGTTCGATATCGCCCTGCTCGGTCGTGGCGCCGCCGGTCGTGCCGTAGTTGCTGAGCAGCGCGCCGAGGTCGCTGAGGTCGATTGCCCCGCTGGCGTCGAGGTCGCCGGTGCAACCCGCCGAGCAGATCACATCCGCGACAACCAGGTCATCGATCGCCGCCTCGACTACCGTCTGTCCGCCGAAATCACTCGCAACGAAGCGCAGTCGCATCGCGTCGGTCGGCTCGATGACCTCGTTCACACGAAACGCGGCGAAGTACCAGCCGCCCGAGACCTGATCGCCGGTGGGCCCCACGAGTTCCAGATTTGTCCAGTTCACGCCGAAGTCGTTCGAAATGTCAATCTGGAAGACGTCTTCGCCCTGCACGCCGGCGTAGGTTGTGTGATACCAGCGCCAGTAGCTGACGCGCGGATCGCTCGTGTTTGAGAGATCGAAGACCGGCGAAACGAGCGTGATCTTGCCATCGTCGACGTCGCTCTCACCGGTAACGCCGGTGTCGTCGGCCTGCTCCGTGATCCAGCACATTGTCCCGGCGAGAGAGCGATCGTCCTCAGGCTGAGCGAGCGACCCGATCGGGTCGACGCGCTCCCAATAACCATCCGAGGCATTGTCGCCGAACTCGCCGACCGTCCAATTCGAGTCAGCGACCTCAAACTGCTCGTCGATCCGCACTTCACGGATCACCGCGGCGTACGTCTCGTACGTGTCGGTCGGCGCTTTGGCCGGCGCCGTCACCAGACCCGTCTCTTCGGCGTCGGCGGAGAAGTAATAGACGATGCGCGTGCCGCACTCGACCGGCGGGAACGTCGCCACGAACGAATCCGAGTCGAGCGCCGTCATCGGCGCCTGCACCCAGCCCTGACCCGCGTCGTAGTTCAGATACGCCGTGCCGGCTGCCAACTCGCCGCCGTTCTTAGTAGTGATGTCCACGCGCACATCCTGTCCGTCCGGGTTGACCTGCGCCGGCAAACCATCCGGAAACGCGAACTCGAGCTGCACGCCGTAGACGCGCCAGACGAACAACCCACGCTCGATGTCGCTGCCGATGACCACGCCGCTCGGGAAATACGGGTAGTTGCTCCATAGGCCGTTGAAGAACGACTGGTCATTGGCCGGAAACGTGTCAAAGAACGCGAATTCCAGCGGGTTCACCGCATCGACGCGACGATCAAACACGCGCAGCCCGCTGCGGTAGTTGCTGCAATACACGAAGTCATCGTCGACGTAGATGTTGTGGCCGATGGCCTCGTTGCCGTTCGAAAACCAACCCACGTACGTCCCGTTCTCGAGGCTCTCCACGTCGAACACGTGCATGCGCGTCGTGCGGCCGTTGCCCTCATCGAACTCGTCGTTCTGATACGCATACTTGCGGTCCGGCGACAGCCACACCTGGTGCGAGAACTCCGATCCGGTGTAGTCCATGCGCTTCACGAGGAAGATGTTCTGTTTGTCTGTCACGTCGATGATGTCGACGGCCGTGTCGACGAATCCGCCGTTCAAGCCGCCACAGGCGAAGACGAACTGCCGCCCCGCGTACGGCCCGTCGGTGTACGTGACCGCCTGCGCTTCGTGCACGTAGCGCGGGCTCCACGTCGCGACGTGCGACGGGTTCGACGGATTCGCGAGACTGTAGATGCGCAGCCCTTCGCTCCCGCCGCCGCAGCGGTAGAGAAAGCCGCTCACCTCGTCGAGCGCCAGCGTGTGGGTGGCGCTGGTTCCGGGGTTGTTGACCGTCCGCACGAGCGAGACCGTGCCGTTGTCGATGTTCGTCAGGTCCATGACCTGAATGCCGCTGCCGCCCTCGCTGATCGCGTAGGCGTAGTTCTGATAGATCTTCATGTCGCGCCACAGACTGTTGGGCCCGCTGATAACGCGCACGACGACCGGATTCGTCGGGTCGGTGATCTCGACGAACGCGGTGCCGGTCGAGATGCCCATGACGGCGTACTCGCGGCCCGACGGCGACACGTAACCCCAGCAACTGTTGCCCGTCGTCGCATTCGGGTCCATTTCCGCCGGCGTCAGCCAACTCAGAAGCTGCACGCCGCGGCTGTTGAACGTCTCGCGCAGCGTGTGCTTCCCGTTCGAGAGCCGAAAGCCCGGCCCTTCGTATTGCGGAAGTCGATCGCGGACCTTGGGATCATCGGGATGCGCGAATGCGAACACGGCGAAGAGGCCGGCGAGCGGCCAAGCGAGCGCGCGAATCGACATGTCTACTTGATCTCCCCGAAAACGAGAGTGTCGGAACTCGAGTTGCGATATTCGCGCAACGGGCGAGCGCGTGTCAATGGCAGCCGTTCACGAATTCGCGTCTACCCGAATTGGCGACAAACGGGTCGCGAGTGAATGAATCCCCTCAAACACCCAATACGGCGATCTTATTCCCGCAACGAAAAGATTTCGTTGCTTTCCGCAACCTGTTTCGCTACCTTCGCCCGCAATAGAGCCAAACGGAGGCCTCGGGGCCGCCATTGGGGGTTCATCTAGACCGTTCATTCGGAGGGTAGTCATGCGTCAGTTTCTCACTGTCTGCGCCGGCGCGATCGCGCTGGCGGCGTCGGCATCCGCCGATGTCGTCACCGACTGGAACAACACGCTGCTTCAGGCCATTCGCACCGACAAAACGCCGCCGCCAAAGGCGTCGCGCGGGATGGCGATGGTCAGCACCGCCGTCTACGACGCGGTGATGGCAATCGAGAAAACGCACTTCCCGTATCACGTAAACACGACCGCGCCGCTCGGAACTTCGAAGGAAGCCGCTGCCGCGCAGGCCGCGCACGACGTGCTCGTCAGCCTCTATCCGGCGCAGGCCGCGACCTTCGGCACCGCCCTCACCAACTCGCTCAACGCGATCCCGAACGGGCAGGGTAAGACTGACGGCGTGTCGCTCGGTTCGTCGGTCGCGTCGCAGATCATCACGCTGCGCGCCAACGACAACTCGGGATTGGTCGTCCCCTACACCCCGGGAACCGATCCCGGCGATTGGCGCCCGACGCCGCCGACGTTCGGAGCCGCACTCCTGCCGAACTGGCCGCAGGTCACGCCGTGGACGATGAACGCTGGCTCGCAATTCCGGCCCGTCGCGCCGCCGGCCCTTACGAGTGCCGAGTACACCGCCGCGTTTAACGAGGTGAAGGAGCTCGGCCGCATCGACAGCGCCACGCGCACGGCGGATCAGACCGAAATCGCCCAGTTCTGGGCCGACGGCGGCGGCACCGAAACGCCTCCGGGCCACTGGAATGCAATCGCGCAGGACGTCGCGGCGTCGGAGGGCAACTCGCTCGCCGAGAACGCCCGCATGTTCGCGCTGATGAATCTCGCGACCGCCGACGCGGCAATCGTCGCCTGGGACGCCAAGTACGAATACAACCATTGGCGCCCCTACACGGGCATCACGGAAGCCGACACCGACGGCAACCCTGACACGATCGACGACGACTCCTGGCTCCCGCTGATCGCGACGCCGCCCTTCCCGGCCTACACGTCGGGACACAGCACGTTCAGCGCCGCGGCATCGGTCGTGCTCGCCGGGCTTTTCGGCGACGACACCGGCTTCACCACCGACAGCGACGGCCTGCTCGGCGCACTGCGCAGCTTCACGAGCTTCTCGGAGGCCGCGGAAGAAGCCGGCCAAAGCCGCATCTACGGCGGAATTCACTGGCAGTACGACAACACCGCCGGCCTTTCCAGCGGTCGCGCCCTGGCGCAATACATCCTCGACAACTTCCTGCGCCCGGTGCCCGAGCCGAGCTCGCTCCTGCTGCTCGGCAGCGGGTTGGCGCTGATCGCTCGCCGCCGGCGCTAGTCGCCGGTCTTGGCCGCGACGATCCGTCGCGCGCCCAAAATCCCAGCAACCCCGAGCCCGCGCGCTCGGGGCCCGCATCGGCGGCGTCGGGGTCGGTCCCACGCCGCCGATTTTCTCATCGGTTCGTGGAGACCCGAATTCGTGCGCGACCTTGACGCGCGCGCCAGCGCGACCTAGCGTAGCCACGGCTAGAGGAGGTCGACGCATGCCGGCTTGCAATGGCTTTCAGCCCGCCGCGCTCGTCGATGAGACCGGTACCATCGTCGCCGTGAATGACGCATGGGAACAGGTAAGCGCATGTTTCGGGATCGCGCACGGAAAGTTCGGGCGTCGGCGCCAACTACGTTCGGGTATGCGAGGATTCGAGGATTCACGACGCACTCAGCATCGGCCAGGGACTTCGCGGAGTTCTGACGGGCGACGCTTCCGACTACCGCGGTGGCTATCGCTGCGATCCTCCGCACAACCATCCGCAATTGGCGGACATCAGCGCGATCACCCTCGAGTCACGGCGCTACGCGCTTGTCGTTCACCGAACCGCGGTTGATGCCGCGCCGGACGCTCCGATGGCGCGTTTCAGCATTCCCGATCATTTTCCGCTCGCGGAGATCGACGCCGCGGGCATCGTCACGAACGCAACGCCGGCGGCTCTCGGATGTCTGCGCTCGACGGAAGCGATCCCGGCCGATGCCGTCGGCGTCGGAGCACCGGTCGCGCCCGACCTGCTCGTGCGAGTGCGCCGTGAATTCGTGCGCGGCGAGCCCGCAGCCGTGCAGTTGCTCGCCCGCGACGGGAATGCGGGACACTTGGAGTTGCACGCCTGGAATCGCGATCCGGCCGCGCCCGACGCCAGCCCGCTGATTGTCTTCGTCCTTCCGGAAAACGACGCTATCGACCCCCTGTGGCTGCACATCCTCGCTCAGTAGTGCAGCAACTCGAAACAATCACGACGTACGAATGGGCAGTATCACTGTCTCGCCGGTGTGCATAGCACGCTCGTTACCGCGCGTCTCGACCCGAGCGCCGCATGCTGCCCGATCCGAGCCCCGAACGTGAGTGCTATGAGGGGTCTCGTCGCACGTAGCCTATCCGAGCCCCGAAGTGAGTGAGGGGTCTCTTTTCTGGTGCCCTTTTTCTGGTGCGAGAACCCCTTCTCGCACCCTAGAGCGGTTTGAAAAAAGCCCTTGCGCCGGGAGCGCGCACGCGCGTATAGAAG
>CAYMBL010000020.1:0-62552 GCA_964388675.1 uncultured Planctomycetales bacterium
TTCACGCCCTTTTTCCGGCGCGTCATAGCGACTGTAGAAAAATCCATTCCCCGCCGTGCGTTTCACGTACTTGAGCGCTTGAAGTTCAATTCGTCCCTCTTGAATATTCTGCATTCCCAGATTCGGCAAGCCAGATGACGCATCTGAATCAGCCTTCTCGGACGTTCCGTACTGAATGCGTTCAGCCGCAAATCCGACAGTCGATACCGACCACGTCTCGGGAAACTCTGGAAGTTCCGGTAGCGCGTCGAGGTCGATCGGTGTGGGATCAAGGTAGCGATCGTGAGTGCGACGACGATGCTTCCTCAGCGAGTCAGTGCGGGCTTGGTGCATTCTGTCAATCGTGCGCCGAACATCGGTGCAGGGCATTCCGCTTCCGCGCCAATGTTCGGTGAGGCCGCCGGAGCACGCGGACGCGAGGATGGATTGGCGTAGGCGGCTTAGGATGCCGGGGATCCTCGCGAGCCGCTCGCGGGCGGTGTCAGTGCTCTTGAGCAGCGCTTCAATCCGGTCCGCGATTCGTTTCTGCTCGGCCAGCGGCGGAAGGGGGAAATCGAGGTCCCCGAGCGTGTCGAAGCCGATCCGCGGCAAGTTCACGCCGGCCATCGCGTGCGTGGTCGCTTCGACAACGTCGGGCCGGTTCAGGAAGTACATGAGAAAGCGGCTGTCGAGTTCCGGCTTCTGCGGGAAAACGATGATGTCGGTCGAGCAAACGCCGTCGAACGTCGGGCGGCAGACCTTGTTTAGGTACGGGCGCAACTTGCCGTAGAGCACGTCACCAGCTCGAAAGACGGCCTTGGTGCTGGCGGCATCGCTGGCCTTGGCCTGGCCGATGATGCGGCGCGAGTTGGCTTCGATGTGCTCAAGGCCGAGATACGGGGAGTCCGGCACGCGCTTCGGGTCGATCTTCTCCTTCGAGGGTTGAATCACGTCGCGGAGCGGCGCAACAGCCCAACCCTCCGGGAGATCTCCCGGGGTGGTCGCCGGCGCTTGTGACGAAGGTTTCTCGGATCTTGTTCTGCGCTTCGCCAACCCGTCGCTCCAATGAATCGATTGTGCCTGCCCACTACGACGCGGGATGCGAATTCAGCCGCTCGGCGGTTGCGCCGATTCGGTCTCATCGCCGACCTCACTTGACGGAGGGGGATGTCCGACCGTTACGTCGAAACCGGGCAGATACAGCGGCATCGGTAACGCAGGCGGGTCGCCGAATTGATCGCGATTCTCCGGCGAACGGACTACAACGTCCACCAGGCCATCGAGCCAACCGTGGGAGAGCGTAAGGCCGGTCGTCGGATCGAGCTTCACCATTCGCACAGTTGACGGCTCCGTCCGAACGAATGTCACATCTCGCGGCAGTGTCCCCGCGAGCGCCAACTCGCAGCGGAGCCACTTGTAGAGCACGTGCTCCAGCCGATGCATCTTGCCGCGAAAGTGGATGTTGTAATTCTGGACGCGACAGACGTTGATCATCTCCTCGCCGAGGAACGCCTCGAAGGCTTCGCCGTCGAGCATCTCCTTACCGGGCTTGCGCCGTGACGGCGTCTTGAGGGGGCGGCGGCGCCTGGAGGTCGCGGCGACGGCCACCAGGACCGACAACAGGGCGCCTTCCGCCCGTCCTGCGGCGTAGAGTGCGATGCCATCCTCAATTCGCGCGCGGATGCTCACGACGCGGCCTCCGGTTTCGGGTCGCGCGTCCACTCAGTCGTAATCGACGCCTTGGCGATGTCGTACTTCACGCGGCAGAACGGGATCAGGTCAAGGTGGTTGGGGTCGAACTCGCGGACGGGATGCGGGTGGGTCACGGCTAAGACGTGTGGCGGCGTGCAACCGAATCCGGCGACGACGAGAGCTGAGATCGGCTTACGAGCGGGTTCGACGCCGATCAGCGGGCTTGGCTTCAGGAACGCGGCCGATTTGAAGTTGGTCGATTGAAACGACTCGCCGACGGCCTCCCCCCGCCGTGGATCGAAATACCAGCTAATGTTCGTCTCGCCGGTCAGCAGCCACTCGACGAACGTTTTGCGGATGCACGAGGCGGAAGCGTGATAGTGGAGCGTGCCCACGGCCAACACGCAGGGGGCGTCGAGGTTCGAACATTGGGGCGTCTTGGCGGTCACTTCCGCGAAGATGGCGTCGTTGAGGTGGCGGTAATTCCGCGCTCCCTCCGTAAAGACCGGCGGAAGGGCGCTGTGCTCGGTCGCCGTATCGATGCGGATACACGTCACCTCTACGTAGAACTTGCGGCCGTCCTTGTGACAGACGAAGTCCGGCGCTTTTTTCTTCCCGGTGAGGTCGGCGTTGGGCTCGACCGTCACGCCGCAGTCGCTCAGGACGGCCCAGAACATCGCTTCGCAGGTGGCCGCCTCCGGGTCGGCGTTGTAGAGCCGGCCCCAATTACGCGCGTGTTGAGTGTCAAAACGCTCGATCCAGCGGATGAACTTTGTGAGGACGCTCGGGTCCGGCGGTACGAACGGCGGTGCGGGCGCAACACGGCCCGGAGCGTCACCCTGGCTGGTTTGGTCGGCACCCTGCATCATCGGGTCACCACCTTGTACGCCTGCTGCGGGTGGGCGGGCTGGTCCGGAAACTGATAGACCAGCTCGCTGTCGCGGACCATCGGACGGAGGTGCGTCGTGATCAGGTGGTGCTGATTCCGGCCAAGAATCGCGGAAAGCTCCTCGGACGAGAGCGTTTTCCACTCGCAGAGGCGGCGGATGACGGCACGGATGTCGGCGGGGCTTGCACGCTGACCAAGGGCGCGCACGGCATCTGCTAGCTCTGTGGGTAAGCCCTGTACGTTGCCTCGGAACCCTGTAGGTTGCGGCTTACCTACAGAGCTTACCGCAGGGGTCGATACGGGGGAGGCTGCCGGGGTAGCGCCGGGGCTCAGCAGCCGGGCGGTCGGGATGTAATAGGTGCCGACGCTCTTGCCCTGTTGGTCTAACAGACCGGCATCCCGGAGCCGACGGAGGTGGCCGCTGGCTACGAGCGTATCGACGCGATTCAGGTCGCGGTACGCGGCGTTGTTGATGGCCCCCACCTCGCGGGCGAAAACCAACGCGCGGGCCTCGTCCTCGGCGAGCTGGAGATCGGCGAAATGGCCGAGCCAGGTGATGTCGTCCTGGTTCAGAAAGTGGTGGAAGAGGAACGTTACGACGAACGAGTCGCGTTCGCGGTCTGATTCGAACGTCGGCGGGCTGAGCCCGGCCTGGGCGAGAGATTCGCGCATCGCGCGAATGCCGGAACCCTTTGTTTCGGCGAAGCGGGTTTCGTGAAGAACGGCGGCGATTTTCTCGTTGCGCGTGAACGAGCCTGGTTCGCCGAGACGGTCGTCGGGAACGAGTGAGTGGCCGGGGTTCCGGATTTCGAGCCGGTTGCTGTAACGGATAATCTGCACGGGCTGGCGCGGCCGGTAGCTGCGGTGCATGACTGCGTTGACGATGGCCTCGCGAATCGCCGTGCGCGGAATGAGCGGCACGTCGGTCCGCTGATTCGAGTTCGGCGGCAGGCGGAACGCCTTGGGAATGTCATCCAACACGGCGTTTATAGCGCGCGGAATGATCTGAATCAGCGGGCCGAGCAGTTCGATCGACTCGAAGCGCTCATCGGGCGACTTCACCCATTCACGGCCCGGCACGCGGATGTAGTCCACGCGAGTCATGGGGAAGAAACGGCGGATCGAGCCCTGCTTGCCGAAGAGCAGTAGGCCGGCAATTGTCGGCCGAGCCGTCCCGCCGGACCGGGTGATACATGCGAGTGCGTAGAGCAGATCCTCGTCGCTGTACGCAAGCTCGGGGGCGCTCGGGTTTGCTTCGCGGCGATAGCGGCGGTAGTCCTGAATCGCGGCTGGGTCGAGGTCGCTCATGCCGGCGTCATCGACAACGGTTTCATCGAATGTGCGGTGCGATCGGGCCTGGTAGAAAAGTGCGATGTCGTCGTCGGTGCATTTCTGATCCGTTGACCCGATGCGACGGTACGCGCCTTTCGGCAGGCCGCGCGATTCGATAAGGATCGGCTTCTCGCCTTCCTGAGCTTCCGCGATGAAGGCTACGATGACGCGCTTGCCGTCGATGTTCTCCACCGAGATCGCTGGCCGAACAGGACGATTCAGCATCTGGCGACACTGCGTCGCGAGGTCAGACTGAACCTTGTCGGCATCGGGTACGCCGACGACCTCGTATGTCGGAAAAAGCGAATCGGGCGCGAGTCGGACGCCGAGCAGCAAATAGCCGCCGCCGCGCCCGGGCTCGTTGGCGAACGCTGAGACAGTCTCCAAGATGGACGCGCCGATCTGCTCGCCGGCCTTCGCTTCGATCTGAACAGACTCGTCGCGTTCGTTCAGGTGGTGCCAGAGCTCTTCGAAACTCAGATTGGCCAAGCTCGATTCCTCTATGCCTTCGCGGCGGCGCCATTTTCGAGCAAGGCGAGCACGTTGTTAAGTTCGCCGATCGCACCTTGTAGCTCGCCGATTGCGTCGGTGACAAGCTCCGTCGGTTCGGGCAGCTCGTCGGCATCGTCGAGCGATTCCTCCTTCAGCCATTTGAAACCGTCAAGCTTGAAATCGCGGGCCTTCACTTCGTTGACCAAGAAGCTGCGCCAGCGGTCCCCGCCGAGCCAGCCCTTCTCGCCGGCGGGGCTGTCCGACTCCAGACGCGGCTTACCGTGCTTGGAGCCAAAGCGGCCATTGGGATCGACGCCGTAGCAGCGAACAAACTCCGCGAAGTGGTCCAGGGTGAGGGGCCGGTCCTTCTTCGTGATTCCAGGGACGTTCGTACGGGCGTCGTAGATCCAGACCTTCTCTGTCTTCGGCCCCTTCGTGAAGAACACGACGTTGGCTTTTACGCCTTGGGCGTATGGTGTGAACGTGCCGCGGGGGAGCCGGAGGACTGTGTGCAGGTCGCAGTCCTCCGTGACGATCTTCATGACCTCGCCCGCTTTGTCGGCGAATAGGCAGTTGTCCGGCAAGACGACGGCCGCCCGGCCGCCGCGTTTCAGAATCGTGTGGACGTGCTGAAGGAAGTTGAGCTGCTTGTTGCTCGTCTCAATCGTAAAATCGTCGCGTGTCGGCGCCTGGCCGGCGCCTTTGGTGCCGAACGGCGGATTGGTCAGAACCACGTCAAACGAGCTAATTCCTTGCGGTGGATCGTAAATCGTGTCACCGAGCGTGATCTGCGGCTCGATGCCGTGGAGATAGAGATTCATCAGGGCCAATCGCCGCGGGGTCGCGCCGATGTCCTGGCCGAAATAGGTCGCGGTCTTCAAGCGCTTCGCGACAGCACGATCGATCGCGCCGCCTCCCGTTTCTTCCATCAGCCACTCGTAGGCCGATACGAGAAAGCCGCCCGTCCCGCAGGCGGGATCGCAGACCGTAAAGTCGCGAGTGGCGCGCGGGTCGGGTTTCATGCAGCGAACGATGGCCTGAATGAGGACGCGCGGCGTGAACAGTTGCCCGGCGCCCTTTTTTCCCTCGCTCGCGGCCTTTTCGAGCAATCCCTCGTACGCCTGGGCCTTGACATCGACGTTGAGGGCGGTCCATTCGACCTCGTCGATGAGATTGATCAGGCGTTTGAGGCTTGTGGGCTTCGTGAAGCGGGACTGGGCTTCGGCAAAAATATCACCGAGAATTCCAGGCTGCTTCCCCAGTTTGCGGAGAATGTCGGTGTATCCGTCAAGCGCGTCTGTTCCAGCCAGATTGCGAAGCGCGGGCCAGTCGCTGCCGCGCGGCAACTCGATGCCCCGTTCGTCCGCCATCTTGAGAAACAGCAGGTACGTGAGCTGTTCGACGTACTCGGTGTAACCGACACCGTCGTGCCGGAGTGTGTGGCAATAGCCCCAGAGTTTCTGCACGATATCAATCATGCTGCGATTGCCTCGTTAAGCGTGCGCAGAAGCGGTTCGAGCTTCCCGTCAAAGCTCCGGTTCGCTACGTTCCAGCCACCCTCGCGGGAGAAAATCGGCACATCATCGAAATCCTCGCGCTCGATGGACAGATTCTCGATCAGGTGAGCGCGGATCCGTGTCAACCAGCGCCGTTGATCTTCCGTGAATTGGTCGGCCCACGTCGGCGCGACACCATCTCGCGGGGCGAGGCGCCGCAACGCGCGATCCACCCGTTCGGGGGCGGTGAGTAGCGGTTCCTCTTCATGAGCCGCGTGCTTCACCATCGAAATCACCTCGACCAGCGCTTTGTGGTAGTGGAGGGCATGGGCACGCTGAAGTGCGTCGACCGTAAACCTTTCACGACTCGCAGCGAGCTTCTGGCGCAGTTCTGCGAGCGCAGTCGTGTTCCACTCTTTGGGTCGGCCCAATAAGATCTCAATTGCTAAGATGTGCGCCGGATTCTCTCGCACGAACTGAGCGAACGCCGCAAGATAGTCGGCAGGCTTGTGCTCCTGTCCGGCGCCGTCACGTATCAGCCATTGCGATGACACTTCGTCGATCGCTTCGTAGGCGATTAGGAAGCGCCGCTCCGGGCGCGGGTAATTGATCAGCAGATCCTGAAACGCCGGGTCTCGCAGGAGTTTCATCGTCTCAGTGAACTTGGTCGCGATTGCTCGCGGAAGCCCGGTTGCGAACTTTGCGACGTCCCCATCTGGAATGTACGCTGCAAAGAGCTGTCGAGCGTCGCCCGACATTTCCTTGTTGATTCGGTGCAGGCGCTTGACCAGGCATCGGGTCGCGTACTCCCGGTCGCGATTCTGCCAGATGTCCTCGACTAGCTCCTGAATCGTCTTCGCCGCGCGGTCGGGTGGATCAGTCTCGAAGGCGGATGCGTTTCGGAAATACTCCAACAACGTGCCATCGAAGCAGTCGAACACAACGAAGTGTGACTTGTCGGGGTATTTTTCGCCCTTGCGTGTACCCCTCCCAAGCATTTGCTCAAACAGGATGCGGCTCTTCACCGGGCGCAGAAAGACGATGAACTCCAGGTCCGGGATGTCCACCCCGGTTGTCAGCATATCGACCGAAACGACGATGCTGGGGGCTGGTCGATTGCGGAACTCGCGGATGCGTTGGAGCGGACGGTCAACGGTGGGGCTTCCGGTGATCTTCTGCACGAACGAATCGCCGCGGCCGAACACGGTACGGCACGTCGTCACGAGCTGATCGGCGTGTGAGACATGCGGAATGTCGTTCGCGGCGAAAATCAGCGTTTTGGGGAAGCGCCCGTATCGGTGCTCGTGCTCCAGGGCGTAACGTTTGATTTCCTCAATGATCTTGCGGTTCGAGTCGGGAACGGTGATATCACGCTCAACTTGAGCCGCGTCGAACTGCCGCTCGTCTTCGAGTATGTCGAGTTGCTGCGTACCCTTGGTCGGGTCGATTAAGCCGACGTGTTCCCCCTCCTGCAAGAACACGCCGTCGATCCGCACGCCGGATTTGACCTTCACGGCGTCGAAGTCGACGAGGAATCCCTCGCGAACAGCGCGCTCATATTCATACCGATACACGACGTTCTTGAAATATGCGGTGGTGTGAGCAGCGGGCGTCGCGGTTAAGCCGATGTTGATCGCGTCGAAGTGTTCGAGCGTGTCGCGCCACACGGACAGCTCGGCGGCTGTGTAGCCGCGATGGCACTCATCGGCGATAACGATGTCGAAGGCATGGATGGGGATGTCCAGACGTTCGTCTGCGTCCTCATCGAACCCCTCGTCGCCAGCGTGGATGGCCGCGTCACGGCCGAAGAGGTTCATTGCCATCCGCTGAATCGTGGAAATGTACACGAACGCGTGCTTGGGTTGGGGGTCGAGGAGGTATTCACGGGGAAGCACGGTCGGATCGAACGGCTCATCTTCGCCCCAGTCCTCGCGGCGGAACCGCTGGCTGAAGGTCTCATAGATGCTTGTGAATTTGAGTCCGGGCTCCGGTTCAAAGGCGGCGAACGCGCGAACAGCCTGTGCAGCGAGAGCTCGGCGGTCCACCAGAAAGAGCACACGGCGACCGACATCCGCCTTCATGAAGCGGTAGACCTGATTGACCATGGTGAACGTCTTACCGGTGCCGGTCGCCATCGCGACGAGCATGCGCCGCGAGTTGGAGGCGATCGCGGCCTCAATCGCCGCGTTCGCCTCGCGTTGGTACGGTCGGAGGCGTGGATGTTCGTTCGGAATGCCAAGCAGTCGTGCGGAGAGCTCATCCAGCCGGCGAACGAGAGCCTCTCGAACAGCGTTCGGCGTCGGAAGGTCGCTCACGCTTCGCGAGGCGTTCAACGGATGCCGCACGTCATGGAACCAGACAACTTCACCGTTGGTGGACCAAAGGAACGGCACGCGGAGTCCGTCGTAGTCGAAGGCGGTTCCTTCGAGTCCTCTCGCATAACGCTCGGCCTGCACCAAGACGTTCTGAGGTCCAAGCGACAGCTTTTTCGCTTCGATGACGCCGACCAATCCGCCATCGACCACGAAAGCGTAGTCGACTGGGCCGCTCGCCGTGTCCAGCTCAGTGATGGCGTGCTGACGTAGGTGGGCGAGGTCGGTGCCGGGTTGAAAGGGCACGACGGTCCAGCCGAGAGCGCGCAGGCGCGTATCGATTCGAGTTCGTCGGGTTTGTTGCTCGGACTCGGACATTCCTCTCGCCTGGCTGTCGCGCTGCCCGGCGCGCGACGACGGATTAATCCACCGACGCCTACGCGGTAGCTGTCACGGGAACCGCCTCTAATGTAACGCCAAATGTGGTACGGGCCATAACGTCGACCGCGGAGCCACGTTGACGGCAGCCGCAGCAACGTCACTTCGTGATGGGTGACCACCTCCGGGCATCTGCGGTCTGGCGGCCGATGTCACATCACGCATCCACCCGCGCGCTCCATAACGCTGATAGAGCAAAGTCACCTCGTAATCGAGGGCCACGTGGAGAAATTCATGCAGCGGTTTTTTTTTTGATTGGGCGGCCGTGACGAAGCCGTCGCCCAATGCTGAGCAATTGGGAATGCGGGATCAGACGGAAGGCGGATCGCAGGATCTTGGGGCGACCTTGCGACGATTCGCGCTTTGGATTTTGGCCGCCCTGGAGTCAGATCCGACAACAATCGTCGACAACAGCCGGGTAGCGTCGCTCGCGCGTAAAACCTTTGGCACATCAGCCGGCCACGCGCGCGACGCTTACGACGCCGCCGAAGCAGGGATGAATATCCACATCAAGAACGCCGGCATCGATCTCTCAGACGTTCCGTCTGCGATCAAATCGCTCGTCGCGCTGCAAGGCCGCATGCCCCGTCAAGCGCGGCGTGACGAGTCGCAGATTGAGCTTCAGCAATTCAGCACGCCGCCGGCCGAAGCGCTACTCATCGTGAGCGTGGCGGCGCTCCGCCACGGAATGGTCGTTCTTGAACCGAGCGCCGGAACGGGCAACATCGCTGTCTTAGCTCGGCTGACCGGCGCCAGCGTTGATACGAATGAAATCGACGAACGCCGGCGAGCCTTGCTGGAGTTTCAGGGATTCACGCCCACGACCTTCGATGCGGAGCGCCTCGACAACCTGCTTCCGCCCGGCAAGATCTACGATGCGGTCGTGATGAACCCCCCGTTCTCGGCGACCGGCGGGCGGGTCAAGGGGCACGACACAGCCTTTGGTGCGAGGCACGTCGAACATGCGCTGTTGCGGCTCAAGTCCGGCGGCAGATTGGTCGCAATCGTTGGGCGCGGCATGGCGCTGGATCGACCGAAGTTCCGGGCCTGGTGGGCGGACATCGAGGGTCGATTCCGCGTGCGGGCAAACATCGGCATCGACGGCGGCGTCTACGCGAAGTTCGGAACCACGTTCGACCATCAGATCATTGTCATCGACAACGACGGTCCAACTGCAAGCGAAACGGACATCGTCACCGGCCGCGGACTGTCGCTCCACCAGGCGTGGGAAAAACTCAAGGCGCTATCAGAGGAGGACGTGTATGGGCGAATTCGCAGACTCAATCCGGGAACGGGCGGCAACGGTGTTGAAGAACCTGACTCGACAACTGTGCGCGCCAGGGGCGGACCCGGTCATCGAGCTGATCTCGCATCTGGTGGAGCCGGAGACGAACGCCTATCGAGTGCAGGAGGGGGAATTCGCGGCGACGGACGAGTGGATTCGGTGGAGCCGGCTGGTCGCGACTCGTCCACGCACCATGACGACCGCAGTCACGGCGACGTTGGAATGGGAGCGGCCGAACCTGCCGCACGACACGCCGATGATGCAGGTCTGGGCGGCGAGACTCGTGCTGAGCACGCTGGATCGGTTTGCGTTGACGTAGGCAGCAAATTGGAGCGCGGCCCGCCCGTCCCGCTTCAGGTCGAAGAAGGCTCGGTCTACGCCGCCTACCGCGTTCAGAAAGCCCGCGTCTCCGGCGCGGAGCCGCATCCGGCGAACGTGGTGGAATCGGTCGCGATGGCCTCGGTCGAGCCGCCGGACGTCACCTATCAACACGCACTCCCCCTCGACGTGATCCGTGAAGGCCGCATTTCCGACATTCAACTCGAAGACATGATCTACGCCAGCCTGGCGACGGACTCGTTTTTGCCGAACGGCTCACGACGTGGGCACTGGAACGGTGACGGCACGGGCATCGGCAAGGGCCGGGAGATCTACGCGTTCATGTACGACCAGTATCAGCGCGGGCACACGAAGCATGTGCATATCTCTGCGTCGCACCAACTCGTGGCCGATGCCGAGCGCGACCGCAGCGCCGTCGGCCTGCCGCTACCCATCATCCATCAGGCCCGCTTCAAGACCGTAGACCGCGTGACAGCCTCGGAGGGCGTGTTCTTCACGACGTACACGATTCTAAGCATGAACTTCGACGGCGACCGGCAGCGTTTCAAGCAACTTACTGATTGGCTCGGCCTGGATTTCGACGGTGTGATTGCATTTGACGAAGCACACTTGATGAAAAATGCCGCAGCGACGCCGCACGGTGCGAAAGCGACCGTCGATGAAGGAACGCTACGGGGCAATATGGGCATCGCGTTGCAGCGCCTCTTCCCGCGTGCCCGCGTGCGATACTTCAGCGCAACCGGTGCGACCGAAGCCCGCCACATGGCGCCATATGAACGGTTGGGCCTCTGGGGCGAAGGCGCGCCGTTCGCCGATTTCGCCGCCTTTCTCGTAGCTATGGAGCGCGGCGGGGTGGCTGCGATGGAGATGCTCTGCCGCGACCTGAAGAGCGTAGGCACGTACCTCTCGCGGACCATCAGCTACGGGCCGACCCGCCGGCCGGATGACACGATCGTGCCCGACAGTGCGGTCGAATACGAACCGCTCGTGCATGGCATGACGGCCGATGAGCGCCGCCAGTACGACAAGATCGCCGACCTATGGGCCGAATTGCTCACGGCGTTCGAACGCGGCGAGCAGACCGCCTGCCAGAAGCGCAACGCCCACCGTTATGCGCAGTTCTACGCCGCGCAGCAGCGTTTCTTCCTGCAACTCATGCTCGCCTACGCGCTGCCGGATGTCATACCGGCCATCGAACGTGATCTCGTAGCAGGTCGCTCGGTCGTGTTGAGCCTATTCAACACCGGCGAGGCCCAAGCGGACCGCAAGGTCCGAGACGCTCGCGCGCAGGGGCTCGAACTGAGCGAACTGGACGCAACGCCGCGCGAGATGATCGTGCAGCTGATCGAGACGCAGTTCCCACTCTATCAGTATCGCGAGCAGACCGACCCAATTACCGGCAACGTCGTCAGCGTGCGCGTCGAGGATGCGGCGGGGAACCCGGAGATCAATCGCGAAAACCTCCGCCGGCAGCAGGAACTGCTCGATAAGGTGGCGGACGTTGACATCCCGCACAACCCGCTCGATGCGCTTGTGAGCCACTTCGGCGTGAGCAGTGTCGCCGAGATCAGCGGCCGAACACATCGCTGGGAGCACGGAAAGTACGTCCGCCGCAAGCTCCAGGGAGTGCCGCGGCGGCAGTTGAACGAGTACGAAACACGGCTGTTTCAGAGTGGAAGGAAGCGCGTCGCAGTGATTTCCGGCGCCGGTTCAACGGGCATCAGCGTGCATGCGGACCTGATGGCCCGCAATCAGCAGCGGCGGGTTTTCTACGCCTTCCAGCTCTCCTGGTCGGCCGACCAGCAGATGCAAGCGTTCGGGCGCGTGCATCGGTCGAATCAGACATCGGCGCCGATCATCCGGCTTGTGCTGCTCGACGTCGCCGGCCAGAAGCGGCTGGTGAACGCAGTCTCAAAGCGGCTGGCTGCCCTCGGTGCGCTCACGAAAGGAGAGCGACACTCGCTGTCGAGCGACCTGTTCCGTCCGGAGGACGTGACCGACGAGTTCGGCAAGGCAGCGCTGACACGGCTGTATCGCGAAGTCGAGCTGAACCGGCACACTGAATCAGGCCTCGGTCTGCGTGACCTCGACCGGATGGGTGTGCTCAACAAAGAGAAGACCGCCGTCCGCGACAACTACGCCCGCAACGTGGAGCAATTCCTCAATCGCATCATGGTGTTGCACGTGGAAAAGCAGAACCGCACATTCGAGCTGTTCTTTGAACGCTACGTGCAGGCCGTGGACGCGGCCAAGCGCGCGGGCGCGTTTGATTTCGGGGTCGAGGAGCTACGAGCGCTCAACCTGCGCGCCATTACCGAGCCGCAAGTGCTCTACACGCATCCGGCTTCAGGGGCACGCACCTTGCTGCATGAGTTGGAGGGCGAAGTCGACGTGGAGCGCGTGCCGTTCGTCCTGGCACTAGGCTCGCACGCCGACGAGGGGTTCTATCGCAATCACCGCAGCGGGCGCGTGTACGCGGTCTCGTCGCACCTGGAAACACGGCCGAACGAAGTGCTGCTGACGGGCGTCAAAGGCGTGCGGCGGTCCGTCGAGCGTTCCGAGCTGGCACAGAAGTACGAACCCGTCGAGCGGGTGGATGCCCAAACGTGGTGGGAGCAGGCGTACAACGACACGCCGGCCACTGAGGCTCGCCGGTTCCACATCCTCAGCGGTGCCATCTTTCCGATTTACGACAAGATCATGGGGGCGTCGGGCATTCAGAGCGTAAAGATCGCTCGCGCGACACTTGCGGACGGGCGCGCCCTGGTGGGTCTGAATCTCGCCGCGGCCGACGTCCCTAACGTGAAGCAGCGGCTGGGCATCGGCACGCCGTTGGGGCAGGCGTCGCCGGCCGAGTTGCTGCTGCTAATCGAAGGCGGTGGCGTGATCGAACTCGATAACGGATGGTTGCTCAAGCGCGCGCGACTGGCCGGTGACGAAATTGTCGAGCTCGTGCTCAACGGCGTGCCCGCCAATCGGTCGGAGCTGGAGCATTACGGGCTGAGCGAGGAGATCGTACAGTTCAAGCGCCGGTGGTTCGTGGTCGTGGAGGATGCTGAGACTGGTCTCAGAGCGCTGTTCGGACGGCGGCAGCCAATTCGGGATGTGACAGCCGGAGAGACGGCGGACGTCTCGGTTGGCGCGAACGATGAATAGTGCTGCTCAGATCGCAATCCGTTCGACTATGTTTCGCGTGACTTCACGTCGCCGGCGGTCGTAGAGGCGCGTTGTTCGGGGATCGGCGTGGCCCGCCAGGTGCTGCACGTCCTCCAGCGGCACTCCCTGCTCAAGCAGATTCGTGATCGTCGTGGCGCGGAACGAATGGCATGAGAGCGTACCCGCCGGCAAGTTCGCGCGGCGCAGCCGGCGTTTGACCATTCGCAGGATATCGCCGCCGTGCATCGGATCCGCCTTGTTCGCATCACCGCCGCGTCGAAGTGTCACGAACAGAGGCTCGGCGGGCGAGGCATCCCTGACGACCGCAAGGTAGTCGCCGATGAACCCCTCCAAGTCGTGGCGCGCCGGAATGACGCGCTCCTTGCCGCCTTTCTCGTCGAAGCGAAACAGCCATTGCCGACCGTCGGTGAAGAAGTCGCGGCGGCGTAACTTGGCGACGGCGCCGACGCGGACCGCCGTGTAAATCAGAACGCCGATGACGGCACGATCGCGCAAGCCGACCAGTGACCGTGTATCGATTCGAGCGAGCAATTGCCGCGCTTGTGCGACGCTCAGCGCCGGCGTTCGGCCCTCAATCACACTATGTCGCGGTCCGCGGACCGATGCGGCCGGATTGAGCGGCACAGCATGCCGGACGACGAGGTGATCAAAGAAGTGCCGTAGGGCGGCCAGATGCAGCTTGCGCGTCGGCTTGGAGAGCGGCTGGCCGTCGCGGGCTGTCAGCGCGCCGAGATACTCACCGATCAGCCACGGGCTGACCTGGTCAAGCGGAACGTTGCGTCGTGAGCACCATGCGAGCAGCCGATCCACGGCGCGACGGTAGGCGCGGCGCGTGTGCGGATTCTCGATCGAGGCCCGGAAGAACTCCTGATACGCGAAGCAGGCGTTCGTTCCGGCGTTCGTGATGATCGCCGGCAGCGCCGTTCGCTCGACGGCCAAAACGACGTGTGATGTCGCGACGTTGGTCTCTTCCATGTGTGCCCGGATACGCGTGATAACATCCTTTATCATGCCTGTCGGTGGGCTGTCGAGGGGAATTCTGATTCGATTCAAATCGGATACAGAACGATGGTTGAGGTGCAGTAACGAGCTGAACGGATGATGCGCGTTGTCGCCGAATAGCGAACGCGGAATGCGGCGCGGAAAGTGCGGTCCCTACCGGACAGGTGGGGCGCGGGACCGGCAATGTCGATTCAGCGTTCGATGTCTCATGATTTCAACTGGTTGAGAGGCTCGGTGGTGCAGTGCTTCTCAACCTTCAAGCGTAGTACGTTTTCCCGTACCGCGAAACCTCCATTCACGCCGCGAGCGCGAGCAGCGCTCCGGCGCGTTCGTCTGCTTCCGTCCGCTCGCCGGCGTTCCTGATCTTGCCGGCCAGCCGCGTCAGCGCATCGACGACATTGAAGATCGTGAAGCGGCCGCTCGTACGGGCGAGCTCCAGGGCTTCCTTCGCGACGCTGCGTGGGATGCCCTGCTTGGCCAGCAGCTTCATCACCTCGTCCGCGTCGCTGCCAAGCGTGGTCTCCATCGCCTTGCCGATCGTCTTCACGAACCCGTCGCGACGCTGGTCGCGTTTCTCGACCAGGCTGGCGATCAGTCGCCGCACCTCGCCCAGGCACTCATGCACATTGGCGGTGTGCTTGCGTGCGAAGTCGATGACCTCGACCGCGTCCCAGACGATGTGATTCTGGCAAACGGCCTGGAACCAGAAGGTCTGCATGCCGACCGAGCGCTTGCCGACCTCCGAGTTCCACAGAAAGAACCCCGGCGCAAACGCCTCGCCGTTGATCTCCGCCCAGCCGAGCGGGTCGATCAGGAACACGAACATGTCCTGCTCGCCGCAGTACAGCCCCGTGCCGCCATTGCAGGCGGTCTGCGGCGGCTGAAAGTCGGTCGCGAACTCGCGCACGATGTTCAGCAGGTCCACGTTGTGCAGCCGCGTGTAGGCCGTGCCGTGGATCGAGCGGATCGCATCGTCCTGCGTGAGAAGCTGAAGCGGCTTGTCGCCGCTGGGCATCGTCTCGCGGAAGACCTGCGCCGCCGTGCCGGCCGAGACGCGATTGACCGTCTCCTTGCTCACGCCGGCCAGCCGGCAGAGCTGCCCGAAACTCCAGTCGTTGAGCGAGAACTCGCCGTCGTTGCCGACGGTGACGCGGAACCGGCCGCCGGCCGGCGCCGGCTGAATCGACTGCGGCGGTTGCCAGCGGTCGATCGAGTTTGTACGCGTCGCGTAGCAGTGGTCGTACAGCGATTGCACCGAATCAAAGCGTTCATCCGGCCCGCGCCGGAAGAGCTCGTCGGATGCACGTGTCAGTGTCTCCATGCGGAATCTCCTTGTAGTTGTGTTGCAGTCGTGAATGAAAAGAACCAGATCAAACCGTGAAATGCACCACCGGCCTCTCAGCGCACGCGGCTTGCGTCCGTCGAGGGTCGGTCTGTTTGTCTACCCCAGCCGGTGCGGGGCCGACCAAGAACACGGGGTTCTCCGCGGCCGCGACGTTGTAAGAAGGAACGGAATCACACGCCCTGTGCCGGACGATTGTTCATTTTGAACCAGCTCGTTGGTCGCTACGGCATTACGCCGCGCGACGCGTAATCGAGTCGATGTCCGGCGTGGCCGCATGACACCGTTCCCCACGGCCATCCTGCCACGGATCGCTGCCACTAATCAAACGCTGTTTTGCACCGCTGCCGTACACGGCCGTCGTCGTCGGGGCTCGCCCCGTGAGGCCGTCAGGCCCTTGGCCCCGACGAGGGCGGGCGTGGCAGGCAGCCGCTGGCGCAGCTCCCGCTGCCGGTATGGACCGGAGTCGGAGGGCGTTCGTCCGCTGAGGCTCTCCGCGAACCACCGCGCGGCGGGTGCGATGGTTGAGCCGTCGGGCTGAACTCAGACTCCGTCAATGGAAAATCGGCTACTTGCCGTCAGAGATGCCGGCCAAGTCGGCCAGGTACGCCGTCGCGGTCGCTTCATCGATCCGCTTCAGATGCCGCATGAAGTCGAAGAGCGTGCCGCCAAGGCCGCAGTCGAAACACTTAAACGTACCGCGGTCCGGCCGGACCCAGAGCGATTCGCCACGGTCGGGATGAAACGGACACGACCCGCAGTAATCTCGGCCGCGCCGTCGCAGCCGCGTGTAATCGCGCATCACGGCAATCATGTCGAGCGTTTCGAGAATGCGGCCGCGAAACGCGTCGCGGGCTTTCCTCGCCTTCCACTCCGGCGAGGCCGCCTCTTCCGGCGTCACGATTCGCATCCACGGCATGCGGCCACTGCTATCCATGCTGCCTGCTCTTCCAGTTCGGTCGTTCTCGGAAGCGAGCCCCTTCACTCACGAAGCGGCCCCAATTCGCCAACGCAGCGTCCGCGCAGTTTACCTGGCGGCCACGCGCCCGCGCTGTCACTGTGCAAACTCCCCCTGCGACGACACGCGCTGTCGCAGCCACGCGATGCGGCTGAGGCCGAGACGAATGTGGTTGTACTTGAGCGCGATCGAAGATGCCCGGGCGAGCTCGTCGTTGCCGCCGTAGGCGATTTCGCGGTCGTAGCGGCTGAGCGCCTCGGCCCCGTGGGCGATAATCTCGTCGTAGCGCTGGCGGTCAGCCCCGAGTTGCTGCTCCTCGCGCTCCAGGAGTTCGCGCATCTTCGCGATCCGCTTGGCCGGATTCTTCGGCAGTTCTTGCTCCAGCCAGCGGCCGGCGTCCCCGCACGGCGGAATCTGCTCGAACGGAATCGGGGCCGCGTTGTCGCCGGCCGTGTAGTAGTGCCACGGATGACCTGGGTCGTAGCCGCCGCGTCGATGCGTACCGCCGGCAATTTCGCGCCGCACCCATTCATCGAGCGTTTGGGTCGCATCGGTCCCGAAGCCCTCCTCGAACGCGGCCAACGCGTCGGCGTATGACTGTTCGACGCGGCGAAGCTCCGCCGTGTTTCGTTCGGCGGCCTTCGACGTTGCATCCGAATCGCGATACGCCCGCCCGGTGCGCGGGTCGGTGCCGGTGCGAATCGCCTCGCGGAGTGCCTCGGCCTCGCCGATCAGGCCGATCAGCTCGTTCGCGTGCTCACTTACCAACGCCGCGACTTGCTCTGCGTCGAGTGCAATCGCGCCGGTCACGTCCAACCCGAACACACCCGCGGCGACCGCTTCAGACAGCGGGACAGGGACTGGCGGGCCCAAAGCAACCTCGGCGAATTGGCCGATTCCCTGCTGCGCGGAGGCGTTCGCATTCGCTGCCGATGTCGGGGGTAGCGATTGGGCTGTCGAACCGGCCGTCGATTCTGGACGAACCGGCACCTCCGGCACCCGGAGTTGTTCGGCCCACGGAAACACCTGTTGCGCCTTCGCCATCATGAACGAATGTTTGGGACTGCGTCCCCCTTATTCGTTCGTTATGGCGACCGAATCGTGTCACGTGCCGTAGCTCACTGAGCCGCGGGCACCATCGCGTCCCTCGGTGTCCACCGCAGCGCCGGAAGCGTGTACTGTCGCGGATCGTCAAACGGAATCTCGGGGCTGTGATAGGACAGCAGCACCAGGTCCTCGTGCGGCGCGCTGAACGTGTGCAGCAGGTTACGCGTGAAGACGAGCACGTCCCCGGCCCGAACTCGCGTGGATCGAGTGTCGCGGCCGCTGAAGCATCTCCAGGGCTCCTCCGACCACCAGAAAATCCCTTCGCCCTCCAGCACGGCGATGAATCGGTCGGAATGTTCGTGCACGTGGAGCGGCAGATCGAGCGTGCCGGCCGAGAAGCGCAGCTTGGCGAGCCCATCCGGGCAATCCTCGCCCACCAAATCGCGGCCCGACCAGAGTCCGCCCGCGATGGACGCCGTGTCTTCGAAGGGCGACTTCAGTTCGATGTCGTATTCCAGGTCGATGGCGTTCATCAGCGAGTCGAGGGTCGCGCTCAGGCCGTGGTCGCCGGCTTCGCCGTGCAGGAACGCCGGCGTGCGCAATCGGCCGGCCCGAATCTCCGCATCGGTCTGGCTGAGGACGCGGCGGGCGAGGCCGAAGAACTGGGCAAGCGCGGCCGACCAGTGCGACGCCGAGGCGGCCGTTCCGCCGGCACGCACGCGCAGGGCCAAGGGAGCGATGGCAGTCTCCAGCACGGTGTTCTCCTCGTGTGAGGCACGGGACAATTCTCGCGAGCCGCGACGCGCGCCGGGCTCATCCAAAAAGCGTGAGAAGTTCGGAATCTTCGCATACAGCCGCAAGCACGGGCGGACAGAGAATGCCGCTGAGCGAAGCGGAGCGCGTTCGCGTGCTGATGGAGGAACATCGCGCGCTGTATGGCCTGCTCTCGTTCCGCCTGGCGGCAGTCGAACGGAGCCTGCCGGTCGCAGGCGGCGCGCTGGCAGCGATTCTCAGCGGGAGCGCAAGCCTGCCTCCGGAAACCCAGCGGGTCGTTCTGCTGGCGATGCCGGCCGCATTGCTCTGGCTGATGCGAACCACCTGCGCTCACGCCCGCTCGAAGGAAGATGTTGTTCGTCGTCTCGGTGAGCTGGAGGGTGCCGTGAACTACATCGCCGGTGAGGAGTTGCTCGCGTTCCAGTCGCGGCATCCGAATCGCGGGCAACACGTATCCGGCCGCAGCGGCGGCACCACGGTCTTCGGCGTACTCAGTTTCTGCCTGACCGCCGTGACGGCATGTGCATGGATGGCCATTCCGCTCTGGCAGGATTGGGTCCTGCAGGCGGCTTACGGTGCGTACGTGGCCTCGGTCGCGACCGATGTCGTCGCGACCGTCTGGCGCCTCGGGCGATACGTCTATCGGAAGGCCCCGGCGGGGACTTCTCCGCTGTTCGTCGGGCTGCGTTTCCCTGACTAGCCCCGGGTGGCAACGCGGCTCGCTGCGGGAAGTTCGCCTTCCGCGTGGATCATCGTAATATGTTTTCATGCCATCCATGATCGTCACCGATTGTATCGCCGGTTTCGGGTGGATCAAGCCGTGTTTTCAGCGCCCGCCGACTAGCGCTTACTATGTATGCAGGTGCCTGGCGGAGCGACGGATGGATCTGCAACGTGAATTCGGCCGGCGTGTCCGCGAGTTGCGGACACGGCGGGGCTTGACGCAGAAACAGCTCGGGCAGAAATGCGGCGAGACTTTTGCGACGCAACGAATCGGGGAGATCGAACGCGGCAACATGAATGTGACGCTGCAAACGATCGCCGGACTCTGCCGGGGGCTGCGATGCGAGCCGCTGGAATTGTTCCTGTTTGGACCGGGAGCCGCGGGCCGGAAGGTCAGCCTGCCCGATGCCCGCCTGGCCGACCTATGGGCGGCTGCCGACGAGCAGACGAAATCGAAACTGCTGCGCGTTCTGCGTGAACTGCTGTGAGCGTCACGGGCTGAGCTGACCTTTCTCAACCAGGATTTCGCCCATCTCAATCAGATAGCCCTGGGCCTTCTTGACCTCCTCCAGCTGCTCCGGCTTGAGATCGCGCAAGCGAGGTGGATAGGGCCAGCGGGGGCGAACCTGGTCGTGGCCTTTCTTGTGGTACTCGTTGGTCGCGCAGGTGAGCAATTTCTGAAGGCCGTCCGCGCCGGGACTGAGCGCCCCGATGGCGCGCAGCCTGGAGAGCGAGACTGGCACGAGGTCGATGGCTTGCCCGCGCGCGACGCCGGGTTGCCAATACCCCTTCGTCGTGAACGGCGCGAGCGTGGCCAGCACTTGCGGGTCTTCGGCCTTCTTGGTCAATTCCTTCTTACGAGCTTCGGCTGTCACTTCGTCGCGCTTGATCCTGGCTTCGACGTCCGCCTTATCACGCTCGGCCTTGGCCAGTTCCAGTTCTCGCCGGACGCTGGCGACCTCATCCTGATAGCGCTTCTCCGCATCGCCGATCCGTCGCTGCTGTTCCGCCTCGCGTTCCTTCATTCGTGCTTCGAATTCCGCGCGCATTGCCTCGATTTCGGCCCGGGCGTCCTTGAGTAAGCGTTGGGCCTCGGCTGCGGCGCGCTGCAATTCGGCCTCGCGCGCAGATTCCGTGATCATGGTCTCGGATTCGGCCTTGGCCTTTTCCTCGCCGCTGGCGCGAGCTTTGCCCCACAGCTGGAGCCGCTGGGCGTCGTAATCACGCCGAACTTCCTTGAGCGTTTTGAGCGTTGCGAGATCGAGCTCTTTGGGCGCCTTCGCAATGGCGGCGTCGATCCAGTTCCCCTGCTCCAGAATCAGCCCGAGCCGCTCCTTGGCCCAGAAGTGACTCTCGGAAATATCGGCCTGCACGGCCTCATCGGGCAAAAAGCCGACGCTTTCGCGTTTGAGCTCGGCCTTCAGGCCGGTCAGGATGGAGTCCGCGGCCTTGCGGCGGGTCGCAACCTGGTCCGGAGCGACGATCGGCGCTTCCACCAGCCGCAGGTAGGCCATGAAGGCGGCTGGGTCCTGGGCGATCTTCTTGCCGTCGTCACTGGTTTCGAGCGAATCGAGGCGCGTCGTGAGCTCCTTCGAGCGCTTCTCCAGACGCTCCAGCAGGTCGCAGGTGGTCTGCACCTGATCCGCGAATTGCTGCAGCAGCCGCCGCGTGCGCTGATCCTGCTCTTCTTTCTGTCGTCGCTCGCGTTCCGCGCGGCGCGCATCCTCCTCGACGCCCGACGGCGTGACATTCTGGGCGTATGCGAGCGCCGGCAAGCAGACCGCCGCCAGCAGCAACGCGGTTCTGGATTGAGCGATCCAACGGCGAAAAACCACGCAAAAACTCATGGAGAATGACTCCCTTCGGTAGCGATCGACCCATGCTCGAACCGATCGGCCTGCATCATCACCCGGATATGGTCGATATTCGAGCGATGGCCGCGAAGTTGATCAAGCCGTTCTTCCGCCCATGCGCGGAGCTCAGACAGCCTTTGCGCATCGCCGGGGCCGGGGGTGCCGGACTGGACGCGCGGCGCGATGTCCGCGAGCGTCTGCGCGTGCGAATCCAGTTCAGCGCGCTGCAATTGTCCGTTGATCGTGGCGGCCCACGCGTCACGCACCGAGGCGTGGCGAATGAGCGCCAGATCGAGTTCGCGCGGGCGCTTCGCGTCCTTGTTTCCCGCTTCCGCGAGCGGAATTTGAACCAGCTCCTGGAATTCGCGTGCAAGCGAAGCGGCGACCGATTCGAGTTCCTTAAGCCGGGCCTGGGCGGTGTCGAACTGATTGTTGAAGTCATCGCGGGAGCGCTGCGCGGCGGCGGCCGCCCGACCCTGCTGCCAAGCCGAGTAGCTCCCCGTGGTCGAGCGAAGAAGGGCGATCGCCAAGGCAAACACGAGGACATATCCTGCGCCGATCCAGAGCCGCTCGATGCGGCTGCGCCCCTGAAAGACCTCGCCTAGCGCGAACATCCGAAGGAAGCGCCCGCAGCGCTCGCGCGCGCTCATGCGAAGGTCGCTCATCGTTTGCGGGTCGTAACTCACCCAGGAGGGCACCGCTTGTCCTGGAAGGCGGACCGCGAAAAGATTCGGGAACCCCGGGCGTTCGAACCACCGGATGCCACACAAGGTGCAGAAAGACTCGAACTCCTCACGGCCGTGCGGGAAATCAACGAGGACCCGGGTGCGGCAGCAATCGAGAAGCAGGGAATAGAAGGCTAAATTCTTTGGATCACGAAGCACTGCAAGGGCGTTCTGAACGTCGGGATCGACCGCATTCTGATCGCCGTCATGTTCGATCAGAATGCGCGTCCACATCGCCTCGACCTCTTCGATCGTGGCCTTTTCGTCGAGGCCCAGGAGTGTGAACAGCGTCGCTGCCGACATCGCGCTCGCCATCGGGTTCGTGAAATTCGGAACACGGCTTTCGCCGAATTATACGCGCCGCGGCGACGCGGAAAACGCACCCATTTCGCTGCAAAAAGGGCTGGAATCGAGCCGGCTGGGCGGTACACTTGACGCATTGATTGTCGCCGTATTGAGCTTGTGGATCCGTCCCCGCTCAGCACTGCGACGGTTCGATCGCTCGTGGGATCGCGACCTGCGAGCCGGCTCTTTGAGAAGTGGATCGTTTCCAGGCAGTCGCCTGTGCCGGTGGCCTCCCTCACGGGGTTGCCTGCAGAGGTTTTACCTCGCAGAAGCCGGCGGCATTTCGCCGTGCGGCATTTTTGATAGGAGACTGCATATGGAAAAAGAAAGAATCGCGGACCAAAAGTCGCGAATCATCCACTTCGGGGCTGATGAGCGTTCGCCAGTCTGGCGATCGGTCGGAAGCGTCACGATCGTTGCGCCGAATCTGGACGAACCGCTCAACTTGCGGGGAGTCGGTTACACCGTCTTCCTGCAGGAGGCCCGACGGGAAGGTGAGCTGCGTGAAGCGCTGATCTTCCTGCGACGAATCGGGCGACCCGCCTGGCAAGCCGTCCTGTACTGGTCCTTGCTGGGCATGTTCATAGGGATCGCAATCACACGTGCCTGGTACGTGCTTGCGAACCGCTGAACTTTGACGCTTGGGAGCTGTCCTTCGGGGCAGCTCCCCCCTTTTACGGACCGAATCGCTGGACGTTCTCAGCCAGCATCGTCAGCGCGACGCCGAGGGCGGCGCCAAGCAGGACAAGCTGGAATCGCAGACGCCGGGGCAGCCACGGCGAAATCGCGTCCCCGAGCAGATATTCGGCACAGAGCTTCTTGATGGTCATGGCGCGACCGTATCACGAACGCACGCCCCGCGCAAGATTTTCGTTGAGATTCCGCTCGGCGGCGTTATTCTGAACGGACTTGATTTGCGTGCCCTTTGACCGTCCAGACGATTGCAGAACATGGACCGTCGAAGTTGACCTGGGACAAACGAAAAACACCGGGTCGCACGCTTTAGACAACGGGCTCCTGCGGGGGTCCGTTGTCTTTTTCATGCCCCTCCGTGGTCGTGCGCTGACCGCGCAGCACCTGGCGGAGCTTCTTGACCGTCCGGCCACTGAGCACGTCCTCTTTGTTTTTCACGGCGGCGTTCATGGCCTGCGCGAGCTGCACCACCTGCGGCACACTCAGCTGCTCGCGCCGGGCAAAGCGTTCGACCGACGTCGCTTCGACCAGCATGTGTGCTTCAAGCCGGTCGGCAATCGCGCGAACACGCTGCTTGAGTTTGCGTTCCTCGGCTTCGTCGCGCGGCGGGCGCGCGGACTTGGGGGCCGGCAGTTGGGGGCGCGTCCGGGTGGAGCGGCCGCCGGGATCGAGCACCTCGTCCACCGCCGCCACTGAAACCCGCGGACGGGCCCGCTCATAGAACTCGTCGGTCGGGACCGGTTGCATGGGCCACCGCTGGGCCTCCATCGCCTCAGCCTGTCGGAGTGTGAAGGGGTGCAACCCCTGGACCAGCGCGGGAATGCCGCCCGTGTGCGTCAGCGACCGTTCCTCCGCGTTGTGAATGTGCACCAGGCTGAGGCGCGGAGTCCCGTTAACGGCTGCGATCATCTCGGGCGTCAATCCCGGCACCATCTCCTCCGTCCAGCTCTCGGTGGAGGTTTCACCGGACGACTCGCTGGTGCTGCTTGTTCCGCCTTCCCCGGAACTCGTGCCGCGCGAGAATCCCGTCTCCGCCATTCCGAACAGGCCGTACTCATAATTGCGGGCGAACGAAGTGCCACGCTGCCACGATGTCCCGCGCGTCGTCTGAATTCCGGAGGAGCGCGCCGTCGAACCGCCGCGGCGGATCTCGCGCTTGCGGCCGGAGACCAGCTTGAGCGACTCGATGATGCGTGAGTTCGTCAGGGACAGGTACTGATTGAAGCTGCACAGATCCGCGATCATCTTGTACAGGTCCACGTCGCGCGTGTGCAGCGATTCGGGCGACTGGTGCGACAACATGAAACCGACGCCGAGCGAGCGCGAGTCCTCCAGGACTTCGACAATGTTCTGGGCGGCCAGCCGCTGGAACTCGTCGATGGCGACGAACATTTGCCGCTTCCGGCCATGCTTCATGCGTTCGCTGGCGACTTCCATCAACGCGAAGACCAGCAGCTTGCCGATGATTTTGGCGTCGATCGACTGCGAGCGCGAATTGAGATGAACGTACAGAACCTCGCCGCGCTCGCAGATCTGTTCAAGGTTGACGTGCTGTTCATCCAGCGGGCGGCCATCCGTGGTCAGGTGAAACGAGTATTGAAGCGGTTGCAGTGCGCTGAACAGGCCACGGGCGTCCGTATTGCCGGACTTGCCCTGCGTCTGTTCGCCGATCAATCGAATCAAATCGTCGAGCGTCTTAGGATTCTGCTCGTACAACGTCTGGAGCAACTGCTTGCGCTGTTCGGACGTGAAGAAGTCGGACCCGTACCCCTCGCGGTAAATGAGGGAGAGCGCCTTGAGTAACGTCTCGCCGAGCTTCAGCGGGTAGCGAATCGAGCGCAGGCTCTGGAGCGGGTTGAACCGCAGACTCACGTAGTCCGGGTCGTTCGAAAAGAACCGCAGCTTCTGTCCGCGGCGGGCCGCGATGAACTCCGCCAGCGAGCGGAGGTGGCGGTCGCCGTTTTCCTTGAGGTCCATGATGATCAGCGGCGGCGGCGACTGAACCACTCCGTCGGCATCAACCCACTCGTCCCCCAGTTGCAGCAGCAGCTGCGCGAGGGCGAAGGTCGTCTTGAAGCTCCCGGGCAGGCCCAGGATGTAGGCATGGTTCCGGAAGACCTGCCGCGGCGCGAACAGCGGGCGGCCTGTGGCCGGATCAAGTCCGACGAACACCTCGTACTGGTGACGCCCGAACGTGCGTTTCATCAGCTCGAAGTAGCGCCACCATTCCGAGACCTCGTCGCCGTCGTCGAGCGACGCGACGCGCCGACGGTTCAAGATATCCCACCAGGACTCCGGCGGCAGGCGACGCCAAACCTCCTCGAAAGTCACGGGGCGGGGTGGCACCGGGGTGAGCGCCGGGCGAATCACCACGCCGCGCTCGGCCAGGCCGCGGAGCTTCGCGCCGGGTTGACGGTCGATGAAGTCCTTCACCTTGGAAGGGTCAAGCCGCTTGGTTTTCTTGCGCCAAATCACGCAGCGCCTCCTCCAGATTCGCCAGGCCGGCGACGGACTCAACATGAATATGGCTCAGCGTTCGCAGCCCCTTCCCGTCGCTGCCGGAGTCGTCCAGCGCCGCGTTCAGCGCTGCCGCCCGATCCTCGTTGTCCACCAAAATGGCGTGCGAGTAAAGCTCGTGACGCAGCCAGGGTTCCAAAGCCGGGAGTTTGCGAACCTCGGCGATGTGTGCCCGTGTGCGTGCGACAATATCGCCCACGCGGGTCGAGTCGCCGGGGGTGTAAACGTGATAGACGCGCGTCGCCCGCGCGCCCCGCTCTAGGCAATGGAATCGGCCGGGCGGCGCCGGCTCGCCGAAAACCTCAGCCAGCTCGTCGTCGGTCAGGCGGATCCGGGACCAACCCCGCAGCAGACAGAACGAGAGCACCGCCAGGTTCGCCGGCAGCGCTTCGGAACCAAGGTTGTCGGCCCGCCGGCGGCTGGTCCCCAGTGCCGCTGCTCCCGCCCGGCTGAGCACGTACGCGGCGCGATTCCCGCCAAAGCCCTTTTGGGTTTCAATCAGGCCCTGTTCGCGGAGCTGGTTCAGCGTCTTCTGCGGGTTGCCGCCGTCGAAGAACAACGTCGCGACGATTTCCTGGAAGGAAAGCCGATAGCGGGCCAGGTGTTCCAGCACCATCCGCTGCGTTGCGTTCAGCTTACCAGAGCTCATACGACAGACCTCGCGACGCGCAGAATTCGTGGAACTCGGCCAGCTTCGGCGGGCTGTACTCGCCGCCAACCTCGACCACGCAGCGCTCTCCGGCGTGATCGACCAGCGCATCGGGCAGGCGCGCCTCGTCTCCGAATCCAAGACGCCGGAGCCGGGCTTCGGATAGCCACGACGCGATGAGGTCGGGGTGCGTTCGCCGCCAGTCCAAGTATATCTGGCCCAGCAACAGGTCGTGACTGATTTCGCTGCGCCGTGGTCGACGGCCGCCGTGGCCGCCGAGCCAGGTGCCCGCTGCGGCCGTCGCGATGACGCAGGCTGTCTGTTTGGCCGGCTCGGTCCAGCGCTGCGCAAGCGTTCGCGACAAACCGCCAAAGTCCGGTTCGGCCTCCCCGGAGCGCCAGCAGGTGAGCGGCTGCGCCGGGCATGGCGTCGGGCGGGCCGGCATGATGAACGGCTCGATCAGTCGCCGATCCGCCAATGCGCGGAGTCGCCGGCCGGCGGCGCGCCTCGCATCCGCCGCACCGGCAAACCAGAATGCGGCCACCTGTGCGACCGACAGCACACGGACCCGATTGGTGAGCGTGTCGAGGATCTCGCGATCGCGCGGGGACAGGTTGGCTCGCTGCAGCGCCATCTTCGGAACAGTTCTCCGGCATCTTGGACGTTCAAACGATGGTTCACGCGTCAGAACGTAACTCTAAGCAGAACAGCGTTTTGCGTCATCGCGGGTGGATGTTTCGGGCGGTGAATGGTGGACCGAGGATCCGTCCGGTGAAACGACCGGGCAGATGGCAGATGGCAGTCCGTGCGGCGGCCGACGGCGGTCGGGTAACGGCCCGCCCGGCGATTGGACGCCGAACGGGCCGGCTGGTCAGTAGTCCTCGGGCAGGAGGATGGTCGTCGCCGAGCGGTCCGCTTCGGTGATGATCCAGAACTTGGTGCCGTTGCGGTCGTGGTAGACCGAAAACAACCGCAGCGCGTTCTTCAGCGAGAACTCATTCTCGTTGGCGTCCTCGGCGCCGCAGTCGCCCCAGTCGCCGCGGGCATGCCGCAACAGGGCCGTGTGGATGTCCGCGGCGTCCAGCGTGTCGCGGGCGCTGGGTGTAATGACCGTTTGGCCGAGCGGGAATTTGCCGCTCAGCGGATAGGCCGGGGATGGCTTCTCGAAACTCGTCATAAGCTCCAGCCCTCCCCGCGGATGGTCACCGTCGTCCTGGGGGCGTCATCGGGTTCATGCACCATGAGCCAGCCGATGAGCAGCTGGAACGCCTCGGACAGGTGACTCCGCGGTCCCTTGTCCGGATACTCCATGCGGCCGGTCCCGTGGTGCTGGTGGAGGTAGGCCGCGGCGTATTCGACTGCGTCGTAAAACGTCTGCGGCGGCTGGTTGCGACTCAGAACTTCCTTGTATTCCATTTCTCGTTCTCCAAAAAAAGCCGGCGCGCTCCCGACGCCGGCTGTGGTTTTCCCCGGGGAAGCTGCCGAAGGCCGCTTTCCGGGAGCCGGGGGTTTTGTTCACTCACTCGGTCCCGTGAACAAAACCCCCGGTTTCCGGAAAGAAACGAACTGACCGGGCCTTGGCCCGGTTCCGCTTGGTGCAACGGTCGGGGCGGCGCCGGGCGCGGTGCGCGTGCAAGGACTGTGACCGCGCAGCGGCCGGCGCAGCCGGCGGCCGAAGGCCGGCACTGTCCTTGCAGCACCGCAACCAGAGACGCTTCGATCGTTGCGGAGATGAGCGCGGCGGAGCCGCTCAACCCTCTCTTGCTCATGGGCAGGTCGAGATGATGGGTCAGATGAATGCGGGACCCGCGAACCTTCAGAATTGCACAGACTGACGAACCGAACTGCGATCAGACCTCCGGATTGAGGGGTTGCAGCGCCGGGGCGCGTTGCGCGTGAATCCACGCGAACGCGTCGCCGAGCGCCCGGCCGAGGACGAGCAGATCGTCCAGGCCGAACCCCGATGACTCCTTCCAGGCATCGTTCTCTTTGTAAAGCCGCGCCGCCGTTACATTGAACATGTGTCCGTTTGCGGTGGCGTTACGCCAGATCACGACCTTGACGGCGCCGAACCGGATCTCGTGAACCGGGCGGCGGTTGGATTCATTCATCGGAACCTCCATTTCTGTTGGCAAGTCTTTCGCATTCATCTGATAGAGGGGTTATGGAGGGGGCATCGAAACGTGTCGCATGGCCTGCGTCGGTTTTGGGGGCGGAGCGCCGTGAGGCCCGCGGACGTTGCGCGGCGGGGCCGGGCCCGCCGGGAACTGGTACCGGTGGGTTCCGCGTCCTTGGGCCAACCGGCGGCCGGTGGCGAGGGACTGCGGCGGCTGGAGGCGTCGCCGGTTTATCGCCTTTCGAGCTGCTCGCGGACCCGCCAATCGTGGATGTTGGCGAACATGCCCGCCAGGCCGAAGCCCGCGACGGCCCCGGCGATGAACCAGCCCTGCAGCGCCGCCGCAGATGACGCGGAATCCAACCAGCGACAGCCGAACGCGCCGGCGGCCGCACCGAAGCAGACCATGACGCCGGCCAGGAACCGGAATCCGATCAGCTTCACGATGTCGCGATACGTCGCCAGCCCGTCACGCAGTGCGGCCATCGTCCAGCTGATGCGACCGAATGCCGCGAGGAGCCAAAGGCCGCCTGCGATCACAACGAACGCATAAGCCCAGTCGTCGTTACCGGTGCGATGCGGCCCCACGCAGACGGCGTGGGCGATGAACAGGATGCCGGCCAGAATGGCAGCGCTCAGGAACCAGAGCCCCGCGAGCGAGACGAGCTTCCAGGCACGCGTGAGGTAGTCCAGGATCAAGCAACGCCTCCCGCGCCTGGCCGACGAGGCGCTGGTTCGGCAGGATATTACCGCGTTCGGCAGCTGCGCAGCAGAGACTCTTATTGCGGCGGCGGGTTCGCGCGCACTCCGGCCGCGATGCACTCCGCCAGTTGCGTCTCAAAGGCGTGCCGCTCGACGACCGAGCCGGCTGCGTTGCTGGGCATTCGTCGCGGACCGCGGCGCACCGTTTCCAGTTCAATCGAACGCAGGTGCGGTGCGAGTGCGCGAACGACGGCGCGCAGGGCGTGGCTGGCCGACAAGCGCGTGCCGCTGGCGCGGCGGAGCGCCTGGATCAACCGCTCAAACGTCGCGTCGGTTTCCGCGCACAGGCCCAGCTCGCGTTTCACGATTCGAGCCGCCTGGAGTTCGTACGCGTCGGCGCGGCCCGTATCCGAACGCCCAGACGATGGCGGTGAGGGTGCAACCGCCCGCGCGACCGCATCGGGATCGAGCAACCGCACGACGGAACTCGACGGCGGAGGCTGACGCAGATTTTTGGCCACCGGTCATGCTCCTGCGCCGAGCCACGTTTCCGAAGCGATGGTCGGCACCTCCGGCGTATGGGGCGTACAGACCGCCGATTCACCGAAGGGCGCCAACGTGCCCTCCAGGAACTGTGTTCGATGCCGCACACGGTGCTCGATCTCGGCTGCCAGTCGCAGGTACTGCTGCGCAATCTTGAGTTCCGCGAAGCGCGGCAGTTGAAAGAGCGTTTTGCCGCGTCCGGACAGCTCGGCCAGCAGCACGGCCTGGGAGATGGAAGTTTCGAAGCGGCGACCCGGCAACGATGCGGAGACAGCCTGCTCCAACTGCGAACGCAGCCGTGTCGCCCGGCTATCCACGTTGGTAAAGACGACGCCGAGCACTTCCAGTCGTGGATTGCGATGCTGGCGTACGTCGGCCACGTCTTTGAACGCTTCGGTCAGTCCGCCGAGCGAGAGCGGATGCGGAAAGGCCGAGAGGAGGATCCAGTCGGCCGCGGCGTACGCGGCCACGGTCGTGGTCGCCGCCGCGAACGGCGCCGTGTCCAGGATGATGAAATCGAATTGCCGCCGCGCCTCGGTGATGGGACGGTCGAGCAGCCGCGTGCGGTCCGTAAACTTCGAGAGCAGCGCATCCAATTCGGAGAGCTGCGGCCGGGAAGCGATGAGCTGAACGCCGCTCGGCATACGCTCGAATATGGCCAGTCCGGCGACGGTCTCGTCCGTCGTCAGAAGTTCGAGTGTCCCGGCGAAACTGTTTTCCGGAACGCCCAGGTGGCGCGTGGCGCCGGCGGCCGGATCGAGATCGATGATCAGACAGCGGTACCCGCCCTGGCCCAGCGCGGCGGCGATGTTGACGCTGTTGGTCGTCTTGCCGACGCCGCCCTTCTGATTCCCGACCGCGATCACGATTCCGAGTGCTGATTCTGCCATTGGATTTCCCCCGTTTGTTACGCATGTTGTTCGCGCACCGGCGTGACGGCATGGACGGGCCAACCGGCCAGCCCATCCGTCCGCGCGCCGGCGTGCGTTCTGTTCGTGGAATAGCACGTTCCCGAACCAGCCGACAAGACGGGAGTTTCAGCATGCGAACCGGGATGGCATTCTCGGCAGAGCTTCCGTGCGGCTCCGCCCGTGCGCGGGCGGGCCGGCAGGCCGGCCTTCGCCCAAAAAGCTGCTTGCGCGGCCCGCAAGTGTGCGGTATGTCTGGGTTGCCGGGATACCGGGCGAACCGACAGGTTCGCCGATGGCATCTCGTATGAGTTGGTGAACTAGAACTGAAAGTGCGGGCGTCCCGCATCGACGTGGTGGTTGATGCGGAACGCGAGAACAAGACAGCGAATCGCAAGCCGCCGTGTTGAACCTGGCACGTCCAACCTAGCGCACCTGCGCACCGTCTGTCAATCCAGCATTTCGCCCGCCGCGTGCGGGCGCCGCTGCACCGCCTTTCCGGATATCGCGGACGTCCGTCGGAGTGTCCGCCGAACAAGGTTCGAGCGGGTATGCGAGGTCAGAATTCAAACGACGGTTCCAGGCGTGGAACATGGCGTGGAACACGTCGAAGAAGCGAGTTTGCCCAAACCAAGCCGGAGGGCGGGTTCTGCTTCGTTCCGGCAATGGGGTTAATAGCGACGTGGTGGGCCTACAAGCGGGGGATCCTGAGCCTGGCTGACGTCCGGGTATGGCTGGCAATTTTCGAGGTCGTGGCGCGGCGCTGCGTCGTTCAAGGGAATCGATCTTTTTCGTGCGTGGAACACGAGCTCGCGGCGCTCGTGGGCGGCGACGCCGAGCATGTCGCCGCGTCACTGCGGCGACTGGAGAGGTTGGGATATCTGAGGCGGACTCGAACGACGTTTCAGGCCACCTGCGACATCGAGCGACTCACACGCGAAGAGCGCGATGAGCTGGCGCAGTTGTTGAATCAGGTGAAGAATCACCGTCGCCGGGTGCCCGTGCCGCGGCGTGTCCTCCGTCTACTGACGAGAACCGCACGCCCGGTGTTTTGGGCGACCACCGTGGGACATCTCCTCCGTTGCATGTACTACCGCAACCGGCAATGCGCTCCCGATGGCCGCTGCAAGGCCTCGTGGATCGCGAGTGTCTTCGAAGTCGATGTTCGCAACGTCAAGGCTGCCAGGCGTGAACTCATTGAGGATGGTCTGCTGTTCATGGACCCGACTGATCAGTGCTCCATGAATCGCTGGGGACCCCGCGTGCGCTTCAATCTCACGTGGAAATGCGACACACCTAGTGAAGCGCCACCACCCCGGTCGAGCGCTTTGGCCCGCCAATTACCACCCCCTAGAAAGAACCGGGAACTCGCTTCGCGACTGGTAGACCAGGAACCCGCTCGCGCGGCGGCGCTGGGGTCTCCGACAAGCCCATCGTGGCATCTCGAAGCTGGCGAGTTGAAGTCATTGCCGGCACTTCAACGTCTGTTCGAGCGCTGCGTCGCGCTGCGGCTCTGTCGGGCTGGCGAAGCCGCGCGCCTGGCTTTCTTTGCGACGGCAGCGCGGGCGCTGCGCGTCGCGACGTCGAATGCACCCGGACTGTTTGCGACGCTGCTGCGCTCCAAACGGTGGGGTTTTGCAACGCTTGCCGACGAAGATCTGGCGCGCCGCTGGCTCCGGCAACTGTCTACGGCGGACGTTTGCTCATCGGCACCACCGTCAACTCGCAGCCGCACCTCCCACACCCAGGAACGGGCTTCGCGCACACCGGAAGCCGCGGCAATCGTGCTTCGTCGCCTGCTTCCGAATCTGCTGCCGCAGTCGGTGAACGCCGGACCACCACGACCCATCGGCGTCCGCGATGACGTGACATGCGAGTCGTCGCGGTTCGGGTAAGGCGAGCTCGTATCGGCGCAGGGAATGGCTGCGCAGCAACGCTTAGCCTCCGACATTCCGTGTGCAATAGTCTGCCCGTCGAAGTCTGCCGTACGCCGTCCGTCGCCATCGGGTCCTCGCCCCCGCGAGGCCGGCAGGCCTAGGGACCCGATGGTGACGGACGCGCATGACTTCATTTGCCGGGGCCGGCCCGGAGCCGAGGGTTCCTCATCAATTTCAGCCCGATTTATGCAGAAGAAGCGCGCCTCGATGTCGACGCGATTTTGCCTCGAACAGGTGGGAGCCCTGCACATTCCAATGGCAACAACCTGTGCTTCACCCCGACAGGTCAAAGTTACAGCAGCGAAACTCCAGATGCTCCATTGGTAAGGTCGGACTGCGATAGAGAATGCACGGGTTGCGTCGCGGTTTCGCAACCCGCTTCGCGTGCGTGCCGGTGAACGTGCGTTTAAAGCGCGTGGCCAACGCGAGACTCCGTGGGGAATTTCAGCCTTGAACCCGCGAAGCATCGCGTTCCCGACGTGCGAAGAGCGAATAGAGAACAGGTAAAACTAGAAGCGTAAGAAACGTCGACGTGACTACGCACCCGATCACGACCGTCGCAAGCGGACGTTGCACCTCGGCGCCCACGCCGGTGTTAAACGCCATCGGCACGAAGCCCAGTCCGGCCACCAGTCCGGTCATTAGGACCGGACGAATGCGAGTCATCGCTGCTTCGCGAATCGCCTCTCGCGGCGGCATCCCGCCGGCAAGCAGATCCCGCAAAAACGAGACATAGACCATGTCGCCGAGGACTGACACGCCTGACATCGCGACGAACCCGACGCCGGCGGAGATGCTGAACGGCATGTCACGAAGGTGCAGCGCGATGATGCCGCCGATTGCGGCCAGCGGGAGTGTGAGGAAAATGCGGAGCACGTCCGTGAGGCGGTGGTATGTGAGATAGAGCAGCGCGAAGACGAGCGCCAGCGCAGCAGGAACCACGAGCATCAATCTCTGGGTGCCGCGCTCCAAGTGCTCAAACTGCCCACCGTATTGCACGAAGTATCCAGGCGGAAACGTGACCTCCGCGGCGATACGGCGCTGCGCCTCAGCGACCAGACTTCCGATGTCGCGGCCGCGGGCGTTGCATTGCACGATGGCGCGGCGCTTGCTCCACTCGCGGTTGATCGCGGTCGGCCCCTCGACGATCTTGAGGTCGGCCAGCCGCGCTAAGGGAATCCGCTGGCCGGATGCAGTCGGAATCAGCAATCGACCCACCCGCTCAGGATCGGTCCGGTACTCGTCGGGCAGCCGCACCGTCAGCGGAAACCGGACTTGTCCCTGGCGAATCTCACCGACGGGCGCGTTGCCGATCGCGGCGACGAAGTCCAATACGTCCGCGGCCGGCACGCCGAATCGAGCCAGCTCTTCCCGGCGAACCTTGATCTCCAGGAGCGGTTGGCCCGTGACCTGTTCAACCGTTACATCCGCGGCCCCCGGAATCTCCTTGAGAACATCCTCCACCCTTCCGCTCAGTTTTTCCAACTGCTCAAAGTCGTCGCCGAAAATTTTGACGCCCAGGTCGCTACGAATGCCCGCGACCATTTCATTCACCCGCATCTCGATCGGCTGCATGAAGATGACCCGCATCGCGGGCATGCCCGACAGCGTCGCCTCCATCGCCTCGACGAGTTCCGCTTGTGAATCCCCGCGTTTCCATTGGCTGCGCGGCGTCAACGTGATGAATACGTCCGTCTGTTCAAGGCCCATCGGGTCGGTCGCGACTTCCGGGGTGCCGGTGCGGGACCAAATGTGCTTGATTTCGTCGGGAAACTTGGCCAGCAGCAGCTTTTCAAGCTGCGTCCCGTAGCGGACCGATTCCTCGATCGCGACTCCGGCGAGGCGGACCGTGTTGATGACGATTGCTTCCTCCGACAAGCGCGGAATGAAGACCGTGCCCAGTCGCGTTGCCAGGAATACGCCGCCGACGAGCCCGGCGAGAACGACGCCGAGAACGATGAAACGCCACCGCAGAACCAGGTCCAGCACCGGTGCATAGACCCACTTCGCAAACCGGACGAGCAGCGGGTCCCGCTCGCGCGGACGCGATGGCAGCAAGAGACTCGCCAGCGCCGGCACGAGCGTGAGCGACATGATGAGCGACCCGAGCAGCGCGAAGATGACCGTCAGCGCCATGGGCCGGAACATCTTGCCTTCGATGCCTTCGAGCGTAAGGATCGGCAGATACACGATCAGGATGATCAGCTCGCCGAACATCGTGGGCTTGCGAACCTCGATGGCCGCGTCGCGAACCACGTCGAGCTTCGTCCGCCCGGCGCTGTTATGCCCCAGCCGCCGCATGCTGTTCTCGATCTGGATGACCGAACTGTCCACGATCAGGCCGAAGTCGATCGCCCCGAGGCTCATCAAGCTGCCCGCGATGCCCGCCTGGAGCATGCAGTTCGCGGCGAAAAGCATCGACAGCGGAATCGCTGCGGCCACGATCAACCCCGCCCGCAGGTTGCCCAGAAAAATGAACAGCACGGCCACGACCAGCAGCGCCCCTTCGATCAGATTCACCTCGACGGTCTTCAGCACGTGATCGACCAGCTCGGTGCGGTCGTAGACGGTCGTGAGCTCGACACCCTCGGGCAGCGTTCCGCGCACGTCCTCGATCCGGTTCTTGAGACTCTGCGCCACCTCGCGCGTGTTCTCGCCCATCAGCATGAAGCCCAGGCCGAGCACAGCGTCGCCCTCCCCGCCGTATGTGACCGCGCCGCGGCGTATCTCATGCCCCTCGACCACGCGTCCGACATCGCGGACATACACCGCTTTGCCGTCTCGGGCGTCGATGACGACATCGCCGACTTCCTCCAGCGAAGAGAGCTGTCCGAGGCCCTGGACCAGCAGCAGCCCGCCCGCCCGCGTGATGTTCCCGCCGCCGACGTTCAGGTTGTTGCGCCGCAGGGCCTCGAAGACGTCGAGCAGCGTGAAGCCGTGCTTGAGCAGCTTGTCGGGCTCGACGACGACCTGGTACTGCCGCTCCAGCCCGCCCCAGGCGTTGACCTCCGCCACGCCCGGCAGGCTGCGAAGCTGCGGCTTGATGATCCAGTCCTGAATGCTGCGCAGCTCGGTCAGCGACTTGACCTGGCTGGTGAGCACGTAGTGGTAGACCTCGCCCAACCCGGTCGCGACCGGCCCCATCGTCGGCCGCGAAAATCCCTCGGGCAGCTCGACCGTGGCCAGCCGCTCCATGATGAGCTGTCGGGCGAAGTAGATGTTCGTCCCGTCCTCGAAGATCACCGTCACCTGCGACAGGCCGAACTTCGAGATTGAGCGGACCTCTTCCAGCCCCTTCAGCCCGCTGATCACCTGTTCGACCGGGAACGTGATCTGCTGCTCGATTTCCAGCGGGCTGAGGGCCGGCGCGATGGTGTTGATCTGCACCTGTACCGGCGTCGTGTCGGGGAAGGCGTCCACCGGCAGGTGCACGGCCGAATACACGCCAGCGATGGCGATCGCCAGCGTGATGGCGATGACCAGAAAGCGGTGTCGTAGCGACCAGGTAATGACGGCGTTCAGCATGGCGAAAGTTCCTCGGTCAGCAGGGCTGGCGCGGCTCTGGCTCGGCCCGACGCGGGTCGGCGGCGGGGATCAGAGGCCGGTATCGGCGGCCCTCCGCGTCGCGCGGAGTGCTGCCCCGGCCGCTGGGAGCGGTCTACGAATCGTGCGGATAACGCTCCGTCCGATCCGGAGCGTGCTCCAGCTCGCGCGCCGCACGGTCCGAGCGAGGCGGAGCGATCTCCAGTGCGGTCGGAGCGGTCTCCGCCCGGCCCGGAGCGCAGCGAATGCCGGCCGGGCCGCTCCCGCGATGAACGCCGCCGGGGCGGCGCCTCATCGCCCCGTCTCCACTTCACAGCAGCCCGCCCCGATGCTGCCCTTCAGGATCTCGGTTTTCATCAGGAAGCTGCCGGCCGTCACGATCGCTTCGCCGTCGCGCAGACCCCGCAGCACCTCGACGTAGCCGCCGCCGCTGGCGCCGAGCCGCACCTTGCGTGGCGTGAACAGATCGTCGGCCTGGCGCACGAAAACAAGCTGGCAACATCCGTCGGACTGCACCGAGTCGAGCGGCACGCTCAGGACGTCCGCGTTTTCTTGAAGCACGATCCGCGCCCGGCCGAACATGCGCGCTCTCAGCACGCCATCCGGATTGGCCAGGTCGGCGCGGACTGGAACGAGCCGAGTCTGGTCGTCCACCTGGCTGCTGATCCAACTCAGGCGACCCTGGAAACCCCCGCCGGGCAGGCCATCGACCGTGAGCAGCACCGGCTGCCCTTCGCGGACGGCCGACAGGTCGCGCTCGGCGACGCTCGCCATTACCCACACGTGCGACGTATCCGCGATGACAAACAGCGCGTGGCCATCCTCGACCGACTCGCCCGGCGTCACGTGCCGCTCGACGATGCGGCCCGCCGCGGGGCTGCGCAATTCGTAATGCGAGAGCGCGTCGTGCGACCCGGTCGTGAGGGCCGCGATCTGCTCATCCGACAGCCCGAGGATGTGCAGCCGTCGCTCGGCGGCCTGCAGGGCGCTGCGCGCGATTTGAAGGGCGCGCTCTGCGGCCAGCTGGTCCTTTTGGCGCGTGAACGCGATCTCCTCGCGGATCGCCAGGAAGTCAGCCTCGGCCGCCGCGAGCGTGGCCTGGGCCGTCTGAACGTCCTTTTCCGGGTTGATCTTCTTCTCGAAGAGTTGGGATTCGCGGGCCGCATCCAGCCGCGCAAGCTGCACCGCGGCGTGGGCACGCAGCAGCCGGGCTTTGGACTCGCCCACCGGCACACCCTCCAGCCGGTCCTGAATGTCCGCCGGTGTAGCAGCGGAGGTCGCAACCGCCAGAAGTCTCTGCGTCCCCTCGTAAATGGTCTGGACCCGCAGGTGCTCGGCTTCCGCGACGCGATAGTCCTGTTGGCGTTCGATGTACTGGCTCTTGGCCTCGCCCAGCACGACGCTGTCGAGGATGGCCAGCACGTCGCCGACTTTGACGTTGTCGCCGAGGTTCGCGCTAACTTCGCGTGCGATGCCCGCCACGCGCGGCGTAATGCGCGTCACGCGCGTGGCGTCGAACTCGACCTCGGCGGGAACTTCGATTGCGGCCGACATCCGCCGGGGTCGGACCGTCGTCACTTCGATGCCCGCTTGCTTGGCGATGCTCGCGTCGAGGAACCGGATGCTTGAGCTCTCGATCAGACAGAGCGGGTCATTCTCGCTGCTGGAAGTCAGCCGTCCGTTGCGCTCGATCTTGACCAGCGACTCGCGGCCCGACTCGCCGGGCGCAGCGGCCCGCGGCCGCATCGCTTCCCATTTCTCCCGCACTTCCGGATTGCAGAGCGTGCATTGCGACTCGGGCACGCCGTGCTCTTTGCACCAATCGTGCTCGTCCTTGAATTTCTGGATCAGCGACGCGTCGCAGCGCGCGCAGACTTCCTTCGGAACGCCGTGGTCGAAGCACCATTTGTCCGGCGCAACCGGTTCGGC
Source organism: uncultured Planctomycetales bacterium (assembly GCA_964388675.1). Taxonomy (GTDB): domain Bacteria; phylum Planctomycetota; class Phycisphaerae; order UBA1845; family Fen-1342; genus CAYMBL01. The sequence goes on from CAYMBL010000020.1 coordinate 37,738, forward strand.
CGCCGCCGGCTTGGACGCCGGTTCGTCGGACTTCTTCGCCTCATCAGGCTTCTGAGCCCCCGGTTTCAGGGCCGCCCAGCGGGCCTCGACTTCGGGATGGCACTTGAAGCACTGGGTCTCCGGCAGATCGTGCTCCTTGCACCAGTCACCGGCCTTCTTGAACGTTTCGATCAACGAATCATCGCAGCGGGTGCAGACCGATTCGGGCACGCCGTGGCCGCCGCACCAACCCTTGTCGAGCGTCGGCTTGACCGGACTCGTGTCCGGCCCGAAGACAGGCTTGCCCTCTGCCACGGGTTTCGTATCGCTCGCAGCCGGTGAAGCAACGGGCGGCGTTTGCGTCCCCGACCCGTGCTCGGCACTGCCTGTCTTACCCGCGGGTTTGAGGGCGGCCCACTTGGCGGCTACTTCCGGGTGACACTTTGTGCACTGCGTTTCCGGCAGGTTGTGCTCTTTGCACCAGTCACCGGCCTTCTTGAACGTGTCGATCAACGAGTCGTCGCAGCGCGTGCAGACCGACTCTGGCACGCCGTGCCCGCCGCACCATCCCTTGTCCAGCGTGGGGGCAATGACGCTGGCCTCCGGTCCGAGGGACGCTTTCTTGGCCGCGGTCGAGCCCGGCTTGTTCGACGACCTCGACGATTCCTGTCGTTCGCAGCCGGCGGATAGCGCCGCGAGCAGCAGGCCGACCGACCACGCGGCCGGCCAAAACACGCGATTGAAGTTCATGATGTTCTCCAGCACAGCCCATCGATTCGGTTGCAGAAACGCACACGCGCAGGCAGGCGCGCAAACCTAAGCCGCGCGACCACGCTCAGACGAGGCTTCGCTGAGGATTCAAATGCGCAGCGGTAGAACGGAAGCGGGATAGGGCAGGACGAGGGTGAGAACGCGAGCGAACGTCGCGTGTGTTGGCGCGCCGGTTGCCGTCAGAAGTTCGGCCGTTGCATCGCCGCCCCAGGGTTGCACGTCGTCGGCGCAGGCAGGAAGGCTCCGCTCTTCCGCCGGCTTGGCGATGCCCTTGCAGACATCGGCGCATGAGCCGCACTCGCGTTCGGTCGGCGCGGAATTCGGGCATTCATCGATGGGGGCGGCCGCGTGGCTGTCGCAGCAGGCGGGCAGCGCGCTGACCGGCTCATCGTGCGTGCAACAGGCCATCAAGGCACCCGCGCGGCACAACGCCGGTGCGACGACGAACGACCAAACGGCGGCGATGAGCATTAGTCGCGGCATTACGAAGAGTGTAGCTCGCGGGACGCCGGAGTGAAAGGGGGCCGGTTTCGCGACTTCACCGTGCGGGATTCTCTGACCCCGAAGTGTGGGTTTTGGGTGAGATCTGCGCGTGAGTGGTTGCCCACGAGTCCGCGTCGGCTCGACGCGACGCCCGTATCCGGTTTCTGAAAGCCCAGGTCGAAATCCTCCGACGCAAACTCGGCGGAAATCGCGTCATACCTAGCCCCGACGACCGACTGCGACTGATCGCGATCGGCGCCGAGTTGAACCACAATGTTGCCGACGTAATCGGAATCGTCACGCCACAGACGTTCTCGCCGGGCCGTTGATCAGCGGGAAGGGCGCAAGCCCAAGCCGATCGGTCGTCCGAAGATCGCCAGAAAAACCCCTGCGAGCTGGTCAAGCGGCTGGCGAAGTAGAGCGCTGGCTGGGGCTATCGCCGTATCATCGGTGAGCTGCGAAAATTACGACTGCGCATCGGCCGGTCTTCGGTTCGCCGGATTCTGAAAGAGGCGGGCAAGACGCCGCCTCCGTATCGCCGCGGGCGGGCTGAGGAGATGGTGTGGCGGAAGTTCATCCGGCTGCACATGAACACGCTCGTCGCCTGCGACTTCTTCACGAAGAGCGTGATCACGCCGCTCGGCACCCGGTTGGCCTACTGCCTCGTGTTCATCCGCGTCGGGACGCGCAAGGTCTTCCTGAGCCCGCCGACGTGCGAGCCGAACGATCGATGGGTCCAGCAGCAGGCCGCAACCTGCTCATTTGGCTGGAGGAGACCCGCCGCCAGCATCAGTGTGGACTGCGAGGCCGACGTCGCTACGGAGATTGTGACGTTCCTGAAACCGCCAATCGCCCCAGGAACTGGGCTTGACCTTAGACCCAAGTACAAGGTGTACAATGCCATCGTGAGAAACCGCGAAGACGGCCAGGCGCTGCTGACGATCGGCCAAGTGGCCGCCGGGCTCGGCGTACCGGCGACGACACTCCGGTTCTACGAGCGCGAGCGCATCATCGGCCCGTCGGGTCGTTCGACGTCCGGCTATCGCCTCTACGACGCGAAAGCACTAGAGCGGATACGCTTTGTGCGCGCCGCCCAGGCCGCCGGCTTCACGCTGGCCGACATCCAACGGCTCGTGCAATTGTCCGATGAGGAGCCGAGCACTTGCCGGACAGTGCAAGACATGATCGCCGCCCGACTCGCGGAAGTGCAAAACCGAATGAGCGACCTGAAACGCGTCCAGGAAGCACTGCAGCTCGCGCTGGCGCGATGTCGGCGTTTTCGGAGCAAGTGCCCGGTCTTAGGCGAACTGAATTCCAGAGAGATGTGCGATGACTCGAAGAACGATGCTCGTTTCGGCGTTGGGACTGGTCGCCGGCATGGCGACGGTAGTGGGCGCGGTTGCGTTGGCGAAACCCGAAAGCCAGCGCGCCGACTGCCCCGGAAAGATCGTGTGCCCACTGACGGGCGAACTGGTTTGCAAGGACCAGTGCCCGGTCGGCGCCGATGAAAACGAGCCGGTGCGCGCGTGGTGCAGCGCCGAGAGTGCCGGCGAATAGCGTGACCGATGGCGTGGCTTGACGCGGTGCGTACCGCAAGTCAACCGGACGACAGGAGCGAGGTCACAATGAACGGAAGATGTCTTTGCATCAGGTTGTGTGTGGCAGTTTCGATCGGAGGCGCGGCATCGAATCTGTCGGGCTGTGCTTCACAATCCAAGTCCTGCTGCGGCGAGACAGCACCGTCTTGCAGCACGGCAGCGTCGCCGCGCGATGAGGTGGAGCGAAACGTGATCGTACTCGGCGACGACCTTTCCGCACTCCGCGCGGAGTTCAACAAGCGCAGCGACCGTTGGCGAACCGTGGCGTTGGTATCACCCACGTGCAGCGAGTGCGTCTATGGGGCGGAAGTCGTGCGCAAGGAGCTCACGGATCGCTACCCCGCCGATCGCGTCGAGACGATCAGCATCTGGATTCCGATGCTATCGACTGACAACGAGCAGGCGGCGCTCAACTCCGCGTCGATCTTTCCGCCAGAGGGCGTACGTCAGTTCTATGACTCGCGGCAGAGCGTTGGGTGGGCTTACGCGCGAGGCACGTTCAATGGGTTCATCGGCCGCGCGAGGAAATCGCTCCCACCGGGGCATTATCTGGAGCCCACCTTCGCGGATCGAGAGCAGACTGAGCAACCGCAATGGGACCTCTACATGCTCTACGCTCCCGGAGTCCGTTGGAACGATGCGCCGCCAATGCCTACGCACTGGATTCGGCACTGCGGCCGCGCGGACGGGCAGAAGTCGACGTATTGGCGTGACTCGCCCGATTCGCCGCCACGCGAGGGGAACCTGTTCGACGCCATGCGCGAGATGGCCGACCAGGCAGTCGGACGCCCGACGGTCCGTGCGGATGACTCGCCCTTGCGCCTGGAGATTCTCGGATTCGATGGATGCCCGAACACGCCGGTAGTAACGGCGAACGTCGATCAGGCGCTCGCATCGCTCGGGATTCGCGCGGACGTGGTCTACATCGACCAGATGAAACTGCCGGACGGCGATCTCCGTCGCGGCTGGCCGACGCCGACGGTGCTGGTGAGCGGGCGTGATCTGTTCGGAATGCAACCGCCTCAGAGCGCTGCGATGAGCTGCCGTGCGTACGCGGGCGGCGCGCCCTCCGCGGCCGAAATAGCGACCGCGCTGAAACCGCTTACCCGTCAGAGCACGTCGGCGGATCAGCTGTCACCTCGCTGAACACGAGGGCGTAGCCGTTTGGATCGCGACAGGAAAACTCCCGCCGGCCGTAGTCGTACACCTCCGGCCCCCACAGGATCTCCGCCTGACCTCGAACGCGCTCGAGCATTTCCTGCACTCCGCCCGGCGACAGGTCGAAGTGAATCTGGCCGGTAAGCACCGGTGGGTCAGTCCACAGCGACGAGTCGAAGATGATTGACGCGCCGCCGTGGCTCGCGGGGCTCACGTCACGATCCAGGATCGCCAATGTCGGCTGCTCGCGCGGGTGAAGCGTTTCGACGCGGAATCCCAAGACCTGCGTGTAAAACTCAACCGTGCGAGCGAGATCGCGTGTGGCGAGGAACGGCGTAGCGCGAAGGTACGTGGCCATGCCGGTAGCGTATCGATGCGGGACTCGCTATCAACGCCCACCCCACGAGTATTGCGCGCGGAGGACTCGTTCGTGATAACCGCTACATCGAAATCGGGCGCGTGCCACGACGTCGGCGGCGTGATCGGGATTGTCACGTCGCATACGTATTCTCGGTGGGTCGTCGATCGGCGAGAAGGGCGCAAGCCCAAGCCCGTCCGCCGCCCGAAAATCGCCCGGAACCTCTGCGAGCTCGTCAAGCGCCTTGCCAAGGAGAACGCCGACTGGGGCTATCGCCGCATCATCGGTGAGCTGCGGATGTTGCGTTTGAGGATCGGGCGATCGTCGGTTCGGCGGATTCTCAAGGACGCGGGCATGACGCCGTCGCCGTATTGCCGCGGGCGGGCCAAGGAGAGCGTGTGGCGGAAATTCATCCGGCTGCACCTGAACACGCTCGTCGCCTGCGACTTCTTCGCGAAAAGCGTGATCACGCCGCTCGGCCCGAGGCTGGCCTTCTGCCTCGCGTTCATCCACGTCGGGACACGAAAGGTATTTCTTACCCCGTCGACGTGCCAGCGCCCGCTGCGCAAACCGCTGCGGGCTGTTACTGGACAAAGCTCGGAATGCCGATATCATCTGTGCGATGCGTTCAGGCCGAATGTCCATCTTCGTTTGCATCATGACGCTGTTCTGCCCCGTGGTTTGCATGGCGGGGCTTGAGGCGCATCAGGGCGAACATGGGCAGGATCAGGAAGCGCCACACGCAACGAAGAACTGCCAGCACGCCGGCCAAGAACATGATCCGAACGGCGATCCCGCTTCGCACGGTGAGCACTCCTGCATTTGCACCGGCGGCACGCCGCCCGGGGCGGCCGTGCAGGTTCCTTCGCTGGAACCCGTAGCCATCATCGCGGCGGATGAACTGTTCGTCGCCGCTCTCGCTGTAGTTTCAACGCATCATCGCGCCAACGCCCGCGGACCGACCGATCCTGCGTCGAGTTCGCGCTGCACCCCTCTGCTGATCTAATCCGCCTCTCCAATCCGTGAGCGCTCCAGGTCGGCGTCTGCCACGGGCCCGCCGCGCTGCGCCTGCAAACGCGCAGCCGCCTGCCGATGCGCACCCCGTTCGATACCCAAACGTAATGAGAGAACCTATGCGAATCAACTGGGCCGGGCGCGTATTGCCCGGAACATTCCTAATCGTGCTGTCGGGCTGCGCCAGCGTGAACCCGCGGCCGGACTATGACCGGGTGGAGCAACACGTCGCCGATGCGGTCGGAAAGGGCGCGCCCGAGCGCCCCGACGATGCGGAGGCCGTCCGGGCGCTCGTCGCCGCACGGCTGGAGGGCGGGCTGTCGGCCGCTGAAGCCGTGCAGGTGTGCCTGCTGAACAACCCACGGGTGCGCTCCGCGCTGCTGCGGGTCGGCATCGCGCGGGCTGAACTGGTGCAGGCCGGCTTGTTCCAGAATCCCTCACTGTCGCTCTCGCTGCGGCTGCCGGATGGCGGTGGGCTGAGCAACCTCGAACTCGCCATCGCACAGAACATCGCGGACCTTTGGTTGCTTCCGATCCGGAAGCGGGCCGCCGAGGGCGAGCTGGAGTCGGCGATTCTCGAAGTTGCCCGCGAGCTGAGCGCCGTCGCGCTGGAGGCGCGCGCGGCGTACTACTCCGCCGTCGGCCTGAATCGTGAGAAGGAGATTGTGGACGAGAATCGCGGCGTGGCTCAGAAGCTCCTCGATGCGGCACTGGCGCGGCAGCAGGCGGGGGCAGGCAGCGCGATCGACGTGAATCTGGCCCGGTCCGAGTTCATGCAGACCGAAGTGGCGCTTCGCAATGCAGCGCTTGCGGCGTTTGAGGCGCGGCGGTCGTTGGCAGTGTTGCTCGGCGTGAGAACGCCGCCCGATGATCTCGTGCTCAACGACAAACTGCCCGATCCGCCCGCGTGGGTATTGACGCCCGAACGGCTGGTGACCACGGCCGAAGCGAATCGCCTTGACCTGCAAGCCGCCAGTTACTTCGTCGATGTCGCGGCCGCGCGTGTTCAGCAGGAGAAGCTGAGCGTCGTAGCCGACGTGGAGGTGGGCGTCGGTTTTGAGCGCGATGCACGTGGCCGGCGCGGCGACCGCCCCTGGCTGGCCGACACGTTGTGGGCATCCGCCGAAGCGGGTGCGTTGACGCCGCCGTCCTTGCGGCCGCGCGAAAAACAACCGACCGACACGATTCTCGGACCGACTCTAAGTCTCGAACTCCCGGTGTTCGACCAGAACCAGGCGCAGATCGCCAAGGCGCAGTTTATCTACGAGCAGGCCATGCTCAATCGTGAGGCCCTGCTGTTGGATGTGTCACAGGAGACGCGCGGCGCCTTCCAGCGGGCGCGCACCGCGTGGGACGTTGCGAATTACTACCGCGACAGCTTCCTGCCCCTGCTGCAGGACAACCTGAACCTATCCCGCGAGGCGTATCGCGCCGGAAAGATATCGCTGCTTTCGGTGCTGGAGGCGCAGAAGCTCCTGCTGGCGTCGCGCGGGCGATACGTCGAGTCGCTGCGGAATGCGGCCATCGCTGTGACCGAACTGGAAAAGGCAATCGGCGCGCCGATTGAACGGGCGCTGGGCGACGCTTCATCCAGTACGACCCAACCGGCCTCGCGCCCGGCTGCGGAGGTGCAACCATGAGTTTTCAGTCCATCATCACGCTTATCCTTCAGTTCTTGCTCGCGCTATTTCTAGGAAGCGCGGGCGGATGCAGCCGCGATCCTGCCGCCGGCGGGGATAAGTCTGGGGCGAGCTCCGAGTCGCACGCTGAATCGTCGGCGCCGGGCAATCGCGTTGAAATTCCGGAAACGGTGCGGCGAAACCTTGGGATCACCTTCGCCAAGGTCGAGGCGCGACCGGTGGCGCAGACCATTCGAGTGCCGGGCCAGTTCGAGCTTCAGCCAGAAGCGCGACGCGAATACCGCACGATGCTCGCCGGGCGCGTTGAACTGCTGGTCAAGCAATTCGACGCCGTGGAGCCGAACCAACCGCTCTACCGTCTCTCTTCGTCCGAATGGCGGGAGTTGCAGGAAAAGTTGAACGAAGCCGAGTCGTCGATTCGACAGGCCGAAGCGCGCACGGCAGCGATCGGTCCACTAATGGCTGCGCATCGTAAGCACGAGGAAAGCCTGCGAACCAGCGTTGATTTATGGGAAAAGCGGGTCGAGCAACTGGATCAAACGCGAACCTCCGGCGTCGTGACGCTGGATGAGTACACCGCCGCCCAGACAACCCTGGCAGCGAATCGGTCAGGGCTGGCGGAGGTGATGGAAAAGGAAGCGGAACTGGAGGGGCAGCGGATTGAGACTGAGGCTCAGCTCGATGCCGCGCGCTCCCGAATTCGCTTACTGCTCGCGACGGCGTCCACTGTCCTCGGCGTTGATGAGGAGCATCTGCTGAAACTGTGCGATCCGGCGCCGCATGACAGCGGCAGCCACCATCATCAAGGATCGGCAACCCAGCCTTCTCCAGCCTGGCGCGAGATCGACGTAGTGGAGGTCCGCGCGACGCGCGCCGGCCTCGTGGATCGACTCGAACTGACAAACGGTTCATGGGCAACATCCGGAAGCCTGGTCCTTTCCACCATCGAACCCGACAAACTGCGCTTCCGCGCCCAAGGCATGCAGAGCGATCTCGGACGGCTAAAAGACGGTTTGCCCGCTCTCATCGTTCCGCCTAAAGGTGGTTCAATCGCGCTTCAGGATACGATGGAAGGCAACCTTCGAATTGGCCTGACCGCCGACTCCCAGGAGCGCACGCTCGATCTGTTGGTCGTACCCCAAACGATGGCCGCGTGGGCGCGCCCGGGCGTCAGCGCGCACCTCGAAATCACCACGGCAGGCGGGCAGAACGAGATGGCGATTCCGCTGTCCAGCGTGATCCAAGACGGTCTCGCCAAGATCATTTTCCGGCGCGACCCGCAGAATCCTGACAAAGCAATCCGCATGGAAGCCGACCTCGGAGTCGATGACGGTCGCTGGGTCGTAATCAATAGCGGCGTGCGCGAAGGGGACGAAGTTGTTCTTGACGGCGTCTATCAGCTCATGATCGCGACGTCCGGCAGCGTTGAGAAAGGCGGGCACTTCCACTCCGACGGGACGTTCCACGCCGGCAAGGACGAAAAATGATCCAGAACCAACCCCCGCTAACCGATCTGGACGGCGCTCAATCGGGCGGAGCGCTGCAACGCCTGATTGCGTTTTCACTGCGCTACGCCGGCTTGATTGTCATCATGTCCGTACTCTTGCTCGCGTTCGCCGCTTTTCAACTGCCAAAGATGCCAGTGGATGTCTTTCCCGAACTGAACGCACCGACCGTCGTCATTCTGACGGAGTCCGGTGGTCTGGCGGCCGACGAAGTCGAGCAATACGTCACGTTCCCGATTGAAACGTCGGTAAACGGCTTGCCGGGCGTGCGGCGCGTACGGAGTTCCAGCGCGATCGGCCTATCGCTCGTCTGGGTCGAATTCGAGTGGGGGCAGGACATTTACCGTGCGCGACAACTCGTATCCGAGCGGCTGGCCGCGGTGCGCAACTCGATTCCACCCGATGCGCACGCCGAGATCACACCGGTGACTTCGATCACCGGCGAGATCATGCTGCTGGCGCTTTCCAGCGCCGGCGGAAACGTCACGCCACTGGAGATGCGCGCCTTTGCAGAGTATGACCTGCGGAACCGCCTCTTGGCAGTGCCGGGAATCTCGCAAGTCGTCGCGATCGGGGGGGAACTGCCCGAGTATCAGGTAAACGTACACCAGGACCGGCTCGCGCTGTATGCGTTGACGATTCAGGATGTCGTTGATGCCGCCCGGTCCGCGCACAGCACTGCCAGCGCCGGGTACCTGCCCAACGTTGACCGGCTCGAACTTCCCGTGCGGCAGACCGCACGAGTCAAGAGCGTGGACGACATCAAGAGCACGATTATCAAGTATCACAACGGCGCACCGGTGCTCATCGGCCAGGTTGCGGACGTGCAGCTCGGCCCCGCGCCAAAGCGCGGCACTGCCGCGGACCGCGGTACTTCGGCGGTCGTGCTCAGCATTCAGAAATCACCGGGGACCAACACGCTGCTGCTCACGCAGGAACTTGACCGCGTTCTGGACGACGTGCAGAAATCTCTGCCCGCTGGCGTGACACTGAATCGCAAAGTCTTTCGACAAGCGAACTTCATCCAACGCTCGGTCGACAACGTCGTAAAGGTGCTCATCGAAGCCACGGTCATCGTGGCGATTATTCTGGTCCTCTTCCTGATGAATTTCCGCACCACGCTGATCACGCTGACGGCGCTGCCAGTATCGCTCGCGGTCGCGCTGCTCAGCATGTCCTGGTTGGGCATGTCGCTGAACGTGATGACGCTTGGGGGACTGGCGGTCGCTATCGGCGTTCTCGTCGATGATGCCATCATCGATGTCGAAAACGTCTTTCGGCGGCTTCGCGAGAATAATGCCAGGCCCGAAGGGGAGCGCCTCTCAAATGTGCGGGTCATTTTCGACGCCAGCAACGAAATCCGCCCGGCGATGGTCCTGGCAACGATCATCATCGTGGTCGTCTTCGTGCCGCTGCTTTTCCTGCAGGGGCTTGAGGGGCGCTTCTTCCGGCCGCTGGGTGTGACCTACATCGTTTCGATTCTGGCTTCCCTTGTGGTCGCACTGACGCTGACGCCGGCGCTTTGCAAGTTCCTGCTTCGCGGCCGACTGGGCGGGAGTGAGCATCGTGACGGCTTCGTCGTTCGCTGGCTCAAACGTCGGTATGAGCCCTCGTTGCGTTGGTCGATCCGGCATCGCGGAATAGTGCTTGGGACTGCTGCGGTCGTGACCGTGATGGCGCTCTGGCTCGGCAGTACATTCGGCACCAGCTTCCTGCCGTCTTTCAACGAGGGCACGTTCACCGTGTTCCTGTTCGCTCCACCCGGTACTTCGCTGGACGAGAGCAACCGTCAGGCGCGCGGGATCGAAGAGCGCCTCTCCAAAATAGAGGGTGTGGACAGCGTGACGCGCCGGACGGGACGTGCGGAGCGCGACGAGCACGCGGAGCCGCCCAGCAGCTCCGAGATTGAAGTGACTGCGTCGCCTACCGCTTCGAAGGAACGCGTGCGTGAGCAGATCGACGCCGTGCTTGCGAACATTCCCGGCGTCACGACCATGGTCGGCCAGCCGATCGAGCATAGATTGTCGCACATCCTGTCCGGTACGCCGGCCGCAATCGCAATTAATGTTTACGGCGATGACCTGAACAAACTCCGAGGACTCGCGAAGCAGATCGAGACGGCACTCAAAGAACTTCCGGGCGCCCGGGATGTAGCCGCCAATCGCGAAGTCACCGTCATGTCGCTGCCGATTCGCTACCGGCACCAAGAGCTGGCTTCTGCGGGTCTCTCACCGGCGGCTGCCGCACAGCAAGTGCAGCAAGCGCTTTACGGCGAAGTCGTGGCAGAAGTTAATCAGGGCGTGCGGCGCTACGACCTGGTCGTGCGGCTGTCCGCCGAAGAGCGTGAGAGCGTTAATCAGCTGAAGAACCTGCGACTGCGTGGTGTGGGCGGCGCGACTGTCCGTTTGGAAGACGTAGCCGACATTGGACCGGAGCGAACACCGAATCTTATCGCCCGCGAAAACGCACAGCGGAAGGCCGTGATTTCCTGCAATGTGGCCGAGGGTTACAACCTCGGCGACCTCGTGGCGCAGGTCACCGCGCGGGTCGATCCCATCGTCGCGGCCGCGGGCTACAGCGTCCACTATGGCGGGCAATTCGAGGCTCAGCAGTCAGCGTCGCAGACCATTCTCGTTGCAGGATTGGGCGTCGTGGTCGTCATGCTGATGTTGCTCCAGCTCTCCACCGGGTCGCTCCGCTCAGCGATCCTCGTCCTCGTCAATCTGCCGCTCGCGATCATCGGCGGCATCGTCGCGATCTACGTCACCGAAGCTGCCAACCCGCTGGCCAACACGCTTTCGCTGTTGGGCCTGTCGCGCGCGTTGTACGAAGCCCCGGTTATTTCGATCGCCAGTCTGGTCGGTTTCATCACGCTCTTCGGCATCGCGGTACGCAACGGCCTGCTGCTCGTGAACCACTACCAGCACGTCATGCAGGTCGAAGGCAAGCCGCTCGGCGAGGCGATCGTCGTAGGTTCGATGGAGCGGCTCGTTCCCATTCTGATGACGGCGTTATGCGCAGCGCTGGGGCTCGTTCCACTCGCGATGGCGAAGGGCGAGCCCGGCAACGAGTTACTCGCGCCGCTGGCGATCGTCGTCCTTGGCGGACTGATTACATCCACGTTCCTGAATCTGCTGGTCGTTCCGGCCGGCTACTCACTGGTATTCGGTTTGAAGGTCAAAGAAGGCAGTGCGGCGACGGGCAGCCTGTTTAGCCGGCTTGTGGCCGGCCTGCGGCGGCGTCGCGCGACAACTCACTCGAAGGGAGCTTGAACATGCGTTCGGTCATCTTGACTTCCAGTCTCTGCGTTCTCATTGGGCTGATCGGTTGCGAGCGGAAACCGGACTCAAGCACGCCCGCAACGCCGGCGGGCGGTGGATCTGCCGCAACCAAGAAGGACGACCACGATCACAAAGACGGTGAGAAGCACACAGATGCGCCGAAGACGGGCGGCAAGGAAGCGCATTCAGATGATGACGGCCACGACCACGAGAAGGAAGGCCACGGTGATCGCAAGGAGCAGGAGTTGGGATCGGTGACGATCGCCGGCTTCGCGGTTCGGGCCGTCCTCGGCGGCGAGATCGTCGCGGGCAAGGAAGCGGAGATCGACGTTCACGTGGCCGGCGGCGAAGGCAAGGTCAACGCGGTCCGGTTGTGGATCGGCACGGAGGATGGCAAGGGTGCCATGAAGATGAAGGCCATGATCAACAAGGACGAAGCCCACAACCACGTCGAGGTTCCCAGTCCGCTCCCAGCGGGCGCAAAGCTGTGCATCGAGCTGGAACTCACCGGCGGCGAGAAGAAGGTGGGCTCGTTGGCTCTGAAACCGTAAGCGGCACCAAGGAGCCGCAGCGATGGTGAAAGTCACCTACCGGGTTACTGGTCTCCATTGCGCCGACGAAGTAGCAACGCTTCGCGCCGCACTGGCCTCGCTCCCGGGCTTGCAGGAGCTTCGGTTTGACATCCTGAACGCGCGCATGACCGTTGAGTACGATGCCGATCGTCTCCAGCCCGCCGACTTGGAGGCGGCTGTCGCGGGCACGGGGATGCGTGCGAGTCCGATTGTCGACGGTGCGGAACCGCAAGCCGCAGAGACTGGCATCTGGTCGCGGTGGGGTCCGTCGATTTCGACCTCCCTCAGCGGACTCTTCCTATCTTTGGGTTTCATCGTTCACGGACTGATTGCTGGCTGGTACGCCGCCATCGGCGCGGGCGGTCCTGAGATTCCACTGCTTGCACGCGGCTTCTATCTGGCCGCCGCCCTGTGCGGCGCGTGGTTCATCCTGCCAAAGGCCTGGTACGCCATGCGACGCGCCAGGCCCGACATGAACTTGCTCATGACGGTCGCCGTGGGCGGTGCGATCGGCATTGGCGAATACTTCGAAGCTGCTACCGTCGCGTTCCTGTTCGCGCTGTCGCTGGCGCTCGAAGCCTGGAGTGTCGGCCGCGCCCGCCGGGCCGTTGCAGCGCTCATGGCGCTGACGCCGCCGCAGGCGCGGGTTGTGCTTGCCGACGGGCGCGAGGAGGAGCGCGATATCGTCGACGTGCCCGTCGGAACGACAATTGTTGTTCGACCGGGAGAGAAATTCGCCCTGGACGGCCGTATCACGAAGGGCGTCACCACGGTCAACCAGGCGCCGATCACGGGAGAGTCGGCTCCGGTTGAAAAGAACGTCGGGAGCGAGGTCTACGCCGGCACGATCAACGAAGACGGCGCGGTGGAGTTCGTTTCGACTAAGCTGGCCGCCGACACCACGCTGGCGCGCATTACCCGAATGGTGGGCGACGCGCAGGCACGCCGCGCCCCCAGCGAGCAATGGGTCGAGACGTTTGCCCGCTATTACACCCCCAGCGTAATGCTGCTGGCGATCCTCGTGGTCGCCATTCCGACACTGTTCCTCGGCGGCGCCTTCGGTTACTGGTTCTACCAGGCACTCGTTTTGCTTGTCATCGCCTGCCCTTGCGCTCTCGTGATTTCGACACCGGTCAGCATCGTCGCGGCGCTGGCCAGTGCCGCACGGCACGGCGTTCTGATCAAGGGCGGGTTGCATGTGGAGACGCCGGCTCGGCTCAAGGCCATCGCGCTCGACAAAACAGGAACGCTGACGGAGGGACAGCCCCAGGTCCAGCAGGTCATCCCCCTCGCCGGCCATGACGAGCGCGAGCTGCTCGACATCGCTTCCGCCATCGAACAGCGCTCCGAGCATCCGCTGGCCCGGGCAATCGTCCGCTATGCCGAGGCGCGCGACGTGCGACCCGCTCCGGTGGACGACTACCAGACGTTGAAAGGAAAGGGCGCCACGGCGCGTCTCAGAGGCCAATCGGTTTGGATTGGCTCGCACCGCCTGCTGGAGGAACGCGCGCAGGAAACGCCCGAAATGCACGAGCAGTTGGAGGCGCTTTCTGCCGCGGGCGCGAGCATTGTCGTCGTGGGAAATGACGAACACGTTTGCGGGTTCATCGCCGTAGGCGACCGCGTGCGCGATACCTCGCAGGCAACCGTCGCCGCTCTGCGCGCTGCCGGTATCGAGCACATCATCATGTTGACTGGCGACAACCAAGGCACGGCCCGCGCCGTCGCCCTGGCAACCGGCGTTGATGAGGTGCGGGCCGAACTGCTGCCCGAACAGAAAGTCGCGGCCATCGAGGAGCTGGTGGCGCGCTACGGCGCGGTCGCGATGGTCGGCGACGGCGTGAACGATGCCCCCGCGCTGGCCCGCTCGACGCTGGGAATCGCGATGGGCGCGGCCGGGACGGACGCAGCCCTGGAGACCGCCGACGTAGCGCTCATGAGCGACGACCTGTCGCGCCTGCCGTGGCTGATCCGCCACTCGCACCGCGCGCTGACAATCATCCGCCAAAACATCGTCGCGTCGCTGGTGGTGAAGGCCGCGTTCGTCCTTTTGACGCTGGCCGGGAACGCGAGCCTGTGGGCGGCGATCGCGGCCGACACGGGGATGTCGCTGGTAGTGGTGTTCAACGCCCTGCGGCTGCTCGGCAAGAGAAAGACCGCCCCGACATGAGCCGAAACCGATGAACGCCCGAAGTCGGCCGCGCCGCACGAAAGCGTGGCGTGGGTCAAAACCGCCGCCGGGTGTGCGAAACCTTCTTGCGTGGCTGCTCCCATTCGCAGCGATTTCGACGCTGGCCGACTGGATGGTCGCCGCTCAAATATTCCAGCATTACAAGCGACACGGTCATGTCTGGTTCCCCGGCGTCGGAACGGCATTCGCGCTTTCAGTGACTATCACGACAATCGCGATTCCCTTTCTTTGGTTCCGGGCCCGCAAAGAGGCGAAAAGACCACGATAAACAAGAGCCATCCGGGGGCGTGCGTCATCAGCTCGAACGCGACCGTGCCAGCGCCATCCCTGTTCCGTGAACCCAGTCAGGGTCCTCTCGGCGCTGGCCCGGCACGCGAACTTCCGCACCTGCCGTGGCGGACACGCGTTCGCCATGCCCAGCCACCGTTACGCGTTCACGCTGCAGCACGGTACGCACGTGAATGCGCGTTCCGTGATGGGGCTTGGCATTTGCGTCAGAAATTGAACTTCGCCATAGTCCGTCGGGAGCCTTGGCTTCGCACTGTATATCGAAAGAGCTGGACGTCGACGAAGTACGGGTGGATCGACGACTCACTTGAGCGGGTGAGTCTGAATTCGCAAAGTGTTAAGTGCAAAGGTCGCGGTTGATCCGCGCAAATTTCGGCGCGCATTTTTGCGTCAGATTTGCGTCAAAACCACCCCGAAAACAGCCCAGAAACCAGTCCCGAGCCAGTCCGGACTCAGTGATGTAACCCCCTTCACCGCAAGCGCTTACTGCTTATCTGGAAAGTGGTTAGGATCGGGCTCTGGCGAATTCCCAAGCTGGACGTCGTGGGTTCGAATCCCATCGCCCGCTGTGATATAATCCCATAGCCGATCGCAACTTGCGAACCGGCCCGCGTTGGGCTGTGCGGCTCGGGAAGCTCGAAAACGAGGGTAAATTACCCCCGTCGTGCTTCCAGGAGCCGGCCATGCCTGCCAGCACGAAACTCCGCGTCCCCATCTATCGCCACCACAAGCCGTCCGGACTTGCGTCCGTCCGCATCGAAGGCCGCGACATCTATCTCGGGCCGCACGGGACGCCCGAGAGCCGCACGGAATACAAGCGCGTCATCGCCGAGTGGCTCGCGAACCACAAGGCCGAACCGAGCAACCTGAACGTCAACGGGCAAGCGACGAACCGGGCTCTGGACGAACTCATTGCGGCTTACCTCGACTTCGCGAAATCGTACTACGTTAAGAACGGCACGCTCACAGGCGAGTACCGCAACATCGGCGATGCCCTTCGACCGCTGACGACCCTGTACGGCGGTACGCGCGTTGCGGACTTCGGACCGTCCGCGCTAAAGGCGGTTCGGCAGGCGATGATCGATGGCGAGCTGTGCCGGCGGACGATCAACAACCGCATCAATCGCATTCGCCGCGTGTTCAAATGGGGCGTCGAGAACGAACTTGTTCGAGCCGAAATTTTTCACTCGCTCCAAGCAGTCGCACCGTTGAAGTTCGGTCGCTGCAACGTCCGCGAAGCCGACCCGGTCAAGCCGGTGCCGGAGCACTTGATCGAGCCGGTGCTCAAACTTGTCGCGCCGCAGGTCGCTGCCATGATTCGAGTGCAGCTCCTGACCGGCATGCGGCCCGGCGAGGTGATGCAGATGCGGGCCTGCGACATCGACATGGGCGGTCCGATCTGGGTATATCGGCCGTTGCGGCACAAGACCGAGCATCACGGCCGGCACCGCGTGATCTACTTGGGGCCAAAGGCTCAGGACGTGCTGCGCCCCTTCTTGCCGGAGGACCACACGACGTGGCTCTTCAGCCCGCGGGAAGCGATGGCCCATATCCACCGCGAACGGCGCGCCGCTCGACAGACCCCGATGACGCCCAGCCAAGCGGCCCGGAAGCGAAAGCGATTTCCTCAACGGGCACCCGGCGAATACTACGACCGGCGAAGCTACGCGTGGGCGATTCGGCGCGCCTGCGATGACGCGTTTCCACCGCCTATGCACGTGACAGAGGCTGATCTGGCAGCATGGCAGCGCGAGCACCGCTGGTCCCCGAACCAACTCCGACACAATGCCGCGACTTATTTGCGCAAGCAGTTCGGAATCGAGGCAGCGCGGGTTGTATTGGGGCATTCTTCGGCCGACGTGACGGAGATCTACGCCGAAGTAGACCTGGCGAAGGCGGCAGAGATTATGAGCCGAGTGGGCTAGCGTATCCGCCGGATGGTATCGGCGTCACAAAATCGTCACGCATACGAAACGCCGCCGATGAACCATTCTCGACCAGCACGTCAAGCAGGTTAAGGACGGCTTCTCGAAGGTCACTTTGCCGCTTAAGCTCGAGTGGACGGCCGTAAACAAACCTCTGGAGCAAGACTTCGAGCATGAAGGTCGTGTTGCTCTTTCGGAGCATCTGTCGAGCGTCGCCATTCTGCAACCGTCTCGCGACCAGCGCGAACGCTGCAGGTAGTGACTGTTCGCCTACGTGGTAGAGGAAACGGACGTAGTCGTCTAGCACGATTGAGCACGCCGGCAAGTCCTCGAAAAGGGCATGGACGTGTGCCGCATGTCCCTCCAGACTTCGCCAGTGACGAACCGCATCCTTCCACCATGAACCTAGGAACATTGCCGAGATCATCTCTCCGCCGGTGGGATGTTCTTCGTCGATTGTCGCCAGCCAGGTTGCAGAGCGCACCTTGTCCGCGAAGAGCTTCCACAACGACCAGAACTGCAATGTGTTCGGCCTCCGGTCCTCGACTTCGATCAGTCCCTGGACGAACCAATGCACCTCTTTGGGATGACGATCCGTGGCATTGAGAATCGGTTCAATGATCGTTGCGGCGTGCGGCCCTGCGGCTCGGAGCATGAACTGCTCAAGCAGCGTCATGTGCGCCGATTCCGTCTCGTGGTTCCGGTCTTGCCTGCGCTCGCGGTCCCGATTCCGCCTGTCGTCATCAGCGTCCCACCATGTCACGAGCGTGCGTGCTGCCCGACTAAACGCCTCAACTGCTACGGATTCCTCAGGCGCCTCGCCTAAGATTGCCAAAATGCGACCAGTGGCCTCCGCTCCGAACCACTGAGCTCCGTCATATGCCTGGAGGGCGTTTTCAGGGATGTCCTGCTCTTTGAAGAGCAGCTCACGGATGTAGTTGGCCGCACCAGCCTCGATTCGATCGACCCACCCTTCTTCGGAACACTCCCGCTCACTCACCCGTCTGCGCTGTTCTTCATCGACCGCGTCCTGCACTATCCGTGCTTCGAAGGCAATTGCGTTGACGCACCTTAGTGTGAATGTGCGATTAATCGCCCATAGGTTCTTGCCGATGCCCCATGCGGCGTACCACCTTACTTCGTCGATTGCATGCGTGAGTGCTGCCGCAAATGCGCCTCGAACGCGGAGCATCTGTGCAGTGGAAATCGATTTTCCGAGCAGAGCAGACACCGCCCAGGCGCATGGACGGTCGGCGGACAACTCGTTGCGTTGCATTCGCTCCATGCGCTCCCAGTTACTATCCTGTGACCGTTCCACCTCTGAACACACCAGGTCGATGCACCAGTCGCGCTCCTGGTCTTCCATCTCGTTCCAATGGTCACGGACGCTCACGGCGGCGACGAATCCCGGGCCGTCGCGGCCCAGTCCGCGTACGTTGATTGGGCCCGCGGCATGAGCCTCGGCCAAACGCTTGCGCCATTGAGCGGGGTCGTGATTTGAATTCTGTTCCCCGCGAAAAACGCTGTAGGCCCAGTTTGCAAGGCCGAGCCGGGCATTCATCGCTTCGTATTCGGCCGTACTCTTAGCGGACATCGCTTCAAGATCGGGTTCGAGTCCCCCTAGGCTGAGCCGAATTAGTCGTTGACTATCCACGTCCGCCTTCCTGCCATCCGCAGCAACGACGGGGCTGGATGCTTGCTCGACGATGGTGTACTGCCGCACGTCCATGCGGTGAAGCGCCAATCGCCAGATACGATCTTCCTCATTCTGCTCTTCAAATGGCGGCAGTGCCGCGCGCAGTTGATCCAGAACTTCATGCACACGTGGAGCGAACGGCCCCAGTTGCAGATTGGCAATCGCCGACTCAAGGTCATGACGGCGGTGAGGAAGTGCATCCGCATCTTTGCGTTCATCCTCGTAGAGTTTGTTTCTATTATCCAATCGCGGCATCATCCCCAGTAGCTTCGACGGTGCGCGAGATTCATTCACCAGCCGATCCCTGTCCAGCTGAACAAACAAGCGGGACCGTAGCAGAACAAGCAGGGTCTCGCATGCCGAATGAGGACAAGCGGCCGCCGCGCCCGCGACAACGGCGGTCAGCGCCGCGGTATCACTCCGCCGGAGAATACTGAGAAGCGCACGATCAAGCTCGTCGGGGTGTGCTCCTGCTAATTCGAGAAGCCACCGTTCTAGCGCCATCAGGAGAGACTGCAGGACGTAAGGGCCTACCGTCACCCCTCGATACAGTCCCCACAGCCGACCATTGCACCACTGAGCCTTTGTCGCGCCATCGCCGAATGTCAGCGTTGTTTCGGATGGCGGCTCGACATAGTCCGACCGCACTCTAGGGTGCGCATACCAGTCAGCACTGTGATTCAAGATCGCGATGATCAGACCAAGTCCATCTTTGGGATGATGTCGTAGAAGGGCGAGGAAGGGTCCGCGGTAGGCGCTGGCCGGAAAAAAGTCGTGGCTCCTTCCGCTCTTGAAGCCGAAGAGAGTCTCAAGCTCCAGGTTGCTGTGGTAACCCCAGTCATTCCGCAGGTCGTCCTCTGAGGAAAGCAGGTAGTCGGTTGCAGCCGGCACAACGACCTCGGGCAAGTCTCGTCCCGCCGGCGTGCCCTCAATCCCTTCGAAGACAATCTCACGGAAATCATCCGCAATACAATCGCGTTCGTCGTCGTCGAGGCCTGCGCGCAGAAGTGCTGCAAAGTGAACGGGATCGGCTTTCGGAATCTTGGCAATCACCTGCAGTGTCCGCTTGCGTTCGTCCTCGGAGCGGTAGCTGTCGTAGGTTGGCAGCAGGCAATGCGCGATCGCGGCAACGGAATCAGCCCCGTCAGGATAAGGGCACCCCCACCAAACGCCGCTCGCCCAGTCCTCGATGAGTCCAAGAAGCAACGGGCCGTCGGTTGCGGTGAATTCCGCGAGACTTTCTTTTACTAGCCGGAGGACGCAGGCCCACGCGGGCCCGTCCGGAACGTTGAACAAGGAGGTATGGGCTGCGGTCTGTTCCAGCCAGGCAGGGGTGGTCACACATGCGACCCGCAAAAGGTGGATCACGCGGTGGAGGAGTTGCTTCTCATCGGCGAAGAGTTCGTCGCGGTGCCTCTCCAGAAACGCCGCGGAAGACGGAGAGCGGAGCAGTGAAACGAGCGTATCATCACGGAACTGCGCGGGCAGACCCGCCTCACGCACCACGGCCTGGAACAACCCGTCCGCACCTGCAGAATCCCGCTCCACGAGCTCACTTACCCACTTTCGATAGGTCCGACGTACGGCGGGATGCGTCCCCAAGGCCATGGACAGCTCCCGGGGGGAACCGTGGCACGTCGCGTACTGTTCGTCGATCCACTTGAGAATCGCCCAGTCTTCGAGGACGTCGTGGGCGGGAGCCACGAGGATCGCACTCTCTTGAGACGACACAATGAGGGAATCCTTCTGGAATTCGGCGATAACTTCGGCATCGATGTCGCCACAGCCGGCGTATAACGTGAGCGCCCGGGCCCGTCGCAACGCGATCTGCACGAAGGCGGCCTCACGCCGCCGCGGCATCCCGCGGCCTGACCGATGATCGACGCGGACGATCTCCTGCCAGAAGAGCGCCCGGAACTCCCGTTCGCTCTGGGGCAGCGGCCGCTCCTCCGACCATGAGATTTGCAGAGCCTTGTCGAGAACGTAGGGGTTGCGCAAGAGCCGTCGCAGCGTCGCGTTGGCCAGCGGCCGGGTTAGCATTGGGTAGACTGACGCGACCTCGTGGAGCTCTCCGTCATCTAGGAGAGGAATTGTGACAACTGTATGGCCGACCCTCGCGGACTCCAGGAAGCAAGCACGGACGAGATCGGCCGAGTAGTCGCGGCACGTCAGGATGATCGCCCAGCTTTTGTCCCTCGATACCAATGTCAATAGGTCAGTAAAGGCGTCACGGGTGGACGCTTCGAGGAGCCGTTCGACGCTCTCGACGAGCATGACCTTGCGACCCTGCCCCGCCAAGATAGCGCCGAGGATGGTCGCGTTGGCCGGGATCTGATTCCTCTGGAGGGTTTCGTCGAAATGGGGGCTCGCGAATTCTTCCGCCCGGAAACTGAACGCGAAATGGTCGGCGGCGAGGATACCAATGGCGTCCTTCGCAATGCCCGACTTGCCGCTGCCCGCGGCGCCCGTCACAAGAACGACCTGGGCCGACTCGAGCTTTTCGATAACCTCCTGGACCTGGCGGCCGCGAGTGAGATGAAGCGCTGTGCCAATCGTGGCTCGAATACCCCCCATGATGAGGGCGGAGTGGTCGCTCAGCGCCCGCAACACCCGCTCTTCACGTGCTCCGACCTGCGAGTGGCGCTGCCGTACTGCTTCGGGAAGATCGATTCGCGAGAAGCTGCGCGCTTCCGGCATCCCCTCGCCGACCTCCCTGAGCAAGGCGTTCCAGGACGCTTCGGCGGTGCCGACCGCATCCTGCCCGCTCGCCGTATGGGCGAGGAGGGTTTTGATCATCGCTTCCGTCTGTCGGGTGGCGGTGTTCAAGTCCAAACTCAGGACGTGGAAGACCCGCAGAAACGGCCAGACCTCCGCGGCCGAGACGCTCTTGCCTTCGCACTCACCGATGATGGTTCGGATGTCGGCGCAGTATTGAACTGCCTTGGCGCTGAGGAACCCGGGAGTCGCCAGTCGGGCTTCGAACTCAGCCGCTGTGCGGGCGGCGCGGGAGCAATCGAGAAGCCCCGAGAAGTGTTCCAGCAGAGTGTTCGTCCCGCGCAGCGTTACGAGGGCGAATCGGTCGGCCGCTGGCGAGAACTGGTTACCGTTCTTGAAGTCCTTCCAGAAATCCTGGATTGCGTGCTTGCACTCTTCATCCGTCGCGCTAACGGTGAAGCCCCGCTTTACCTGCCCCAGCAGCTTCCGACGAAGGCTGGAGCCATTCTCGCCGACAACGAGGAAATCGTCCGTGTTCCAGCCGAGGCGCTCAGCCTGAAGATGCACTTCGACCACCGCGCAATCGTGCAGGATGGGAGGGATGCCCCGCACCAGGAGCAGGGCGAGCCAATACGCATCGACGTGTTGTTCGAAGAAAGGTCCGGCCGCGCCGGTTGATGCAGCGCTTGAGACTCGCCCCGCGTGTGTCGCTGTCAACGCCATCCTTGATCCATCCGCTCATCTCATGGGAATCTCACACGGTATTGGATGGAGGGCACGTCATGAAGTCAATGTCGGCCGCGCCGCGCGGAGTTTACGCCCAGTCTTCCTACTGAAGGTAGCCGTGGCGCGTGCGCGACGAGGACACGCGTTGCCCGTCGTAAACGTCGCGACTGAAAATGAATATTTCGACGAGCACACGCACGACTTACTCCAACGCAGTGATACCTTTGTTCCAGGTATCCAATAGCGCATGTGCTATGCTCGAAATGGGCTCACCGCAATACCGGAAATGAGGCGGTATGATTGCAGTGCGAATTCATCCGTCATGCCGCTCACATAATCCGTGAAGAGATGCAACCGGAAGACGCGCTCAATAACTTCTATTGCACCAATGCTGTTCTCTCGCCGTTCGAAATCAGCAACTGCGTCTCGGTACGCCGATACATACTTGGGCGACAATCGACTCATCAGGCCGCTTTCCCGACCGATGGGAGCGCCGTGGCTGTCGCGATGCGCTCCCCGCACTGCCCGCTCGAACCGGTCCCTCTCACAGACCATTAGCGGTTTGTACGCATTCAGGAGACCGGACAAAACCGCGTGCGCTGTAATCTCTCTATTCCTCACGATGTCACAACTGTACAAGTGTGCATTAGCAAACGCCTTTACTGCCTCAAGCAATATCGCCGCGTCGCCAGCTTCTAAAATCGGCCCGGCCCGCCCTTCCAAGATGGCGTTGTGGTCTCTGTAATAAATGTGTCCTGCTTGGCGGCACAGAAGCCTGACTAGCGCAGACCGAAATGGGAGCAGGGGATTGAAAAGAGGAGAATCTTGTGTCCTTTTCGCGTCCCCGTCCCTGATCGTCGCCATCGAATCGAGAATCTCTTTCGCGTCGTCCATATCCTCTTGTGACGGCGTTCTCAGAATGGGAAGATTCTCGATCCGCGACAGTACAAACTGTCCAAACTGTTCCGCCGAAACCAGCCCCTTCTCGACCCCATCTTCCACGTCACTCACGCAATACGCAATGTCATCCGCGGCCTCCATGAGATACACCAATGGATACCGCGTGTCCTCCTTCAATCCCAGGGTTGACCGAATCCAAGAGTAGACATCTTCCTCCGTTTTGTAGTACCCAAACTTCTTCCGATCTCGCTGGTCAAACCACGGGCTCCCCATTCGGTCCGATCCCCAGGGGTACTTGATAGTGGCGGCCAGGGTTCCTGCCGTCAGGTTGAATCCGAATGTGTCGCCGGCTCTCTCAGGTTGCAGTCTGCTCAGGATTCGAAAACCTTGTGGGTTTCCGTCGAACGAACGAAAGTCGCCGTAGTGTCGATCCCAGAGAAGTCGAAGCTGCGTTCCCGCACTCGTCGGAGCAAGCTCACTTGCGTTCGCGTGAAACCAGTCCGCAATCGCTCTTTCTCCGAAATGCCCAAATGGTGGATTTCCAAGGTCGTGAACGAGGCAGGCAGTTTCCACGAATGCCAGCATCGCGGCTTCAAGGCCGGACAGTCCGATTGCCTTCCGTTCGTCTTCGGTAAATCGTGAAATAGTCTCCTGCGCAACTAGGCGACTGATCGAGGACACCTCAAGAGAGTGCGTGAGGCGCGATCTTACCGCAGCGTTCGACTCAAGCGAAAAAACTTGCGCCTTGTTCTGCAGCCGACGGAATGGGGCACTGAACAGAACCCGTCCTCGATCGGCATCCGCCTCAGCCACGACCGGTCGTCCGGTCACTCTTGAGGGGCGCCGCCGGTGCCCGTTTAGCAGCAGCGCATAGTCGGCGGTCGGAGAGTGGCTCATGAGTCAGGGCTCGCTTAAGGTTTAGCCCGCTGCAGCAAGCAACGCTTCGAACTCTGCCAAAAACTGACTCTTCCCGAGTGGAAATCGGTAGTGCACCTCATTCCATTTACACTCGCGAAGCTTAGGAATCACTTCAGCGCGCAGTCGCCGGGCATCTGACTTAGAAACAAACATGCCTGGAGACTCATGAACGACGCGCAGGAGCCGAATAGCGAGGACCGCAAGCGGCGTCCCAAACTTGCTGTCCCAACATGCCCAATTCACTCCAACGTCTCCTGCTCGGTTCTGAGCGAGGATGTTGAATGGATCGAGGATGATGTTCGTGCCGAGGTGCACCGCTAGCGCATTTACTTTCAGATCAAACTCGCGCAGTGCCGACTCGACGTTTTCATGGCCAGAAAGAAAGGTCTTTGGCTCGAATATATCGACTTCCAGTGTGTTCCAACGGTACCGTCGGTGGCGGTGGCTGTTGAGTGTATAGGCAACTCCTAACGTATCAAGGGCGAAAAAGGCCCGCGCGTCGCCGTTGTCGCACATTAAGTCGATGTCGATACAGCAGCTCTGCCTCAGCAAAGCACGTCGTAATGTCCCCCCAGTTAAATACAGGTTTCCGTCAGTGGCGTCACGCAAGAACCGAATCGCGTGAACCGCATCGAAACGAGTAGATACCAACCTATTCACCGCCGCTATAAACCGCGAGCGGCTGCTCTCATTTGACGAGGAAGTTGGCATCGGATTGGCCTCCCCCACCTGCAGCGGCTTATTATCCGACATCGTTGCGGGCTGTGCGTACGTCTGCTGTGCTTGCATTGAATTCTTCCAGCACTTGGCGTGGGGGCCGAGGCGGTGCATCCAAGGGCGACGCGGGACTGAACGTAAAGGCACTGTCAAATTACGCGCAGCCCAGCGTCCTGTCCTGGCGCCACTCGCCTACCAGTCGGCACCACTGCAGGGGATCCTACTCGCCGATTGCCAAGCAGTCACCCCGCGCGCAAATCGAGGCCGGCCCGGAGAGCACCACGTCCGACGACGGTTAAGTACCAAGGCGCTCGATAGACGCGAACCGTCCAGCCTGGGCGGCTGGACGTCGTGGGTTTCCGCTCGCGATGTAAGCCATT
>CAYMBL010000021.1:0-62237 GCA_964388675.1 uncultured Planctomycetales bacterium
CGCTAACCTGCACAAGGACGCCAGGCCATGAGTGAATTTGAGGCGACGATCGTTGACGACCCGCGCGGCGTGTTGCTGCGCCTGAACGGAAAGCTGGAGTACGACGCCGTGCGCGACTTTGAGCTGGCAGTCGAACAGCTCGTCGAGACAAAGCCGCGCCGGGCCGTCGTCGACGCAGCCGCATTGACCGCGCTGAACAGCGCGGGAATCGGCTCGCTGATCAAGCTGAATCGCCGGCTGCGCGACGGCGGCGGTGAGCTGCGCGTGGCGGCGCTCAACGCCAACCTGCGGCGTATGCTCGCGCTGTGCAATTTCGACCGCGTGCTGAAGGTGACGGATACGGTCGAGGATGCGTTCGCGGATTGAGCGTTGCGGCCCGAAAGCGCGTCAGAGTACAGCGAGCCCTGGGCTCTAAAAAATCGGCGGCCAGGTTTTTGTGCTTGCTTTTCGAAGAGCGTCGCGTATACTTCTTACATTGAGCTGACGCCGATTCGCCTTGGAATCGGAGTCGCCTCCATCCGCTCGCATGAGGATGCGAGCCAAGGCCGGATGGAAAAACGGCAGTTGGACTGCGCGCATGATGGTGCCGCGGTTCGCGCGGTGAATCAGGGAAGGTCTGCCATTTCAACCTGTTCGGCCCTCTTCCCGATCAGCATTGTCAGTGACACGCTCGCGTTAGCGCGAGCAGCTTCTCTTGTTCTCTTGCAGTTCACATTTTCCATAGGTGATGCAACGGAGTAGTAAATACCCGTTCGCGAGTGTGGCTGCAGAGCGCCCTTAAACAACCAATATTACGTGTAGTCCTGCTATTGCTTGTGCGGTAGCAGGTGCATACTCGAACGGCTCGTCGAAGTTGCCATTGGCAGCCACGGCGAGCCACAACTTTTTTCATGGAGATTGCCGATGTACGACGTAGCGTTCGAAGCAACGTGTCGGGTGTATTCCAAGGTGCTGAAGGCGATCGCGACTGATTACGATTTGCCGATGCCGTCACCGTATGGGGCCCGGATCGAAGCCGTGCGCGAACTCGTGTTCGCCGTGTTCCGACAAGCGTATTTCGAGGGCTTCAAGGCGGGCCTCCAAATTGCCGCAAATCACCTGCCCGGTGACGAAGAAGTCCTCTACATTCCACCGAATTCCATCGACCTAAGCCCGCTCGGGATCTGCCACTATCCTATCGTTGAGGCGATTCGGGTCTTCCGGCAGCCGCCGACTCCAGCACCTACGGCTTCACTACGCTTGCCATGAGAAACGCCACCAGCGCCGGCTCCCCGGCGCGACCCGGCAGCGGGATCAGCGCGATCTTGTCGTGCGGCAGCGTCAGATCAAGGTACGTCTCACGCGTGTCCAGCACCGGCCGGCCGACGTCCAGCGGCACGCCATCGATCGGCAGGCGGCGCTCGACACGCGTCACGGAAACGCGAATCCGCTCGAATCGAACACCATCCGTCCGTACCTGCGTCGGCGTCAGGCGAATCGACGCGCCTTCGACGTGCTCGGGCGAGGTCACGACGCGCAAACAGTCGTCGTCGCTTTTCTCAAGATGCGCCACGGGCCGGCCCACCTGAATCGCCGCTTCCTGCCCGAGCAGCACCAGAAGCTGCGGCGCACTCACAATCTCGAACGGCGCGGCGTTCGCCTGAGACGAATCGGGCGGCACGATCACCAACCTGCCGTCCTGCACCCGCAGCGTGTGCTCCTGACAGCGCACCTCGAACTCCGAAAGCGACTCCTGTAGAGCGAGGCCCCAGGTCGGAATGCGCCCCTTCTCGGATGGAGCGCGGCCGAGTTGCGCAAGCTCCTCGCTGCGGACCGGCAACTGCGACGCCGGAATCGACTCGTCGAACGCGACGATCCACAACCTCGCCATGACCGCCGTGCCGCCGTCACGCGCGTCGCCGGCCGCGCCGACAGACGAGCCGCTCGCCGCCGGTTGCTCCTGCGTGGCGCCCGCGAAGGCGCTCAACAGCGACAGAAAAACGCATCCCGCGATCACCCGGCTCAACATGCGACCCTGCTCCTTCCGCGCCGTGCGCGGCTTTGTTACGGAATCTGTGCGATGCCTTGCGCCCACTTGGAAACATCGATCGGCTCGCCCGGCGTACGCGTCGACGCAAACAGGTCGCGCTCCACGCGAACACGTAGCGCCGGCGGCGTGGGCGGCGTCTCCGGCGTGCGGCGCAGCCAAAACCGATCGAGAGCAAGCAGCGCCGCCGTCGCCGCAGCCGCCTGCCACAAGGGCACACGCCGCCGCCAAAACGCGGGTCGCGCGCGGCCCACCTCCGACTCCGCCGACCGCACCGCCGCCAGAAGCGCCCGTTCGCGATCCACGTCGATCTGCACGAGCAGCGCCTCGCGCAGCCGATTTTCCAGCTCATGCTCGTTCATCGGCGTGCTCCGAGAGAACATCCTGTCGCAGCGACTGCAACCCGCGGGCGTAGAGGCTCGCAACGGTGCCCAGCGGCTTTTCGAGGACGGCGGCCACCTCCTCGAACGTCATCTCGCCGAAGACCTTCAACACGATCGTCTCGCGCTGTGCTTCGGGCAGCCGCTGAACCGCCGCGCGCAGTCGGGCGTGCTCTTCATCCTGCTCGGCTCGCGGCGCGGCAATCGGCGGCGATTCGAATTCGAGGTTCGAGTCCGCTGCCGGTCGACGCGCGCGGCGGCGATCCAGCGCCAGATTGCGCAGGCAGCGCAGCACGAACGCACGCGGCTGCGTCGGCTGCACACCCTGCGCGATCAGCCGCAGCAGCACGTCATGAACCAGGTCCATGCCGTCCGAAACCGACCCGGTCCGGTGCACGGCATACTGCACGAGCACACGCCGATGCATCACATAGAACGACGCCCAATCGCAGCGCTCGTCGTTACGCACCGCGACCACGCGCGTCCTCCCATGCAATAGACGAGTGCGCGGTCGCGCCTTATGCGGGAAATCCGGCACGCCGACGGCCGCCCCAGCGGCGGCGCGACGCACCCGAATCTCAATCGGGCTTCGCGGTCGGGTCCGCCACCGGGTCGGCCGCGAATTCCTCCAGCCGCAGATTCAGCTCGTGCGGCGGCGGCGCTCCGCCCGGCCCCTTCAGGTAGTGATCCATCCACTGCAGCAGCCGCAGCAGATAGTCCCAGCGCGCCGCGGCGTTCTGGTTGCCGTGCCCTTCCTGCGGGTAGAGCACCAGCCGGGTCGGCGTCTGGTTGTGCAGCTTCAGGTAGCGATACATCGTCAGCGATTGGCTCGGATGTACGCGCGTGTCGCGCTGCCCGTGAACGATCAGAATCGGCGTGCGCGCGTTGATCGTGTACGAGATCGGGCTGCGCTCCTGATAGAACTCCCACTGGTCCCAGGGCCAGGCACGCGCGTGCACAAGGTACATCTCGCGCGGAATGTCGGTCGTGCCCCACGCCGAAATCTTGTCGCTCAGCCCGACGGACATCACCGCCGCCGCGAAGCGCGGGCTGAAACGCGTCGCACACCAGGCGGAGGCGTAACCGCCGTAGCTGCCGCCCGTCACGCCGACGCGCTTCGCGTCGACCAGTCCAACCGACACCAGGTGATCCACCGCGTCCACCAGGTCGTCGAACTCCGCGCCGGCGTAGTCGCGCTGCCCGAGTTGGCTGAACTGCACCCCGCGGCCGGTGCTGCCGCGATAGTTCGGCAGAAACACCGCAAAGCCGTTGGCGGCGAACACGTACGCCGGCCGCGAGTGCGACAGGAAGAAGCCGTTCGACTCGTGCGCCTCGGGTCCGCCGTGGACGATCATGACGAGCGGGTAGCTCTGGCCGTCGGCCCGTCCCAGCGGTTCGATCAGGATGCCTTCGAGTTCCAGCCCGTCGCGTGCCTTGAACTTTTCGACCCGCTGCACCGGGAACTCGCGCAGCGCCAGCCACGGATTGCTGTCGGTGAGCCGGCGCGGGGCCGCGTCACCGTGCCGCATGGTGTACAGCTCTTCGGGATGCGTCGGGCTCTCGGCGACGAACGCCACGGACTGCCCGTCGCTCGCGAGCGAAAGCTGATTCAGCACCGGACCGCCGGTGGGCACGATCGTCTTGGCGTTTGTCCCGTCGATGTCAACGCGACCGAACGTCGACCAGACGCCTTCCTGCCCCACGTAGGCCGCCGTGTTCTTGTCGATCCAGCCGATGCCGGCCACGTGCCCCATGTAGCCCGGCAGCAGGTTTTTGGCCGCACCGCCGTCGGCCGAAGCGACCATCAGCCGACCCTCGCGCGGATCGTGCAGATCCTCGACCCCGATGAACGCGATCTGTTGGCCGTCAGGAGAGAACTCGAACGCCCCGAGCTTTCCGATGGACTCGACCTGTCCCACACGCTCGCGATTCGCGTCAAAGATCGCGATGCGACTGAACATCATCTCTTCGTCGATCAGCGAGTTTCGCGCGAAGCGCACCGCAATCCGGCGGCCGTCCGGACTCCAACGCACCGCAATGGCCGAACCGGCGATTTCGATCGGCTGCGGCGTAGGACTCGACGCCACGGGTTGCGCCGGCACGTCGACCAGATACGCGGCCTTGTTCCGCACGTCCTCCTCGAACGCCAGCGCATCAAACCCCTGCTTCTTGCGCGACTTCTTGTCCGGCGACTCGGGCGCGGCGGCGATGAAGGCCACGCGCGCTCCGTCCGGGCTCCAGTCATACGAGGCGATGTCCTCGTCATGCGCCACGAGCTTCGCCGCCTGACCGCCCGCGACGGCGATCGCGTAAAGCGCGTCGTGTTCGTCTCCGGCGAATTTCGCGATGAAGGAGATCGCGCGTCCGTCCGGTCGCCAATCGACCGAGCGCACAGTGACCGCACCGGTCACGAACGGCGTCGACGCGCCGCTTGCCACGTCGACAACGTGCAGCTCGCTCCACGCCGGTCCGTCCGGTTCACGCGCCGGCACGCGCGGAACGCGCCGCAGTATCGCCACGCGCTGGCCGTCCGGTGACATCGCGGCGCTTGCCACGCTGCGCACGCGCATCACGTCGGCGGCGGTGAAGGGTTGTGGTTTGGCGGCGACAAGCTGCGCGCCGGTCTCAAGCGTCAGCAGGCATGCGAAGAACACAAGCGAAACGTGTCGAAACTGCGGCAGCATGCGGCCCTCCTGCGCGCGGGGTCGACGCCCTGGCCCGACCCTCGCAGGCCGCAAATGTATCGGCAGTCGCTCCCGGATGGGTTGCGGATCAGGCGTTCTTGAGCAGCCGCATCGGGGCGTGTCCGCCGCCGATCACCTTCTCCGGGCCGATGCCCAGCCAATGCCGCAGCACGGTCGCGTAAACCCGGCGGAAATCCACACCGAACGCCAGATCGCCGCGGTGCAGTTTGCCGAGGTCCGGATGCGGCTGGTGCAGGCCGGGCAGCACCTTCGACCCGAACAGAAACATCGGCGCCGCCTCGCCGTGATCGGTGCCGCCGCTGCTGTTCTCCTGCGCTCGGCGCCCGAACTCGCTGAACGTGACGATCAGCACGCGATCGAGCAGCTTGTCGGCTTCCAGCGTCTCGACGAAATCCTGCATCGCCGCGCTGAACTCGGTGAGCAGCCGGCGATGGCGCGTCTCCTGTGTGGTATGCGTGTCGAAGCCGCCCATGGAGACGTAGTAGACGCGCGTCGGCAACTCCGCGGCGATCATCCGTGCAACAAGCTGCAACTCGCGCCCCAGCGCGCCGCCGTCGCCGCCGCGCCGACCCGGCGAACGTAGCTCCCGACCGGCGGCGGCTCGGATCTGCTCGGCGCCAACGATCGCCTGCAGCGCCGCCCGTTCGAGGTAGGCCGCGAGGTTTTCGTCGGCGTCGACGGGTTGTGAAGCGGTCGCGGGCGAACCCTGCAACTGCCGGAACGTCGCCGCTGCATCGCGGTCGCGCGCCGCAGCCCGCCATGCCAGCGAATCGGGATTCTCAAAGGAAAGCGGCGCGAATTTCTCGCCCTGCATGGCGAGCGGCGATTCGCGCATCAGCGCGATGCCCGTGATCGGGTCAGGCGTGGGTTCGCTGCCGGCGCAGCAAGCATCGAAATAGCGGCCCAGCCAGCCCTCGTGCTTACGCAGCTCCGGATCCGCCGTGTGCCAGATGTCCATGCTCGTGAAGTGGCTGCGGTTCGGGTTCGGGTAGCCGACGCCCTGCACGACGGCCATGCGCCCCGCGTCGAACAGCTCCTTAAGCCCCGTCGCGGCGGGGTGAAGGCCGATGCCGTCCTCGAGCTTCAATACGTCGCGTTTCGGAACCGCCAGCCGCGGCCGCAGTCGATAGTAAGGATCCATCTCGTACGGAACGCAGGTGTTCAAACCGTCGTTGCCGCCGGCGAGCTGCACGACCACGAGCACACGACCCTCTCGGTCGCGCTGCGCGGGATCCTTGTCCGGTCCCGCCAGGGCGCGCACCGTGCCGCCCAGGAACATCGGCAACGTGCCCGCGGCGCTTAGCAGCCCGAGACTGCCCGACAGAAATTCGCGTCGCGACGTGTGAAACCGAAAATCCGTCATCGCATTCGCTCCTGGCCCGGAGGCTGCGCGTGCGCCTACAACCGCTGAAACTCAGGCGAACTGCAAATCAGTTGCACCACCATGCGCAATCGATCCTGGTCATTCGCGGCTGCGTTCCGCGCGAGATACTCAAGCAGCGCCGCGCGCTTCTCCGGCGGCAGTTCAACCGCCAGCAGCCGAGCGCAAAGCGTGTCGATGATCTGCTCCGCCGATTCGGCGCCGGTCGGCAGCAGGTTCATCGGGTTGAGCGGCCGCTGGGCGCGCCCGTCGCGGCGCGACTTCGGCGTCGGCCGCGCTGCCTCGCGCATGCTCTCGGAGGTCATCGCGTCTGCCTGCGCCGTCATGCCGTCTTCGACTTCCTCGGCTTCGTCGTTGCTCTCGCGCAGCCGGCGCCGGCGCTCCTGAAGCGCTCGCACGCCGTCGGGTGGGCCTGCGATCATGGCGTTGACTGTGTTGTAGCGCTGATAGACCGTCGCGGTTGTGATCCAGTGCGGGCCGCCCGGCCAGCCCTTCACGTTCGGCGGCTGAAACAGTTCCTGCCCCATGCTCGCAACCGCGCGCTCCGCCAGTTCCAGATTACCGATCGGCGCTTCCAGGGCGCGCGAAGCGCCCACCACGAGTTCGACTGGGCTTTTCACGAGCGATCCGCGCGCCTCGGCATGGTAAAACGCTTCGCTCGCAAACAGCGTCTTCAGCACCGGGCGCATCTGATAGTCATGCCGCCGAATCTCACGCGCCAGCGCTTCCTGCAGCGCGCGGCTCGGATCGGGCCGAACGAAGTAGCGGAGCAGCTTGCCCGCGAGAAACCGCGCGCACTCCGGCTGCTCGAGAACGATCGAAACGATCTCTTCGCCGCCAAAATCCCCTGTTCGCCGCAGAAACGTTTTGCGCCCGTCGTCGTGCTGCGCCTTGCGGATGACGAACCCATCCTCGTCGTAGCCCCAGCCCGTGAACGCCCGCGCCGCCGCCTTGATGTCCGATTCGCTGTAATTGCCCTCGCCCAGCGTGAACAACTCGAGCAGTTCGCGCGCGTAGTTCTCGTTCGGCTGCTTCTTGTTGTTGCGATTGCCGTCCAGATAGGTCAGCATCGCGCGATCCTTGCTCACCGCCAGCAGCAACTCGCGGAAGCTGCCCGCCGCCAGCCGCCGAAACAGCTCATTCTGCTCCTTCATGAACACCGCGCTGCGCACCTCGCGCGCGCCGCTCGTGAAGTGCCCGTGCCAGAACAGCACCAGCTTCTCTTCCAGCGGGCGCGGCGATTCGAGCATGCGCTCAAGCCACCAAAGTCGCGTTTCCTCCAGCGCCTGCCGCTCAAGCCGACGACGCCGTTCTTCTTCGGCGCGGCGCTGCTCTTCCGTCATCCGCAGACGCTCGCGCCGATCCGGCCGTTCGTAGAGTTCCTGCGGCACGGGCGGCGGCGCGGGGTCGTACCTGTGCTCCTGATAATCAACCAGATGGGCCACCGCCGCTTCGAGCCCCATTGCGCCGAGCTTCTCGACCTCGGCCTGCGGGCCCCCGAATCCGGCGCGCCGCAGCAGATGGGCCGCGTGAGCGTCGCTCCATTCGTCCCGCGCGAGCGGCTTCAGCGAAGATGCTTCGTTGCCGGCACGAGCGATGGGGGCGGCGCAGGCGATCAGCGCCAGAACCAGCGCAGCCAGCGACGACCCGCCGTCAGAGACGTTTCGCACGCTCATCTGGCTACCTCCTGCTCGGTGAAACGCCGGCGGCGCGCAAGCTATTGCCGCAACGGGCCCGGCGCGAGCCCCCGGAGTTCGCAGATCGGGGGTCAGGTAACCCCGCGAGTGTCCTTCTCATCATATCGGGTTGGCTGAAACGGGCGGCCGAGGATCGGTTTGACGCTCCGCAGTAGCGGTTCTACGATCCGACGCCCTCGAAGGACTGAAAAAGGAGGCTTCGCATGGCAGGGGCAAATACCGTCCACTTTGATGAATCCAATTTCGATACCCAGGTGCTCAATTCCCCGGAGCCGGTTCTCGTCGATTTCTGGGCGGAATGGTGCGGCCCGTGCCAGTTGCTCGGCCCCGTCATCGATGAGCTCGCCGGCGAGTTCGCGGGCAAGGCGCGCATCGGCAAGCTGAACATCGACAACGCCCCCGGGTTGGCCAGCCGCTTCGGCGTCCAGAGCATCCCGACCGTGATCGTGTTCAACAAAGGTCAGGAAACTCATCGCTTCGTCGGCGTCCGCCAGAAGCGAGATTACGCCACGGCGCTCTCGGGTACTCTCGCCCCCCGATGACTCTGCTGCAGTAACTCGGATCGGCGCCGCGGCCGTCCTCAGGCTGCGGCGCCCCGCCGACGCCCGAGGACCGCATGGCACTCTCCACCGAACCCGTCGCCCGGCTGCAAGCGCTGCCGCCCTACCTCTTCGTCGACATCGACCGCAAACGCCGCGCCGCGCTCGCCGCGGGCAAGGACGTCATCAGCTTCGGCGTCGGCGACCCGGACCTGCCTACCCACGCGTTCATCATCGAGCGCCTGCAACAGGCGGCAACAGACCCGGCGAATCACCGCTATCCGCACGACGTGGGCTCTCCCGCGTTCCGACGCGCCGCCGCCGCGTTCTTCGCGCGTCGCTACGGCGTGTCGCTCGACGCCGAACGCGAGTTGCTCACGCTGATCGGCACGAAGGAAGGCCTCGGCCACCTGGCGCTGGCCGTCGTAAATCCCGGTCGCGTCGTGCTCACTCCCGACCCCGGCTATCCCGTGTATCGCAGCGCCACGCTGTTCGCGGGCGGCGAGCCGGTCGTCCTGCCGCTGCAAGAAAGTCGAGACTGGCAGCCGGATTTCTCGACGATCCCGTCTGACGTCGCGCGCCGCGCGGCGCTGCTCTACCTGAACTACCCGAACAACCCGACCGGCGCGCCAGGCTCGAAAGCGGTTCTGGCCGATGCAATCGCGTTCTGCCGCGAGCACGACATCGTGTTCTGCCACGACGCCGCGTACAACGAGATGTGCTTCGACGAGCCGTGTCATAGCGCGCTCGAGATTCCCGGCGCCAGAGACGTGTGCATTGAGCTGCACTCGCTTTCGAAGACCTTCAACATGACCGGCTGGCGGCTCGGCTTCGCCGCCGGCAACGCCGACGTGCTCGCAGCCCTCGCGCGGATCAAGGCCAACCTCGACAGCGGACAGTTCACCGCGATTCAGGAGGCCGGCGCGGCTGCACTCGATGGCGTCGAGCGCCCCGAGGTGCTCGAGGCTCGCGGCACATATGCCCGCCGCGCCCGCCTGCTGGCCGAAGGCTTGACGCAATTGGGTTTCCGCGTGCGTCCGCCGCGCGCGACCTTCTACGTCTGGGCCGGCGTACCTGCCGGACTCGACGGCATGCAGGTCGCCACGCGCCTGCTCGACGAAGCGTCGGTCGTCTGCATCCCCGGTCTCGGCTTCGGCGAACAGGGCGCAGGGTTCGTGCGCTTCGCGGTCACCGTCGACGAAGCCCGAATTCGCCAGGCTCTCGATCGCGTGCGGAGCCTGCGCTGGTGAGCGGCGTCTTCATCGCCCTCGGCGCGAACATCGAACCCCGCGCGGCGACCATCCGCACCGCGCTGGATTGCCTCGCGCACACGCCGGGCATCGCGCTGCTCCGCGCATCGAGCCTGCATGAAACCGACCCCGTCGGCGGCCCACTCGACCAGCCGCGCTTCCTGAACGCCGCGGCCGAGTTGGCCGTGCGGTGCACGCCGCGGGAATTGCTCGATCGCATGCTCGCCATCGAAACCGAGCTGGGACGTGTGCGCGGCGTGCCGAACGGTCCGCGCACCATCGACCTCGATCTGCTTGTGTTTCAGGAGCTGCGGCTGAACGAGCCGGGTTTGACCATCCCGCATCCGCGCATGTGGCAGCGCTCGTTCGTACTCGAGCCGCTGGCCGAACTCACCGACGTCGTGGCTCTGCGGCGTCGCCTCGCCCCTCAGGAGAGCCCGTGTTTCTCGACCTGACCGACAGCGACGCGACCTGGCGCGAGGCGTATCGCCTATGCATCGGCTTCGTAGCCCCGCGTCCCATCGCGCTGGTGTCGACCGTCTCACCGCGCGGCGTCGCGAACCTCGCTCCGTACAGCTTCTACAACATGGTGTGCGCCCGTCCGCCAATCGTGATGTTCTCGTCCGGCGCACGTCGCGACGGCACGCTGAAACACTCCCTGCGCAACGCCGAAGCCTCGGGCGAGTTTGTTGTCGCGACCGCGACGGCCGCCTTCGCATCCGCAATGGTCTCGTGCGCCGCCGACCTTGAATACGAGCACAGCGAGTTTGATTTCAGTGGTCTGACGCCCAAACCGGCGCGTTTCGTCCGCGCTCCGCTGGTGGCGGAATCGCCGGTGAACATCGAGTGCCGCGTGCATCAGATCACGCGTCTGGGCGATGGCCCCGGCAGTGCCGCGGTCGTCTTCGGGCGCATTGTCGCGGTGCATGTCGATCCCGGCGTGCTAACGGAAGCCGGCGAGATCGACCCGCACCGCCTGCACACGGTCGGCCGGCTCGGCGGCGAGTATTACGTCAACGCCGAGCAGCCCTACGTACTAAAGATTCCAAAACCGACCTGAGACACGCATGCCATATTCAACCGCCCCGGAGGGGCGCGGGAAGGTGGCCACGGGTGGAGCGCAGCCCGCGTACGCGCGGGCGCAGCGCAACCCGTGGTATCGAATGCGCCTGATGCGACCTGCCCCGAAGGGGCAGAGGGACCGCGCGAGGTCGGCGCGTCCGCGCCCGTTCATGCCTGAGCCGACCGCGCCAGGGGTGCAGGTAGGGTACAGCCCTTCGCCCCTTCGGGGGCGGGAGAGATACTGCTCTCGAGAGCGGTGTCAGTCCTGGTGCGAGAATCCCTTCTCGCACCCGGGGCTCTCGAAACGGTCCTGGTGCGAGAATCCCTTCTCGCACCCGGGGCTCTCGAAAACGCCGCGCTGGAGGACCGCCTCCGGCGCCTCCGCCCGGTCTGTCAACGCCAGGTTCGCGGCGCCTACGGCTTCTCCGCCAACGCCGCTTCAATCGCCCGCGTCACTTCCTCGGCATCGGGTGAAACGCGCGGGCCGAAGCGCTGAATGACCTTTCCGTTGCGATCCACAAGGAACTTTGTGAAGTTCCACTGAATCTCACCGCCCAGCTCGCCCTGCTTCTCTTTCGACGTCAGGAACCTGTACATCTCGTGGCACTGCTCGCCCTTCACGCAGATCTTGGCGAACATGTCGAAACCCACGCCATACTTGCTCTTGCAGAACGTCTTGATTTCCTCGTTGGTGCCCGGCTCCTGCTTGCCGAAGTCGTTCGCCGGGAAGCCCAACACGGCCAGGCCCTTCTCGCCGTATTTCTTGTTCAGCGCCTCGAGCGCCTCATACTGCGGCGTCATGCCGCATTTGCTGGCAACGTTCACCACCAACAGCACCTTGCCCCGATAGCGGCTGAGCGGCGTCTCCTTGCCGTCGATGTCCGTCATCGTGAAGTCGAGCACCGACGTCGCGCTGGCGGCCGTCACCGGCTGCCCGCCCGACTGTTCCTGTGCAAATGCCGCCACCGCCGCCAACACGACCAGCATCGTCGTACGCATGCGAACCCCCTGCGATTGTCCACGCGGGCGCGCCCACACCGCGCGCCTCAGCCGTGGAGCGTATCCGACGCGGAGCATCGCCGTCTCGCCGGTGAGGCGGAACATCGGCGTCCTGCTGGTGATGTCGAGCAGCGGCGCCTCGCTATCAAGCTTCCATTGGCAATGGGGAGCACTGGCGCTCCCGCTGTGATCTGTGATCCGAGCCGCGACCGTGAGCGAGCAGTCGATTTCGCAGGTGCGCTGACTTTTTCTTGGGTAGCATGGGCATCCGGCCTGTGCCCACATTCCGCGCAGCGGGAACTGCCGCTGCTGCACACCGCGCCCTCAGCGGCATGAACCTCACAGCAATAGCGAAAGCGCGCCCTGTACCACGCGGCACCCGGAACAAGAAAACGCGCGCTGTTGTAACGCGTGCCCGCCTCCGCGCGCCGCTACGGCCTGAGCTCGATCTGAATATTCACGAACTCAAAGTCATCGAGGTCGCCGCTGCACGAAATGGCCTCAATCACCAGCTCGTTCGTCCCCGGGCGCAGAGCGCGTGCCGGAATCCGCGCCGTGTACGGGCCGAAGCTGCCGTTCGCCGGCGAGCCATCGAGCTCGGCGACGGCCGCGCCGTTCACGAATACTCCGTGCGGACACTGCACGCCGCGGGTGAGCATCGTCAGCCGCACGTGTGAGAACGGCACCTCCGCGGGCACTACGAATTCGGCTCGAAACGATTCGCCTTCGCTGACGCGCTGAAACTGGCTGTTGATCCGCCCTTCGAATCGATCGTTGCCGAGGTGGTGCACAACGGGCTCGGTCTCCAGCGCGATGCGCTCGGCCTGTCGCGGCTCGAGCGCAAAATCGCGCCGCGCGTCGCCCTCCAGCAACTGCGCCGCCGCGACGTTCACCGCCTGCGGTATCGCCGAAGGGTGCGCGGCGCTGAGCGCGAAATGCGGCGGCATGCGCGGGAAGCGCAGCTCATAGGCGCCATCCTCGTCGGTGTACGCCGCCACGGCCACGTCGCCGGGCACGTCGGCGCGCACCAGCGCTCCGGGCATCGGCCGCCCGGTGCGTGCGCTGGTGACGCGCCCGGTCAGCGCACCGCCCGATTCGTCCGTTTCGATCTGCGCCAGCATCGGCAGCAGTTCTCGCTCCGCGCTGAGTATCAGCACGCACAGTGCGGTCTGGTAGACGCGCCCCCCTACCGCCGCCGCACGGCCGACCGGCGGCCAGCTTCCCGCGGCGCGGCCGGCCGATTCCTGGTTTGCCAGCAGAACCGGAGCGATCTGCGCATTCCAGCGCGCCCGCGGCTCGCCGCCGACGTGCGCGAGCGCGAGCGCCCGGAAGAACCAGTGGTATGCGTCGGGCTCCGGCGTCCACGACGGCGCGTGCGATTCGAGAAACTCCAGCGCGCCGGATACACGCGGGTCGCCGCGCGGCACGCCGAGCGCAAGCTGCACGAACAACGCCTCGGCCGTGATCGCCGGAATCGGCTCGCCGCCGGGAGCCAACGCGTACGCTCCGGCCTGTTGCGGCGACGCGACGCGCGCCATCCAGCGTGCTGCCACGGCAAACGTCTCGGGCGGCGGGGCCACTCGCGCGAGCCGGGCGCTGTGCAGCGCCAGAACCTGCCACCCGAGCAGCGCCGTATCGCCTAAAGAGTCCGAGCGATCCGCCGAGGGCTGCAAATTCGGCGCGCTGCTCAGAACCTCGACCGCCCGCGCCGCCAGCTCACGAAGCGCGTCGTCAGGTCCAGCCTGCGCGGCTTCGGCGATCGCGGCGGTCGCGACGGCGTGGCTGTACGCGGACTCCCCCGCGCTCAAATCGCCTTCTCGCTCCTGCGCCGTCAGCCACCCGATCGATTTTCGCACCACGTCGCGATGCGGTCCCGAGCGGGCGTGATCCTGGCCGGCACTGAGGAAAGCCAGCGTCGCAAGCGCTGTCAGCGCTGTATCGAGTTCCGCCGCGGCTGGTCCGCTGCACTCGCCGCAGTCGGCGTCAAAGGTCGTCCCATCCCACCGACCATCCGCTTCCTGGTGCGCAGCGAGCCAGGCCAATGCACGATCGATCGCCGCGTCGCGGCTCGCCGTGGGCGATTGCGGCGGCGCCGTCTCCGTAGGCAGTCGCAGACTGGTGAGAATCGGCGCCGGCGCGACGTCGGGCGTCGCCGCGGCGCGCGCGGAATAGGACGGCGCGCTCGCGTCCCGAGCAATCGGCTGGCGCGCCATCGTCGTCGGAGTCACCGGAGCGGCGACCGGCACGGCCGGCGCTTGAAGCTCGGTATGCGCCAGCGCGGGCGGAGCTGCTGCCGCGATACGCATCGGCTTGGGACCGTCGGAAGCAACGGTTGGCGCGACATCGGCGGAGCGCTCCTCCGTTGGCACTCGCGCCGACAGCGCGGTTTCCAGCCTCGGCAAGCGCGCTGCGGACGGCGCGGCTGCTGGGTTTCGCTCGGGCAGAGTGCGAGATGGCAACTGCCGCGAAAGATCGCTAGGCGGTGCAGCCGGCGTGAGCCGTGCGGCGGAAACGGTCGGCGCTGACGCCGGGAACGGGCGCCGCGCCGCTTCCACGACCGCAACCACCGGCGCAACCGTCGGTTCGGGCGCCGCGCTCGGCGTGGGCGCGGTCGGCAGCCGCGCTTCGATCAACGGCGGCAAAGGCGACACGTCCCGTCGCGCCGCCGTCGGCGGATCGGCGGCGCGCGTGACCACGATCTCGCGCGCCAACTCGACATCGCTGGGTTGCGGAAGCGCGCCGGCTATCGTTGGCGGCTGCGGCACTGAGTCGCTCCGCATCGGTCGCGCGCCCGACTCGACGATCGGCGCCGCGACCGCGGGCTCCGCGGCGGTCGTCAGCGGCGTTTCAGCACGCGGCAAGCGCGGCTCCGACGTCGCAACCTCCGCCGGCTCACTGCGGCGCGGCAACGTCGGCTCGAGCTGTGTCCGCTCGCGCGGCGTCGACGACGAAGCCTCGGCTGCCGAGGGCGTCAACGCCGGCACCTGCGGCGCGATGGGCGGCGGAGCGATGTCGTGCGTCGACGTCGTCTCCAGCACGTTGGGCAACGGCGCATCCGCAAACGCCCCGCGCACTTGCGCCGCCAGCTCATCCGCAAACGGCGACGCGATACTTACGCGCAGCTCGCGCCCCTCGCGTGCGAACGCCATCGCCGACGTCGTGACGTGCCAAAAACTCAGCAGCAGCATGAGCAGCGAATGCGCAAGCAGCGAAAACAGCAGGCAGCGCGCCAGCAGACTCAGTTTTCGCCGAGCCGCGTCGCGCAGCAGCGCCAACAGCAGCAACGCCGCGAGCAGCGCCAGCAGCAGCCAGAGCAGATTCGTTCCGACGCGCGCCCAAAACCCGGCCCAGTCAAACGCCGGCCCACTGATGCGATCGGAATAGACGTCGCGAGATACGGTCGAATAGAGCCGATAGGCCGGCGCGGAAGGCCGGGAAGTCGGCCCTGCCGCGAGCGGAGCAATCCGGTCGGTCGCGAACAGCAGGCCATAGCCCAGCGCGAACAGCGCCGGGTCCAATTCGTTCGACGCACCGTTCACAGCCGGGCCGAGCGGCTCGATCGCCCCCCAGCCGCGTGTCGTAATTCGCGCGCGATAGAGGTCGAACCCACCCGCGCCGCCCGAGCGATCCGACGCGAAATACACGAAATCGCCCTGCGGAGCGACCGCGACGGCGCCTTCGTTCGCGAGCGTGTTGAGGACGTCGATCGGCGCAGCGGGCGCGAATCCTTCCGCGCTGCGTCGGCACTCATACAGGTCGTAGGTGCGTTTGCGCAGATCCTCGCGCAGCGTCGCGGGCCAGGCATCTCCGGGCGGCGGCGCGTCTTCCGTCGCACGCGGCCGGTTCGACGCGAACAGCAGTCGATCATCCAGCGTGATCGCGGGTCCGTATTCGTGATAGCCGCTGTTGACCGCCGGACCGAGGTTGGTCGGCGGCTGCCACGAACCATCGACCAGCGTCGACAGCCACAAGTCGTATCCGCCCGAGCCGCCCGCGCGATCGCTGTAGAAATAGAGCGCGCGCCCGTCGCGTGTCGGCTCGGGTCCGAGTTCATCCGCGTCGCTGCAGAGGGCGTCGAGCCGAATCGCTTCGCCCCAGCCGCTCGGAGTGCGTCGCGCCGAATAGAGATCGGCATTGCCGCCGGCTCGGCCACGCACAAAGTAGAGCGCCTGTTCGTCCCAGCTCAGCCGCGGCTCATACACGTCGCCGCTCGGCAGATAGGGCAATTGCAGCGGCGCCGGCGGGCTCCACAGCACCGAGCGCAACGTCGACTCGGCGGCGGGCACTACCAGCCCCTGCCCGTCCGCATACGCCGGGCGGTCGCCGCTCCACCAACCCAGCGCCCAGGCGACGCCCGCGATCAGCCCCAGCGCCGCCGTCAGCAGCACCGCGACCCAGACGCCGCCGCGCCGGCTACTCGACGATCGTGTCAAGGTACGGCTCCTGAACTCCCGCGGCACGGCAGATGTCGAGCACGGTCACGATGCGGCCATAGGCGACGCGCCGATCGCCGCGCACAGCCACCTTCTGATTCGGATTGGCGGCGACCGCGTCGGCGATCTGAGCACGCAGCGCCTCGGGTTCCGTCTCGCGTCCGCCGACGACGATTGCGCCGCCGTCGGTCACGTTCACAACGATTTCGCGCAGCGCCACCGACAGCGGCGCAGCGTTGCGCGCCGCAGGCAGGATTACGTTCATTTCGCGCTCGGTCTGGTGGAACGTGGTCGCCACCAGGAAGAAGATCAGCAGATTGAAAACGATGTCAATGATCGGCGTCATATCGAGCGTGGGGGCGCCGAGCTCGTCCGGTACGCGAATGCGCATGCTGTGGCTCCTCCGGGCGTCCTAGCGCGTGGCGAGCGCGGGCGGCGCTTCGACCAGCGGCGCGGCGTCCGGCGTCGCTTCGAGCCCTCGCGCTGCCTGTGATACGCGCCGCGGCTCGACGCGCGTCCATTCGACGAACTCCACCGTCAGCTCGTCCATCTCCGTCACCAGCCGCTCAATCTTCGCCGCCAGCGCGTGATAGCCGACGATCGCCGGGATCGCGACGATCAACCCCGCGGCGGTTGTGATCAGTGCTTCGTAGATGCCGCCCGCCAGCAGTTCCGTGCGCCCGAGCGCTTCGCCGGATGACGCGACCGTCGAAAAGGCCTTGATCATTCCAAAGATCGTTCCAAGCAGTCCCAGCAGCGGCGCCACCGACGCCACCACCGTCAACGTGCGCAGGAACTTGCGCAGCTTCAGCACCTCGCGCTCGCCGGCCTGCTCAATGTGCCGCTCCAGCAGCTCTTCCGGCTCGTGCAGCCGCTTCAGCGCCGCCGCGAAAATCAGCGCGATCGGCGCGGCGGTCACGCGACAGAGTTCGAGCGCCGCCGGCACGTTGCGCCCGGCGCCAAACGCCGCCTGAGTCTTCGCGAGAAAACCCGGCGGGATGATCCTGGCTCGGCGCAGGCTCACGCTGCGCTCGACGATCACCGCCAGCGCCAGCAGCGAACACAATCCGATCGGCGCCATCAGCACGCCGCCGCGCACGATCAGATCCCACAGCGAACCGAGCGAGGCACTCGGCGCGGCCTGCGCAAGTAGCGTCAGAGTCTCCTGGGACATGCGAACTCCTTGGGTCTGCAGCGCGGCGCTCCCGCGCGACGATCACGGTTTTCCGGGAATCCCGGTCGACGACAGTGCTTCAAGTCGTTCCTGCGCGAGCTGCGCCCAGCGCGTACCGGCGTGCTTCTCGCGAACGGCGTTGAACTGCGCGCGCGCTTCGGCCGAGCGACCCAACTGCTCGAGGCAGCGACCGGCTTCGTAGACCGCCGCGGCGCTCCAGGCAGGCGCCTGGTAGAGAATGTCCACCTTCAGAAACTCCGCGACCGCCGCGTCGAACTCGCGTTTGGCGAACAAACATTCGCCGATCTGGAACTGCGCCCGCGCCGCGGTCTCGCCGGTGTGAGCCGCAGTCACCGCGCGATAGGCCGCGATCGCTTCGTCCGGGCGACCCTGGTTCTCGCGCGCCCAGCCCACGCCGAATCGCGCCTGGTGGATGAGCGCGTCGCCCGCGAATTCCCGCAGAAACCGCTCGCAGGCCGCCTCACTCTGCGGCCAGAGCTGTGCTTCCGCCAGGCTCTGCCCAAGCTTGAGCAGCGCAGCGCGGCGAGTGGCGTCGTCGAGCGGCAACGTCGCCGCGCGTTCGAACCATTCGGCCGCCGCGCGGTGGCGTCCGGATTGAGCCGCCGCCTCGCCCGCGAAATAGGCTGCCGAGCCGGCAAATTCGCTCGCCGGCGCCGTATCGAGCACGTCCTTCAACGCACTCTGCGCCAGCTCGTGGCGGCGCGCCTCAAGCGCCCAGACGCCGAGGCGATACAGCCCACGCGCCTGGTCCTCAGTCGGCAGCGACGACCAGGCCGCCTCTTCGGCGCGCAACCCTTCCAGCCGTTTGAGCGCTGCGGCGCAATCGCCTTCGGCTCCGTCCAGCTCAGCAAGCTCAAGAACCGCCCACGCGCGCACGCCCGGCTCCGGCGCGGCGGTTGCACGCAGATACGCAGCGCGTGCTTCCGCGGCACGATCGAGCGCTCTCAGGCACCAGCCGCGGTCCAGCTCCAGCCGTGCCAGCGCGGCGGGCGGCGTCTCCCCCTCGCTCGCGGCCTGTTCCAATGAATCGAGCGCCGCCTGCGCTTTGCCTTGTTGAATCTGCGCGGAGGCAAGCTGCGCCCAGGTCATGCCGGCGCGACCTTGGGAGCGGAACCGCGCCAGGTAGTCACTGAGCGCAGCTTCAGCCTCCGCGTATTTCTGCTGTGCCAGCAGCGCCTGACCGCGCTGCAGCAGCGCCTCGCCCGACAGCGGCGAACCCTCCGCCGCCGCAATCTGCTCGTACTGCGCGGCAGCGAGCGCGGCGTCGCCGGACTGCATCGCCAGGCCGGCCAGCTCCATGCGCACGTGTCCGTTGAGCGGACCATCCGCCGCGCGCTGCAGAGCGGCTTCGAACGCGGCGCGCGCCTGCTCGAACCTCCCCGCCGCCGCCAGCAACCGTCCTCGCTCGTAGTCGCCGTGCGCGCGGATGCCCGCATCCGCGCTTTGCTCGCCGAGTCGCGTAAGCGTCTCGAGCGCCAGTTCCACCTGTCCCGAGCGGGCCCGCGCGATGCCCAGCTTCAGCAGCGCCTCGCCCGCGGCGACTCCACCGCGATCGACGTACTCGGCCAAACGCTGCTCCGCGGCGCGCCAGTCCTGCATCTGCAGAGCCGCATCGCCCAACAGCAGCAGCGCGTCGCGGAGCTCCGGTTGTTTCGCCGCTTCGCCGGCGATCTTCTCGAGCGCCGCCCGCGCCTCGT
The DNA here is from genome assembly GCA_964388675.1 of uncultured Planctomycetales bacterium. Taxonomy (GTDB): domain Bacteria; phylum Planctomycetota; class Phycisphaerae; order UBA1845; family Fen-1342; genus CAYMBL01. The sequence goes on from CAYMBL010000021.1 coordinate 19,365, forward strand.
CGAAGCGTCCCAGCCGATGCAGCGCCCGCCCCAGTCCGTACGCGGCGCGCGCCGCCAGCGACGGCTCGGCCAGTTGCGCCACCAGCCGCCCGAACGCCTCGGCCGCGTCCGCGAATTTCTCCGCCGAGAGCAGATTCTCGGCGCTGAGCAGGTGCACGCCGGCCGCCCGCGGATGGTTAACGTAATCCTTCAGAAACTGCTCGCAGTGACGGGCGCAGGCGTCGTGGCCGCCGCGACGCAACTCCACCTCGGCGAGCAGTTCGAGCGCGTCCGCGGCCAGCGCCTCGTCGCCGTGCGCGGCGCGCAGCTCGGTCAGCGCGCGGGCGGCTTCATCGAGTTTCCCCGCTTCGACCTGAGCGACCGCCGACTCGAACGCGACCACCGCCTGAAGACCGCGCGGCGCCGCGGCTGTTGCGGTCGCGCTTAGCGCAGCGACCGCCTCCGAGGCCTTGCCCGCGGCTCGCAGCGCGCGACCTGTCCAGATCGCCAGTTCGGGCCCCAGCGCGTCGCACTCGCGCTGCATGGCTTCAAGCGCTTGCAAGGCCGCGTCCGCCTGGCCGCGCGCCAGTTCGACGCGCGCCGCCAGCAAGCGCGTCTCGCAATCCGCCGCCTGCGATGCGTCGGCCGCGATCAGCCCTTTCAGAAGCTCGCCGGCGCGCGACGCGTCCTGTCGCCGCAGCGCCAGGCTGACCAGCCCGCGCCGCGCAGCGCGGCTCGCGTCCGGATCCGACCCGCGGCCGACCTGTTCATACTCGCGCTGCGCATCGTCCAGCGCATCGCGCTGCTCCGCGATTTCCGCCAGCACCAGCCGCATGCGCTCTGAAAGCGCGCCCTGCGGCGACGCGGCGAGGCGGCGCTGCAGTCGCGTCGCTGCGTCGGCGTCCTGTCCCTGGCTGCGTTCCGCCAACGCCGCGAAGTACGCAACGCGGTCGACGGCGGCGTGCGCCGGCCAGTTCGTCTCATAGTCCCGGGCCGCGCGAAGTGCGTCGGCGACTCGTCCGCTGCGTTGCAGAGCCTCGACGCGAACCGCCGCCGCGTCGGGAGCCAACGCGCTCTCCCGCGCCATCGAGAGCTCCTCGACCACGGCGGCGGCCTCAGCGGCGTCCCCGGAGCGCAGCCTGCACTGCGCCAGGAGCAGCCGCGCGTCGTCAGAGAATTCGAAGCGTTCGACGCGCAGCAACGGTTCGAGCTCGCGCACCGCTCCGGGCACGTCGTTCAACTGCGCCAGGCAGACCGCCAGCCCGTACTTCGCGCACGCTGCCTTTGGGTGTTCCGGTTGCTCGCTCAGAAACTTGCGGTACTCCGCGGCGGCTTCCGAGTGAAGCCCGCGCGAAAGAAGACCGTTGCCGCTCAGGTAACCGCGCAGCGCGATCGCATCGTTCGGCGCCTGTTGTTGAGCGTGCGCGGCTGCCGTCGTCAGCATCACGACCGCGACCAGCGGCCGCACGTAACGCGAGAGTGAACTCGACATGGTTGCTTCCTGATGTTCTCGCGCTGCTCGGCGCGGACCGTCCCTGGCCCCGCAAGCGCGGGTGCGAAAATCCCCGGCGCCGTGATCGACGCCGGGTTCCCAATCAGCAGGCAGTTTGAGTTAGTGCGGCGCAGTCGGCGCTGCGTCGTGCGATTCGCACGGGTGATCCGCGGTCGCCGGCGCGCTCAGGTTCACGGCTCCGACCGGCGTCGTGCGCAGGATCGCCGCCGCGTCGCCGCGCTCAAGAGCCGCGTGGATCTGCTTGCAAGCGTGCTCGCACAACGCGTCCATTGCGGCGTCATCGAGCTCAACGCCCGCGTCGCGATGAGCTTCGAGAAGCGCCTCGCGCAGCCGGGCGCGCATCTCGTCTCGATGATCGCTGCTCAGCAGCGTTGCGAGCGAAGGCAGCGAGACTGCGGAGGCGCGCAACGGTTGGAGATAGGACAACGCCGTGAGCGAACGCAGCGGTTGAACACCCGCGATGTTCGTGCGCACCGCGACGGGAGTCGGGTCGGCATACGCCGACAGCCCAACCAACGGCGCCAGGAGATTCGCGGTCGCCGCTCTGTCATCGGTCTCGGCGTCCGACGCCCCGCCCGAGTTTTCTTCCTCGATCATCTCTTCCGCTTCCTCAAGCGCTTCCAGCTCCGCTTCGAGCGTCGCGTGCGCCGCCTCAAGTTGCGACTTCACCTCGGCGGTCCACTGCTCGCTTGTCTCGGCTTCGTTCTGCACTCGTTCGGCTTCGTTCTCGAGTCGCTGCAGGTGTTTCTCCAGCTCGCGAGTCGCGCGCTCCAGCTCGCGCACCGCGCGCTCGAGTTCGCGCCGTACTGAGTCGTGACTCGCTTCCGCTGCTGCGCCGCGGGCACGTTCGATCTCCTGCTGCAATCCGTCGAGCCGCGGCCGCATCCGCTCGGACTGAGCACGCAGCTCCTCCGCATGACGGCGAAACCCGTCGGCGTGCTCTCGCGCCGCGCGCTGCTGCATCTGCGCAGCCTCCTGCATGCGGCGCATTTCTTCACGCTTGGCATCGAAGCGCTCGCGGCGCTGCGGCGCGGAGCGTGCCTCCGCACGCGGCGCGGTGCCCCGCGCCTGGCCCGGCGCCCGCTCGAAACGGCCGGATGGTCCCGTGCCGCCGGCTTCGCCGAGCAGCCGCAGGAACCCAGAAAGCACTTCGTGCTGCGCATCCGTGACTTCGGCGCGCAGCCGGCCGTCGTCGCGCGAGACGTAGATCGGCACGTCCTCACGCGCCATCAGCGCGTACAGCGCCTCGAGCTTGCCCTCCGGCATCGGATACTCGCGCCACTGCTTCTCACCGGCGGCGGGCGGGTCGATCTCACGCAGAAACGCTGCGACGATCTCCTGCTCGGCGGGCGGGGCCATGACCACGAGCACGTCGTCGCGAAGTTGGATGCGCAGCGGCACATCGTCGCGCTTCAGTAATTCCTGAAGCGCTTCCAGCTTGCCGGCCGAGACTTTGTATTCACGCGTATCTGGCGAGGTCATCATGGCGACCGGTCCACCCGCGGCCATTCCGCCGCCGAACGCGCCGCGCGCGCCGCTGGGCGGCACGGTCCGCATCGCGCCTGGGAACGGAGGTGCAGGCGGCGCGGGTTCAGCAGCCGGCGCCGGCGGCGCAGCGCGACCACGCCGCGCGGGCGGAGCCGGCTGCGCGGGCGGCGTCGCCTGTTGGCCGGGATACGCGAACAGCGCCGTCGCGGGTTCCGGAGTCGGCGCGGGCTCCGCCTGCGGCGTCGGCGGCGCGCTCTGCGCCAGCGACAACGCCGGGTGCGCCAGCCATCCCGCCACCAGCACCGTTCCCAGCAAGGCCATTCCCGACCAGGACTGTCTCGGACGATTCGAATGCGTCATCACCATGGTCACTCTCCTGGCCAGCCGCCGCGCCCCCGAAGTGGCCACCGCCGCTCCGAGGCTCGGTCGCTGTCCGATGGTTTCCGCCGTGAACATCCGCGTTTTCAGCAGCGCCTCGGCATAGGCGCGCCGGCTGCGCGGCATCAGCCACGTCACCCAGGCATCACAACAGTTGTCCGCTTCTTCCTGAATCCTCGCTCGCGCCCACCACGCGACCGGATGCCACCACAGCAGCACCGCCGCCAGCAGGTCGAGCCGCAGAACCCAATGATCACGCCGGCGCAGGTGCGCCAGCTCGTGGCACAGGATCGCGCACCGCCCGTGCCGATCCAGCTCCCGCCACAACGTTCGAGGCAGCAGCAACTGCACCCGCCAGCCGCACCACACCAGCGGCGAGACTCGCGCGTCGACAAGTCGCACTTCGGGAATGCGCGGCAGCTTCAGCCGCGACGCGACGCCGCGCACCTCGCGCTGCACCCACTCCGGCGCGCGCTCCGAACGCCGCACGCGCAGCAGGAACAGACCGATTCCCAGCAGATTCCACGCCAGCACCAGCGCCGCGCCCGCGAGCCAGACTTCCAGCGGCATCCGCGGGACGCTCGATAGCGCGCCGCGAACCGCGAACGTCGCCGCCACCAGTCCATCCCACCAGCGCTGCGCCGCGGACCGGTCAGCCGCGGGCGCCGCCGGGCCGTCCGACATCGGCGATGCACCGCGCGGTCGAACGGACAGCGCGCCGCCGCGCGATTCGGCATCACCGATTTCAGAAACGATTGCAGTCCCCGACGGCGACGCGCTCAAACCTGAAACCGCCGGCCGCCGTGCGAGCGTCGGCACGGGATCGCGTTCTACCGTGCGCGTCGCCGGTGGCGGAGCGGCGCTCTCCGCTCGTGCGGTGTGCGACTCGGCTGATGTGATTGGTTCGACGAGGCGTTCAACCCGCGCCGTCTCAGGCGGCGCGTCGCGCGGCGCAGCGGGCTGCACCGCCGCCGGCGCGGGCCGCTTCACGAGAGTATCTTCGCGGCGAGTGGGCGCTGCGGCGCTGCTCCGCAGCGGCGAAGGCTGCGTCTGCGCGTCAGTTGCCACGCGCGGCGACTCCGAGCGCACCGTCGACCCGCGTTTCGCTGCCAGAGCGCTTCGTACGCGGGGCGGCGCGGCTTCGTGCGATTCGTCGCGCTGCGGCGCCTGCGCTACCAACGACTTCGTCGAAGCCGTGGAAGCTGCCGCCGCTTCAGCAGCCGTCACCGCAATCCGCGACTCGGCCTGCTGCAGCCAGCGCGCGGACGGCGGGGCAGGCAATAGCGCCGGCGCCGCGAACCACGCCAGTACAGCCAGCCAGAGCGCGTGTCGCGTAACCGGGCCGCAGCGCAACACACGTATTGTCAAACTCGCCAGCAGCGCCAGGACCACGACCGACCAGGCGTTCTGCGTGAGTTGTGCGAAGAGCGTTTCGAGCCACGCCATGACGCATCTCCGCCGGCCTGCGCCGGGGCGACGGATTCCCAATTCCGCTCGATCCGCGCGGGTGCCGGTGTGAACCGGTCAGCGACGCCGCTTGGTGTCGAGCGACTCGATCAACTTCTGAAGTTCGGCGATCTCGCCGGGCGCCAGGCGCTCGGTGCGCAGCAACTGCAGCACCAGGGCCCCCGCCGCACCGTCGTACAACTGCTCCACGAGCTTCCTGAGCCGCGTACGGCTGATCTGCTCGCGTGTGATCGCGGCGGAGTAGGTGTACGCCGCACCGGCCCGATCACACTCCACGAATCCCTTCTGCTCGAGACGCGTCAGCATCGTCTGCACGGTCGTGTACGCGACCAGGCGCTCCCGCGCGTGCAGCGCCTCCATGACGCGCCGCACGTTCGAAGGCCCCTCGTCCCATAGGACCTTGAGAACCTCCAACTCAGCCGATCCAAGATCAAAATCACGCATCGAGCAGCAACCCTTGGACGACGCCGGAAGAGCCGCCGTCCTACATGTGTCGTAGATAAGACTACTACACGAGTCGGACCCTGTCAACTTTTTCTCAGATTTCCGTCGCGGAGGGGCAGAGCGGGGCAACGGCTGATCCGGCCAATCGTTTCACTCACGCGGTCGGTCAATCACCCTTCATCCGCTCCCCGAGCTGGTTCAGCAACGGATCGTGCGGCGAACGCTCAAGCAGCCGCCCATGCCAATCGCGCGCCTCGCGACGCAGCGCTTGTGCAAGTTCCGCGTCGACCGCGGCCGCCTGATCCGCGAGATCGAGAAAGCGTTCGAGCACGAGCGGCAGATCGGACCTGCGACCGGCGGCTCGCAGCGACTCGGCCGCCTCGGCCATCCGCCCCTGCTTCGCCTGCACGCGCGAAAGCAGCAGCAGCCCATCGATCGCCGACGAATCGAGCGCCAGCGCCGCCAATAGCTGCGTCTCCGCGGCGGTCCACTCGCGCAACTGCACGAGCGTTTCCGACAGGTGAAGCCGGGCATAAAGATCGCCCGGACGCTGCGCGATCACGCGCAACCACGCGTCGCGTGTCTCCGCCAATCGCCCCAGACTCTGCAGCGCGATCGCGAAATTGAACTGCGCCTCGGAGTGATCAGGATCGATCTCGAGAATCCGCTCGAACTGCTCAGCGGCCGACTGCGCGAACCCGCGGCGGAGCAACTCAACCCCGAACTGAAAGCGCGCCGCGACATCCTGCGGCGAAAGCTCGATCAACCGCAGCCAAAGCTCACGCTGCGCGTCCCAGCGTTGTGCTTCGCCGGCGGCGGTCAGCGCGGCGCGCAAGGCGTCGCCGTCGGACGGATTCATAGCCAGCGCCTGCTCTGCGCGCTCGAGCCGTCGCTCGGCCGCCTCGCGCGAGTAGTCTCCCGCCCAGCGGACGCCTGCGGTCGGCGGCACTTCGGCGACCGGCGCTCGCGACGACGCAGCCGCCGTGGCCTGCGTTGGCGGCGGCGCTTCGGCTCTGTCGCGCACGGGCAGCGTCAGCCGCGCCGGCGCCGCTGCGCCCGCGGGCGCAGCGGAGCTTGGCGTTGCGGTAGGCAGAAGCTGCCAAAGCAGCGTCGCCAGCATCACGCCGCAGAGCGCGCCGAATCCAAGTAGCCAGCGCATGGGTCACGCCACGTGCAGCGCGTCGACAACGTTCGTCCGCGATGCGTGTCGTGCCGGCAGGATCGCGGCGATCAGGCACAGCGTGAGCGTGAGCGCGATCGCCAGCGACAGGAAACCCCAGGGCAGGTGCACGGTGATCATGAAGCCCCACATTCGGCCGATCATTTCGGCGATATTGGCCGCCAAATGCAGCCCCAACCCCAGCCCCAGGATCACGCCCACCAGGCCCAGCACGAGCGCCTCGCCGACAACGAGCCGCAAAATCTGCCCGCGTGTTGCACCGACCGCGCGCAGGATCGCGATCTGCTTGCTGCGCGCCGCCACGTTCGCCGTCATCAGGTTGGCGACACCCACTGCCGCCACGATCAGCGCCACGCCCGGCACCGCCGTCAGCAGCACCATCATGTTGCCCAGCGATGCGTCGATTTCGTCCTTCAGGTCGCGAATCGTGCCGTAGTTCGCGTATGGCGAATTGATGCGCGCCAGGACCTCGCGCAACGTCTCGTCGCCCTGATGCCGCTCCCAGCGCCGCTGGAGCGGCAGCGCGTCGCTGTAGACGTAATCAGAAAACGAAACCGTCTGCGGTCCGCGCGGCGGCGGCCAGTTGGGCGGAGGCGCGGTCGTGATCGGCGACAGATTGATCAACAGCGCCCGGTAGCCGCGCAGCCCGAACTTCGCGCGCATGTCGGCGTTCGATCCCAGCACCGAGCCCGACGCAATCACCGTGTACTCGCTGTGCAACTGGAAATAGCCGGCCGCGATGTCGATCGCCGGTGACAGAATCACGCCCGCCACCTTGAACTTGTGCGCCCGGCTCTGGTGGTAGACCGTAATCTCATCGCCGAGTTTCTTGTTGCGCGAGCGCGCGAAGTCGTCCGCGATCAATACATGCCCGCCCTGCGCCAGGAGCCGCTTGGCGCTCTCCTTGTCGCCCTCGCTGAACTGCACATTCACCTGCTCGAGGAACTCCTCGGGTTCGCAGCCGAAGAACCAGGTGATCGACGCCATCAGCGACGAAAACAGGCCGCGCTCGTCGACGCCGACGTTGATCGCGTTCACGACCGTGAAATTGTCGATGCCCGCGACGTCGCGCACGCGCTTCGGCGTGTCCGGCGGCAACTGATCGTTGCTCCACACGTACGCGCCGGGAAACTGCGTCGGAAATTGCCAGCCGCGCCGCACGCTCTCGTTCACCACAACCAACCCGACGATCAAAGACAGGCCTACCATCAGCCCGCAGCAGATGCCGGCGCTGCGCCACACGGCTTGCCCGACTTGATCGTGAAGCAATCTGGCGCGCAGCCCCAATGCCAGCGCCGCGACCTGCACCGCCGGCGCGCCGACCAACCGCACCAGCAGCGGCCCGAGCAGCGCATAGCCGAAATACAGCACGATGAGCGCCGCGGAGGCCGCCTGAAGAAACCACACCGAGCGCTCGAGCCGCGCCATCATGCCGAAATGCTGAAATGCAAGCAGCGCCAGCGCCAGCCCGGCGGCAGCGAGCACCCACAGCGTCGAGGTCGGTCGCGCGCGCGGATGCGCGGCTTCCAGCGGCGTCACGCGCAGCGCCGCGATCGCCGGCAGCAGGCCGGCCACGAGCGTCGTGATGCCGCCGGCGCTCACGGCCAGCCAGATGCCGCGCCAACTGAGCGCGAACGAACCCACGTATTCGGGCACGAGCCAGACCGTGATGACCGCCAGCACCAACCCGATCGGCACGCCGACGCCGACGCCGACGACGCCGATCGGCACAACCTCGGCCAGGATCAGCCGCGCGAGCTGCCCGCGCGTGGCGCCGATGCAGCGAATCAGCCCCAGCAGCCGAATCCGCTCCACCATGCCCATACTGAGCGTGCTCAGGATGATGAACAGCGATGTCAGCATCGCGATCGCCGCCAGCAGCACCATCACGAAATTCTGCTGCGCCTGCGCCTGCTCGATCTGCTTGAGCCGCGCGGCGGCGGTGCGAATGACGGCGTTGGGCGCAGCGGCGCGAATCTTCGTACGGATCGCGCTCGACACCGAGCTGAGCAGTTCCGGACGATTGTCGCGCAGAATCACGTCAACCGACGTGACAAAGCCGATCTTGCTTGCCACTTCCTGCATCTCGCGCAGCGGCACCAGCACCACCGGCTTCTGGTAGCGCACCACCCGCTTGCGCTCGAGCAGACCGACGATCTCGAATCGGTGCGGCGTCGCGTCGGCGCCGGCCCAGATCAGCAGAAAGTCGCCCGGCGTCAGCCCCTCTTCCGCCGCGTATTTCGCATCGACCACGCAACGGCCGACGTCGTCGTCCTGCAGCATGCGACCCGCCACGATCGGCCATTTGCGCACCAGCAACTCACGCTGCAGGTCGATGCCGGTCAGGTCGGCCTCCGGCGATTGCGAGTTCCAGGTGGCGGGCGGCGGATTCTGCGCTTCGACGTCGGCGCGCGGCCACGGCTCAAACCGCCGGCGCTGCACCAGCAGCGGCACCGTCTCGCGCACCTCGCTCAACTCAGCGATCAGCGGCACGATCCGCTGCGGAATGGCATCATGCCGGCCGAAGGGCGACGAGACGGTGATGTGCGCCTCGCCCACGTAGCCCGCGGCCCAGCGCGTGATGGCCTGCGTCACGGATTCGTAGCTGCACGTAACCCACACGACCACGCCCGTGCCGAGCGCGATGGCGGCGATGGCCCCCAGCGTGCGGGCCTTCCTAGCCTGCCAGTTTCTGATAGCCAGTAGCGACAAATGCCGCATCACCGCTGCCTTGTGGGTTGAGCACGCCGATGATGCCGCCGTCGCGAAGCACGAGCACGTCGTCGGCGTGTGCGGCGCCGTGCGCTTCGTGAGTGACCATGACGATCGTCTTGCCGCGCTCGCGCGCGACGCGCTGCAGAAGCTGCCATATCTCCAGCGACTGCCGCGAATCAAGATTGCCCGTCGGTTCGTCGGCCAGGATCAGCGCCGGGTCGTTCAGCAGCGCCCGCGCGATCGCGACGCGCTGCTGCTCGCCGCCCGAAAGCGCGTCGGGTCGATGGTGCAGGCGCTGCTCGAGCCGAACGGTCGTCAGCAATTCGGTGGCAAGTGCGCGAACCGGCGCCAGCGGCTTGCCGTCCAGCAGCCACGGCAACGCGACGTTTTCGAGTGCGGTCAGCGTCGGCAGCAGATTGAATTCCTGAAAGATCACGCCGAAGCGCCGCCGCCGGAAGATCGTGCGCTGGCGATCCGACATCGCGGCCAGGTCGCGTCCCTCGACCAGCACCCGGCCCGAGGACGGACCCGTCAGCCCGCCGATGATGTGCAGCAACGTGCTCTTGCCCGAGCCGCTCGATCCCATGACGGCGGTGAACCGCCCCGCTTCGATCCGCAGCGACACGCCGCGCAGCGCGTGCACGCGATGCTCTCGCGTCTGGTAGTACTTGTTGAGCTCGTGGACTTCGATCATGGCCGGCGCCGACGAAGCGAGGGCCGGCGCGGCGCTGAACTGTTCCACTTCCATCGCGGCAGTGTAGAAGCGGCGCGCGGCAGCGACAATGCCGGGCGGCGGCGCGTCAGTTGCGGCTGAGGCGGCTGCGGATCAGCGCGGCGCGCACCAGACCGCGCTGCTCGCCGTTGAGCCGCTCGCCCTGCAGCTTCTGCAAGTGAGCGGGCTGCGCCTGCAGAAACAGCTCGTTCACCGTCTGCAGATCGATGTTTGAGAGGCGGCCTACGTGCAGCCCCATGCGCACGTGCGACAGGCACTGCATGGCCTCGTTCGAGCTGATCAGACGCGCATTCTGCAGCGCGCCCATCGCGCGAAACACCTTGTCGTCGAGCGCGGCGGCCCGGCCCTTCAGCAGCGTGCCGCGGGCGGCGCGCTCGGCTTCGACGACGTTCGGAATCACGTTGCGCGAAAAATCGTCGATCAGCTCGGCCTCGGAGCGCCCGAGCGTGAGCTGGTTCGAAATCTGGAAAAAATCGCCCAGCGCTTCGGTGCCTTCGCCGAACAACCCGCGGATCGCGAGCTTGCGCTCCTTCGCCAGGTGACCGACGCGCTCGAGCTCGTTCGTCAGCTTCAGCGCCGGCAGGTGCAGCATCACCGAGACGCGCAGCCCCGTGCCCACGTTCGTCGGGCAGGCGGTGAGATAGCCGTATTGCGGATGAAACGCGAACTCGAGCCGCTCCTCGATCGCGTCGTCGATGGCGCTGAGCTGCTCCCAGGCCTGCTGCAACTGCAGACCGCTGCGAATCACCTGCATGCGCAGATGATCTTCCTCGTTGAGCATCAACGACACGCTTTCGTTTTCATCGAAAATCACGCGCCGCGCGCCGTTCCCCTCGGCGTGCTGACGCGAGATCAACTGCCGCTCGACCAGCAGCTTGCGATCCAGCTCGTCGAGCGCCGCCACGTCGACGTCCTCGCAGTCGCGCAGCAGCGGCGTGTGCTGAATCGCGGCCCGGCTGGCGGCGACGATCTCGGCCCGCGTGTCGCTGTCGGCGCGCGTCAGAAACGGAAAGCCCGTCAGGTTGCGCGCCAGGCGAATGCGCGTCGAGATCACGATTTCGCTCTCGGGGCCGTTGCCGCGCAACCACTCGCCGGCGCGACGCGCGAACTGATCGAGGCGGGTGCTCATGCTTCCAGCTCCCGCAGGCGATCGCGCAGCTTCGCGGCCCGCTCGTAATCCTCCGCGGCGACCGCATCCTCCAACTGCCGGCGTAGCACGCGCACGTCTTGCTCGGTCACGCGCGGCCGGCCCAGGTGTCGCGGCGACTTGCCGACGTGGTGCCCGGCGCCGTCCTGCGCACGCTCGATCAGCGGCGCGAGCACTTCCTTGAACTGGTCATAATCGTGCGGGCAACCCAGCAGGCCGTGGTTACGAAATTCCAGGTAGCCCAGGCCGCACTCCTCGCACACGAGGTTCGCGACCGGCGGCACGCTCTTGGCGGATTTCACGAACTGCTCGAGCAGCTCCGTCGAAAGAATCGGTTTCTGCGCTGGCGCGTAGCCCTCCTCGACCGCACATTGGTCGCACAGGTGCCGCTCGGCCTTTTCGCCGGTCATGGGGGCGATGTTGGTGACATGCACCGTCGCCTGATGCTGTTTGCAGCGCTCGCAGAAGCCCATGAGCCGTCACTCCCCGACGCCGGGATGCTAGTGCGCGGCGGGGAACCGGGCAACCGCGACGCGGCGCGCGACGATGCGGCTCTAGCGGCAGTCTTCTCCGAAAATCGCGAGCACCTCGCCCAGATCGGACAGATCGACGCAGCCGTCGCCGCCGACGGGGTACAGGTCGCCCTCTTCGCGCGACTTGCCGCAGGCCGAGCCGGCGCCGGTGAAGTTTGCGAGCACGACGCCGAGATCGGCCAGGTCGATCAGGCAGTCGCCGCCGGCCGGGGAGATGTCGGCCGCATCGCACGCCAGCCGCCGACAGCGGGTGGTGGGCTCGGGGTCGCTGGGGAAATCGTAGACGTAGATGAGACCTTGTCGGGCTCCGAACACACCGTCTCCGTTGGTTCCGACGAACGCATTGGTATCCGAGAGCTTGAGTGAGACGACGGTCTCCAGCAATCCCTCGACCGTAATCTGCGACTCTGCCTCGTTCAGCCAGACACCATCACGCTTGCGGAACTGGAAAAGTTCGTAGATGCCGTCGGGCGATTCGTCCAGCACGATCGCGCGATCGCCGTCGATGGCGAATACGACGCTAAGAGTATCCCCGGCATGCAACCCAACGTTAAAGCGATCCGTTTCGACCCAACCAGTCTGGTCGTCGCGCGAGTACTCGGCGATTTGGCGGTGAAACACCGCGTGATGGACCGCAAATAGGGCGCCGTCCACGATTTCGACCTGCTTTGTGATCTCGTCGATCACGGCGGTCTCGACCCAGCCGGAACCGATCTGCTCGAAGACGTGCAATCCGCTCGAAGAGGTGACGGCAATTACCTGGCCTGAGACGCGCACATGGTTACCAAACGTAGGCACGTACTGGGCGGGGGCGAGCGTCGCACTCCACTCCCAGGCATCGGCGCCGCGTTGATAGACGTCGACGAGCCGAGAGTATTGGTCCGCAATCACCAACGTGGCGCCATCGAACGCTGTGGACGATATCTCGTCGGGAAAAACGATTGTCTGCGCGATCGTGCAGCCGTCACTGGTCAACGCGCCAATTTCGACGATGTCGGCAGACACGTCAACGGAGACGAATTCGTCACCGACGATGTGGGAAATCGGGTACCCGCACGGCGTCCGGCCGCGCAGCACCCACGACCCGCTGATTTTTTCGAAGTTGTAGCGATTCCGGAGGGGCCCGCTGACGACGGTCAATCGTTTGCCTGAAACGTTCATCCTGGTTGCGAAGTCACCAGACCGAACAAGGTCCGGCGTGGGAGGCGCGATCACCTCGACCTCGTTGAAGCCGTCAGCGCTATCGTAAGCGCGTACCGTTCCTGAATTCTCCAGAACTGAGTCGTCGCCCGGTGATCCGATGTACACCAAGCCATCGACGATTTCTACGCCGGCGGGGTTGATGCCGACCCACATCGTACCGGCCGCGTCCTCGTGAATGATTTCATGAATGAGTTGCGGCGCGTCGCCGTCCAACGAATAGATGTGCGCCCGGATATCGCCGGACTCGGAGTACGGTACCACCAGCAGCGAGCCGTCGACGGCGATCCACTCGCCAAAGAAGTACGACCAATTTGATGGGCTCGCCACGTGTCCGAAGAACTGCCAACCATCGGCGTGACGCTTGAATACCGACACCCCTTCGCCGCTCAAGCCGGAGGTCAAGACACCAGAAGCCAGAACATCGCCGCGAACCGCCAGTGTGCCCCCGAGGTCATGTCCCCCGGACGCGATGGTTTCCGCGAGTACCCAGCCGGTCTGGCCGCGCTCGTACTCGTACACAACCTGCCCGGAGTACTGCGTGATGTAGCATTTCCCCTGATCCAGCACAATTCCGGCGCCGATCCCCGCTTCCACGATCTCCTGCACGATTTGCCATTGACCGTCTATCAGCTCAAAGAACTGCACTCTCGCACTAGATCCCGACAGTCCCTCTACGGGCGCTCCCAGTGAGCGCACGATCGTGGTGCCGGCAATGGCAATCGGCCCTCGTTCTGACGCCGTGTCGCTCCACGCTCCATCATCGAGCACTGCCTCTTGAATCCAGATTCCAAACTCGTCTTGTTTGTAGACGTAAGTCTCGACGCCGTTCCAACTTCCGAGCACGACCCGCACGCCGTCGGTCGCGATGTAATCTCCGTACAGTATGGCGCCTTCGGCCCCGAGCCCTTGCGTCCCGTCAGGCTCAAGCAGCGCCTCATACACCCACTGTCCATCGACCCGTCGAAATACGTGGCCGGCTCCGCCGGGATTCGACCGGTCACCCTCGTCCCAGTGCCTCACCGACTCGCTCACGGTTAGTAGATCGCCGCCGCGAACCACGCGCCGCGAACCAAACGCCCCGTTCTTCGACGCCCCCACCGTGTGCAGCAATTCCGACAATTCCGCGACCGGCTCGAGCGTGATCGCGGGTTCAAGCTGATACGGATCGGTCACGCGCAATTCGATCGGCGCGGACTCGATCTCGCCACACGTGTCGCGGATTACCAGCGTGTACTGACCCGCGTCGGCCGGCTCCACCCGCGAGATCACCAGTGTCGGCGTGAGCGATCCGCTCAGCGTCCCGCCATCCGCCAGCGTCACGCCGTCACGCCGCCATTCGTAGGTCAACGAATCATTCCCCTCGGCGACGACGCTCAGCTCCACAGGCTCCCAGCGCACGGCGTCGGTCTGCCCGGACTGACTCAGCACCTGCAACGTCACGATTCGCCAGTCGAGCGTCTCGCGTTGCAGGATTCCCGTCGTGCCGCCGAACGACAGCACGCTCTCGCGGTCGATCCCGGTGCTCAGCGAAGGCCAGTTCCGGCCGAGCGGAATACTCGGCGGCGCATAAATGATCCACTCCGCGCCGTCCCAACTCCAGATACCGTTATTGAACGAACCCGCGTACATCATCACCTTGCCAAGCGATGGCAGGTAAGCCATGCCCATTCCGGTGCGCGCGTCGGGCGACGCGGGCGGTTCGATGAGCGCCCACGAACCCCCGTCCCACTCCCATGTGTCGCCCAGGTCGTTTGAGCCGTCCGAACCGCCGAAGAGCACGGTGCGCTGCCGAATCGGGTCGTATGCGAGATCACCCACTGTTCGCGCGCTGGGCACACCAGCGGTGCGCGCCGTCCAGGTTGCGCCGTCCCATTCCCACGTGTCGGAGTAACGAATTGAAGCGTCGTCATAGCCGCCGAACAACACGCACACGCCGCGCACGGAATCGTAGACCAGCGCGGTTCCCCGGCGTGGGGCCGGACCGTTTGTCGCGACCAGTCGCCATTCCGTTCCGTCGTATTCCCAGGTGTCGCCGAACGCGACGCCGGCGCCGGGTGCATCGCCGCCGAAGAGCACCATTACGCCGCGCGCGGAGTCGTACGTCATGCCGAAGTAGCTGCGCGCCGCCGGGCCGGCGATCTCGCGGGCCGTCCAGGTCTCGCCGTCCCACTCCCACGTGTCGCCGAGTTGGACGCCGTTTGCCACGCCGCCAAACAGCACGATCACGTTGCGCGCCTCGTCGAGGCGCATGCGCGCGCCCTGCCGGGCGGCGGGGCCGGTGTCAGACTCGACGCGCCAGCGCCCAGGACACACCTGCGCCGCGCCCTCGATCGAAACAACCCCGAGGAGAATAACCGCCGCAATCGACCCGGCTCGCGCCTTCATAAGATGCCCCTCTGCACTGCACGCCAGAATTGGTGCGGCATCAGAATACGGATCGCTTTCGGCGGTTTCAAGAGCAGCGTGCGGCGACCGACGACAGCCCGGCATTCGCCTGATGCGACTGACTCTTGTAGTCGCCCTGCGTGAGCGAATATCATGCCGCCTTGCGTATCCGATTGCATGAAAACCCGATCTCCGTAGTGGCGAGGCAATGACTCAACAGGATTCGATCCGCGCGCTCCAGGAGGCCCTCCAGCACTCTCCAGACAACGTCCCGTTGCGTAAACACCTCGCGGACACGTTGCTGGGTTTGGGTTGCGCCGCGGATGCCGAAAAGGAGTACCGCCACGCGCTGCAGTACGCCGCGGAGGACGCCGGCGTCAAGATCGGCCTCGCGAGGGCGTACTATCAGCAGAACAAGAACTCTCACGCGCTGGTGATCGTCGAACAGTTGCTCGCACAGCGTGACACGCCCGCCGCCGCGTATCTCCTGCACGCGCGACTGCTGCTTCGCGAAGGCGATGTGGAACAGGCCGTCCGCCAGTATCGCAGGGCCGTGACGGAGGACGCCACGCTTGCCGACCCCGCTTTGCCGGAGCATCTCGGCATCGACGAAACGGACGAGCGCGCTGAAATCGTCGACGGGCGCGTTCGGGCCTACTCGGGCGACGCGGGAGAGGACGACGAGCAACGCGTGCGTCCCGAGCGGCCGCGGATCGACTTCTCGCACGTCGGCGGAATGGAGACGCTGAAAGAAGAAATCCGCATGAAGATCATCCACCCGCTGCGCCACGCCGACATGTTCAAGGCGTACGGCAAGCAGGTTGGCGGCGGGCTGCTGCTGTACGGTCCGCCGGGTTGCGGAAAGACCTTTCTGGCGCGGGCGACGGCGGGCGAGGTGAAGGCCGGCTTCATCGCAGTCGGGCTTAATGACGTGCTCGAAATGTGGATCGGCCAGAGCGAGCGCAACCTGCACGCGATCTTTGAGAACGCGCGCTCACACGCCCCCTGCGTTCTTTTCTTCGACGAAGTCGACGCATTGGGCGCCAGCCGGACCGACATGAAACAGAGCGCGGGGCGACACCTGATCAACCAGTTCCTCTCGGAACTGGACGGCGTGGAATCCAGCAACGACGGCGTCCTGATCCTCGGCGCGACGAACGCGCCGTGGCACCTCGACTCGGCGTTTCGCCGACCGGGCCGTTTCGACCGCATCAGTTTCGTGCCGCCGCCCGATGTGCAGGCGCGCGCCGAAATCCTGCGCGTGCTGTTGGTCGGCAAACCGTGTGCGGAAATTGACTACGACCAACTCGCAAAGCGCTGCGACGGCTTCTCCGGCGCCGACCTGCGCGCCGCGATCGACGTCGCAGTCGAGGAAAAACTGAAAGAGGCCATGAAGCGCGGCCTGACCAGTCCGCTGACCACGCGCGACCTGCTGGCGGCATTGAAAACGCGCCGGGCCACCACCCGCGAGTGGTTCGCGACCGCCCGCAATTACGCTCTGTACGCGAACGAAGGCGGCCTCTACGACGACATTCTGGCTTATCTCAAGATGAATTGAAGCCGACGGAGAGCGCGATGGAAGCCCGAATGCTGCGCGCGCAGTTGCTGATGGAGCAGGAGCGCTACGAACAGGCTCGTGCCGAACTCGCTCAGGCGATGGCCGAAGCGCCCAACGAGCCGATTCCGAAAGCAATGCTCGCGTTCTGCAACGCTCACCTCGAAGACAACAAGGCAGCCGTCGACCTCGCCCGACAGGCCGTGCATGCGGGACCCGATCTCTCGTACTGCCATCGCGCTCTCGCATTCGCGTACCTGCAGACCGATCAGTTCCGTGCCGCGGAAGCCGCGGCGCGCGAGTCGATCCGCCTCGACCCCGCGGACGCCGACGGCTTCGGCCTGCTCGCGGCGATTCTGGTGCGGCTGCGGCGCTGGCCGGAGGCGCTCGCCGCGGCAAACGATGGACTCGCGCGCGACGGAGAGGACGAAGGCTGCCTCAACCTGCGCGCGCTCGCCCTTACTCAGCTCGGACGCCGCGAGGATGCCGCGAAGACGATCCAAGGCGCGCTTCAGAAAAACCCCGACAATGCACTGACCCACGCGAATCAGGGTTGGAACGCGCTGCACCGTGCGCGGCATAAGGACGCGCTAGAGCACTTCCGCGAGGCACTGCGGCTCGACCCGGAAATGGAGTGGGCGCGGGCGGGTCTGGTGGAAGCGCTGAAGGCCCGCTACGTCCTGTACCGCATCATGTTGACATATTTCCTGTGGATGTCGCGCCTCAGCTCGCGCGCCCAGTGGTTCGTTCTGATCGGAGGGTACTTCGCTTACAAGGCGCTGGCGGGTCTGGCGAAGACCAAGCCGGAGCTGCTGCCCTTTGTGGTGCCGTTGATGGTCGCGTACGCGGTGTTCGCGCTGATGACCTGGGTGGCGAACCCCATGTTCGAGGCTTTACTGCGGCTCAACCGCTTTGGCCGGTTCGCGCTGAGCGCGGAGCAGACGGCCGCCGCGAATGCTCTGATCATTCTCCTGATCGCAGGCGGGCTCGTGCTCGGCGTCGGAGCCTGGCTGAACGACCGCACAAGCCTGTTTCTCGGCGTCGTCCTTGTAGGATTGATCATTCCGACGAGCACGGCGCTGCGACACGGCGATGCACCCGGCCGGGTTCTGCTCTGGCTGCTGGCCGGCGCGATGGGCGCCCTCGGGCTGCTCGGGGTAGTCGCTTCATCCCTGAGCCATCCGATGGGCGGCTCGGTGTTCGGTGCGTTCGTCGTCGGATTGTTGGTATTCCCGTGGGTGGCGAACTTCGTGGCCATACGCCAGTCGTAATCGTCCAGCGAGATCTCGGCCGCGCGAGGTCATGCACATCGCGTGTAGCCACGGCGTCCCGTCTGCGTGCGTCTTCGTTCCTTCGCCGCGCTCGAGAGAACTCGGTTTCGCCAGACCTACGGCTCGTCGCCCTCGCCTGTCTCTGCTTCTTCGCCCGATGCTCCGCCTTCCGCGCCGTCGACGGCGGCGCCGGCCGCCGCACCGACACCAACGGCTGCCGCGGCGGGGAGCGCGACGCGCACCGGAACGCCCCAGCTTTCGAACAGCGCGTTCATCTCCGCCGGGCTTAGCGCCGCCAGAACACTCGCCGGGATCGCCGCCGCCTTGAGTTGCTCGAGCAGTTGGGCCGGTTCGAGCGTCACCTGCCCCATTTGAGTCAACGCGTCTCGCAGCCCCGGGTCCAGTTGCGTCGCCAGCCCGGCGACGAATTGCCGCGCCTCCGGATGGAGTTCGACCAACCCCGCCGTCTGCGTCTTCGCCCAGCCCCAGAGTGCCGGACCGAAGCTGACCGCGACGACCGTACTCACGCCGCCACAGACCAGCAGCAGTACCCCGCCGACGGCGGCGAGGAGAACCAGTTTTTTGAACTTTTTCGTCACGTCGAAGCTCCCTTTGGCGGGCGAGACGGTTTGCCGCGACCGCGCGGCGGGACTGTAGCGCGGCGCGCCTCGCGCCGACGTGCGATTCGACAAACCCTCCGGAATTGGAAGTGGCTGATGCAAATCTGTGGGCGAAGCGTGCCGCATTATCGACGAAAACGTCGTCTTGCCGAGGGCACGGTCCGAGCGGCCGCCGATCGACCTCTTCCACTGAGACGCCCGCCCGGCGCGTTCACAACCTGCTCGCGGGCAGGATGGCCACCGTCGGGCCGCTCGCAAGCGGCGACTCTTGCGGAGCGCGGCGACATTCGTCGCCTATTCATCTTCGGACGAGGGTGCCTCGCTCGGAGTGTTCCGTCGGCCGCTGACAAACCAGCGCGCGAGCTGATCCACCAGCTGTGCCTGCACGCGCGGATCGCCCGTGCGGCTCTCGGCCAGTGTGTCGAAGCGCCGCCGCGCCGCGAATAGCCGGGCATCGACTTCGCCCAACACGGCCAGGCACGGCGCTTCGTCGGCCGGTAGGTTCACCCAGCCGGAAACTCCGACGTTCGCCAGCCGAACAACGAGCCTCGCTTGTCCGTTCAAGTCGCTATCTGCCACGGATGATCACGGGGTTGCGAATCGGAGTCGGTTGAATTGACAGCCTAGACATGCTCTCGGCGATCGGAAGCGCCTGCATTGCCGGCTGCGGGTCCGCTGGCGTCGCGGACTCGTCGAAAAGCTCGGCCGCGAAGGCCACGCGCTGCCGTGGGTCGAAGTCCATTCCCGGAGGATAGGGCGCAAGCTCCTCGTACAACAGTTCGATCAACCACGTATCACCTTTCGCGGCCTTCTCAATGCCGGGTTTGAATCGCGACAGGGCATAGCGCCGGTCAACGCCGGGGTAACTCGCGTGCCCGCCGCGCGGGGCCGTAACCGCGCGAACATCGGGGCCGGGATGGAGGAAGGGACGAATCCGGCGGCAGGCCCAGGTCGTGTGCGCGACTTCGTTCACCGGCGGATCGGCGGAAACCACGAGTCGCAGAACGGGTTGCTCCGCTTCGGCCAACCAGTCGGGCGGGATGGGCAATTGAACACGGACAATATCATTCGGAGACTCGATGTAGCCCTGCCACAAGATCACAGCCGACCGCGGCGTGGGAACGGCAAGTCGGGTTGAGCCGGCGAGACCGTTGCCAAGCGTGCGATCGGCGAGTTCCTGAATGGGTGCATCGTCGGATGGACGCCCCGCAACCAACGTCAGAAAAGCGCGCGCGAGGACGGCGAACGGTTGTGTTCCGGAGAGGCAGAATCGCTGCAATTCGTTCAGGGTTAGCGCCGCCTCGCGGGCGAGCAGCGGGGCAGCGAAGGACGTGCCGGCTCGGTCCTCGACGAGTCCTGCTCCGGAATACCCCCATACACCAAGGCCCGGCGGTCGGCGAAACTGAGCGTCCGTATTGCCGCCGGGCGCGCCGAACGACGGTACGGGTGCATTACAGAGTCCGGGGCCGATTCGGGAAAATGGGCTGGGCCAGCCGGCCTGGGCCAAGCCACTCGCCGAGATGCGTGGTACGAATGAACCGCAGACGAGTGTGTTGAACCCGCAGGCCCACGGCCCGAGCGCCCAGTTGGCATCCGCGTGATGGTCTGGGTAGCCCGGTGTGGGAATAACGCCGGGGCGCGAGTTGCCCGCGGCGGCGACGACGATCGTGTCCGATGCAAAAATAAAATTGTCGAGGTCCTGAAGCATCAGCCGCTTTTCACGACGCTCCACTGGGGCGAAATCACCAAGCGGACGGGCGTCGCCAAAGCTGAGATTGAAGACGCGCACGTCAGGCGCGGCGCCGCGAACGCCACGGAGCGCGTCCATCACGATCTTGTCGTTCACGCGATTGGTCGCTCCGGTCCCGTCAGGATACTCGGCCACAATTGCGTCGTAGAAACTGCAGCGGCCAGCTGACCGGGCAAGCGCGTCCGGCGTGTCGTGCTCGCCAAACACGACGCGAGATGCGACAAACGCGCCGTGGTCCCCGATGGGTGGGCGCGGCGCGTCGGTCGGAACGAACTGACCACGACGATAGGAAGCGAGCTGTCGATGATCGGCAGGTACACCCAAGTCAAGTACGGCCACACAGGGAAGCGTGTGCGCATCCGCGGGAGCACTCGGCTGAGGTGCGGTCCGGACAGGTCTTACGGCGCTCGGTCTTTTGGCCTTGCCGGCGGCGATCGAGAACAATGGCGAGTGAATAGCCTGTACCGAAAAGAAGTCGCGGGCAATCGCGCGAACAGACGGTTGGGACGCCTTGCCGCGAAACCAGTGCCGCCCCGAAAAATCCGTGCCGGTCCCCGTTAGCTTCTCGCCGTCGCGCTCAGAGAGCAGGTCGGCGAGTGCCCGCAGGACGCGGTCTGCCTCGACACGATTGAGCACCGGCTGAAGTTCGATGACTACGTCGGCGACATGATGAAGTCGTAGCGTCTTGAACCAGTCCGTATCCACCCGAAGTTGAAGCGGAATGGTCTCGAACGAGTCGATCGTGACCCACCGCGATTGTTCGCGCGGACCAAGCTGCGCCAACGACTCGGATCGCTGGAGGATTTGGTCCATCCGTTCCGCTTGGGCATGAACAACTGCCTTCCCGTCGTCCGTCACCTGTAGCAGATCCAAACCAAGGCGGTCGAAAATGCGGGCGTGCATGCCGCCAAAATCGGTCGGTTCCTTGAACGTGCCCTTTGGGGCTTTTTTCTTGTCGGCTGATCTCTTCTCGACTTCCGCGACGGGCTGCGCAATGACGAAATAGCGTTCATCCTTAAGCGGATCGTGCGAGGACTTCACAGTATCAACGACTCTGCGAAGGCTGTTGCTGATCTGTGTCGCCTTCGCGGCCCACGAAATGCCGACGTATTCCGGGGCACGACCACCTCCGTCCTTCTCGACGGACGCAAGTTCGTGCGTCTCGTTCAGGAAGAACGTGCGGGGTTCGATTTTCGGAGGGCGAGGCGGCACAAGCGCTCCTTACACGTCGCGGAGTACTTGGCGACGGGCCTCCGCGATGACGAGTGATTCCGCGTCCGCAAAGCTCTTGGCCTTCACCGCACGCGCGATGAGCGTCTTCGGCAGGGCTACCCGCATGCTCGCGGCTTTGCGCCTCGCGAACGCGCGCAGGGCGCTCGGAGATGGCGCTCGGAACGCGAGAGATAGGTCGAACCTGCGCCACAGTGCGTCGTCGAGGTGCTTCGGAAGATTCGATGTGCCGATGATCAGGCCGAGCGGCCGGGAGTGCTCCAGTTCCTGCATCAGAGCGATAACGATGCGGTCGAGCTCGCCCACGTCGAGCGGGTTCCCGCGGCGCTTTCCGAGCGCATCAAGTTCATCAAGCAGCAAAACGCACGGCGTCGTTTCGGCGAAATGAAATAACTGGCGCAGGTGGATCGCCGTTTGGCCGAGATACGCCCCTATCACGGCATCGAAGCGAATGAGAAACGCCGGAATGTCGAGTTCGCGTCCGAGCGCCCGGGCCGCAAGACTCTTACCGCATCCGGGTGGACCGTGAAACAGGAGTTTCGACCGGGGGGCGATGCCGGACTGGCGGAGGCGCTCGCGATGCCGCCATTCATGCACGACGGAGTCGAGTTCACGCCGGGCAACCGGCGCGAGCGCGACCTCGGCAAGCCGAACGTCTGAGGTGAGTCTGACTAGCGCTGACGACACTACACTCACTGCGTGGGTTCGCAGCCCGTTTTTTTCGCCAATAGCGCCGTTCGCATTGAGCGCGCCGCGGAGCATGCGCGCAACTGATCGGTGACCTTTCTGCTCCTCCAGTCGGCACATTTGCGCGGCGACGGAGGAAGCGGCGCTGAGATCTTCAGCGCCGATGGCTCGAAACAAGTCGGCGAGGTTTCGCGCGGTGGGCATCAGAGCCTTTCGACTTCTGTCCGTCGGAATTGTATCGCGTGCGCCGCATGAGCCGCCAGCCGTCCGTCAGACGCGGCGGGCTCGAAAATTCGCAGGTCCTTCCGCTTCCGCCGGGCAGCCCCGTGCCGAAGCCTTCGACGCGCGCGTCGCCGAACGGGAACGCGGCCGGGTCCTGCGCGAACAGCACGTTCGCCGCGGACGCGACTTGCCCGCAGAAATCGACTTCGTGAATCGTCGGCGAAGGTTCCGCATTCATCGTCGCTCCGTCGGACAGCATTTTCGGCACGGGCCGCTGCCATCAGACGCCCGCCTTGCGCTCGCGCGCCATACACCCGCCCGACCCCCGTTACACTGCCCGTATGCGACACGATGGCCGTCTGCCCGACCAGTTGCGACCCCTCGAAATCCAGCGCGCGTTCACCGACGCCGCGCCGGGCTCCGTGCTCATCCGCTGCGGGCGGACACACGTTCTCTGCACCGCGTCGATCGATGAATCAGTCCCGCCGTGGCGCGAGGCCAGCGGCGAGGGCTGGCTCACTGCCGAGTACGACATGCTTCCAGGCTCCTGCGCCCCCCGCCGCGCACGCAACCGCACCCGCGTGGACGGCCGGACCCAGGAAATTCAGCGCCTGATCGGCCGCTCGCTGCGGGCCGTGGTCGATCTCGCGAAGCTCGGTCCGCGCACCATTCACCTGGATTGCGACGTCCTGCAATCCGACGGCGGCACACGCACCGCCTCCATCACCGGCGCGTTCGTCGCGCTGTGCGACGCGCTGCATTACGGCCAGAACCGCGGCTGGTGGAGCGGCGACGCCCTCACCGCAGCCGTCGCGGCCGTTAGCGTCGGCATCCACGATGGGCAAACGCTGCTCGATCTCGACTACTACGAGGACGTGCGGGCCGTCGTCGACTGCAATCTGGTGCTCACCAGCCGCGACGAATGGGTCGAGGTGCAGGCCACGGGTGAACACGGCACGTACACCAGCGCCCAGCTTTCCGCGATGACCGACCTCGGCCGGCGCGGCATTCACGAGTTGTTCGCGCTGCAGCGCGCCGCCCTCGCGCGGCCGCTCACGCTCAACCACCGGGAGGCGCCGTGAAGACGCGACTCTCTTTCGCCGCGGCGACGCTGGCGCTCTGCGCCTCGTTCGCGTTTGCCGGCCCGGAAAACGAGGACATCTGGGAGATCCGTTGCGGCGCCGCCCGTGGAACGGAGCGCTTTCGCATCGCAAATTCCTATGCCGACGCACTCAAGAAAGTGAAGGGATTGAAGGCCGACCGGGTGCGGGTCCTCGAGGAGAGCGGCGAGGCAACCGTCTACTACGGCCGCTACGAACGCCGCTACAAGGACCTCGGCGCGGCCGACGCTTTCAGCTACTCGCCCGACCCAGCCAAAGACATGCAGCTCATTCGCTCCCTCTCGCTGAGCGTGCCCGACCCGCGCGGCGGCGAAAAACTGGTCTGGCCGTTCGCGCTGGCCACGCTCGAGGCGTCGCCCGTCATTTCCACCGCCAACGCCGAATGGGAGCTGACGCGCGCCCCCGGCCACTGGTCGCTGCAGGTCGCGGTGTTCTACAACACCGACCGTATGACGCAGCGGAAATTCGCGGCGGAGGAGTACTGCAGGATTCTGCGCCAGGACGGCGAGGAAGCGTATTTCTATCACGGCGCGGTGAACAGCTCGGTGTTCGTCGGCGCGTTTCCAAAGGCCGCGATACGCACCGAGAGCCGCGAAAATCCGCTTACCGGCCTGCTCGAAGTCAAGAGCCGCATGGTCGATGCCAAACTGCTGGCGCTGCAGAAGAAATTCCCGCACAATCTGCACAACGGCGCCATCGCGTCCGAGCGCGTGCGCGGCCGCGGCGGCGCACCAGACCGCAAGGAAGCGCACAGCTCGTTCGCGGTCGAGATTCCCCGCCCCGCCAAGCGCGACCCGAACGAGTTCGGAATTCAGCCGTGAATTGGCTGCTCGCCACGCGCAACGCCGGCAAACTGCGCGAGAATCGCGCCGCCTGCGCGCTGCCGGGGGTCGAGTGGGTCGGCCTGGATGCATATCCCGCGATTCCCGAAGCGCCCGAACCGGGCGCAACTTTCGGCGAGAACGCACGCGCGAAGGCGCTCTATTACGCGCAGCGCAGCGGCCTCGTCGCGCTGGCGGACGATTCAGGGCTGGAGGTCGACGCGCTGGCTGGCGCGCCCGGCGTGCATTCGGCGCATTTCGCCGGCGAGCCGCGCAGCGATGACGCCAACAATCGCCGCCTGATCGCAGAACTGCGCAGCCGACCGACCGCGTCGCGCACCGCGCGATTCGTCTGTTGCATGGCGCTGGCCTTTCACGAGCGCATTCTGCTGGAGTCGCGCGGCGTCCTATGCGGGCAGATCATCGACGAGCCGCGCGGATTGAACGGTTTTGGCTACGACCCGCACTTCCTGACAGCCGATTCCGGGCTGACGCTCGCCGAATTGCCAACCGACGCCAAGAATCGCATCAGCCACCGCGGACAGGCGCTGCGAGCACTGCTGGTGGAACTGCCGCGCGTACTGGCGGAGATTGGCGGCTAGCGCGCGCCGTACGGCCGGCCGCAGTTCCAGCACACGTCGAAGCCTGGCGGATTCTGCTCGCCACACGCACAGTGCCATTCCGACCAGCGCGGGGCCGACGGCGTCGGCGCCGGCTGCGCCAGCGCGTGCAGCGCATCAAAGAACAGCGATCGCGGAACCAGCAACTGGATCGCCACGCAGTGCTCGACGGTGCCGATCGGGTTGCGCAGCGCGGCGTTCTGCACGATGCACGGGATCTGCGAATCCTCGAGCAGCGAAGCCGCCACGGAGTAGACCGCCGGCGCGATCCAGGGGCCGACGTCGCACCACGGCCCCGGATCGAGCAGCAGTTGCAGGTGAAACGCCGCGCCGCACGCGGAGCATGAATCCTTCGCTCCGCCTTTCAGCGCGGCGTCACAGCGCAGACAACGCAGCCCGAACTCCGGCAAGGGCCGCTCGTCGCCGCGAAGCCGCGCGGCCGGCGGATCGAGCGGCGGCGTCTCGCGCTGCGTCTGGCTCCAGTAGCGCACGCGGCTGTTGTAGCCGGCGGCGAGCAACTGGTGCAGAAACAGGCGACGCCCGCACTCGGGACACACGCTGGTGAGCAGGCCGTCGAGCGTGTAGCGGCAGGCACCGCAGCGTGCGCCAAGCGGCGCGATCGGACGCTGCATCGCCAGCAGATCCGCAGGGTCGTAGGGTGCGCGGCAGCGGGGGCAGGCGTGCTCGACGGCGCCGGCCAGCGGCTGACGGCAATTGCGGCAGCGCAGGCCCCAGTCTGGCGCGGGCAGTTCGAGAATGCGCATCAGGACACCCGCGCCGGATCGGAGAGGGCGGGATTCGAACCCGCGGTAGGATTGCTCCTACACACGCTTTCCAAGCGTGCCCGATCGGCCGCTCCGGCACCTCTCCCGAGTGCGCGTATGGTACGTGAGTTCGCGCGCGTCGCCTACGGGGGGTCGCGCGACGGCCGCTGCCGCATGGGGGTAAAGCGCGCCAGCCACAGCCCACCCGCCCACGCGCGGAATCTGCAGTGGAATTCGGAACTGCCGCGTAGGTAGACTGCTTGTGGCGAGGCTGCGCAGCTTCGGCAGCATTTCCACGCGGGTTGGCAACGGGAGGGATCGCGATGAGACGCATCCCGGCTCTGCTTCTTGTCGGTTGCATTCCGAGCGCGCTCGCCGACGCGACGCATTCCGCTTCGCTGACACAGGCTGACGCCGACACCTGGTACCTCGATATCACCGTCGCTACGTCGGCCGGCGACGACTGGAACGCGAGCGATCTGTCCGCGACGACGGAGTTCCCTTGGCAGGGAAGCGCGGTGATTCGCTCTACGCTCGACAACGCGTTCGGGGCGTGGACGCCGCCATTCCCGTACGACTGGAGCGTGGTGGACACGTACGTGCTGTCACCATCGAATGCGCCGACGCAATTCCCGAGCCTGGCAGCGAGTTCGTATGACGGGGACAGCGCGAATGTGGCCTGGTTCGACCCCCCCGCGACAGTCGCCCCGAGTTCGTTCCTCGCGGCACGGATCGCGTTTGACTGGCCGACGGAGCTCAAGCCTGCTCTCGTGACGTCCCGCCCGGGGAGCATCGGCGTCTCGCCGATAGTCCGCGTCGGCCCTAGTCCGTCGGCTCGCCCGGCTCGCGCAGCCGTAGCGTCGCGGTCACCGGAAAATGGTCGGACGGCCAAACACCCCGCACGGCCGTCGCGATCACAGCCGCGCTCAGCGTTTGCCACTGTCGGTTGTGCAGCACCCAGTCGATGCGTTCACCGGCTGCGCCCGAGAACCCGTGAAACGTGCCGAGCGGCGTCGCTGCCCCGTCCGACGCCGGCGCAGGCGAATCTTTGGGCCGCGGCGCGAGACCCAGTTCAACGAACGCGTCGCGCAGTTCCGCGAGATTTCCGCGCGACTCGGTAAGCTCGCGGTACGGCCCCGACCCGGGCGTCGCGTTGAAATCGCCCAGCACGAGCACCGGCCGCCCGCCGATGATCTCGATCGACCGCCGCAGCAGCCGCGCCGACTCGCGCCGCGCAACTTCGCCGACGTGATCGAAATGCGTGTTGTAGACGTAGAACTCGCGAAATGGGTTGGAGCGAAACGTCAGCCGAGCCCAGGTCGCGATGCGCGGCAGCGCCGCGTCCCAGCCGACGCTGCCCGCCCGGTCAGGCGTCGGACTCAGCCAGAAGTGTCCGGCGCTTACCAGCTCAAGCCGGTCTTTTCGAAACAGAATCGGCGCGAACTCGCCGCCTGACGCGCCGTCGTCGCGACCCACGCCGTAGTAGTCATACTCCGGCAATGCCGCCAGCACCGCAGCCAGTTGCTCCGCCATCACCTCCTGCAGCCCCAGCACGTCGCAGTCGGCGTTGCGAATCGATTCGATCAGCACATCACTCCGCTTCGGCCACGCGTTCTCGCCGTCGTCGATCGAGGACGTGCGAATGTTGAATGACATCACGCGCAGCGGCGCCGGCGCAGTGCAGCCCGAGATCAAGGCGAACAGACCGACCGCAAAGGCAAGCAGGCTTCGATTCATAAAGGCGATTCTACGAAGCTCCGGCGAGCTGTTGTCTGATCCGAGGCCCGAACGTGAGTCAAAGTTCTCGGTCGCGCGCGTGTCCGAATCCGGGTGCGAGAGTCCCTTCTCGCACCACCATCAGACTCCGATCCGAGCCCCGCGCAGGGGGCTCTTCGTCTTAGTTTTATTCTCGAGTGGCGTGGGCCTCCGGCCCGTGCCCGCATTCCCGCGCAGCGGGAACCGCGGATGCTCGCTGAAAACCCCCGTCTCACTCCGCCCAGCGCACGGTTACGGTATCATTCCTGCATCGTTCGCCCCGAAATTCGTAGGCATCTGCCGGAGTCGCTCGATGCATGTACGCGTAGCTCTGCATCTCATTGTGGCGCTGCTCGCCGTGGAGGCGGCGTCTGCCCAGAACGAAGCCGTGCTCGCTGAGCTGAAGAAGCTCGACGAGCGCGTGTCGCGCCCGGGTGTGCTCATCGCTCCCGACGAGGCGCGCGAGGTCGACAGCCGGCTGCGCGGATGGAGCTTCGAGGCCGAGTCGCTCAAGCCCGGGCCACGTGCGCAGTTGCGCCGCCTTCAGACTCTGATCTACCTGCAGCGCGGCGACGCGGCGAACGCGCAATCGGCCGCCGCCGACCTCCTCGCGCAGGCGGGCGCCGACGCGCTGTCGGCCGACATCGTCTTTCAGGCTGCCTGCGCCGCGGCGGATGGACAGCTCGCGGCCGGCGCGTTGAAGGTGCTCGCCGCCGCCGGCGATGCCGAAGCAAAGAAACGCGCTGCACAGCGCAAGCGCGGCGCCGCGCAGATCGGTCGGCGCATCGCCGACGCGCAGATCCGCATCGAGGACGGTACCGAGATCGATCTGCAGAAGCGCGGCAGCCAGGCGCTCGTGCTCGACGTCTGGAACATGCTGGCGCCGCCGACCGACGCCCACCGCGACGCGCTGAAACGACTGCATCAGACCGCGGGCCGCGGGCCGGAGTTGCTCTTCGTCGGGCTGAATGCCGACAACGACGAGCGCACCGAGAAAGCCAGGGCCTTCGCGGCGGAACACTATCCCTGGGGCCAGCGGTTCGAGGGCGTCGGCGTCAACGCCCCGCTCACGCATCAGAAACTGCGCGCCGGCGCCCCGCCGTGGGCGATGGTGATCGATCACTACGGGTTCGTGCGCGCCGTCGGCGACGCTTCGGACATCGCGTTCGAAGCCGCGCTGCGTGCGGCGGCCGCCGAAGCCGCGGGCGTGTTCGAGCCGATCGTGCCGCGCGGCGCGGACGGCAAGCAGCCGGAACGTCGCTCAGCAGCAGCGGAAGTGTCGCCCACCGGCGGCGCGAAAGCTGCGCCGGCCGAAGGACCGAAAAGCAACCCCGAAGCGGCCTCCAAACTGCGGCAGGCCATCACCTACCGCAAGACGGGGCTGAAAACCAAAGCCCGCGAATTGCTCCAGCAGATCGTCGCCGAGTACCCCGGAACGAAGGAAGCCGAAGAGGCCGCGCTCGAGCTGGAACTCCTGCAGCCATAGTGTTCCTGAGCGCATGGGCCCGGGCCCACGCACTGGGAGCACGCACGCGCGTATAGCTATGCGTAACACACGGAGGTGTTGCGATGATGACGTACTCGCTGGCGTTGCGAAACAACGTGTTGGCCAAATGCGATGCGGGCTTGACAACCAGGCAGGTCGCGGAGCGTTACGGCGGGGTCGCTTGCTCTCGCGTTGACCATCGGCGCGTAGCGCGGCGGTACCAGTGAACTCGGGCGCGAGAATCCGTAACTGCGCCGCCGTAGCGGCCCGATTCGAGCCGTCACTCACTATCGGGCTCGGATCAAAGCAACTCCATCCTTGACTCACGTTCCTGCCGCGGAGCACAGCGATTCGATCGCTCGACCGCACGTCGTCGCTCACAACGTAACGCGACCTTTCGAACCTAGCTGAGCTTCCCTGTCGCATCCGCCGCTCGCGCCCGCCGGCGTCCCGTAGTACGATTCCGCCGTGAACCCGTTCGAAATCGCCGAAATCGCCGGCCGTTCGCTGCTGGTCGGCGCAGTCGCGACGGCCCTGATCATCCCGCCGGGGCTCGCGCTGGCGTGGCTGCTGGCACGGCGCGACTTCCGCGGCCGCGCCTTGGTGCAGACCCTGCTCGCGTTGCCGCTCGTGCTGCCGCCGACGGCGATCGGCCTGCTGCTGCTGTTGCTGCTTTCGCCGCAGCAACCCTGGGCGGATTGGCTCCATGCGCTGCTGGGGGGCAATCCGCTGTTCACCTGGCGCGCCGCGGTGATCGCGAGCGCGTTCATGGGCGCCCCGCTGCTGGTGCGCACCGCCGAGACTGCATTTGCCGCCGTCGAGCCCGCGTACGAACAGCTCGCTTCGATGCTCGGCGCCTCGACGCTGCGCGTGTTCTTCAGCGTCACGTTGCCGCTCGCGGCGCGCGGCGTGGCCTACGCGATTCTGCTGGCGTTCCTGCGCGGAGTCGGCGAGTTCGGCGCCACCAGCCTGATCGCCGGCAACATCCCCGGCGAAACGGAGACGCTCTCGCTGGCAATCTACAGCCGCGCTCAGAACCTGGCCGATCGCGATGCGCTCCTGCTGGCGCTGGTTTCGGTGGGCATCGCGCTCGTTGCGACCTGGCTGGGCGAGCGGCTGCTGCGCCCCGCGACGCGCCCCCACGCGCCCTCATTCGCGCCGGACTGAGCTGCTCACTCCCCGCGCTGCGTCCGCTTGTCGCGGGCGCACTGCGAAACCAGGTCAATAGGCGTGAGATCAATAGGAAATTCGATCCGCGCGGGGTAGAATCTTTTTTGGGCCCATCGATTCCGGAGATGCTCGTGTCACTCGCTCGAGAATTCAGCATCGTCGCCGTGTCGCTCCTCACGTTGGCCAGACCAGCGTTCGCGCAGTGCGAATGGCAGTGGCGAAACTACGACGCGCAAGCGGATGGTACAGTCCTCGGCTTCTATCCTTGGGACGGCGACGGCGACGGGGTGAAGGAACTCCTCGTCGGCGGGAGCTTCTCGCAAATCGGCGGGGTCGCCGCGAACGGCATCGCCGTGTGGGACGGCGAGCGATTCAGCGCATTCGCTGCATCTTCGATCCCAAGCGTTTATACCTTTGCCGAGTTTCAGGGCTCACTCTACGCAGCGAATGATTCGATCTATCGTTGGACCGGCAGCCAGTGGTTGCACATTACGAGCGCCCCCGGTGGCCACGGATTGCTCGTTCACGATGGCAATCTGATCGCCTACGGTCCAATCGAGCAAGGCATCAAACGCTGGGACGGCGTGAGCTGGTATAGCTACGGTAGCGGCATGAGCGACGGCTACCTTGGCGACGACCCGGTCGTCGACGACGTCGCCGTGTACAATGGCGAATTGTACGCTTGTGGCAACTTCAACGAAGCCGACGGCAAGCAATGCACCACGGTCGTGCGCTGGGACGGCACCACCTGGCACAGCCTGCCCGGCGCGCCCGAACCGCGCACGTCGGCGGTACGAGTCTTTGACGACAAGCTCTACGCGGGCGGGCTGTCGCGATTGCCGTGGTACTCCCCGTTTTCGTACTGGGACGGCACTGCTTGGACCTACCCTGCGCAACCTGACTCCGACGTCTACGCGCTCCACCCCCTCAACGGCCAGCTCGCACTCGGCGGCGGTTTTGCACTGCCCTACGAGGGCGTGGCGCTCTGGGACGGCACGAACTACTGCGGCCTCGCCGGCGGAACCGCGTCGGTCGGCCAAAGCGTATTCGCGCTTACGGAGTTCGACGGCGCGCTCTACGCTGGCGGAACGTTCCGCGAAGTCGATGGCATGCCCATCGAGTACTTCGCCATCTGGGAGCAGGTCCTCGCCGGCGATTTCACCGGCGACAAGCTGCTCGATCTTTCCGACCTCGGCTTGCTGCTCAGCGCCTACGACACCTGCCCCGGCGACCCGGCGTATGACCAAGCCGCCGGCACGCTCG
The DNA here is from genome assembly GCA_964388675.1 of uncultured Planctomycetales bacterium. Taxonomy (GTDB): domain Bacteria; phylum Planctomycetota; class Phycisphaerae; order UBA1845; family Fen-1342; genus CAYMBL01. The sequence goes on from CAYMBL010000021.1 coordinate 50,865, forward strand.
CCGACGACGGCAATGACTGCGTCAATCTCGGCGACCTCGGCGTAGTCCTCGCCAACTGGGGAGCGACCTGCGAATAGCAACGCGTCGCATCTCACCACCGCCGAGCGCGGCTCACGTCCGGCCCGGGCGAGCGCGCGAAGCTTCAATCCCCGCGCTGCGTCCGCTTGTCGCGGGCACGCTGCGACAACAGGTCAAAGGTCGTCATCGCCGGCGTGCTGTCCGCAGCCGACGGCCGCGGCGCATCCGGCGCGGCGTGAATCACGCTGCTGATGCGCATGCGTATCGCGTCGTCCCGCGAAGTGGACTCGTCATCCAGCGCCCGGCGCAGATGCCCCGCGGTCTTGAATCGCAGGAATCGCTGCTTGTGCAGGCAGCGCTGCACCAGGTCGATTAGCGCCTCGGGCAGCGGCGGCAGCCGCTCCAGCGACGGCTCCATCGATTCGTGGCAGCGCCGAATCTCGGACATCGACTCCGCCGAATGCGGCGCGACGCCCGCCAGCATCTCGTAATACAAAACACCCAGCGCATACACGTCGCTCTGCGGCGAAACGTGCCCCTCGAACATCTCCGGCGCCATGTAGAGCGGGCTGCCCGCGATCGGCTGGTGCGCCCGCTCGCCGCGGCGCTGCGCCGCGTCGATCGCAAGTCCGAAATCGCAGACACGCGGCTCGCCCGTCCGATCAAACAAGATGTTCGCCGGTTTCAGATCGCGGTGAACGACGCCGGCCTCGTGCAGCGACTCAACGGCGCTGGCCAGGCGACGCAAGATGAACGTTGCGATTTCGGGAGCGACCGCCCCGCTGCGAGCGAGATACTCACGCAACGAAATGCCGTCCACGAACTCCATGACGATCGTGGCCATCTGCGCCACGACCTCCACCGAATGCACGGTCACAACGTTGGGGTGCTTCACGCGCGCCGCCGCGCGCAGGCCGTCGACCAGTTCGGCCGTGGCCGCGGCGGACAGACCGCTGCCGCTGCGATGCAGAAACTTGACGGCCACGCGCCGGCCGAGGATTTCATCGAAGCCCAGGAGGACGATGCCGCCAGCGCCCTGCCCGAGCACCTCGCCGATTTTCACGCTGCCCACGCGCGCCGGGATTTCAAGCGCCTCGCGGATTCCGTCGGGCTGGTCCAGGTGAATCGTGACGGTGGCTTGCAGGTCCGCCAACCGAGACTCCTTCTTCGCGTCGTCGCGCGAGGGCCCGATTGTACTTGGCTCGCCGCGCCGCCGCGTTACAAACTCGCGCTGCGGTTGGAAGCCGGGCGCCTAGCGACAGTCGACGTTGTAGTCCGTCAGGATCTGCCCCAGATCGCTCAGATCCACCACGCCGTCGCCCATGACGAGCGGGAAGATATCGCCTTGTCCGCGCGTCTTACCGCCCATGCCCGGCGCGTAGTTCGCCAGCACGACGCCCAGGTCGCTCAAATCCACGACGCAATCGCCGCCGAGCGGGAAAATGTCCGAATTGTCGCAGCCGGCCTGAGGGTTCGGGCACGGCGGCCCCGGAATCACGATCTGCGCGAAGTCGATCTCGATCGGCGCGCTGCGGCCGGTCGCAACCCACTGGTCGTACGCCGTCTGGCCGGCGGCGTTCGTCGTGTTCTCATCGCGCAGAAACTCGATGTACTCGCGCGACGTAGTCTGGAAATACACGCGCACCTCGGCCCGAACCGCCGACGCCGGCACGTCAAAGATCGTGTCGTCCCAGTGCTGGCCGTCGGCGTATGAATACGCGACGGGCGCCGCCTGCAGCGCCGCGAATTCCGCATTCGCGAAGCCGCGCGGCGGAATGCGATTGTCGAGGTACCAGGTATTGCTCAATGCAAAGTGGAAGCCCGGCCCTTCCGGCTTGCCGGTGAGCGCCGCCAGCTCCGCGTCCAGTCCCAACTTCGCTTCGTACACTTTCGTGTCGAGCGTGAGCGTGGCGGTCGCGCTGTCGTACGCACCGTACTCCGCGAGCAGGGCATCCGCGGCGTCATAGAACCGCGCATTCACCCACATGCGCCGCCCTTCCGGATATCCGGTCGGCAGCTTGTGTCCCGATTCGTTGACGACGCGCGCCGTCACCGTCGTGCTTGTCGCGCTCAACTCGAGGTCGGATGCGTTGGTCAGCAGATCGATCGTGCGTGCCTTGGCGCTCGCGACCGAATTCGGATCGAGCAGGGTCTCTGAGTCGTCATACAGGTTGCGAACCGCATCGAGCACCCACGTATTGCCGCCCGGGAAATAGTGCGGGTGCAGATCGGTGCGCTCCTCGCCGAAGAAGCAGCCGAAGCCTGTCGTCTGCGGCATGTGGCAATCCTGGCACGTGCTGACCAGGATTTTTGTGCCGCCGAAGCGACCGCCGAGATCGACCGGTCCGTCGGCGAAATCGCTGCCGAGCCATTCGCTGTAGGTGCGCTCGGTTGGAAACTGTTGCAGCTTGTCGAACGAGGGCGCGGGCGCGTCGAGCGCATTCAGGTCGTACGTGCCGTCGGGCTGACGCGAGAACAGCGGATTCGACACGTCGTGACACGTGGCGCACATCTCTGACTTGCGGTGAAACGGCGACGGCAGCCAGTCATGGATGAAGAAGTCGCCGAGGTCGTACGGGCCGCGGCGGCGGTCCTCCGGGTCGAGCACCATGTGCGCCGAGTGCGGGTTCACCGGCGGATCGCTGAGCGCCGTCAGGATCGCCTGATCCTCAGCCGGGCTGACCCCCGGCTGATAGATCGGATCGACCATGCGATGGCAGACGTGGCAGCTCACGCCTTCGAAATCCTGGTCGATCAGCGCCGAGCCGTCGGTCGGCGTGCTTCGCCCCTCGATCCAGCCGCCGGGCGTGTGACAGCGCAGGCACAGGTCGCCCGCGAAATCCGCGTCCTGGTTCGCGACCGCGAGCGCCGCGTGGTACACGGGGTCGCGTGCGGCCTGCCCCATCAGGCTCGCCGCCCACGGACGGGTCGGCTCTGTCACCGGGTCGAAATTCCCGTGGCAGAATCGGCAGTTGTTCGCGCTGAGGATGGGACTGTTGAGCGTCTCAGGCTGCGTGCCCGGGCCGAAGAAATCGTCCAACGTCGCTGAGACCTGGCCGAACGCGTCCGCGGCCAGAAGAGCGGTGGCGAGAAAAAGGATGCGGTGCATCAACTGCTCCAAAGTCCGAGCCGCCCGCGCACCGGGATACAAACTCCGCTGCCGGGGTCAGGAACAGCCTACGGGCATCGAAATGTTGAATACAAGCGCAAACTCTGCGCGACGCGCCAAAAAGGCGCCAAACGCACGGAATCCGCGCTCAGGCCGTCGGCGCGAAGCGCCTACTTGCTTTCGCTGTTGATGCGATCGATTTCGCTGATCACGACGATCATGGTTTTCCCCTATTCGAAACGTGAATCAGAACTCATTTTGCGACGCGATCTACGTGATCATGTCGATGATGGCGTCGATGACGTTCAGAATGGTCCCTGCGTAATAGGTGATTAGTTCCACAGCAGTTCTCCCTGCCCCATCCGGGGCTTGCGAGGTGCGGATGGCGTGAGCTAGAATCCGAGGGCGCAAACAAGACCGGTCGACGAGCCTGCGGAAATTCCGCCAGCGCGCCGAAGAAATGTCCGATATTGCGAGCTTTGCCCCTAGCTCTCGCTGGCACAATGTGCCGATAAAAGCTTACTGAAAATCGCTGCGAAGTCAAGCAGGGGTTGCGCGTCGCGACAAATGCAGCAGACCGCCACGGTTATCGCGCCTCTCGCTGAGCGCTGCGCCTGCGGCGACGCTCGAATCGCGCCGCAGAGACGCGGCGAAATTCGCGCCTGCGCCGACTGCGGCTGGCTGCTGGCGGCGCACGCGCCTCTCCCCGACCCCAGCGACGCCGGCGAGCCGCCGCTGCCGCTCGGCACATTATTGCGCGAGCGCTACCGGCTGCTGCGCGTCCTGGGTCGCGGTGCGCACGGCTTCGCGATCCTGGCGGAGCACGAGTTTCTGAAGCTGCCGTGCGTCGTGAAGCTGCTGCCAAATCGCGTAGGCGATGCCAGTGAAGGCGCGGTGCGGCGGCTGCGGGCCGAGGCCGCGGCCGGTTTCCGGGTGAACGATCCCCACGTCGTCCGCGTCCTCGATTTCGACGCCATTGACGGCTGGTGGTACTTCGTGATGGAGTTTGTCGCGGGAATCGATTTGGCGCGGGTGGCGGCGCGGGGGGCGCGGCTGCCGTGGACGCAGGCGCAGGCGCTGGCGGTGCAGGCCTGTCAGGGATTGGCGGCGATTCACGACCTTCGGCTGGTGCACCGCGACATCAAGCCCGCAAATCTGCTGCTGGCTGATAGCGGTCGCTTTCGTGTGACGGATTTCGGAATCGTCGGTCTGCTCGACGACGCCAGTTTCGAGCAGGACGACGCAGCGGCGCCGATCGGCACGTTCCCCTACGCCGCGCCCGAGCTTGCGGACGGCGCCGCGGGTCCGGCGTCGGACCTCTATTCGCTCGGTGTGACGCTGTATGAACTGACCTGCGGGCGTCTGCCGCGCGATGGCAGCGTCTATCGCTCGATGATCGCCTCACAGCTCGATCCAATCACGTGGCCGGCGGACGTCGACGTGCCGGAGTGGTATTCCGCCGGCGTGCTGCGTCTCATGTCGCCGCGGCTGGAAGAGCGGTTCGGGTCAGCGCGCGAGGCGGGCGACTACTTCTCGCAGTTGCGCAGCGCCGCGCGCCGCGTGCCGGGCGCTGCGCCACCGAGCAGCCTCGGCGTGGCACTGTTGCCATTGGCGGCGCGAGACGTCGAGAGCGCGGACGACTGGCTCGGCATCGCGGTGGCCGACCACCTGGCGCGCGCCGTGGGCGAGGCGCCGGGAGTGCACCTCGTAGACCGCGAGCAGTTCCTGGCGACGCTGGGCAGATTCACGCCGGCCGGGAGCAGCGGGACGGCGGCCGACCTGGCGCGCGCCGCCGGGCTCACCGGCGCGGGATTGGTGGTCTACGGCGAGTTTGAGCGGCAAGGCGGCGACGTCGCTTTTGTGCTGCGCGCACTCTCCGCGGGCGACGATTCGGTCCGCGAGGTGGCGCGGGCCGCGGGGCCGCTGGCAAACCTGGTGCGGCTCGAAGAAATGCTGGCGCGCGGTCTCGCGCAGTTGCTGCCCGGGGCGCGGCTGGCGGACGCCCGGCCGACGGAGCCGTTGGTCGTACAGGAAGCCTTTTTTCAGGGGAAGCGCGCGTTTCTGCGCGGCGACTATGCCGCCGCCCTGCAACTGTTCGAGCGCGCATTGGCGCTGGATGGCGAATATGCGGAGGCGCTGAGCCACAGCGGGGTGTGCTATGCGCGCATGGGCCGCTACGCCGACGCGCTGCAGTTCAACCAGCGGCTTCAGGAGCTGGCCGAGCGGCGCGGCGAGGCGCGGCTGCGGATCGAAGCCGCCGCAAACCTGGCGACGATGAACTACTTCCAGGGCGCATACGCTCAGGCACGCAGCCACTTCGAGCGGGCGGCGCGCGAAGCGGAGGTCGGCGGCTACGCGACGGAGCTGGCGCAGATCCGCAACAACCTGGGCTTCGTGCAACTGCAACTCAGCGAGACGGCGGAAGCCGAGCGCAGCTTCCGGGCGGCGATCGAGGTGCACGTCGCACACGGCGCGCTGGTGTGGCTGATCGGTCCGTACAACGGTCTGGGGCACGTGCTGCGCGAGACGGGCCGGCCGCAGGAGGCGCGCGAGTATTTTCAGAAGGCGCTGGGTCTGGCGCAGGCGGCAGGTGATCGAGTCAACATGGGCGTGGCGTACACCAACCTGGCGCACGTCGATCTGGCGCTGCAGCGTCCGGAGGATGCACAGAACGAGCTGGCGCTGGCGCTGAGCCTGCTCGAAGAGACGAGCTTCTGGAACGGGCTGTCGCGCGTGTACGAGTACATGGCTGAGCTCAACCTGCAGCGCGGGCAGGCCGCCGAAGCGCTGCGCTGCGCCGGGCGGCGGATCGACCTGTGCCGGAGGCACTCGAACGCAAAACTCGAGGCGCAGGCGTACCGGCAGCAAGCGACCGCGTTCCGCATGGCGGGCGCTGCGCGTGAAGCCGAGTGCAGTTTGGAGCGCGCCGCGGCGCTGGACGGGCGAAACGCGAACTGAGCGACGGAGACCGAGACATGCTCTGGACGCTGGTCGACGAAGACGGCGGACCGCTCGAACGCACGAGCCACAGCGGGCCGGCCGCGGGCGCGGCGCTGGCCGACGAGGTGGCGGCCGACGATCAACTCGCGGAGGCGCTGCGTAGCGCGCTGCTGCGCGGCGCGCCGCGCACGATCGAGCGCAGCGCGGGCACGCGCCGGCGGCGCTACGAATTCCTGCCGATCGACGGACCGGGAGCGGCGCGCGCCATCGTGCTGCGCCACGAGCTCGACGCGCCGGCGGAGCGCGGGCGGCTGGCACTGCGCAACGACGCGATCCTGCGCAGCGCCATGGACGGCTACTTCGTCGTCGGCGAGGACCTGCGCTTCGTGGAGGTCAACGACGCCTTCGCGCGCATGATGGGCTACTCCTCGGAAGAACTGCTCACGAAACGCGCCTGCGATCTCGAGGTGGCGGAAGCCGGCACGCATTTCGCGCTGTCGCAGCTTCGCACCGGACTCCATCACTTTCCGACGGCGCACCGGCACAAAACCGGGCGGCTGGTCTATCTCGAAATCAGCATCACGGTGCTGCGCGACAACAATGAGCGGCTGCTGGTGGGCTTTGCGCGCGACGTCACCGAGCGGCGAAGAGCCGAGGAGGAATTCGCGCGGCTCAGCCGGCGCCACAAACTGATCCTCGATTCTTCGATCGAGGGCATCGTCGGCGTGGATCGCGACGGGCGCGCGACGTTCGTGAATCCCGCCGCCACGGAACTGCTCGGCGTCGGTCCGGGCGGGCTGCTCGGCCGGACGCTGCACGCGGTGTTCGGCTGCCGCGATGAAGGCGGAACGCTCTGCGGCGACACAAGCTGCACGTTGTGCTCGGTGCTGCGTCTGGGCGTGCAGTTTCTGCCGCGCGAGTCGCAATTTCGCCGACACGACGGCAGCGCGCTGCCCGTGGAATACTCGATCACGCCGATGTACGAACGTGACCGGGTCATCGGCGCGGTACTGATTTTCCGCGACATTCGCGAGCGAAAGCGGGCCGAGGAGGAGCGGCGGGCGCTGGAGCTGCAGGTGCTTCAGGCGCAGCGGCTGGAGAGCCTGGGTCTGCTGGCCGGCGGCATCGCGCACGACCTGAACAACATGCTGGTCGGCATTCTGGGCAACGCGTGTCTGGCGCTGAACCAGCTCGACGATCGCGTGGGGCTGCGCGAGCGCGTGCAGCGGATCATCTCGGCGTCGGAGCGTGCGTCGAAGGTGATTCGACAGATACTCGCATACTCCGGGCAAGTGCAGCCCGAGATCGCCGAGATCGACCTGAACGAGCTGATGGCGGACCTCGGCGAATTCATGCGGGCGGCGATTCCGCGGAACATCGCACTCGACGTGCAGCCGCACGGCGCCGCGCTGCGAATCGAGGCCGACAGCGGTCAGTTGCAGCAGGTGATCACCAACCTGATCGTGAACGCCGCGGAAGCGATCGGCGCGCAGAACGGCCGCATCTGCGTGTCGGTCGGTGCGCTGTCGCTGGAACTGGAGGCGATCGCACGAAATTACCCGGGACAGAACCTGTCGCCGGGGCGATACGCCGAACTGAGCGTGAGCGACGACGGCTGCGGCATGGCGCCCGAGACGCTGGCGCGGATATTTGAGCCGTTCTTTTCGCAAAAAGGCACCGGCCGCGGACTCGGTCTGGCGGCGACGCGCGGCGTGCTGCGGGCGCATCGCGCGGGCATCCGCGTGGAGAGCACGCTGGGCGCGGGCACGACGTTCACGATCGCGTTTCCGCTCATGGAGGCGACCGCGACGCACGAGCCGCGCGGCGAGTCGAGCGCCGGCGGGAGCGGCGAACTGCGACGCATCCTGGTCATTGACGACGACGATGCGGTGCGCGAGGTGCTGAAGGACATGCTCGAAGCGCGCGGGGCACGGGTGCAGCTTGCGGCGGACGGCAGCGACGGCGTGCGGCAGTTCGAAGCGTCATGCGACGAGATCGACCTGGTCATTCTGGATGCGACCATGCCCGGGATGAGCGGGGCCGAGGTGCTCGACCGATTGCTGCAGATTCGGCCCGGGGTGAGGGTGCTGGTCGCCAGCGGCTACGGCGAGCAGAACCTGGCCGAGCGCTTCCCGGCGGCGCAGCCGAGCGCGTTTCTGCGCAAGCCTTTCACGGCACGGGCGCTGTTCGAGCGGATCGAAGCCGTGCTGACCTGAGCGCGGCTATGATTCGCGGCGTCGATGCGGTAGCCGATGCGAATTCAGATCGCGCGACGACGCCGAGTCGCGTAGGCGCCGTGGGAACTGCACGAGGATCAAGCATGATGAGACTGACGCTTGGAGCGGTGATTGTGTCTGCGCTGCTGGCAGCGGGCTGCGACGATCGCGATAACGAGGTGCGCTATCGCGAGGTGGAGCGCGAGCATGTATGCGACGTGAATTGCCACCACCACTACTACGACGAACACAAGGTGACGTACGTAACGGTAGACAAGCACCGGCACGGCCCGGGCTGCGGCCACGAGTGGAACGGCGATCGCTGGGTTGTGATCCGCCGAACCGTCGCACGCCCGTCCGGGCATCACTGCACGGTGGACTGCCGCGATCATCACTATCACGAGGGGCGGCAGGTGGTGCAGAAGGGGCATGTCCATGGCCGAGGTTGCGGCCATCGGTATGACGGCCATCGCTGGGTGTCGGTGCGCGTGGTTGGGCGAAGGTAGGCGAGGGGGGGAAGGGGCCGAGGGACCAAGGGGTCGAGGGTGCCAGGGGCCGTGGGTCCCTGTCGCGCCAAACTGACCGGCCGGATGCTTCTTGAGAATCGGCAAGGGGTGGCCAACGACGTCGGCCATTCGCAACGCGCCAGTCATATTAGTATCAGGCCACAGACCCCGGGCCGGTCCCCAGCGCCTGGCGCGAAGGTGTCGTGAGGGGAAGAGGCGTCAAAGGGAACAGGGGGGCAAAAAGGGACGACGGGTCAAGAGTTTGAGGAGTCAGAGCGCGCGCTTGCGAAGGACCTGCGATCTGATCCGAGCTCCCAGGGTGAACGAGGGTCGGTTGTGGTTAGCGCCAGGGATTCCCGCTTGCGCGGGAATGTAGGAGACGGGCGGGACGCCCATCGCAACCCGGTCGGGGAGGCCGCTCAGCAGCGCCCCACGGTGAGGGGCCGAGTGGAAAAGGGGCCAAGGGGTCAAGGGGCGGAGGGGCCGGGGGGAAGAGGGGGCAAAGGGGGCAGAGGCTCAGCGCGCGGGGGTCGGGGACGCGACTCGGTATCATCCTCCATGGAGCGTGAACACGTGCTGCGGTCGGAACGCCGGCAGGCGCTTCCTGCCGAGGCCGTGAGCACGCCCGCGGAGGTCGAACATGGTGCGATTCTGGTTCGTGGCGACGGCGATGAGCATGCTGGCGACGTACGCCGCAGCTCAGCCTTGCGTGCGCGGCGGCGGGCAGGCGATCACGTGGGGCAACGACCTGGCCGAGGGCGTCAGCGAAGCCAAGAAACAAGGCCTGCCGCTGCTGCTCTATGTCACGGCGGCGAGCCGCGACCGCGACGACGACCGCGAGTCGCAGCATCGCAAGGCGTTTTCGAACGCGCAGGTCATCGAATGGTCGCGGCGGTTCATTCCGGTGCGCGTCTCACGCAGCCGCTACCGCGAACAACTCGATGAATGGAACGCGGCGACCGCGAATCAGATCGTGCTGTTTGTGACGCCGGACGGAAAGCTGATCGATCAGCTCGGGCCGGAAGGCGTCGGGAACGTCAGCTCGTTCTCGCAAAAGATGCAGCTCGTGTTTCGCAAGTTCCGAGACGACATCTACAACGATGAGGTGAAGCCTAAGCTGACGGCGGACGCGGATGCGGCGGCGCTGCGCATGGCGCTGAAGCGCATCGATCACTACCGGCTGCTGGCGGCCGATCAGGCGCTGACCAAGCAACTCGAACGCGAGGATCTGCCGGCGGAGGTTCGGCGCGCGGTGTTTCAGGCGCTGGCGGAGCTTTCGACGCGTCCGGCGGTGACGGTGCTGCTGAACCGGGCTGAGCAAGAGGAAGACGCGGCGGCAGCCCTGGCCAAGTGCACGCCGGCGGCGGCGGAGCAGATGCTCGAAGCGCTGCTCGGATCGGACGGACAGGTGAACGTGGTCGTGTACCAGGCGGTGACACGCATCGCCAAAGTGCAGAACGCGAAGCCCGACCGCTTCTGGGAAGGCAAGAACGAAAAAGTGCAGCAGGATGAGATCGAGCGCGTGAAGAAGCTCGTGGCGAGCGCGGCCCGCAAATGGAACGACAAGCATGCCGAGTTTCGTTGATCTGCGCAGCGACACGGTTACCCGGCCGGACGCGGGCATGCGCGCCGCGATGGCGGCGGCGGAAGTCGGCGACGACGTGCTCGGCGACGACCCGACCGTGCAGACGCTTCAGCAGCGCGTGGCGACGATGTTCGGCGTCGAAGCGGCGCTGTTCGTTCCCAGCGGCACGATGGCGAACCAATTGGCCATCAAGGCCGCGACAGAGCCGGGCGACGAGATCATCCTCGACGACACCACGCACAGCTACAACTACGAGACCGGCGCGACGGCGGCGCTGGCGGGTTGCAGCATGCGCGTGCTGCACACGCCGCGTGGCATCTTTCAGGCGGCGGACGTTGAAGCGGCAATTCGACCCGACAATGTGCACACGCCGCGCACGCGGATGGTGATCGTCGAGAATACGAACAACCGGGGCGGCGGCGCAGTCTGGCCGCGCCAGCGAATCGCGGAAATTCGCGAACTGACGCGCGCGCGCGGCCTGCACCTGCACCTGGACGGCGCGCGGCTGATGAATGCCTGCGTGGCGACCGGCGATTCGCCGCGACTGTATGGCACAATCGTGGACAGCGTCTCGCTCTGCTTTTCGAAGGGCCTGGGAGCGCCGATCGGCTCGGTGATCGCGGGCCGGAGCGAATTCGTTCGCCGCTGCCACCGTTATCGCAAGATGTACGGCGGCGCGATGCGGCAGGTCGGGATTCTCGCGGCGGCGGCGAGCTACGCGCTGGATCGCAACGTCGAGCGGCTCGCGGCGGACCACGCCAACGCGAAGCGCCTGGCGGAGGGATTGGCCGCAATCAGCGGAATTCGGCTGAATCCGGCGGACGTTGAGACGAACATCGTGATCTTCGAGGTCGACGAGCGGCTCGGCGCGGCCGAACAGTTTGCCGAGCGGCTGGCGGCGCGCGAAGTACGGCTGCTGGCGATCGGGCCGCGTCGCCTGCGGGGGGTGACGCACCTGGACGTGTCGACGGCCCAGATCGACGCGGCGCTGGCCGCGTT
>CAYMBL010000022.1:0-59773 GCA_964388675.1 uncultured Planctomycetales bacterium
CAGACCGTCGATCATTTCAGTCGACGGCGCCGCGGCCCCGGGCATCGCCAGCGCCAGGAGAAACGCCGGACTGACTCCGATGGTGGGCACCGCGACTGCCGTGGCCTGCGCCACGCCGCTGCCCCAGGAGACGGACGAGTCCTGGCTGGCGGCGAGCCGGGTTACGGCTTCGCGGGCGATCGCGCGAACCGAGGTGGCCGCGTCGGAATCCAGCGGCGGATGCACGGCGCGCAGCGTGCCGTCGCTCTCGCAGGCGCAGACGCACCACGAAGCCGGCACCAGCGGCACGAGCGCCTCGAGCGCGCCGGTGCCGTCGGGCGGCGGCGCGCCGTCGTTGAAGAGGTCGTCCATCTGTCGCGCGAAGTCGTCCATCGTCTCTCGCGTCGTTTACAGGTCGAACAGGCTGCGGCTGGCGGCGATCTCCTGATCCAAATCGGTGGCCAGCACAAGAATGTCTTCTTTCTTAAGCCCCAGCGCGTTGAAAACCTGCGTATTGGGCGCCACCAGCTTGCGGCCGATGGACGTGATGCCCTTCATGGTGCAGATCACGTTGGCCACCTCGACGCACGACACGATGTCCGAGCCGACGCCGGTATAGGCCCGCGAGTTGTGGTGATAGCGCACGGCGGCCCGCGTCACTTCCGGGAATCGCCAGTTCTCCGCCACGCGCGCTCCGAGTTGGCAGTGGTCGAAGCCCATCTGCTCCTTCTCGAACGCAGGCAGGGTATGGTTGTCCCTGATGTTGTCGATTACGTATCGAAACTGGTCATGGGCGTGCTGGTCCTCGAGGATGATTCCCAGATCGTGCAGCAGCCCCGCCAGATAGGCGTCTTCGAAACTGGCCAGCTTCAGGCGGCTCGCAAGGAGACGCGCACACAAACCGACTGACAGCAGGTGCCGCCAGAGCAGCGCGCGGTCGTAGGTGCCGATTTTCTCGCCCTTCTTGAACACGTCACTCACCGAAGCCGTCAGCGCGAGATTGCGAATCTGGTTGAAGCCGAGGTAGCTCACAGCCTGGTGCAGATTGGTGATCGTGGTGCGCAGGCCATACGCGGCGGAGTTGACGACGCGCACGACGCGGGCGCTCAGGGCCGGGTCGGTCTCGACCGCTTCCTTCAATTCCACCGCTCCGGCGCTCGAGTCCCCCGCCACCTGGATCACCCGCAGCGCGACTTGCGGCAGGGTCGAGATTTCTGCGCAGCGGCGCTCCATCTCATCGAGCGTCACCAGTGCGGCGGGCGCAGTGCTCACGGCGCGAGCTCCCGGGTGCGGCCTCAAGGACCGGTAGAACCCAGACTTGGTATCGACGGCATTTCGCCGCCCTTCGCGTACGAACCCGGTTCGCGGCAATTTGGGGAACAGACCGACGAGCCGCCGCGCAGTGCTGGCGATCCTTGCGCCCGGCTACAATGCCGGCGGCGATTTACACGTCCGGAGACATCGAATGAAGCGCACCATTTGCGCAGCGCGCGCGCTCGCACTTGCGTTGGTCGGAATGCTGTCTGCACCGCCGGCGATGGCGGACGAGCTGCCGCTGCTCCAGGTTGCGTATCGCGACAGCCCGTCGCACGAGGTCGTCGAGGTCGTTGATCGCGGCCGCGTGCGCATCAAGCTCGAAGACGGCGAACAATGGCTGCGCTGCGCCGGCATTCTCGCGCCGGCCGCGAGCGACGCCGACGAGTTGAACGATTTCCTGAAGCGGCTGCTGGTCGGTGAGCGCGTGCACGTCATACGCATCGAGGAACGAAATCCGCCGGCCGATCAGCCGCAGGCGGCGCTGTTCTTCCGCGCGCCTGACGGCCTGTGCGCAAATCTCGAATTGGTTCGCATGGGCTATGCGGCGGCGTCAGACGCGCGCGAGTTCGCACACGGCAAATTGTTCGCACGCTACGAGCGCCACGCCCGCGCCATGCGCAAGGGCATCTGGGCAGCCGCGGACACCGACCGCCCGGCGGCGAAGGCGGGCGCTGCCGACGGTCCGGCGGGCTCGGACACGGTGTACGTGACGCGCACCGGCTCGAAGTACCATCGCGTCGACTGCCCGCACGCCCGCGCCAGCGGCCAGCCGATGGCGCTCGCCGAAGCCCGCAAGAAGTACCAGCCGTGCGGGCGTTGCAAACCGCCGCCGTAAGCGCTGCCTTGTCACGCCTTGAAGCCGCGCGTCGCTGCGTATAATCCGGCCCCGCGACGGCGCGGCTCGGAGATTTCGGCGATGACGCTTTCCGCTCTCGAGGTCCGCCGGCTGCGCAAGCAGTTCGTCTCACCCGACGGCGAGGCTGTGCCCATCGTCGACATTGAGTCGCTGGCGCTTGCGCCGGCGCAGCAGGCGGCGCTCGCGGGCCGCAGCGGCTCGGGAAAAACCACGCTGCTGCACATGATCGCCGGCATCCTGCGCCCCGACTCCGGCAGCATCCGCATCGCCGGCCATGAGCTGACCACGCTCGGCGAATCGCAGCGCGACGCGCTGCGTGCGCGGCACATCGGATACATCTTTCAGACCTTCAACCTGCTGCAGGGCTATTCGGCGCTGGAAAACGTCGAACTCGCGATGCGGTTCGGACGCGGCGTGCAGCCGGGGCGGGCGCGCGAATTGCTGACGCGTGTCGGGCTTGAGCAGCGGCTGCGCTATCGTCCGCGGCAACTTTCGGTCGGACAGCAGCAGCGGGTCGCGGTGGCGCGGGCGCTGGCGGGCAAGCCCACGCTGGTGCTGGCCGACGAGCCGACGGGCAACCTCGACGCTGCGCACGCTGACGCGGCGCTCAGCCTGATTCGTGAGATCTGCCGCGAGCAGCGCGCGGCGCTGCTCCTGGTCAGCCACGACCCGGCGATTCTGGCGCAGTTTGAAACAGTCTGGCGGCTCGACGAGCTGAATCACGCCGCCGCGGCGCACGCGCGGAGTGCGTCATGAGCGGACCGCTTGGCGCTGTCGCGCTGCTGGTGAAGCGCAGCCTGCGCCAGCACCTGGTATCCACGCTGATCACGGTCGGCGCGACCGGGCTCGCGGCGGGGTTGGTGATGGCGGTGTTCGCGATTCAGCGCCAGAGCGAGGCGGCTTTCACCGGCGGCGGCGCGGAGTTCGACGCCGTGCTGGGAGCGCGCGGCAGCCAACTGCAATTGGTGCTCAACGCCGTATTCCACCTCGAGACGTCGCCCGGCAACCTGCCCTGGTCGCTTTTCGAGACGATTCGCACGCGACCGGGCGTCAAGCGCGCGATTCCCTATGCGCTGGGCGACAACTACTACGGCTATCGCGTGATCGGCACCACGCCGGAGCGCTTCGAGGACGAACGCGCACCGCGCGTCGCCCAGGGCCGGCTGTTCGATCCCGCGCGGCGCGAGGCGGTGGTTGGCAGCTTCGTGGCGGCGCAAACCGGGCTGCGCGTGGGCTCGACCTTCACGCCCTATCACGGGCTGACATTCGACGCTTCCGCCGCGCATCTCGAAGATGTCTATGTCGTGGTGGGCGTCGCAGCGCCGACAAACTCGCCTGACGATCGCGTGCTTTGGATTCCGATCGAGGGCATCTTCCGCATGTCGGGCCACGCGCTGCGTGGCGCTGGCGAGCAGTACGTGGCGCAGCCGGGCGAGCTGATCCCGCCCGAGCATCGCGAGGTCAGCGCGGTGCTGCTTAAGTTCAGTTCGCACCAGATGGGCGCCCGACTCGAGCAGGAGATCAACAAACAGGGCAAGGTAGCCACGCTGGCGTGGCCGATCGCGCTGCAGATGGCCGGGCTCTTTCGCAAGGTCGGCTGGATGAGCGACGTGCTGAAGGTGGTCGCGTATCTGGTGGTGGTTGTCGCGGCCGGCGCAATCCTCGCCAGCATGTACAACACGATCAACGAGCGTCGCCGCGATTTTGCGATTCTGCGCGCCCTGGGCGCGCGCAAGCGGGTCGTCTTCGGCGCAATCGTGTGCGAAGCCGCCACGATCGGTGCGCTGGGCGCGCTGGTCGGGTTTGTCGTGTTCGCCGCGATTCTGACGGCAGCAGGAGCGCTGATCCGCCAGCAGACCGGCGTGGTGCTGGAGCTGGCGCTTGAGCCGGCGCTCTGGATCACCCCGCTTGCCATGATCGGCCTCGGAGCTCTCGCGGGCGTGCTGCCCGCCTGCAAGGCCTACGCAACCGACGTCGCCGAGCACCTCACGCCGCAGTCGTAGTACAGCCGATCGCGGTGTTACACCGGCGTGGACGCCGATGCGCCCGCATACGGCGTGATGGTTCCGAGTTATTGCACTAGCATGAGGAAATGTTCCAAATTGACCCGGACATCCGCCGCGCTCGCACGCCTCCTTCGCGTCTGTACACCGACCCGCAGGTATTCGAGCTGCAGAAGGAGCGAATCTTTGCGAGAAGCTGGCAATGGGCCGCGGACGCGGCGGAGGTGCGCGTGCCCGGCGCAGTGCATCCGTTTTTGCTGCTGCCGGGTTGTCTCGACGAACCGCTGCTGTTGACGCGTGATGCACGCGACGTGCGCCATTGCGTCTCCAACGTCTGCACGCATCGCGGAAACCTCGTCTGCGAGCATGCGGGCGTCGAGAATGCGCTGCGGTGCCGTTACCACGGGCGGCGCTTCGCGCTTGACGGCTCCTTTCAGCACATGCCGGAGTTCGAGAACGTCGAGGCGTTTCCCGACGCGCGCGATTCGCTGGCGCGCGTTTCGCTCGAAGCGCTCGGCCCGCTGCTGTTCGCGTCGCTGGCGCCGGCGGAGCCTTTCGCGGACTGGATGCGACCGGTGCACGAGCGGGTTGCGCATTGGCCGCTCAATGAGTTCCGGCTCGACCCAGCGCGCAGCCGTGACTACCTGGTGCGTTGCAACTGGGCGCTGTACTGCGAGAACTATCTCGAGGGCTTTCACATCCCGTTCGTGCACGCGTCGCTGAATCAGGCGATCGACTACGGCAGTTATAGGACGGAACTTTTCCGAACTTCGAGTCTGCAAGTTGGTGTCGCGCGGGGCAGCGACGACACACTTGAGTGCGGCGTCGACGAAGGCGGTGCGGTCGCCGCGTACTATTTCTGGCTCTGGCCGAACCTGATGCTGAATTTCTATCCATGGGGACTTTCCGTGAACGTCATTCGGCCGCAGTCCGTTGATCGAACTCGCGTCTCATTTCTCAGTTACGTTTGGCGGCCGGAGCGATTGGACCGCGGCGCCGGGGCCGATCTCGACCGCGTGGAGCGGGAGGATGAATCGATCGTTGAGGCGGTTCAGCGCGGGCTTCGCGGGCGGCTGTACGAAAACGGACGCTACTCGCCCAGCCGGGAAACCGGCACCCACCATTTCCACGGGCTGCTCGCGGCGGCGCTGGCGTGACCCGCTAAGATGCTGCGGAGTCCTGTATTACGAATTTGAAGGGGCGCGGGCCGGCAGCCGTCTATGAAGCGTGTCATGACTACTGCAACGCTGGACGTCGGGGCCGTGAGCGCTTTGATCAGCCAGGCTCAGCAAGGCAGCCGTGCCGCTGCGGAACGCCTGTTCCGGGAGCACGACGGCTGGGTGCGGGGCGTGATCTACGGCGTGGTGGGCCGGGCCGATCTGGTCGATGACATCGCCCAGCAGGTTTGGCTGCAGGTCTGGGAGCGCATGGATTCGCTGAAGGAGCCGGAGCGGCTTCGCTCGTGGCTCTACGCGATCGCGCGCAACGCGTCGATCGACGCCAGCCAGGCGCGGCGGCGGCGAGCCGGCGCCGACCTCGACGCGGTGTCGGGGCATGTCGGCGACGAACGGGTCGCGACCCCGCTGCGGGTGGCGGTCGGCGACGAAACGCACCAGATTCTGCTGCGAGCGGTCGAGGCGCTGCCGGCGCTGTATCGCGAGCCGTTTGTGCTTCGGCATCTGGAGGATTGGACGTACCAGGAGATCGGCGACGTGCTCGGTCTTCCGGTGGAAACGGTGGAAACGCGGCTCGTTCGCGCGCGACGGCTGCTGCGCGAGCTGCTGCAAGGACGAATCGACGGATGAACGAGCGTCAGGACCAGCTTGAGCGACTGATTTCGCGTTTTCTCGACGACGAGGCCCGCGCCGACGAACGACGGGCCCTGCGCGAGACACTGCGACAAGACGCCCACGCGCACGCTCTATTCGAGGAACACAGCGCTTTGGATCGCGAGATCGGGACGGCCATGCGGCGCGCGATGCGGCGCGGCGTCCGCGGAAGCGCGCGGCGCGCCTGGTGGCTGTCGGTGGCGCGCAATCTCGCGCTCGCCACGGCGGCGTGCATCGGCGCAGCGGTGTGGATGCGGCCGGCGGCACCGCAGACGCCCGCAGAGCGTCAGCGTGCGGGGCGGACCGAGGCGGCATCCTGGTTTGCGCCGCCCGTCGAGGCGGGCGACCAGCTTCGCGACTCGACGGCGCGCTACGAGCGTCCGGCCGTCGGCGTGGTTGCTCCCTCGGAGAACTGGATCGTGGTACCCGGCGAGCGACCGGGCGAGTTTCTGGTGGTGGAAGTGCAGCGCGTGCGCACGCGAACCCTCCCCATCCAACAGGATTTTTAGCACCGAACGGCCTTGCAATTCTCGGCTCGCGGCCATTCCGGCGGCGGGTCGCTGGAGATGAAGATCATGAAACGCAACCTGCTGCTTGTTGCTTCGTTGTGCTCGCTCGGGGTCGCGTTCGCCGCGCCGCCCGAGGACGTAAAGCCGCCAGTCGCCCCGAGGTCGCCGTCGGTGCTGTTCTACGACGCCGATCGCGGCACGGTCGGCATGGGCGGCGCTGCGACGCGCGAGTGGATCGGCGTGCGCCTGACGCCGGTGCCCGCGCCGCTGAAAGCGCATCTGGGTCGCGACGCGCTCATGATCGGAAACCTGTTCGTGGGCAGCCCGGCCGACCAGGCGGGCGTCCAGCAGTACGACGTGCTCGTGTCCTTCAACGGCGAAACGATCGACGAAATGCAGGACCTGGTCGACGCGATCGTCGCGCTCGGCGCCGGCAGCGGCGCGAAGCTGGTGGTGCTGCGCGGCGGCCGCGAGCAAACGCTCACGGTCACGCCGGCCGAGCGACCGGCCGATTCGTCGAGCTTGGAGCTGAAATACGAGGAACCGGCGGGTGCGCCGTTGGTAGACCAGCGCTACTTCGGCCACCGGCTTCAGCACGACCCGAACGCGGGCTGGGTCCTGCAGCCGCTGGGTCCGCTGCAGCGCTTGCCCGCGGACGTTCAGGAGCGGCTGCGCGATCTGGGCTCGGCGCCGTGGCAGGTGTGGCTCGACGACATCAAGGACATGCAGAACCCGTTCATGATCGACGTGCAGCGCGACCCGAACGACCGCACCCACGTCTTCGTGCGTCCGCCGACGGCCGACACGGCGGAGAATGTCGAAATCTCGGTGCGCGAGGTCCGCGACGGCGCGACGATTTCGATCCACCGCGGGGCCGACGGCAAGATTCAGGTCGAGCGGACGGACGCTTCCGGCGCGGCGACCAGCTCCGTGTTTGACAGCGTAGAAGCGCTGCGCGACGCTGACGCCGACGCGTATCGCGCCTATCGCCGCTACACGGGCTACGGCATCAAGCCGATCATCACGCTGCCGCCGACGATGCAGGATCTGCCCGAACTGCGGCTGGAGTTTCAGCAGCAGCTCGAGCAGAACATCGAGCGGCTGATGAAGGACGGACACTCGCGCATCGAGCAGTCGATGAAGGACGCCCAAGACGCGATCGAGCGCGCACGCGAATTGGCGCAGCGCTTCGGCGGCTCCGGATCGATCAAACACCAGCATTCGGAATCGCTGCAGGTCAGCGTCGACGACGCAGGCCGCGTGCAGATCGAGCGAGAAACCAACGGCAAGCGCGAGAGCTTTCAGTTCGACAGCGTTGAAGCGCTGCGGAATTCGCAGCCGGAGCTGTACGAACGTGTGGCGCCGATGCTGGAGGGCCACGGGTCGGGCCGCTCGCGTGCCGCGCTGCGGTACGCGGCCGCGTAGCGCGCTCCGGGCGAATGCCGGGCCGCCGGGCGAAAACCCGCATTCAGGCGAAGACCTGATAGGCCCAATCCGAACGATGCCTATGATGCGGCCTGCGTCGCGCATGAAGCGCGAGTGCAGGATCGCATCGGAATGCTGGATTCAGATCGCTGCATCTGTCTGCTCGCCGCGACTCTCCTGGAGCGTCAGGCCTATCGACGGTTGATCGAGGCCGAGCTTGGTCGCGCGATCGACACCGACAGCGATTTCTCCGCCGTCTCGATCTGGCAGGCCCTGCGTCAGCACCCGTCGCTGGTTGTGTGCGTATCCGACGCGCCCGCCAGCGACGTGCGCGACGTGCTTGGGATGGTTCAGCGCCTCGAGCCGAAGGCGCAGATTCTCGTCGTCAGCGGCGCGATGGGCCCCGGGCAGCTCGATGCCTGGGCCGATTGCCCGCTGCACGGGTTCGTCGTCAAGAGCGGCGGCATCGCCGAACTTGGCGCGGCGATGCGCACAGTGCTGCGCGGCGGGGAATTCTTCAGCGCGGGCGTCAAGCAGGCGCTGGCCGGCGTCAACCGCTCGAATGGACGACTGCACCAACTCACACGCCGCGAGGCGGAGCTGCTGCCGCTGCTGGCGCGAGGGCTGTCGCTGCGCGAAGCCGCCGCCAGCATGACGGTGAGCTACAAGACCGCCGACTCGTATCGCACCAGCCTGCTGCGAAAGCTCGGCGTGCGCGATCGGGTCGAGCTGGCGCGCTTCGCGATTCGCGAGAAGATC
The DNA here is from genome assembly GCA_964388675.1 of uncultured Planctomycetales bacterium. GTDB lineage: Bacteria > Planctomycetota > Phycisphaerae > UBA1845 > Fen-1342 > CAYMBL01. Next base: position 8,678 of record CAYMBL010000022.1, read on the forward strand.
GTGGATGTGTAGCGCGGCCCTGCGACCAGCGGACGGGTTTGCCGCTGGGTGAAGGACGGGAGCCACCCGACGCGATCGCGGTACGGAGCCGATAGACGCGAATGCAACAAGCGGGTGCGAGAGGGGATTCTCGAAGCAGGAAAGAAACCCCTCACTCACGTTCGGGGCTCGGATCAGAGGTGCGAGAAGGGATTCTCGCACCAGGGGCTCGGAGCAGGCCACGCTACGGCCGCAAGATCACGAGATTGCCGAGCGTCTGCGGCGAGTAGCAATGATCTCGCGCGCCAGACCAGCTCGAATACTCGCCGCGCGCGGCGTCGAGCCGGGCGACGTTTACGCCCCAGATGCGATCGCGGCGCGCCGCTTCGCCCAGCGCGTCGATCGGCAACGCGATCTCGACCACCCACGCCTCGCGCTTCACCGACGACGCCACCCGCGCATCGACCAGCCAAGGCGCGCTCGCACCGATCGGCGGCTCGGTCCGCGGGCCGCGCCGCGCCGCGGTGAATCCGTTGGGCTTGATCTGTAGCACCAGCAGATCGCCGTGCGTGGTCTGCTGCGAGCTTTGCGGGTCGAGAATCAGCTCGATGACGTCCTGCCCCCAGGGGATCGAGCCGTCGATCGGTATGTCGTTGTCCGCCCGATAGTGGGGCCGCGCGCCCACCGGCAGCGCCGCGGCGATGCCGACGTAGAGATGATCGACGTCGAACCAGAAATAGGCGCGCGTCGCGCCCGCGGGCACGCCCGGCGTCTCCAGCGGCCCCGATCCGCGCACCAGCCGAAAATCGGCCGCCGAGTTGTTCGTCGCCACCGCCCAGTCCGATTCGTCGCCGTCGATGTTCGGCGGCTGATCGACCGGCACGCAGCTCGTGACCGCGATGCGTGTCGGCACGTCAACGCCGCCGCTGGCGCCGGCATCGAACGCCAGCCCGACATCGAGCACGCCATCGGCGCTGTAGGCCAGGCCCGGCGCTTCGAGCGTAAGCAGCGCCGCGGCCCGCGCTCCGCCGCCCACGCCCAGCGCGGCGTCGGACGCGATCGCCCAGTCGGACGACTCCTCAGCCAGCGTCCACGCGCCGTCGATCCGCGACGCGAGAGGATTGAGCACCTCGACGGCCACGCCGGCGTTCAGTTTCTCATCGACGAACGCCAGCCGCGCGCCGACGCTGCGGGCGATGGGCTCGACGCTGCGCGCCATCAGCCGACCCCAGTCGGCGACCGCGGGCACGGCGCCGGGCGAATCGGCCGGGCGCGAGGCCGTCGACGTACCCGCCAGCTCGCGCAGCACCAGCGCTCGCGCCAGCTCGATCGTCGGCGCGTCGCTCGACCAGCCGCCCCAGCGCACCGTTTGCAGATTGTCGGTGGCCGCGTCCGTGAACGCGCGGGCGACGATTCGCTCCGCGGCGCGGCGGGCCAGCAGCGGCTTGCCCGCGCGCTCGAGCGCCGCGAGCAGCTCGTAGTCGGTCTGTCCGCGGCGCAGGCGCTTCAGCCGCAGCGACGGCACCGGCTCGCTGAGGCCGAACTCGGTTCCGGGATAGAGCAACGCGGCACTGCCGGCACGCACCATCTCCGCGGCGACGGCGTTCACCGGCGGACCGGCGTGCTCGATCCAGATGCCTTGCGCTCCGTAGCGAAACGCCTGCCACGCCAGCACGCCGGCATCGCCGGCCGGCGACTCGGGCGTCAGCGCGGCGCTGAACGGCGGGCGATCGGGCATGAACCAGCTTTGGCGATCCTCTCCGCGGACGGCGCCCATCGCCTCCGGCTCGTACCAGGACGCGGGCGGCGCCAGAATCGCGGCGCGCGGCGCGCCGCGCGGAGGCGCATCGTGCCATCCCAGCGCGCTCAGCGGCGAGGCCGGCAGATGCGCAACCATCGGAAACGGCGACTCGCTCTGACGCAGCGCTCCCACCAGCCGCTCGACTCGCTCGATCGCGTCATCACTCAGCGCCGCCGGCGGAGCGATGCGCACGAACCCGCGCTCGAGCCAGCCGCGCTCGGCGAAGTGCGCCGACGACGCCGCCAGATAGCCCGCGAGCAGTCGCGTGTAGCGCGCCGAGCGCACGCCGCCATTGCGCTCGGCGCTCGGATATTCGAGGTCGCACGGCACGGGCCAGTAGGCGAGCGGAACGCCGTCGGCGAACGCGCTGCCGTCGAGCCAGGGCGTGACGAGTCGATCGTAGTCCTCCCACTCGACGGCGACGGTGCGCGGGTCGGCAGCCTCGAATTTCGGAAACGCCGCCCACAGCACCGGGTTGAGTCGATGCTCGTGCAGCATGCGCATGGCCGAGGCCACGAGGGCGTAGCCGGCCTCGTGCTCGGGCACGTCGGGCAGGAAGCGCACGTCGGCGGCGGGTCCTTCGGGCCAGTCGAGGTGGGCGCGCAGCAGCCCGCGCGGGTCGAGTCGCGCCACGATCGGCAGCGAGCGCTGCGCCGGGATTTCGACCGGCAGCACTTCCAGCTCCAGCGTGAACGATTCGACCAGCGACTCGCTCGCACCGCTCAGGATGTCGATTGAGCCGGTGTAGTCGCCTGCGGCGGTGTCGGCGGGCACGTGGAGATCGACCCAGATCAGTTGATTGCCATCGCCGCCGGGCGCGATAGGGCCGCCGCCGCGCGGCGCGTCCCACGGCACGAGCACATCGGCCACGGAAATCGGGGCCGCAGCGCGGCCGGTGTGCGCCGGATACCAGCTTGCGAAGTTTTCGATGCGCACGGGCGCTACGCGAAAGAGCCGAACGTTCGGCTCCGCCAGCAGCAGGCCGCCCGCGCCGCTCAGATCGGTGACCTGAACATCGTACGGACCGGACAGCGCCGGGGCCGCGATCGCGAGCTGAAAGCCCAGCGTCTCGTTGGCCGCGGCCAGCAATCGCACGCGCCGCTCGCGCGCCGAGAACACGGCGCTTTCCGGATCGGGTTGTGCGCGGGAACCGATCGTGCGATCTTCGCCTGCCGCCCAGAAGGCCACGCTCGGGCGGTCCATCGATAGACAGCCGGCGGCCAGCGTTGCCAGTTGCGCCGTAGCGATCGCCCACGCCCGGCGCCACCCTCGGATGCTGTTCATGCCTGACTCCGCAACAAAATTCGGTCAGAGACGCGGCTCGCGCCGGCCGCTGACCTCAAACCGCTGTCGAGGCGATTCCGGCTGCCCCGTCCGCGCCGACAGGTAAATCGTCTCGATCAGCGCCACCACCGCGAGTTGCCGCTCGCGCGTGGCCTCGAGCTCCTCGGGCGTGGCCAGCCCGCGGATTTCTCGCGCGAATCGTCGCAGGTCCGCGGCGGGGTATTCGCCCGGCAGCGCACGCTCCTCAACGATTTCGCCGCCGGATTCGCACAGCCGCGCCTGCTGCAGGTCGTGCCAGGCGCTGCGCACCGAACCGTGATGCCACAGGCGCTGTTCGTAGGGTGGCAGATCCCAGGTCGCGCGCAGCCAGGCCGACTGGCCCGACGAATACCGCAGAATCACCGTCGCCAGGTCCTCGGTTTCGCGCGGCGCTTCGTTGCGCCGCCGGCGACAGCGACCGATCGCGGCGCTCGCGTTCTCCGGCAATCCGCGCACCGCGATCAGTGATTCCAGCAGGTCGTGCGCATCGCTGAGCAGCACGCCGCCACCCGCGTCCACCTGGCTGCTGCGCCAGGATTGCAGCGGCGGTCCGGCGGCGCTCACCCATAGCTCGGAGAAGCTGGCCTTGAACGATTCATCCTTCCGAAGCACCGCCCGCACCTCGTCGCGCACCAGTTCCCACCACGAACCGACGCGCAGCGGGGTCCGCGCCTCGAGTGCGCGATCAAACAGCTCGATCGCTTCCGCGAATCCGCGCGCCGCGGGCGGCGGCATCCAGACCGCGATGTTGCGAGCGAGCGCGAGCCGCGCCAACTCGGCGCAATGCCGCGGACTGAGGCCCAGCACAACCGCCCGCACTCCGGCCTGCGCCAACAGCGCCCGAGCGTCGTCGTAGCGCGCCACGCAATCGGGAGCGCCGGCGGAATCGCCGGCGGCTGCGATGGCCAGCAGCTCGAACTCTGGACACGCGCGAATCGCCGCGGCCAGCGCCGGCGCGGATTCGCCGTCCGCCACCAGGCCGACCCGAATCGGAGCCGCGTCCGTTGCATTGTTCGGTGGGTTCACCGGGGTAGAATCTCGCACGTGGGGCGTACTTTGCGATTTCGCGGCAAACTGCTCGGTCTCCTGCTCGGAATTGTCGCAACCGGGTCGCGCTCCGTCTACGGGGACACTCTCCATTTGAAGGACGGGCGGCAATACAGCGGGGAATTGCTGGGCGCACGCGGCGATCGGCTGGTTTTTCGCGTCGAGTTCGGCCCCGGGGCGACCGTGGTGCGCACGTTTTCGCTCTCGGCGGTCGATCACGTGGACCCGGGAGACACGCCCGTTACGGCGGCGGTTCCGGACAAGCGCGTCGCGCCCGGGCCGGCTGAAATCCGTCAGATGCTGCGCGAAGCCTGGGAGCTCCTCGACGAAGGCGATCACGAAGCCGCTCTCGCCGCACTGCAGCGCGCGGTCACGCAAGCTGAAGATGACTTACTCGAGGAGCTGAACCGAGACGCGCTCGCGGCGCGCGGCACGCCGCTCGATGAGCTGCTGGCGGAGCTGCGCGTTCACAGCGCGACACGCCCCCGCAACGGCAGCCTCTTTCATTTGCCGTTCGCGACGCGCTATGAGGCCGCGGCGCTCGGGCGTCGGTTGCAGGCGCTGGCGGATGAGCTGCGCGCCCGGCTCTATCAGGGTCGCAGCCTCAGCGAATGGGTGGCGGAGCCGAAGTCCTACGACTCGCTCACGCCGGATGCGCCGCTCATGGTGCGCGACATACGGCTCGCGGCGGCTGCGCTTTCGGCGCGACTGCGCCACGACCCGAGCGTGCGCGCCACCGATCGCCGGCGCGCGCAACTTGTCGCCGAGCATGATCGCCTGACCGCGCTGGCCGCGAGGATTCGCGCGCTGCCGGGCTACACCGCGCTGCCCATGCCCGGCGCGGCGGAGAACGACGACCCGACCGCGGCCGCCTCGATGCGGCTCGCTGCCCGCGCCGCCGAGGAACGTACCGCCTCGCAGCCGGCGAAGCCCTTCGGCATGTCGGACGACGCCGACGAGCCGCGCCAGCAGGATGACGAATGATGGCGGACGCACCTGCGATGATGGGCGCCGCGCTGCCGGGGCTGCTTTCGCGCGGCAAAGTGCGCGACGTCCACGCCCTCGATCGCAATTTGCTGATCATCGCGACCGATCGCATCTCGGCATTCGACGTGGTGATGAACGACCTCGTGCCCGGCAAAGGCGAGCTGCTGACGCGAATGTCGCGCTTCTGGCTCGAAACGCTGCCCGCCTGCACGCCCCATCACTTGCTCTACGTGGTCGACGCGTCGCACGTTCCCACAGGCCTTGAGGCGCACGTGGCAGCGCTCGCCGGGCGCGCGATGGTGGTGCGCCGGGCGCAGGTGCTGCCCATCGAATGCGTCGTGCGCGGCTATCTGGCCGGCGGCGGCTGGCGCGAGTACCGCGAGTGCGGCGCGGTGAGCGGCGTCGTGCTGCCGGCTGGACTTCGCCTGGCTGAGCAGCTGCCCGAACCGATCTTCACGCCCAGCACAAAAGCCGCGCACGGCCACGACGAAGCGATCGACCTGCCCGGCGCGGTGGCCCATGTCGCGCGGCACATGCGGTTGTCGACTGACGAGGCGCAGCGCCTGGTCGACTGCGCACGCGATCGCGCGCTGGCGATCTACCGCCAGGCCGCCGCTCATGCCGCGTCGCGCGGCATTCTGCTGGCGGATACGAAATTCGAGTTCGGATTGTGCGACGGCCAGTTGATTCTGATCGACGAAGTGCTGACGCCGGATTCGTCGCGATTCTGGCCGGCCGACGCGTGGCAAGCGGGCGTGAATCCGCCGAGCTACGACAAGCAGTTTCTGCGTGACTATCTCGAGAGCATCCCGTGGAACAAGCAGCCGCCGCCGCCGCCGTTGCCCGCCGAGGTGCTGTCACGCACGGCGGAACGCTACCGCCGCGCGTATGATTTGCTCACCCGTCCCGGCTAGCGGTCGCCGGGCGCTGTCTCGTTGCACGACGCGAGTCTATGGACGTTCTGCGGCTGCGCGAAATCCGTGTCCACCGCTTGGCCGTGCCGATGCGCGTGCGTTTCGAGCATGCCGCGGCCACGCGCTCGGTTGCGGACCCGGTGGTGGTCGAGGTGCAGGCCGAGGCGCCCTACGCGCATCTGGCCGGTTTCGGCGAAACGCTCGCGCGGCCGTATGTGACCGGCGAAACGCCCGAGAGCGTGGCCGAAGACGTTTGCGAGCTGTTCGCGCCGCCGCTGCTGGAGTTTCGCGCCGGCTCCTTCCCTGAGGCGCTCGAGGCGATCGACGCGCTGCCGGCGCTCATCGACGGCCGCATCGTGAACGCAGCGCGCGCCGGCGTCGAGCTGGCGCTGCTCGATCTGATCGGCAAGGTTTGCCGACGCCGCGCGTGCGAGGTTGCGGGCTGGCTCGATCTGCCCGGGTTCGGTCCGCCCGGTTGTCTGCCGCACGCGCGATACTCGGGAATCGTCGTCGGCCGCGGCTGGAAGGGGTCGGCGTTTCTGCGGCTGCAACGGGCCTTTGCGCTGCGCGATTTCAAGTTGAAGGTCGCGGTGCCGGGCTGGGAGCAGCGACTGGAACGCGCCGCGCGCACGTTGCGAAGCGACCTGCGCCGCGGGCGCGCCACGTTGCGCGTCGACGCCAACGGCGGCTGGTCGGCTGACGAGGCGCGGGCCGCGATTCCGCTATTGCTTGCGGCCGGTGTCAGCGCCCTGGAACAGCCGTTGCCGCGCGATCAGGACGACGCATTGGCCGAGTTGTCGCGCGCCACGCCGCTGGCGCTGGTGGCCGACGAATCGCTCGTGACGCAGGAAGACGCCGAGCGATTGCTCGAGCAATCCGAAGTGCGCGTGTTCAACGTGCGACTGGCGAAGGTCGGCGGATTGCTGCCGGCGTTGCGCATGGCGTCGAGCGTGCTGCGCGCGGGACGCGACGTGCAGCTCGGATGTCTCGTCGGCGAAACGAGCATTCTGTCCGCGGCCGGCATCGCGTTCCTCGAGTGCTGTCCGCAGGTGCGCTTCGTCGAGGGCGCGTTCGGCGGCTTTCTGCTGCGCGACGACGTCGTGCGCCGGCCGGTGCGCTTCGGCTTCGCGGGGACCGTGGCGGCGCGCAAGGGCTACGGGCTGGGCGTCGACGTGCAACCCGCGGCGCTGGCGCGACTGGCCGCCGCCCCGCCGCGCACCGTCCGTTTCTGACACGGTGGGCGGCTCGGCGCCGCCCTTGCTCTCGTTCGTATAATTGCCGCGACGGGTCGACACGGCCCGATGGAGCTTTGCCATGCGAATCGTCGCACGCAGCCTGGCGCTGCTGCCGCTCATTCTGCTTGCCACCGGCTGCCCCACGAGCGGCACCGGCACCGGCGGCGTCACCGCTGAGATCAGCATCTCGTCGCAGAGCGGCCCCGCGCCGCTCGAAATCGCCGTCTCAGGCGGCTCGTCCAGCTCCACCAACGGCGCCATCGCCGCGTTTGCCTGGGATTTCGGGGGCGAGGCCACGGCTGATACCGCGAGCGCTTCGCACATCTTCACCGACCCCGGCCAGTACACCGTCGAGCTGACGGTCACCGACGACACCGGGGTCTCCGACTCGGCCGCGGTCACTGTGCAGGTCGAGGGCGCGCCGCCGACGGCCGACATCTCCGCGAGCGTTCTCAGCGGACAGGCCCCGCTGGCGGTCAGCTTCGACGCGGCCGGCTCGTCCACTCCCGACGACGTGCTGCGCGATTTCTTCTGGGATTTCGACGACGGAACCACCGCACGCACGATGCAGGCTTCGCACACCTTCGTCGCCGCGGGCACCTACGTCGTCACGCTGCGCGTCGTGACCGCCGGCGGCGTCGAGGACACCGCCGAAGTCACCATCGATGTGGCCGAGGGAACTTCGCAATCGCTGCAATTCAACGGCACGCAGTCAGCGCTGCTGCCCGTGACCGCGGGCACCTTCACCGCCTTCACGTTCGAGGTCTACTCCAACGCCTCCGACCTGGGCGGCACGATCGTGCGCTTCGGAGCGCCGGTCGTCACGCTCGAGGTGCTGCCCGGCGACAACCTCATCCGCTACCGCGCCGGCGTGCTGGCGCTCGACGCAACCGTCACCGGCCTCGACGACAACTGGCGGCACATCGCCGTCACGAGCGACGCCGCCGGCACGACCAGCATCTACGTAGACGGCGAACTGGCCGCGACCGGCACCGCCGTCAGCAGCGTCACCGTCAGTCAAATCACGCTCGGCTCCGGCTTCATCGGAAACGCGGCCCGTGTTCGATTCTGGTCGGTGGCACGCTCGGCGAGCGAGATCGCCGCGTTCATCGACGAGAACGTGTCCGCGTCGGCGACCGGCCTGCTCGGCGACTGGCCATGCGACGAGGGCGCCGGACAGACGCTGGACAATCGCGCCAGCGGCGGCAGCGACGGCGTGCGCGGGGCGAGCTCCGCAGCCGAGTCGAGCGACCCGGCGTGGTCGAACGACGGTCCCTGAAGCTTCGGTCGCGCGCGGGTTTTCTCACACCGGCTGAGCGAGATTTCGCACCGTGAACTCCTGGCCAAACAAGGCCGGGAGTTCTTATTTACTCTGAGATCTACGGTTACGTTCACCCAACCCCTGTCGCAGCGACGTCTGGCCCGGTTCTTGCTTCGTAGCAGTTGGGCGAGCGGAGCGGTCTGGCTCGCCCTAGAGCAACTGCGCAACGGGAACCCGCCATGCACCTCTCTCGCACCCTGCCGCCTCATCTACTGGCGGCCTCCATCGTGGCCTCGGCCGGCTTTGTCGTCGCTGCCGCGCCGGCCGATTCCCTTCTCGACATGATCTCGGCTCAGGCGCAATCCGCGCCGACGACGCCGCCGACGGAAACGGCCCCCAGCCCCGAGGCTGCTGTGGCCGCGATGCCACCCGGTTATGTCAGCGAACGCGCCACGTTCCTGATCTCGCGCGATCGGATTCACTCCGATCCGGAGCTGCTGTGGCCGGGCTTCCTCAATGGCCTGCGCGGCTTCGAGCACTTCTATGAGCCGGTCGGCAACCCGCTCTATTTCGAAAGCCCGTTCAATTCGAGCGGCCTGCGCCTGCTCTATCTCTGGCACCGCTTCCCCAAGGGCTCGCAACTCGGCGGCGGCGACCTGAGCGTCTTCGCCGCGCAAGTGCGCGTCGCCTTGTCCGAGCGGTTGGCGTTCATCGCCACCAAGGACGGGTACAGCGTGCTCAACGCGGGCATCCTTCCGCCGGACGAAGGCTGGAACGATTTCGCGATCGGCCTGAAATACCTGCTGATCGTGGATCGCGAGAATGATTTCGTGCTCACGACCGGCATGCGCTGGGAATGGGTGAATGGCGACAACGAGGTGCTGCAGGGCGGAACTCACGAGCTCAGCCCGTTCGTCAGCTTCGCCAAGGGCTGGGACCAGTTCCACCTGCTGGGCAACGTCACCGGCCGCCTGCCGATGGATTCGAACGACGGCAACTACATCCTGAGCTGGGACCTGCACGCGGACTATGAAATCGCGCCCGAGGCGCTGCCCGGATTTGCGCCGATGGTCGAAGTGCACGGCCTGCACTATCTGAGCAACGGCGAACGGCTGCCGCTGAGCGTCGGCGGGCTCGACTACTCCAACATCGGCTCATCGAACGTGGCCGGCGACAGCGTGTTCTGGGCCGGCATCGGCGCACGCTGGAAGCTCACGCCTCACTGGTCGATCGGCTCGACCTGGGAGTTTCCGCTGCACGATCCGAACAACGACATCATGGGCAACCGCGTGACCGTGGACATGCACCTGACCTGGTAGTCGCCGCGACGGCGCACCGGATTCGAACCCTAGGGAGAGCCTCGTGACTGCTCGACTCTGCAAACGCTGGATGTGGCTTACCGTCGCCGGCGGAGCACTGACGCAGATCATTCCGTTCGGCTGCGGACAGGAGATCCTGCGCACCGTCACCCCGTACCTGCTCGACGATCGCAACAACGCGCTGGACGCGATCATTCGAGCCGTGGCGCCGCTGGTTCTGCCGTAGGATCGGCGGCCACGCTATTCTGGCGGCGTTCACCGAACCGGAGAGCGCCGCATGAACCAGGACGCCAACGGCAGAGCACAGGTCGCGGCCGCGCACCGCTGGTTGCGCACGCCGCTGGAATTCTGGCACGTCTGCGCCAAGCGCCTGCATGAAAACAACCTGATCGCGCTGAGCGCCGCGCTCTCGTTCCGCACGATCTTCGCGCTCATTCCGGTGCTGATCCTGGTGTTTCTCATGCTGCGCTCGATGGGCGTGGTGGAAGACGGCAAGCGCGCCCTGCGCGATTTTCTGCACACTTCGGGGCTGACGAACATCGCGGTGCCCATCGGCGGCGACGAAGCGCCGGCCACGCAGGCGCTGGAGCGCGACGACACCATCAGCGTCGCGGCGCAGATCGAAGACCTCGTCGGCCACGTCGAGTCGCAGCTCACGTTTCAGCGCATCGGTCCCGTCGGCGCGTTGCTGATGATCTGGACGGCGCTGACGCTGCTGATCACGCTCGAGGAGGCGCTGAATCGCATCTTCGGCGCGCCGCGAAACCGCAGCGCCGCGCGGCGCATCCTGCTTTTCTGGTCGGCGCTCACGCTCGGTCCGATGCTGATCGTCGCGGTGAACTATTTCGGACACGCCGCGGCGGAGGGCGTAGCGCCGATTCCGGGTCTGAGCTCGTTGGCGGTGCTCTTCGGCTTGATCGCGCCGATTCTGGTGGCGGTGCTGGTCGTCGCCATGATGTACAAGCTCATTCCCAACACGCGCGTGCCGTTTCAATCGGCGTTCATCGGCGCGGTGCTGACGGTGCCGGTCTGGATGGTGGCGCGCTGGGGATTCGCGATCTACGTCGAACAGTTCGTGCTGAAAGGCAATCTCTACGGCGTGCTCGGTGCGCTGCCGCTGTTTCTTCTGTGGCTGAACGTGTCATGGACGATCTTTCTATTCGGCGCCGAGATCGCGCACACGCTGACCAACTTCCGCCGCTTGCGGTCGGCTCAGATCGCCGACGAGCAGTTCCTGGGTGCGTCGGACTGGCTGTCGGTGGCGGTCGCAATCGCGCGGCCCTTCCGCGACGGCGTCGGCCCGGCCCGGCTCGACGAAATCGCAGCGGCGGCGGAACTGCCCGCGGCCAGCGTGCAGCGAATCGCCGAGCGCATGCAACAGGCCGCGATGATCGGGGTGGTGGCCGACGGCGACGACGAGACGACCGACGCCGGCGAGCGGCGGTACGTATGGCTGCGGCCGGCGGAACGCGTGCCGGTTTCGGACATACTGCGGCTGGCGGACCCGCGTGCCGAAGAGCCCGACGCGACGCCGGCCGGCACGCCGCGCCGCGTGGCGGCGGAGTATCAGCGCGCGGCGCAGTCGGCGCTCGGCGAGCAAAGCCTGGCGGAGCTGTTGGGCCGAAACGGCCGCACGGCGGACTCGAGCTTGATGCAGACGATGTGAGGGCGAGCGCAATTCTGGTGTTGCGCCTGCGCCGTCGCTGCGCGCGACTGGACCATCACAACCGACCGAACTCTGTGGCGATAACACCGCGCCTCCCCCAGCGGCGGGAGCAACTTACCCTTGAATCACGGCACGCCACGCGGTAAATTCCTACAAGGTTCGGGTACATCTCGCAGTCACCATCAACGCAAGCGAGGTTGTTTCGATGCGTTGCATTGTCGTATTTTGTCTGCTGACTTCGATCGCCGCAGCGCAGCCCACGCAGCAGCCGATCGCGCCCGGCGAAGTCATCGAGGAAGTCGCCGTCACGCCGCTCGCCTTCGGCGATGCGGCCGCCACCACGGGCATCGGAAACTACGCCCGCCTGCAGCCCGGCTACGGCGGTGGAGTCGCAGCCGCGGACTATGACGGCGACGGCTGGATCGATCTCTTCGTCCCCACCGACGGCGGACAGCCCGACCTGCTCTACCACAACGTCGGCGGCGCATTCGAAGAGGTGGGCTTCGCGGCCGGCGTCGCCAACACGGACAACCACCGTGCCGCGCTCTGGCTCGACTACGACGCCGACGGCGATCTCGACCTGCTCGTCGGCGGCGACTGCTTCGAAAGCGAATGCCCGACCCAGAACACGCTCGCTCTCTACAGCCAGGAAGCGCTGGGCGTGTTCGTCGATCGCACGCGGCCGGCGGGCCTGCGCGGCAACTTCGGCGACGAGGAACGCTCGCATTTCGGCGGCATGTGCGCCGGAGACATCAACAACGACGGCTACCCCGACATCTACGTCGCCGTCTGGCGCAGCCCCGCCAAGCTCTTCCTGAACAACGGCGACGGCACCTTCGCCGACATCAGCGATTCATCGGGCGTGGCCGTCAAGGACACGACTTGGCAGCCGATGATGTGGGACATCAACAGCGACGGCTGGCAGGACATCTACGTCGCCACCGACTTCGTGCAGAACTACCTGTGGATCAACCAGGGCGACAACACGTTCGTCGACATGGCCGGACAGGTGCCCCCGCTCGACAATGTCATGAACGACATGGGCATGGCGCTCGCCGACTACGACAACGACGGCGACCTCGACATCTACACCACCAACATCTACCACGAAGACCGCACCTGGAACACGCTATTCCGCAACGATTCGACCGGGCCCAAGCTCGTGTACACCGAATACGCGCGCCAGACACGCATCGACGACGGCGCCTGGGGCTGGGGCGCCACGTTCTTCGACGCCGACCTCGACGGGCGACTCGACCTCGCCGCGACCAACGGCTATCTGACCGGCGGCTGGCAGTACGACACCTCGCGCTTCTTCCGCAATCTCGGCGTCGAAGACGACGTCCTGCGCTACGCCGATCTCTCGAACTTGGTCGGCTACCAAGACAATTTCTGGGGCTCGGCGGTCATCGCGATCGACCACGACCGCGACGGCGACCTCGATCTGGCGCAGACGTGCTTCGACGGCGGCCCGCTGCTGCTGCTCGAGAATCGCCTCGGCCGCGCCGCGGCCGGCAGGCACTACCTGGTGATCGAACCGCGCATGACGGGTCCGAACCGCTTCGCGATCAACGCGGTCGTGCGCGTGCAGGCCGGCGACCTGCGCATGATGCGGATTCTGTCGGCGGGTTCGAGCTTCCTGGGACAGGAGCCCTACGAACTGCACTTCGGACTGGGAAATGCGACCACCGCGGACGTGGTCAAGATCGAGTGGCCCGACGGCGCGGTTACGACGCTGTATGACGTGCCGGCGGATCAGACGCTGCGGGTTGTCGATTAAAGCCCGGCGTCCGCCTGCACCTCAAAAAACCGGTCGGTGCGCGTCACGTCCAGCAGCCGCTGCACGCTCGGACCCGCGTGGCGGATCGGCAGCCGCTCGATGCGCGGCTTCAGGATGCGCTGCACAGCGATCAGAATGCCGAGTTGCCGGCTGCTGATCGCCGGCACGCCGCTGAGATCGACGAACAGCCGCAGCACGCCCGGCTGACGGCACAGCGGCTCGAATTGCCCCTCGAGGCTCGCGTCGTAGTCCGCGGGGATTTCGCACAGCGGGTCGGCCCGTTCGTTGAACCGAATGCACCATTCGCCGTCGCGCTGCGAGATGTTCAGGACGGGCTGCACGATTTCCGCCACCAAGTGCTCCTTGTACGCTTTCGCGAACCCGGATCATAATTCGTCGCGGTTCGCGCGGGGGGCAGAACGCCGCGCACAGCACGACGGGAGCCGAGCGTGATCCTGAGAATTCGGCGACGTCCCGGCACCGAGGACCTGCCGCTGCCGGCGTACATGACCGACCACGCCGCGGGGCTCGACCTGCACGCCGCGAACGACGAGCCGATCCGCGTCGAGCCGGGCGACGTGAAGCTTGTGCCGACCGGGCTGTTCGTCGAGATTCCGCCGGGCTGCGAGGGGCAGATTCGCGCGCGCAGCGGGCTGGCGCTGCGCCACGGGCTGATGCTGCCGAACGCACCGGGCACGATCGACGCCGACTATCGCGGCGAGTTGCAGGTGATCGTCGGCAATTGCAGCCGCGCGGCGTTCGTGATCGAGCGCGGCATGCGCTTCGCGCAGCTCGTCATCGCGCGCTTCGAACGCGTCGACATCCAGGTGTGCGAAGAGCTGTCGCAGTCAGCACGCGGCGAGGGCGGCTTCGGCCACACGGGGCGCTAGGCGTGCGCGGCTCGAAGAATTCTCGCGGCATCATCTGGGAAGCCTCGGCGTCTCGCCGGTAGGAAGAAGCTTCGGAGAAGAGGCCCCTTACTCACGTGCGGGCTCGGAGCACGCAGCGGCAAGTTCGACCCCTTACTCACGTGCGGGGCTCGGAGCAGGCCGCGAGCAAGGCCCCTTACTCACGTGCGGGCTCGGAGCAGGCCGCGAGCAAGGCCCCTTACTCACGTGCGCGGATCGCTGAGAGAAATATTCGTCGCGCTCAAGCCCGCGCGGCCCGCGGCATCCGCCGCCAGCTCCGCGAACGGCCGCCCCTCGACGGGGTGGCGCAGCCCGCTTGCGATCTCCGCGAGCGGCACGGCCTGATACGCCTTGCCGCGCAGTTCATCTGCCGGCGTCGGCAGCTTCGCCTCGGCGCAGATCAGGTCGCCGAGAGCACACAGATCAAGATCGAGCGCCACGCCGTCGCGCGCGGTCGCGCCCGGCTGTCGCCCGAGCGCCGATTCGATCTGCTTGAGCCGGCGTCGCACTTCGAGCGCCGGCAGGGGTGTTGCCAGCCGCGCCGCCGCGTTCAGGAAGTCTTCGGCGCCGTCCGCCGCTCGAGTTCGATACACCTGCGACCAGGCCTCGACCGCGCCGACGCGGGCCAGCTTCTCGACGCACGCGCGCAGATTCTCCTCGGCTCGCTGGTTCGACCCCACGCAGATCAGCGCCGGCCGCAGCAGTTCGTCGCGCGTGCGCGAGACGGCGACCGCGATCCGCCGCGCGAGACGTTCGGCGCTGGGCTTGGCCACCCGTGCGCTCACGCGCCGCACCGCCGGCGACCATGCGGCCACACCCACAACGTCGAGCGCGAGCGCCTCGAGGGTGTGACGATTCACCGACTCGACATACGCGACCACGTCGCGCACCAGCATGCCGTAGTCGAGCCCGTTCTGAACAGTGTCGGTGCGCGCGGCGCCGCTCAGGTCGGCCTCGACGCGCAGGTCGATCAGCACGTCCTGCACGCTGCGGCGCTCCCAGTCATGCAGACCGACGATGGTCCGCGCTCGGAGGTCGCGCACCAGGATGCAGTCGTTGTGCGTCATGCGTCCGCGCCTTTCGCCGCGCTCAGGTCGTTGCGATCGTGACCAGCAGCGGCGCGAGCACGTTCATCTTGCGCTGCCGAACGCCGCGAAAACCCGCGTCGGTCAGGAGCGATCGCACGCGCGACCACGCCGCGTGATGCACGTTGCGCTCGATCGACGTCACTGCGACGTCGAACACCACCCAGCCGATCACGTTGTCGCGAAAACCGTCGATCAGCACGAGCATCCCGCCCGGCGCAAGCACGCGGCGAAATTCGGCGACCGCCGCCGGCTGATGCGGATAGTGGTGGAACGAATTGCAGCAGGTCACCACCTCGAACGCGCCGTCCGCAAACGGCAGCCGCTCCGCGTCCGCGCGAACCGCCAGCATTCGCTCCGGCGTCGGCAGGTTCGAGAATTTCTCCGCCGCGCGGCGGACCATCTCGGCGGCGTAATCCAACCCGACCAGGTGCGTCGCCGCCATGTCCTGCGCCGCCAGCGAGAGGAACGTCCCGGTTCCGCAGCCGACGTCGAGCACGCGATAGGGTCTTGTGCCGCGCTTCGCCTTCCACGCCGCGATCTCGGTCAGGCACGCGCGGATGCTCGGATAGAAAACCAGCTCGTTCAGCCAGGATCGATCGTAGGTGAGCGCCCACTTCTCGAACTGACCGCGGGCGGTCTCCTTCACCACGCGCTGCGCGGGGGCAAGCGGCGCCGGAGCCTCGGCGACCGCGGCGGCCGCCGGCGTCGATTCGCGCGGACGAGGGTCGCTCGTCGCCTTTTTCCTGCGTTTGCGTGCCATCCGCGTCTCGAATCCGGGCCCCGTTGCGCGCCGCGTGCGACCGACGGTCGCGGTCTCCCGGATGCCGTCGGCGTGCCTAGAATACCGCAGCGCGTACGCGAAGGTGCTGGGTCGCCGTCGCGACGAAGCCGGAGCCCGAGCTCGCTGATGCGCCGCCACCCATTCGACGAACTGCTCGAGCTCGACACCGTCGACATTCGGCTGGACTGCGCCGCGCTGCACCTGGCACGCGACGAGTACCCCGACATCGACGTGCTCGGCACGCTGAATCGTCTCGATGATTTGGCGACCGACGTGGCTGCGAAGCGCCCCGGCATCTCGCTGCCGAATCGCTTTCAGGCGCTGCGCAGCGTGCTGGTCGAGGACTTCGGACTGCGCGGCAACGAGGACTACTACGACCCCGACAACAGCTATCTCAATCGCGTGCTCGAGCGACGCGTCGGCATCCCCATCACAAACTCGATCATCTGGATGGAGGTCGCGCGGCGGCTGAACTGGCCGGCCGAGGGCATCGGCTTCCCGGGACGGTTTCTGGTTCGCATGGAGGACGCGGAGTATTACGTCCTCATCGATCCGTTCCAGGAAGGTCGCACGCTGAGCCTCAGCGACTGCGCCGAGCTGCTCTCGCAACAGTCCGAAAACAAGGTCAAGCTCACTGCCGAGCATCTTGAGCCGGCCGACACGCGGGCCATCCTGATCCGCATGCTGAACAACCTGCGCGGCATATATCTGGCCCAATCCAACTGGTCGGCCCTGGCTCGGGTGCTCGAGCGGCTGTCGGCCGCCGAGCCGGAGAATCCGCGACATGTGACGGAGCTCGCCGGTGTGCGGTTCCGGCTGGGCGACGTGTTCGGGGCATACGGGCCGATGTTCGCGTTCATCCAGTCCCGGCCCGATGCTCCCGAGGTGCCGGAAGTCCGCCACCAGTTGCGCCGGCTGACCAGCGCCATCGCCGCCCGCAATTAGACCGATTTTCAGCGATATTTCGGAACCCTTCGCGACGATACAATGTCCAATGGGCAGGTCGCAGGTATGCGATCGATAAGGAGCTCGTCATGAGCAAGTTCGCGTGGATTCTCGGAATCATGACCGTGGCATCTGCCGTCGCCCAGCCGGCGCGTCCCGCGCGTGCGCAGGCGTCGACCGTTGCGTTGCTCGCGCAGCGCCTGCCGGACGTGTCGTTTCAGGAGGCCCCACTCGACCAGGTGATGAACTACGTCAGCGACGTCACCAAGCTGAACGTGGTCGTGCGCTGGGAGACGCTCGAAACCTCCGGTATCGCGCGCGACAAGCCGATCAGCATGAACCTCAAGAACGTGCGCCTGTCGCAGGTGCTCTGGCTCATCATGAACGAAGCCGGCGGCTCGGACGTGAAGCTCGCCTATCGCGCCAGCGGTAACCTGCTGATCCTCTCGACCGAGGAGGACCTCGGCAAGGAAATGCTCACTCGCGTCTATGACGTCACCGACCTGCTCGTCCGCGTGCCGCGCTTCACCGAGGCCCCGCGCATCGACATTCAGCAGGCTTCGCAGGGTGGCGGCGGCGGCGGTGGACAAAACATCTTCGGCGGCGGCGGCGGCGGGCAGGAAGAAGAAGAGGACGATCAGGGAACGGGCCAGGGCGGCGTCGACGACGAGCGAACCCAGCAGCTCATCGATCTCATCACGCAGGCCGTCGAACCGGATAGCTGGGTGCAGAACGGCGGGCGCGGGACCATCACGGCATTCCAGCGCAACCTTGTCGTGCGCAACAACATCCTCGTGCACCAGGCGCTGGGCGGCGCGATCCGCGAAGAGTAGCCCGCGCGACGCTCACGCGACGGGTCGAGATAGCGCGACCGTTTCGCGCGAGAATGCGAGTGCCCGCACGATGACCCGCGCGACGGTGCTAGTTCGCGACAGGGACGGTTGGCGGTTCAACTTGCGAGAATCTTGGTCTGGGTGGGACGGGCGTCCTCGCCCGTCCCTTTCATTCTCGCGCAGCGGGATTCCGGCGCGGCGCTCTCGATTCCTCGCGCCTCTGCCGCTTGCCCGCCCAGGCCTTGACCCCTTGTCCCCTCTGCCCCTTGACCCCTCGACCCCTTCCCTTTGTCCCCTCTGCCCCTCGACCCCTTGACCCCTCGACCCCTTCGGCCCTTGCCCCCTTAGAATCCGCCCGACATGAATCTCCTCTGGACGACGCTGATACTGCTGCTCGGCGCGGTGCTTTTCTTCTCCGCTGCGCTGGTGCTCGGGCGCTACTTCCGGCGCAGAATGAACGACCCCGCCTCGGAGCCGTTTACGCTTCACGATCTACGGCAGATGGCGGAGTCGGGCCAGATCAGCACCGCGGAATACGAGACCCTGCGGGCGGCGATGATCGAGCGCACGCGCGGCGGCGGTGACGCGAGAACCGGCGAAGAACGGTAAGCTCCCGGCAGGTCAACCCGGCTTCGCTCCTACGTGTGCGGCCGAGACGTGTGCCCGTGTGGCATGCTTCGCGGTACCCCGCGTAAACATGGGTGGGAATGGGAGTTACCCCCACGGCATTCCGAGACCGAATTGAGCGCGCGCGGGCGAACACTTCTACGAAAGACCGATTCCCAAGCCTTTAGCGCGAGCATGCTTACGCGGAGTACCGCGAAGGCATGCCACGTGCAGCACGAGACGCGAACGACATGGCACTCGTCCGCTGTCGAAACTCCAGCTCGATGCCCCAAAAATCGCTGATGGAACGCGCCCCACGGGTACTGCTGGGTTTCCCTGCGAACGATCCGCCCTGTGCCCAAAAAAGAACCGGACGAGCACGAGGCTCGTCCGGTCCGTGAAAGGCAGTCAGTCCGTTGTCTTAGCGACGACGGATCAGGCCGGCCAGGCCGCCCAGCGCCAGCAGCGCCAGGGTGCTCGGCTCGGGAACGCCATCATACAGGGTGTACGACTCGATCGTCTGCGAACCACCACCGGCCTGCGTCACCGACGCGACCGTGATCTGCGCGACAACGGCGCCGATCGGGTCGGTCGTCAGCGTCGGGAACGCGCCGAGGCCATCGAGGCCGACGCGAGCGCCGAGGAAGCTGGCGGGCGAGGTCGTGCCGGCCGGATCCAGCCACGTGGCCGACGCGAGGGTCGGGGTGAAGCTGGGGGTCACGAGCTGCGGCAGGAAGAGCGGCGGAGCCGACGGCGAACGCAGGTACGTGTCATACGCCGTGCCCAGATCGGGGAACGGAGGCGACCACTGGCCGAACGTGTTGTCCGTCGGGCTGACGATCGTCGCGCCGCCGAACGTCGAGATGGTGATCGTCGAGGCGTTCCAGTCATCGCCAACCGACAGATTCATCGTGACATCGACCGCGAAGTCGCCATCGCCCTGCGGCGTGACCTGCGTGAACGCGTGCGTGATGCTGGCCGAAGCGGCAGCAGCGCCCGAGATGGCGAAGAGACCAACCAGGAACTTCTTCATGCGTCCTCTCCTGCGAGACTTAGACTGTAGAAGGAAGAAGGGCCGGGCCACCCGAGCACTTCTATCTCCTCCTCCTGAACTGCGACACGCATAATAGCGGGGCGATTTCGACGAATCAAGCGAAACTGGTGAAATTCTCCGCAGTTCGTTGAATCACCGTAAATTATTGCCCAAAAGCAGCTTGCGAATCACCGACGGCAGGATCGAACGAAATTCGTAGAGACGTGCGCGATCCCGAATCCGTCATCTCGGGCGTCCGCGCGGTGCTTTGGTCCGCCCGATAGAATCCCGCAGATGCGAAACAGATATGCCCGCCCCGCAGCCGGGGCCGCCCCCATAATCCTTCTGCTCCTCGCCGTCGGCGTCGGCATCGTCGCGTTCCTCTATTGGGCAGCCCGCCCACCCGCGAAATCGACCGCCACGATCCGCGAGGCGCTGCGCCCCCTTTTAGCAGCGGAAGGCGCGAATCCGCGCACAGCGACCGCAAAGCGCGTTCTAGTCCTCGGGTGGGACGGCGCGACCTTCCACATGATCGACCCGCTGCGCTCCGCTGGCCGACTGCCGAATCTCGATCGCCTCGCCGAACGCGGGGTCACCGCGAACCTCGAATCCACGATCATCCCGATCTCCGCCGCCGCCTGGAGCGGCGCAGTCACCGGCATGGGGCCGGGCAAGTCCGGCGTCTTCGGCTTCTTCGAGCCGACGCCCGGCGCGTACGAGACCCGCCTCATCGATTCGCACCAGCGCCGCAGCCCGGCGCTTTGGCACGTTCTGAACCAGCACGGCCTGCGCACGCACGTCATCGGCATGCCGGTGTCGTATCCGCCCGACCGCGTCGACGGCGTCATGTTCGGCTGCATGCTCGCGCCGTTCGACGCCGACTACGCCCATCCGCCGGGGCTGACCGCCGTCCTGCGCGCTCACGGTTATCTGCCGGACCTCGATGCCTGGCGATCACAGCAGGCGTTCAGCATGGACGCGGTTGCGCGTCAGCATGAGATCATGACGAACGTCGTCGACGCGGTGCTTCGCGACTCGGCGTGGGATTTCTCGATGGTGGTCTACAAAAGCCTGGATGTGCTCAGCCACCGCATGTACGACGGTCGCCTCGATACTCCGGTAGCAGCGCACTACGAACAGCTCGACGCCGCACTCGGCCGAATCCTCGACGCGGTCGGCCCGTCAACCGACGTGCTGCTGATCTCGGATCACGGTTTTGGCGGCTTTCAGCATTTTCTCAGCGTCAATGGTCTGCTGGCCGAGCTCGGCTATGTGAAACGCCGCGCCGATGCCCGCACGCCCACGCCGACGGCGGATGCCCCGATCGGCGAGATGATGACTGCGCTGCTCGATTCCGATCTGGCGGCGATGGATGTCGCGCAGACCGTGGCGTTCGCCGGTCCGACGGAGGCAAACTTCGCTTCGATCCGCCTGAATCTGGCAGGCCGCGAGCCCCGCGGCAGCGTAACCGCCGATACGCGCCAGACGGTGCTCGAGGAGCTGCGCGGGCGGCTGTCCGAATTGCGGCATCCGCGCGACGGCTGGCCGCTCGTGCGCCAGACCATTCCGTTTGAGCAGCTTTATCCGGGCCCGTTCGCCGCCGAGATGCCCGACCTGCTTGTCGAGTTCGATTCCCGCATTTCCTGCAAGCCGTGGTTCCGCGCCCCCTGGCTGGCGCCATTTCGCGTGCCCTCGCCCGACCACGAGCGCACCGGCGTGCTGATCGCCGCCGGTCCGTCGATTCGCGCGTCAGCGGAGCGCGGCACCGCGTCGATCCTCGACGTCGCGCCCACCGTATTGGCACTGTTTGATCTGCCCACGCTCGAAGGCATGGATGGCCGCGTGCTGCAGGATCTGCTCGTGGATTACTCGCCCGTGCCGGCCGTTGCGGTCGAAACCTACGAACTGCGGCGCATCGAATCGCAGAGCGCCGCAGCGGGCGACGCACGCGACGTGATAAGGCGCATGCAGGCGCTACAGTACGTGGATGACAACCGTCAGAATCCGTAGCTCCGCACACGCATTCCACGCCAGGAGTCAACATGCCCGCTGTGATTTTCGACATGGACGGAGTGCTCGTCGCGTCGGGCTCGGCGCACGACGCGAGCTGGCGCGCCGTCGCGCGGCGGCACGGCATTCAGATTTCCGCGGCGGATTTCAAGGCGGCGTTCGGACGCACAAGCCGCGACATCGTGCGGCTCTGGTGGGGTGAGGAGCTTTCCGACCAGCAGGTGCGCGCGATCGACGACGAGAAAGAGCGCGTCTATCGCGATCTGATCACCGGCATGGTCCCGCTGACGATCGGACTGCGTGAAACGCTGGCGGGGCTCACCGGAGCCGGGTTCCCGCTCGCGGTCGCCACAAGCGGCCCGCGCGAAAACGCGGAACTTGTGCTGCGCGAATCGCGACTTGCCTCGGTCTTTCGAGTCGTCGTCACGGGCGCCGACGTTTCGCGCGGAAAGCCGGCGCCCGACTGCTTTCTGCTGGCGGCGGAGCGCCTCGGCGCGGTTCCCGCGGAATGCGTGGTCGTCGAGGACGCGCCGGTCGGCATCGCGGCGGCGCTCGCGGCAGGCATGCGAGTTATCGGATTCACAGGCACGCACCAAGCGGAACGCCTGACGGCTTGCGGCGCGCACGCCGTCGCCGAGCGAATGTCTGATATTTCATCGAACCTGGTTCAGCGATTGGCGGCGGCGTCGAGATGAGCGCAGAAAAAAGGCCCGTCCTCTCCGACTCGAGGACGGGCCAGAGCTCGTTGACGGACTAGGCGAGCCAAGCAGCAGCCCGTCAATCCCTCTCACCCGCGTGAAAGAGAAACTCTGCTGGTGTAAACCGGAGAGAATGAACCGAAATTCCCGATTTCTGCGAATCTACGGAAACTTGTGCGTAATGTGCTGTTCGGCTTAGACTTAAAATCGTACGGCCCGCCGACGCGGCGAACGCCGAAACGCACTGCGAGAACCCCCCAACCCCCGGTCGCGCCATGCTTCTCCGATCCGCGGTGTGGTTGGCCTTGATCGCCGGCGCGACGGCGGCACTGCTCGTCTACGCGCTGCCGAGCGCCGCTGCGATGGGCGCACTTCTGCTGCCGCACGACGAATCCGCGCTCTCCGCGAGACGCATCGCGCTGCTGCTGAGGGGATTCTGGATCGCATTCGCCGCCGCACTCGCTGCATGCGTGCTCGGCGGCATGCTTGCGGCGGGGCTGAATCACCCGTCGCGAGGCCTACGACGCTGCATTGCAGTCGTCTGTCTCAGCACCGTGCTTATTCCGCCGTATATCTACGCGTACGCGTGGTCGTTTGCCGTGCTGCCGGCGGGGCTGCCGGCGGCGGACGTGCTGGCGCAACCCGCACTCGGCTGGCTCGCGACGCAGGGACGCGCGATTGTCTCGCTCGGCGGCTGGCTGGCCCCCTGTGCCGCGGCGATTCTGGCGCTCGGCTGGCGGGCGGCAGGCGCGCACGCGAGCCGGCTCGCAAGCCTCGACGCCGGCCCGGCGCAGGCGCTGCGGCGTGCCGCGATTCCCGCGATGAGCCCCTGGTGCGGCGCAGCGTTTGCAGTCTGCGCCGCGCTCGCGAGCACAGAATTCTCGGTTTGTCATCTCGCGCTGGTCCAGACGCTGAACACTGAAATTCTCGCGGAAACTCAGAACCTGCGCCGCAGCGGACAGGCGTTCGGGCTGGCGTGGCCGCTCCTGCTGCCGGCGGTGCTGCTGCTCGGCGCATTGTGGTGGCTGCGGGCGCCGCTGCTCGCAGCGCTTCAGGCGCGGGCCGATCTTCGAAACGCCGTCGAAGAAGCCGCAGTCGCACCGCGTGCGCGTCACGCGCGCTGGCCGGCGCTGGCGGCGGCTGCGTTCCTGGCCGCGCCGCTCGCGCTGCTCGTCTGGCAGTTCCGCGAGCCTGCGGCGCTGTGGCGCGCCTTCCGCACCTTCCCGGATGCCTGGCCCGATGGATTGGCCGGCGCTGGCGGCGCGGCCGTCACCGCGGGTCTGCTCGCGATGGCGCTACAGCTCGCGTTTGCGGCCCGCGCGCGAACACTGCGCGCAGCTGCGATCGCATTGGCGGCGATTGCGGCGCTGTTCGCGCTGGCGCCGCCCGTGCTGATCGGCGACGCGTTCGCGGCCGCGTACTCGAATCGCGCGGGCCTGCGTGACAGCGTCTACGTCGTATCGCTGGTTGGTGTGGCGCGCTTCGGCTTCATCGCGCTCGCGCTCGCAGCGCTGGCGAGCCGAACGCTCGGCCGCGAGCTGCAACAGGCGGCGCAGATCGATCGGGCGGAACCGGGTCAGTCGTATTTCCTGCTCCAGCTCCCGCATCTGCTGCCGTCGCTCATCCAGGGCGCGGCGCTGGTGGGCATGCTCACGCTCGGCGAGGTGGCGGCTTCGCAACTGGTCGTGCGCGCGGGCGTGCAGAATGTCGCGATTACGCTGCTCAATCAGATTCACTTCGGTCGCAACGATGACGTCATCGCGACTGCGCTGCATTTCGCTGCGGTGGCGGCAGTGCTTGCCTGGCTGCTGACGCGCGAGCCTCGCAAACGCGGATCGTGAGGCGGAGAGAATCAGCGCTCGCGCGAGAGCTTCGCACCCCAATCACCGGCCGGCAATTGAGCACGGGCCGGAGGCCCATGCCCCCCATAGTTCTGACCGGCGGGACCCCATTCCAATTCTGACCGGCGAGACGCCGATGCTCCCCACTCCAATTCTGACCGGCGAGACGCCGATGCTCCCCACTCCAATTCTGACCGGCGGGACGCCGATTCTCCCCACTCCAATTCTGACCGGCGGGACGCCGATGCTCCCCGTTCACTCACGCGCGTCGCTGCGGCGACGGAGCGACTGCGAGTACTGCACCTCATAGATTCCGCCGCGACGCCACAAGCCGACGAATGTCAGCGCGAGAATGCGAAGGTCGGCGCCGAGGCTGACGGTCTGCACGTAGCGCACGTCCCACTCGAGCTTTTCCTCAATCGTAATGGCGCCACGTCCATGAACCTGGGCCAGCCCCGTAAGCCCCGGGCGCACCAGCAGGCGCGCCCGCTGGCGGGCATTCCACTCCGCTGCCTGCTGCAGGTAGAGCGGTCGCGGCCCGACGAGTGACATTTCGCCGCGCAGCACGTTGATAAGCTGCGGGAGCTCGTCGAGGCTGGTCTCGCGCAGCCAGCGCCCGAAGCGCGTGATGCGCGCGTCGGCGGCGCTGTCGGGCGAATCGCCGTAGGGGTCGGCGTCGGTGCGCATGGTGCGAAATTTCAGCAGTTGAAAGGGCCGTCCGCGCCAGCCCGCGCGGGTCTGACGGAACAAGGCCGGACCGGGGCTGTCGCGGCGGACGCGCCAGGCGATCCACAGCAGCAGCGGCCAGAGACACGCCAATGCCAGCAGTGCGAGAAATCGATCCGCCCGATCGCGCAGCGCCAGGTAGCCATTGGCGCGCGTCGGGAGCGTGGGCACCGGTGGTTCGAGCATCGGCGGCGCTAGTGTAGTGGTAGACTGCGAGCGCATGGCGGCTTCCGCGGCGACCGACGACCGGCGCGCGACGAGTTGGCTGCCGCCCCCGGCGGGCTGGGCCCTGCCGCTGCTGGCGGCGCTGACGCTCGGGCTCTACTGGCAGACGCTGCGCAGCCCATTCGTGTTCGATGATCTGCCCGGGATTGTCGAGAATCCGCACATCCGGACGCTGCTGCCCCTGTCGCGATCTCTCGGCGCCCCCGACGGGAGCGGAGCCAGCGGCCGGCCGGTGGTGGCGCTGTCTCTCGCGCTCAACTACGCCCTCGGCGGGCTCGACGTGCGCGGCTATCGGCTGACGAATCTTGCGGTGCATGCGCTGTGCGGCGCGGTTTTGCTCGGCCTGGTGCGTCGGACGCTGCCGGGCCTGGGGCAGGATCGCCGCCGCGCCGATGGCATAGCCTGGACCTGTGCGCTGCTGTGGCTGGTGCATCCGTTGCAGACAGACGCGCTGAATCACGTGATCTACCGCAACGAGTCGCTCGCGGCTCTGTTTTTCCTTAGCACGCTGTATGGCGTGGCCCGCGCGGCGGAATCGCAACGCGCCGCCGGCTGGGTGCTGTTCACGGTCGGTGCGTGCGCGCTCGGCATGGGCAGCAAGGAAACGATGGCAGCCGCGCCGCTGGTGGCGCTGCTTTACGATCGCGCATACTGGGCGGGGTCGTTGACCGGCGCGCTTCGCGCCCGGCCGATGCTGCACGCGGGCTGTGCCGCAACGTGGCTGATCCTGGCCATGTGCGTGGGCTTTGCGGACCGTGGCGAGTCGGTCGCGTACTGGGGAAGCGGGTCGGCGGTGGGTTACGCCGCGCTGCAAACCGGCGTGCTGCTGCACTACATGCGGCTCGCGATCTGGCCGCACCCGTTGATCTTTGACTATGGCGACGCCCCGCCGACGGATCTGCTGGCGCCGCCGTGGCTGAGCGTGCCGCTGGTTCTCGCGCTGCTTGTAGTGGTGTTGGGGGCGACGTGGCGCCGGCCGCGTATCGGAACGCCCGCGCTGGCGTTCGTGCTGCTGCTGGCGCCGACGACCAGCTTCATCCCCATCGCGGGCGAGACGGTCGCCGAGCATCGCATGTATCTGCCGCTGGCGGGCATGGTGCTGGCTGCGGCGGCGCTGGCGCAGGGCGTGCCCGCTGCGCCGCGCGCGATCGCGACCGGCGTCGTGCTGGCGATTCTGGCCGCAACGACGGTCGCGCGCAATCGCGTTTACGAAAGCGACCAGACTCTGTGGGAGGACACCGTCGCGAAACGGCCGACGAACGGCCGGGCGCACGGCACGCTGGCGGTGTTGCACGGAGCCGCAGGACGCTTCGAACAAAGCGAGCGGCACGCGCGACTGGCGCTGGAGCTAAACCAGCAGGACGATTTCGCGCACGCCAACCTTGCCGCGGCGCTGCTCGCACAGGGTCGCGAGGAACCGGCGCTGGCAGAACTGCGAACGGCGCTGGCCCTGCGGCCCACGAGCGCGAAATGGCGGTTGCTGAGTGCGGAATTGCTTTTGCGCGTGGGGCGCGCGAACGAAGCGATTCTGCTGCTGGAAGAAGGCATGCGTGTCGGTCATGACTCTGTGGCGCTCTGGGAGGCGCTCGGCGCGGCGCGAATGGAGACAGGCGACTCCGCGGGAGCGGCCGACGCGTTGCGCCGCGTACTGGAGTTGGACCCGAATCGGCGCAGCGCCCGGATCGAACTGGCCCGCGCGCACGGCCGGCTCGGGGAGACGGCTGCAGCGCTCGGCGGATATCGCGAGGTGCTGCGCGTGGAGCCTGACCACGTTGAAGCGTTGAACAACCTGGCTTGGTTGCTGGCCACGCGCGACGACCGGACGATGGATGACGCTCGCGAAGCGGTTTCCGCCGCGCGCCGCGCGACGGCGCTTGCCCCCGAGCGGCCGCAGTTGTGGAATACGCTGGCGTTCGCGCTGGACGCCGCCGGAAACGCAAGCGAAGCGCACGCCGCGCTCGATCGTGCGATCGAGTTGGCAGCGGATGCCGAACTGGCGGCGGCGCTGCGCGGGAACCGCGAGGCGTTGAGCTCTCGCCCTGCCGGCGAAGCCGCGACGCCATAGACGGTTGCGAGATGCGCGCCTGGCGCGCGGGGAGCCTGAAGATGAGACAAGTCGCGTGGATGGCGGCGTGGTTGAGCCTGGCCTGCGTGCTGTCCAGCCACGCGGAGGATCGAAGCGTCGGACCGGCCGGAGGCCAGTCCCCCGAAACAGACGAGCGACCGGCCAGAGGCCGGTCCCCCAGCGCTGCGCCCCATTCCAACCGACCGGCCGGAGGCCGGTCCCCCAGCGCTGACGAAACAGAGATCCGCCCGGCCGGAGGCCGGTCCCCCAGCGCTGCCGAGACCCCCAGCGCCGAGGAGCCGCGCGCTGCAGGCGTGAAGGTACTCATCTACGAACTCGATCAGTCGTTTGCATCGCTCCCGGAGCCAGCGCCCGGCGCGCCGCCGACCGAGGTTCGCGTGTGGCCGGCGCTGCAAGGGCTGCAGGCAGCCGACTTCGGCGATCGCAGCGAGAATTTCTACGTCGAGGTGCGCGGGTTTCTGAACGTGAAGACCGCGGGCAGTTACGAGCTTTCGCTCGGCAGCGACGACGGCAGCCGGCTGGAACTCGACGGGCGCGTCGTGATCGACAACGACGGCTTGCACGCGATGACGCCGGCGCACACGCGCGTCGAGCTGACGGCGGGCGAGCACCCGCTGCGCATCGTCTACTTTCAGATGGGCGGCGGCCTCGGACTTGAATTGCGCTGGCGCATGACCGGCGCCGCAAACGAGCCGGAGGCGATTGCGGGCAGCGCGCTATCCCACACGCCGGGCGACATTCGAACAGCGCCGGGCCCCAAGCCGATGATTCCGGCTTTGCGGCGCGGTCGTCCCGGCGACGGCGCGCCGACGGCCGGCGTACACCCGGCGTTCGAGCTGCGCGCGAATCCGAAGTTCGAAGGCATCGCGACGGTCGATCAGCGCAGCGGAAACTCGAAGCAGTTCCTGCCGTTTCCGCACGTCGCGCTGGGTCGCCGACTTCCGTGCGGGAACTCGACCGCCGCGGCGCTTCCGGCCGGCGCTTTTGGCCCTGGTCAGCAGGTCGCGTGGGACGTCGGCTTGGGCGAACTGTTTCGCGTGCAGTGGGATGATCGCAGCAAGCGGCCGCAGGGCGCGGCGCTGCGCTTCAGCGGCGGACTGCCCGACGCCGTGACTGCGGTGCGCGGCGGCGGCGACGGCGCGATCTACCTGTTCGGCCAGGGAATGGCCGCACCGATCGCGGCGCTTGCGCCGCGCGCCGACGCGCCCACCGTGTTTGAGATGCGCAGCCTGCGGGCGTTTCGCAACGGCCTGCAAATCGAGTTCAGCAAGCCGCTGCTGGAGAACATCGGCTGGGAGACGGACGCATACCAGATCGAGCAATGGCCGCTGCGCGATTCGAGCGGCGGCTTTGCGACGCCGCGGCGCGACGGCGTCGTCTATGCCGTGAAGAGCGCATCGGTCTCGGAAGACCGGCGGACGGTCTCGCTCGAGGTCGACGGCCTGAAGCCCGAGCACGTTGTGTACTTGCGCCTTCTGCCGCCGTGCGTCAGCGAGCAAAGTGAACTGCCCTGGAGCACGGAAGCGTGGTACACGCTGATCGAGGCCGCCGGGGAGCTGCCCGCGCCGCGCCCGCGTCCGGCGCAGCCGCCGCAGAATCTGCTGAGCGCGGCCGAACAAGCGGACGGATGGGAATTGCTGTTCGACGGGCAAACGACGAAGGGTTGGCGCGGCTTCGGCCAAACCGAGATGCCGCGCGGCGCCGACGGCACGCCCGGCTGGGACGTAATTGACGGCTGCCTCGTGCGAGTCGGTCCGGGCGGCGACATCATCACCGAAAACATATACGAGAATTTCGAGCTGCAGATTGAGTGGCGCGTGAGCGCCGCGGGCAACAGCGGCATCTTCTACGGCGTAAGCGCCGAGCCGCCGAACCGCTGGGTGTGGGATACGGGTCCGGAGATGCAGGTGCTCGACAACGCCGAGCACGCGGACGGACGCAGCCCGCTGACCAGCGCCGGCGCGAACTACGCGCTCTATCCGCCGGCGCGCGACACGACGCGGCCGGTGGGGTTATTCAACCAGGCGCGGATCGTGGTGCGCGGCGATCAGGTCGAGCATTGGCTGAACGGCGAGAAGATTCTCGCGTACGAATGGGGCGGCGCGGATTGGAAGCAGCGCGTCGCCGGCAGCAAGTTCAAGAGCATGCCGCGCTACGGCTCGGTGCGCGACGGTCACATCGCGCTGCAGGATCACGGCGATCGCGTCTGGTATCGCAACTTGAAGATCCGGCGACTCACGCCGTAGGACGAACTTCGAAAACGCGGCCGCTGACGTCGTTGCAGTCTGACGCCGCGCCGCGCAGGCGATGAGCCGCGACGCGCAGCCCTTCTGCGGCGCAGGCGTCGGGAAAGGCGTCGGCGGTTTGGCGGTTGCCATCGACGATCCATGCCGCGCCGCCCGGCGCGAGGTGGTAGCGCAGGAAGCAGGCGATCGCAGGCAGATTTCGGCGCTCGTACAGGACTTCCGCCGCGAGGATGCGCTGCGGCTGCAAGTCCTGGTAGCGCTCGCGCCAATCGAGCCAGCGCAGGACGGGCGTCGGGATCGCGTTTCGCTCGGCGCTGGCCTCGACAAAAGCCAATGCGTCGTCGTCGTAATCGCTGGCGATGACGCTGTAGCCGCGCGATCGCGCAACCAGACTCGCCAGCCCCAGCCCGCAGCCGATCTCGAGAACCGTGGGCGGAACGGCCCCCTCGGGCACGCTCGGCCAGCCGTCGACGAGTTCCGCCAGCAGGCGACAGGCGGGCCAGAACTCCGCCCAATAGGGCAGGAATTCGTCCTGGGCGAAGCGCTCTGCGACGCGCGGGTCGTCGACCAGCGAGTCGTAGTTGGCCGGGCCGAGCAGCTCGTACGTGCGCAGGCCGACCTGAATCCGCCGCAGCTTGACCGGATACCCGCGAATGGGACGTACGGCGTCGTGGGTCATGCGGAGCGCACAGGCCGCGATGGGCGCGCGATTTGCCGAGCACGCGAGATCGACCGGCTGTGTCGCGGCGGGCGAGCCGCTAGGATGTAAGGACGAATCGCCATGGCGGACCTCCTGCCCAGAAATTATCGCAAACGTGCGCAAGGTCACAATGTGCGACCGAGATTGTCGGCGTTTCGTCCCACGGATGCGCCGATCGTGGCGTCATGGGTGACCAACGATCTGCAGGCGCTCTGGCTGGCGCCGCGGACGCCGGCGCCAATCACGCCGGCGGCGGTGCGCGGCTGGCGCGGCTGGAATGTGCGGCAATATTGCATTCGCGACGCCGAGGACGGCCCACCGATCGCGTACGGCGAATTGAACACGCTGAACATGTTGCGCGGGCATTACTGGCTCGGCCATCTGGTGGTTGCGTCGGATCGGCGCGGGCAGGGCCTGGGTCGACTGCTGACCGAATCGCTGCTCGATAAGGCGTTCGGTGAGCTGGGCGCGCGGCGCGTGGTGCTGGTGGTGTTTCCCGAGAATCTCGCCGCGATCGCGTGTTATCGCGCGTGCGGGTTGTGCGACGAAGCGACTGAGATTCACTTTCTGCCACCGTATCGTCGCGACGCGGCGCTGCTGCGAATGGCGGTGAACGTGGATTCGTGGGCGGCGAAACGCCACACCGCCGCGCGAGAACGGACGTAGTCGCGGCCGAAGAATCCCGCGGATCGGGTGCGGCTCATCGCTATACTCTGACCGGTCAACGGGGCCAACCAAACACAAGCAATCTGCACGCGCCTGTCGGGCGCCGCACTTGATCGAGGTGCATTCATGCCGCTGCTGCTCGGGCTTCTGACCGCACTCTTCGCCGCCAACGACAACGACGTCGAGTGGAACGGCGTGTCTCACATTGAATGGCAGGACCGCCTGCCGCTGTGCCCGGTCGACGGCGAAGCATTCCGCGTGAATTTCCAGGCGTACCGTCTCGATCTGACATCAGCGCGGTTGCGCATCAACAACGACGGCACGGCCCAGACGGCGGAAGCCGTATTTGATCGCGATCGCGGTCCGTACGCGATCTGGCGCGCCGACGTGCCTGCGATGCTGGGCGACACGCTTTCGTATTACATCGAACTGACCGACGGATCGGACACCGACTACTACAGCCTCGCGGGCGTGACGGACGTTCCGCCGGCGCCGGAGAGCGAGTTCGTGGTGGATCGCGTGACACTGGAGCACGCGCCGCTGGGCGCCACACCGGTGACAGGCGGCGCGGTGTTCCGCGTGTGGGCGCCGAACGCGACGCAGGCCTGGGTGCGCGGGGAGTTCAACGGCTGGGGCCTGGGGCACCCGATGACGAAGGACGGCGAGTACTTCGTCGCGCGGGTGAACGGCGCGAGCGCGCGGCAGCAATACAAGTTCTACTTCGAGCCGGGCGCGATCTGGAAGCCGGACGCCCGAGCGCGGGCGCTGAATCCGTCGGGCGGTCTGTACAACAGCTATCTCGAAAACCCGTTCTCATACGCCTGGAGCGACGACAGTTTCGCGACCCCCGCATTCGAAGACATGATCATCTATGAGCTGCACGTCGGCACGTTCGCCGGGCGCAACGACCCGTACGGCTCGACCACGATCCCCGCGAATTTTCGCGACGTCGCCGAACGCGTGGAGCATCTCGTCGAGCTCGGCATCAACATGGTGGAGCTGACCCCGATCAATGAGTTTCCGGGCGATTTCTCCGCCGGCTACAACCCGGTGACGATGTGGGCCCCGGAGTGGAAATACGGCACGCCCGACGATTTCAAGCACATGGTCGACGTGCTGCACCAGAACGGCATCGGCGTGATGCTCGATATCGTGTGGAATCACTTCTCAGACAGCGACAACCATCTGTGGCTCTATGACAGCAACAGCACGCAAAGCTACTTCCGCGTCCCCAACGTCGAGACGCCCTGGGGCTCGCAGGCCGACTTCGGCCGCGGCGCGGTGCGCGAGTATTTCGTACACAGCGCGCTGCTGTGGCTCGAGGAGTATCGCATCGACGGCTTCCGCATGGACGCCACCGACTTCATGAACATCTTCCCGCAGGAGGCCGACGGCTGGAGCCTGATGCAGTGGTTCAACGACACGCTCGACCGCCGCTGGATCAACAAAGTCGCGATCGCCGAGCAACTGCCGAACGATTACTTCGTAACGCGGCCGACGAGCCTCGGCGGAGCGGGCTTCGACGCGCAGTGGCACGACCCGTGGGGCGACCGACTGCGCGAGGCGATCGCCGCGGCGGCTTTCGGCGACCCCGACATGGGCGCGCTGGCCGACGCACTCGACGGCGACGGCGAGTATCTCTACGGACCGTATCTGTTCCGTTATTACGAGCTGCACGATGAGGCGTGGCCCAGCAGCGGCGGCTCGCGCTCGGTGACCTGGATCGACACGACATTCCCGCACGACGACTTCTACGCCAAGAGCCGCAGCAAGCTGGCGCACGGTCTGACGCTGCTCGTCCCCGGGATTCCGGCGATTCTGCAGGGCGCGGAGTGGCTGGAGGACACCGGCTTCGGCGGCGGCAGCAGTCTCGGCGCCGATCGCATCGACTGGTCGAAGCGCACCACCTACGCCAACATCTTCAATTTCTTCCGCGACACGATCGCCGTGCGCAAGACCAACGGCTCGTTCCGCGCGAACGCGGGCTACCAGGTGTTCCACGTGAACGAGGGCGGCAACGTGCTGGCGTTCCAGCGTTATGACGCTTCGGGGAACGTTTGCGTGGTCGTCGCGAATTTCGCGAACACCGACTACAACGGCTATCGCCTGGGCTTCCCGCAGGCCGGCGTCTGGACCGAGCTGCTCAACAGCCAGTCCGCGCTCTACGACGGCACCAACGTCGGCAACGGCGGCAGCATTGCGACCGACGACACCGACTACGACGGTTTCTCGCAGTCCGCGCTGATCACGATTCCGCAATCGGGAATGCTCGTGTTTCGCGCCGGCTCGCCGCCGCCGCCGCCGTGCGAGGGCGATCTTGACGGCGACCGCGACGTGGACCTGAGCGATCTGGGCATCGTGCTGGCGGATTGGAACTGCGCCGCCGGTCCGGGCCTGTGCGCGGGCGACGTCGACGACGACGGCGACACCGACCTGAGCGACCTGGGCGTCGTGCTGGCGGCGTACGGCCAGCCTTGTCCGTAGAACCAATCGAGTGACGGCGGTTGTCGGCATGGAATCCAGAGACGGCTCGGCGAGTCCCGCGGAATCCGCACTGCCGGTGAGTCCATTGCATACCATGCTTGTGCTGGTCGGGGCCGCGTTTCTCACTGAGTTTCTGCTCATGCTCATGCTTGACGAACTCGGCGAAAACGTGCGACGAGGCGTGACCGGCGCGCTGCTCGATTCCGTCGGCCTAGTCGCATTGCTGGCCCCGTTGTTCTGGTGGCTCATCGTGCGTCCGCTTCGCAGACTCGGCATCGAGCGCGGTGAGCTGTTTCTCCGCCTGCTGTCGATACAGGACGAAGAGCGCGCCAGAGTCGCGCGAAACCTGCACGACGACGTGGGCCAGTCGCAAACCGCCCTTCTGCTCGGACTGCGGAACTTACGACAAGCCGCGTCGCTGGAGCAGGCGCGCGGACACGCGGAGCGGCTGAGCGAACTCGCGCACCTCGCGATCGACGCCACGCGGCGGCTCGCTCGAGACCTGTCGCCGATTCTGCTTGTCGACCTCGGGCTGGCGCCGGCGATCGAACGACTGTGCGAAGATTTGTCGGCAACCGTGGGTGTGCGCGTTCAGCCAGCCGTGGAACTTGGACCGCGGCGCTTGCCCCCCGCGGTCGAACTCGCTGCGTATCGCCTCGTGCAGGAAGCTGTCACCAATGCGCTCAAGCACGCATCGGCCTCCCAAATCGTCGTGAGCGTAAGTCGTCGCGGTGACCGCTTGCGCGTGACGGTGTCTGATGACGGGGTTGGCCTGCCGCAGAGTGATTCAGAAACCGGGCTCGGACTTCGGTTCATGCGGCAGCGAGTTGAGTTGTTGGGTGGCCGCTGGAGTCGGCGTTCGAGCGTTCCGAATGGGACGGAAATCCGCGCCGAGTTTCCGCTGCCAAACGAACGATGAGACGAATCAGCGTTCTCATCGTGGATGACCATGCACTGGTGCGCACCGGGCTGCGCGCGACGCTACTGAGGGAACCGGACTTCGACGTTGTCGGCGAGGCGGCGACGCTGCTTGAAGCGGGGCGCCTGGTAGCTTCTCTGCGCCCGGCGGTCGTCACGCTGGACTTGTCGCTGCCGGATTCCTCGGGCCTGTCCGGGATTCAGTATCTACTTCAATTGCAGCCGGACGTCAGGCTGCTCGTCGTCAGCATGCATGACGACCCCGCTTACGTCCGCACCGCGCTGTCTCTCGGCGCCGCCGGATTCGTCACAAAGTCGGCCGCGGACGGCGAGTTCACCAACGCAATCCGCGCCGTGGCGGAGGGGCGCGTCGTCGTAGACGTCGGCGGCCGCGGTGGCGACACACTGCTCGCGACGAACCCGGCACGATCACCTGACGCGCTCAGCGCGCGCGAGATGGAAGTCCTGAAGGGCGTGGCCTTGGGGCACACGAACCAGCGCCTGGCCGATGCGCTCGGTCTGAGCGTCAAGACGGTCGAATCCTACCGCGCGCGCCTGATGCGCAAACTCGGACTCCGCGAGCGTTCCGATCTGGTGCGAGTCGCGATTGAGCTGAAGCTTCTGTAGGGCTTTCCCCGGCAGACAACGCCACGGAGCGCGGGACTTCCCCGCTAGCAGGGAAGCCTGCCCACCCGCGATGCTATAGGTTGAGCGGTCGGGCCATGCGATACGGTCGCACCGTGATTGCAGGGTCTGCTCTGCCGCGACAATTTTGGGGAGCGCACTATGAATCTTCCGGTGCGAATATCTACGGGTACTCTGACGCTCGCGTCGCTTTTCGGCATTCCTTGGGAGCCCCCCGCGCACGCGGCCGCAGTCGCAGTGGCCGACACGTACGTCCTGATCGGCTACAACGACCTCGGTATGCACTGCATGAACTCGGACTTTTCCGAGATCATGGTCCTGCCGCCATTCAACACGATGCGGGCGCAACTGATTCGCCGTGGAAGCTCTCCGGACGTGGAGACGAGCGCCGGCGATTTTCAGATTCGATACTTTCTTCCGAACAACACGCATTCCGCGGACAAGACCAACTTCTGGGAATACTGGCAACCGGCGCTCGGGCCACAACAGCCGCCCAACGTCGGCCTGACGGGTGCCGGGCTGTCGGGAATGCTGGATCCGTACACTGGGGATTGGGCCGTAATCGGAGTGCCGATCGTTCCGATCGACGACTCAGGCCGCGAGAACCCCTATCCGCTGGTCACGCTCGAGGCGACGCGGCGCGATAGCGGAGCCCTGGTTGCGCGAACGCAGGCGGTCATGCCGGTGTCGACGGAAATCACATGCAACCTGTGCCACGACGATCCCAGCGTATCCACCGCCACCGATCTGCTTCAGGATCACGACCGTCTGCACGGGACTGATCTGATCAATCAACGGCCAGTGCTTTGCGCTTCGTGTCACGCGTCGAACGCGCTGGGACTGCCCGGGACGCCGGGACTGCCGAGCCTCTCGACTGCGATACACGGGGCTCACGCGCCGCGCATGGACGACGTGAATCTGCCCGAGAAGTGCTATGCCTGCCATCCGGGCATTCGCACGCAATGCCAACGCGACGTTCACTTCTCCAATGGAATTACTTGCACCACCTGCCACGGCGACATGTACGCCGTCGGCGACCCCGCACGAATTCCCTGGGTTGATGAACCTCGCTGCACGGACTGCCACAATCGACCCGGATTCACCTTTGAGCAGCCTGGAGTGCTCTACCGAGATTCGGTCGGCCACGGGAACATCCGCTGCGCCGCGTGCCACGGTAGTCCGCACGCCATCGGCCCCAACGTAACCGAGGCCGACAACGTGCAGCCGAATCGGCTGCAGGGCCACGCCGGCAAGCTCGATACATGTACCGTCTGCCACACAACGGTGCCGGGCGCGTTCTTCCATAGTCAGGATGATTGACCTCCAAGGGAGCTAGTCGTGAAACGAAGCCACGTTTTGTTTTGCGGTGCGATGCAGCTCGGAGCTGCAATCGCTGCCGCGTCGACGGACTACGACATTGTCGACCTCGGGACCCTGGGCGGGCCGAGCAGCGCAGCCGGCGCGATCAATGATTTCGGGCGCGTCGCGGGAGTCGCATGGGATACGAACTACGCCGCGCTTGGCTTCCAATGGGACGGTGTTCTGACCCCGATCTCGCCGCTGTCGGGCGATCTGCAATGCCAAGGCTTCGACTTGAACTCGTCCGGAGTCGTGGTGAGCGTCTCCTACGACCTCGGCGAGATGACGCCGCACGGGCTGAACTGGCTGGGCGGAATCACAACACCGCTGGGCGACCTGGCGCCGCACTCCGTGAACGACAGTGGCGTGATCGTCGGATACCTGAGCGTGAACGACCCGGCTTTCGGGTGGGTGGATCATGCAGCGCTTTGGACAAGCGGCGTCCTGGTCGATCTCGGCACCTTGGGTGGCCACTTCAGTTACGCGCACGCCGTCGCATCCGATGGCCGGGTCGTCGGCCACTCAAGTCTCACGGATGACAGCGTAAGCCGCGCCTTCTTGTGGCAGGATGGCGCTTTTCGAGACCTGGGCACCCTGGGCGGCCAACGCAGCCAGGCTTTTGATATCAACGATTTCGGCGACATCGTGGGCTGCGCCTCTGATTCGAGTGGCGCCGATCGCGCATTCCTCTTCGCCACGGACGCTTCTGGAGAGGTGACTACGAGAACTGATCTGGGGCACCTTGGCAACGGAACGAGCTACGCGCGAGCCCTGAATAACTTGCAGCAGGTCGTCGGCACATCGAGCAGCCGTGCCTTTCTTTGGGACGGTGAGATGCGTGATTTGAACGCGATGATACCCACGGGAACCGACTGGGTTCTGCAATCCGCCAGCGACATCAACGATAGCGGCCAGATCGTGGGCTTGGGCACGTATCGCGGATTCCCGCGTGCGTTCCTGCTGAACCCACTGACCCCGTGTGACGGCGATCTTGACGGCGACCGCGACGTCGACCTGAGCGATCTGGGCATCGTGCTGGCGGATTGGAACTGCGCCGCCGGTCCGGGCCTGTGCGCGGGCGACGTCGACGACGACGGCGACACCGACCTGAGCGACCTGGGCGTCGTCCTGGCGGCGTACGGCCAGCCTTGTCCGTAGGGATTTCCGCACGCACGCAGCCGCGGCGGCGGATCAGACGGTATCAGCCGCTCTTGCCGCGCTTGTAGAACGGCAGAGCCACCACACGCGCCGGCAACTGCTCGCTGCGCAGCTCGATCTGCAGCGCAGCCCCGACCGCCGCGGCTTCGCGCGAGACCAGCGCCATCGCGATCACCTTGCCCAGCGTCGGGCTGGTCGTACCGCTCGTAACGGCCCCAATCGGGCGGCCTTCGGCCAGCACCGTTGCACCCTGGCGCGGCGTGCGGCGACTGTCGACTTCGAGACCGACGATGACGCGCGGCGGACCCGCGTCCTTGGCACGCTGCAGCGCGTCGCGGCCGACGAAATCCTTCGTCAGGTCGACCGCCCAGTTCTGCCCGGCGGTGATCGAATCCCACTCTTCACTCAGCTCGTGACCGTAGAGCGGCATGCCCGCTTCGGTGCGCAGCGTGTCGCGCGCTCCCAGCCCGGCCGGCTTGATGGGCCGCGCGATCTCCTCGCTGGCCGATGTCAGCAACCGGGCCGCCATCATCGCCATGTGCGCCGGCACGATGACCTCGATGCCGTCCTCACCGGTGTAGCCGCTGCGGGCGATGTAGTAGGACGTGCCCATGATGGCGCCGTGCTTGAAGTGGTAGCGCTTCAGATCGGATACGGGGAACGGCAGCAGCCGGTCGACGGTCTCCAGCGCTTCGGGCCCCTGGATCGCGACCATCGCGGTTTTCGCGGTCTGGTCGTCGATGGTCACGTCGGCGCCGCGCAGTTGCTGCTGCCACCAGACGAGCAGCTTGTCGCGGTTCGACGCGTTGCAGACCACCAGCCAGCAATCCTCGAGCCGCGAAACGATGACGTCGTCGAGAACTCCGCCGTCGTCGCGGCACATGTGGCTGTAGCGGCACTGGCCGACCTTCATGTCGCCGACGCGGCGTGTGTTCAGGCGCTCGAGAAACGCGGCGGCGCCGGCGCCGGTGAAATAGACGCGCCCCATGTGCGAGACGTCGAAGAACGTCGCGTGGTTGCGCGTGTAGTGATGCTCCTCGAGCAGTCCGGTGTAGTAGACGGGCATTTCCCAGCCGGCGAAATCGACCAGCTTCGCGCCCTGGGCCCGATGAAATTCGATCAGCGGCGTGTGTCGCATCGCTAGAACATTCCTGACTAGGGCGCTTCGGCCTGAATCTGGTGCTGCGTAAGACGGATGCCCTCGGGCGTGGTGATCCAGGTCGCCAGGCCGACGCCCTGGTACTGCAACGCTCGGCGCGCCTGCTCAACTTTGTCCTTCGAGACATTGCCCGAGACCGATTGCACGACGCCGAACGCGATCGCCGACGCGGGGTTGGTCAGCAGGGAAGCCTGAATCGCCTCTTCGTGCTGCAGCATCTCGAGACCGGCCTCGAGCAGCCGCCTGCCGTTCACGAACATCAAGCCCGACGATTCGGCAGCGCTGATCGCAGCCGCACGGCGAAACGCCGGGTCGGCCTTGAGACCCGGGTCGCTGTCTCCAGGCTGGATCGCGCGCTCGACCGCGGTCGTGCTGCCGAAACAGATCGAGTTGCTCGACGCGGCGAACGAAAAGCCGAACGGCGTGTCGAAAACCGGCGTCCCGTTGAGGTCGCGATCGGTGAGCGGCGGCGGCAGCGTCTCGCGCACGCGCGCCAGCAGTCGCCCGATCGCCTGCTGGTCGTTGTGGCCGATGCTGATCAGCACCTTCGGCGAATCGGGGCCGTAGGGCCGATCAAACCCCAGCGAAAACGACATCGGCGGGCGAAGCCGGCCGAACAACTCGCGCCGCAGATCGAGCGGCGGGCCGTCACCCATCGGCACCGCCTCCAGAGTCTGGCGCATCTCGTCAGCGGCTGTGGGGTCGGTTCGCCGCACCATCTTCTCGATTTCGTCGAGGGCTTCGGCGAGGTTCACATTGAAGCTCATGGCGATGGCGGCGTTGGCCGGCAGCCCGCCGGCGTCGGCGGTCCGGGCGTTGGCCATGCTGAGCAGTTTGGGTATTCCGGTGCGCTCGCCGCGGATGAAGACGATGGAATCAAAGTACTCGGACTTCTCGTCGACGCCGGCATGCCCGCACCACGCGCCGACGTTGTTAAGTCCGAGAGCCGAGAAGGCCTTCTCGGTTTCTCCGGTGTCGTCGAAACGCCGCGCCAGCTCGAGCAGCTTCGGGGTGTTCAAGAAGAAGCGGAGCACGCCCATCGGCTTGAAGAGCCGTTGCATCTCCTTGTGGTCTTCGAGCGTCGTCAGGCTCTCGCCCCCGCGCTGCCGGCGCAGCACGCGTTTCACGTCCGCCGGGTCGAGGCCGACGATCAAGCGATCCTCGGTGAGACAGGCGGCGAAGCGCGGCGGCAGTGACTCGGCGGTAAACAGTTCGGCCAGCGCCGATTCCAGAATCTGCGTAAGGCCCTGCTCTTCAAACGCCATTTCCGGATCGAAATCTTCGCCGAGCTCGCCGGCGCCTTCGCCCTCGGACGGCTCGGCCGCTTCGGCGGGCTTGGGTTCGTAACGGAAGGTGTCGATCGTGTAGGAACCGACGTTTTCGGTCTCATGGCCGGTGGC
Source organism: uncultured Planctomycetales bacterium (assembly GCA_964388675.1). Taxonomy (GTDB): domain Bacteria; phylum Planctomycetota; class Phycisphaerae; order UBA1845; family Fen-1342; genus CAYMBL01. The sequence goes on from CAYMBL010000022.1 coordinate 48,505, forward strand.
GACTGTCTTCAGCCGGCGCAGCCCGCGGTCGTAGTAATCGCGTATCACGTCCCGTGCGCCGATGTTTCCGACAAACGTCACGCCGAAGGCATCGCGGTCCTCGGCCGGCGGCGCCGTGACGAAGAGCGCGAGCGGACCGGCGAACGGGTTCTTCAACTGTCCCGGCTGAAGCTCGAGCGCCGCGCCGAGCTTGGTCTGAAAATCCTCGGTGAACTTGTACATCGCCGCCATCTCGGCCATCGACTCGCGCGCCGCGGCGTCCTTCATCAGGCGGCCCATCAGCGAACGATCGAAGGCCGCGCGCAGCTCGGCGAAATCGCTGACGCCGACGAACGCCAGCGCCTCGGGCGGCGCCCAATCGGCGGGGTCGGCGGTCTGCGCCCGAACGGCGGCGGCACACCCGATGGACAACACCAGAAACTGGGCGAGAGTCACCCGCGGCATCGCATTCTCCGTTCAGTCGGTCGGCAGCCCTACTCTTCTTTCAGGAACAGCGGCGGGTTCGAATCTGCGCGGGCCGGCGGCTGCAGATAGCGGAACCCCGCGCTGGAACTCTCACTGTTGTAGGCGAACGCATCGCGATTTCGCAGAAAATCGATCACATAGCGCGTGGGGATCGCGAACCCCAGTCCCTCGCCGAACGCAATCTTCATGTTGGTGACGCCGACCACCTCGCCGCGGGCGTTGAACAGCGGCCCGCCGGAGTTGCCGGGGTTGATCTGCGTGGTGGTCTGCACGAACGCCAGGCCGTTCTCGGCCCGGTTGCGCCGGCTGACGATGCCTTCGGAGACGCTGCGCTCCAGGCCGAGCGGATTGCCGATCGCAAACACGGCGTCGCCGTCGCGCAGCTCATCGCCTTCGCTCAGGTAGCAGACGCGCGGACGATAGCCCGCGGGCAGGTCTACCTTCAGCAGCGCCAGGTCGAGAAACGGATTCGTCGCGACGATCGTCACCTGCTCGAATTTCTCGCGGCGAAACTCGCCGTCCGCGCGGCGGAAGATCGTCACCGCCAGCAGCGTCTCGTTCTCAATCACGTGGAAATTCGTGATCAGGTGCCCCTGCTCGGAGATGAAGAATCCGCTGCCGAGTCCGCTGGGGGACGAAACGAGCGCGACGCCTTCGCCGAACTCGTCAGCAAGCACTTTGACGCTGCGCACCGGAAGCTGAGCGGTGCTGTAGAGGTGGCTGCTGACGCTCGCCGCCGCGGCCGGACCGCTCGCCGGCGAGGAAGCCGTCTCGCGCTGCACGTCGCGCACGGCCGAGCGCGGGATCGCGAGCACGTCGTAGCCCAAGTCTACCACGAGCCGTTCGGGAGTTTCGTGCAGCAGATCGGCGCGAATCACCGCGCCGTCGGATAGCGTGATGGAAACCGATTGCGCAAGCGCGGTCGTAGACAGCAGTGCCAAACTGCAGGCGAGTACTACCAGGTTTCTCAAAACCCAATCCTCCGGTATCCGCCTCGCCCGATTTCCGGCGGGCATGCTACGGTCGCGGACGGCGGCGGACAAGCCAGCTTTGCGGCCGGCGGAGCAGCGCGGACTTTTCCGCGACTGATTCCCCCGGCAACGGGATAGACTGGTGAAGGCACAACCTCTCGCCAAAAAGGAACGCCGTGTCGCCTGACCCGACTCCCGCATCGTCCATCGCGATCGGCGACCTCGAGCCGGCGCTGCAGCGCTACCACCGCCAGATTCTCGAAAGCCACGTGGGCGTCGGCGGTCAGAAGCGGCTGCGCTATTCGCGGGCGGTGCTCGTGGGCTGCGGCGCGCTGGGCAGCGCGCTCGCGAACACGCTCGCGCGCGCCGGAGTCGGCGCGCTGCGGCTGATCGACCGCGACTACGTCGAGCTGCACAACCTGCAGCGCCAATCGCTGTTCGACGAACACGATGTCTCGGCCGGACTGCCAAAGGCCGAGGCTGCGGCGCGCAAACTGCGGCGCATCAATTCGGCGATCGAGGTGGATGCGGTGGTGGCCGACGTGCGGGCGCTCACGATCGCCGAGCACTGCCGCGACGCCGACATCCTGCTCGACGGCGCGGACAATTTCGAGACGCGATTCCTGCTGAACGATTTCGCCGTGCAGCAGGCTGTGCCGTGGGTTTACGGCGCGTGCATCGGCAGCGAAGGATTGGTGATGGCGGTGCGACCGGGCCGCACCGCGTGCCTGCGCTGCGTGTGGGACGAACCGCCGCCGCCGGGCATGAGCCCGACCTGCGACACCGCCGGCATTCTCGGTCCGACCGTCGAGATTGTTGCCGGTTTCCAGGCGCTCGAGGCCATGAAGATTCTGATGGGCGTGCCCGACGAGGCACTGGCGGGTCTGCTCGCGATCGATGCCTGGTCGGGCCGCGTGCGCACCCTGCGCACCGCCGACCCCGCGCAGCGCGCCGCCTGCGTCTGCTGCGGACAGAAGCGATTCGAGTATCTCGACGGGACGCGCGGCGGCGGCGCGGTGACGCTCTGCGGACGGAATGCGGTGCAGGTGCAGCCGACCGGCGCCGCGGCCGAGGTCGACTTGCGCGCCATCGCCGACCGGCTGCGTGCGGCACGCGCGGTGTGCAACGAGTTCCTGCTGCGGTTTCAGGTCGATGGGCTGGAATTCGCGGTGTTTCGCGATGGGCGCGCGATCGTCTCGGGCACGAGCGACCCCGCCAAGGCCCGCGCCGCGTACGCGAAGTACGTCGGCGGCTGAGCGGCGCCGCGCCACCGCACTTCGCCGAGCTACTCGGTCCGCAGCAGCGTCTACGGCTTCGTCGGCTGCGACTGCGCAGCGGGGCGGCGCTCCGCGAGCGCGCGGTAATACGCATCCAGCACCGCCCGCAGTCGGGCATCGATCTCCTGGTCTTCCGGCGGCGCTGCCAGATCGACGGAATCGGCCGGACCGGTGAGCGGCCCCGCACCCTGCACGGTCGTCGCGCCACCGCCGCGGCGCTCGACGCGCGCGTCTCCCGGCCGCACTTGTGCCTGCCACTGTCGCCAGGTGCGAACCGCTGCCGGACGAGCCAGTTCGCGAAGCCGCTCGAACTGCTCGAGAAACTCACGACGGGCCTGGGCGTCGAGCCCGAGCGCGGCCAAATCCTCGTCGGTCGGCGGCTCGCCGCGGCGCAGAAGCTGTAGCACATCGACGAATTCGCCGCGCCGGTCGATTTCCGCGCCGCGTGTGTCTGCCAGCGACGCGTCGCCGCTCGGCTGCGACGAAGCTTCGTCTTGCTCGTCGCCGTAGAGCACGCGCTCGTCGCCGTCAGGCGCGCCCATTGAATCGCCCGCTTCGCCGGTCGCTGATGGATCATCGCCGGTTGACGCATCCTCGGCCGGCGCGCTGTCCTGCTCGGCCTCGCCGCCACCCGAATCCTTCGCTTCGGGTTGGTCTACCGGCTGCGAATCCGGCGGCGCGGGTGAGTCCGGCGTGGCGCCGTTGGCGCCGCGGGTATCCCGCGCGTCGGCGCTGGGCTGCGAGGCAGCAGGCGTCGTCGGCGCGGGCTGCGAAGCGCCGCTCGAAGAGTCCGGCTGATCGCTCGCCGGCCCGTCGGTCGAATCCGGCGGCGCGGTGTCCGTGGGCGTTTCGGGCGAAGTCGCCTGCGAAGCGGGCGCCGACGCAGGCGGCGCGCCGTCGTCGCCACTGTCGTCGGCCGGCTGCGAAGCCGTGGGCGGGGGCTGCGCACCGCCGCCGCCGCTGCCGCCGCCGCTCTGCTCCTCCCCCTCCAGTTCGTCGCCGGGCAGCGCATCGCGCGCCTGCGGCGCGTCACCGTCGGAGGCTTCCTGCAATCGGCGCGCGGTCGAGCCGTGCTGCTCAACGAATCGGCGGATCGCGTCGTCGAACTCACTCGGGTCGCCGCCAGTTCCACCCGCACCCGGCGCGTTCGGATCGCCTTCAGCGGGAGCGCTGGCCGCCGGAGCGGATGCGGGCACGAAGGTTCCGCTCTCCGCCGGCCCCGAAGCGGCCGCGCCACCGTCCGCGGGTCCGGGGCGCGTGCGCTCGCGCGACTCGACCGACGTCCCCGCCTCTCCGCTCGCGGCTGCGCCCTCTGCGACGGGGCGCGAGTCATCGGGTTCGGCGTCGGCGCGGGCGGGCGCGCTGTCGATCCGCACGATTGTGAACGCGGGGCTGCGCGTCAACTGCGGCGCGGGCGAGCCATCGGCCAGCCGGCGCGCGTCGCGCGCCTCGAGCCACACGCGCTCCACCTGGCCGACCGTCAGGTTCTCGCCACCGAGCGGCGCCCCGACTTCGGCGCTGCGCGAAGGCGGCGCGGGTAAAGGCAGCGCCGTTCGCGACACGACGCCGTCGCGATCGCGCACCAGCTCAAGCTGCGCCAGACCGACGTCGTCGCTGACCAGTGCCGAGAGCCGGGCGTCGGGCCCGACGCGAATCGGCTCGCTGTTGTCCGCGGGCGCGGTGATCTCAATCGTGGGCGGGCTGTCGCCGCGCACCACGATCCGGCGCAACTGCCGATCAGAAGCCGCCGCGCCGTACGCATCGGAAAACTCGAATCGCAATTCGCCGCTGTCGACCAGCGTCAGCGCGGCGGTGGCGGCGCGCGGCGTCTCCGGCGAGGTCTGCATGCGCGTGCGCGATTCGCCGGCGCCGCGCAGCACCAGCACCGGATCGCGCACCTCGACGTTGCCTTGCAGCGTGAAGCGCGCCTGCGTCCCCGCCCACACCTCGATCACCGCGTCGCTCGTCACGCGCGGCGACTCGGCCGTGTGGGCAGGCGGAGTCAGCGAAATCTGAACATGTTCCACGCGCGGCGCCGGCTGCACTGAAATTTCGCGCTCGAGTACGGCGTCGTTGGCGCGCGCCCGCAGCCGCAGCCCCGCCGACACTTCCTGCGCCGCCAGCGTCGTGCGCCGCACGTCGCCCGCCTGGCCCGCGGCCGCGCGCGGCAGCACCAGCTGCGAGGCGACGGCGCCGTCCACGGCCAGCAGCTCGAGCGTCAGCGTTTCAGCCGGGCGTCCGCTCAGCGCGAACTCAAGTTCGAGCGGGCGCTCGGCGTAGACGACGTCTCCCGGCGCGGGACGCACCAGCGCGATGCGCGTGGCAGTCGGCGCAGGAAGCGGCGAACCGAGCACGCGCAGCACCGACGGCAGCAGCGGCTTCGGGGAAAGCAGCGCGTACGCGAGCCACGCCGCGAGCACCAGCGCCGGCAACCACCAGATGCGTCCCGCGCCGCCGGTGGGTGCGGCAACGTCAATGTGCGTTTGCAGCGCCGCGATGGCTTGCGAATCGACCGCGGCCCGCACGCCGCGCGGTACGTCGCTCGCGGCGAGCAGGGCCGAGTTCACGAGCGCGTTGTGCGGGATTTCGTGGGCTTTCTCGATCTCGCGGGCGACGAACGCCGTGTGCAGCGGACGAAACGCGGCGAGCCACAGCAGACGCCCGCAGGCCGCGAGAAACCCGAGCGCCAGCAGCAAGCTGAGCGGCGCCAGCATGGCGCGCGGCATGCCGCCGGGCGTGAGGTGGTCGCCGATCACGCACAAGAGCCCGGCCAGCAGAAAGAGCGTGGCGACGCGCAGCAACTGCCGCTGCACGCCGCGCAGCCGCAGTACGAAGTTCCAGTTTGCAAAAGTGTCGCGCAGCGGCCAGCCGTCGCGCTTCGAGCGCGCCATGTCGCCCCCGCGTTGAGTGCCGCTGGGATTCTCGCCGCCGGCGATGACGCAGTCCAGCCAAAATTCAGATCGGCGGGCTTTCGCGGCGTGCATAGGACGCCAGCACCAACAGCGGAATGAAGCGCCCCAGGAGCATGCCCGCAGCCAGAAGCGACATGCCGAACGCGTAGAGATCGAAATTCAGCCCGAGGCCGCGAGCCAAGTTGCGGCTGGAGACGAGCGACGCGAGCCCGCTGGTTAGCCCGCCGCCGCCAACCGCAGAGCTCGCGTCGAGCAAGGCGTCAGCAAAGCTCGGCGCAGCCTGAAATCGCGTGGCCGCGAGATGCTCGACCATCAGCAGCCCAACCGCGACCACAGCCGTGCATGCCAGCAGCGCGACCAGACCCGCCAGACACGCGCTGCGCCACGCGACGAGCGCGGGGTCGCTCGGTCGGCGCCGGAATCCGAGCGTTGCGAACACACCGGCGCCCGCCGCCGCCAGCAGCGGCCAGCGCAACCCGCCCGACGCGGAGCCGCCAAGGCCGCCGACGAGCGTGCCGAGCGATAACAGAAACTGCGTCCCCTGCGAGACCGAGCGGTCGGTCAGCGGCTCGGTAGCACAGCCCGCGCCCACGGCCGCGATCGTGAGCCGCAGACTGCGCCAGTGTCGCTCGGTCGGTTCGGCAGCCTGCCACCGCTGCTCGCCGGAACCCGCGGCTTCCCGCGCTGCGACAGGCGCGCCGCCGCCGCGCGGAGATTCCAGAAACGCGCAGGCAAGCGTGAGGCTGAGCAGGAGTGTTGCGAAACCGGCGGCGGACCGAAACACGGCCCGCGTCGCTAGACCGCGGCGCAGCCGCAACGGCAACAGCAGCGCCCACGTCGACGGTCCGAGCGCGACCAGCCCCGCAATGACGGCCAGCGTCGAGCGCTGCGCGGGGCCGGCGTCGCTCAGCGGCGTTGCGACGCCCGCCGCGACAAACACCGCGCGACGCAGCAGCGCAGGCGCGTCGCTCGCTTCGCCGGAAGCGGCCGATGCGGCGAACAGCGCCGCGATCGCGGCCACCTGCAACCCCAGATAGCCGAGCAGAACCGCCAGCAACGGCGGCCCCGCGACCGGCGACGCAGCGGCGAGCTTCGTCCACGCGATCAGAAACGCGACCGCGCCGGCGCCGGCCAGCGCCGCCAGAATCCAGCGGCCGGCCTCAGTGTATTCGCGCTCGAAGTCACGCGAGAACAGACCGCTGCCGCAGACCGCGCTGAGCGAATCGAGGCAGGTCTGGGCGTAACGATGCGTCAGGAAATATTCTCGCTCGCGCTCGTCGAGCGCCGCGCCGAGCGGCTGCGCGAGCAGCGCCCCGCCGCCGCCGGCGAGCAGGAGCATTCCGATCGCCAGCGCCGCCAGCGGGCGCGCCGTGTGCTTCACGGCTCCGACAGGCAGTAGAGCGACTTGCTGCCGCGCAGAAAGATCGCGTCGTCCACGATGGCCGGCGAGGCGTTGATCGGCTCGTCAAGCTCGTTGAGCGCAAGCCGTTCGAAGGTGGGGCCGAGCTTGATCACCATGGTGACGCCGTTTCGCCCGACCACGTAGACGCGATGCGCCGCGCCGACGATCGAGGCATAGACGCCGTTCAGGCCTTCGAGGCGCTGCGGGCCGTAGTGCGGCTTGCCGGTACGCGCGTCGAGACAGGTCAGCACCGGCCGGTTGTTGTCCAGGAAATAGAGGGCGTCGTCATACAGCATCGCCGACGGGACGTACGGCGTGTTCTTGTCGTAGGTCCACAGAATTGCGGGCGAATCATCGAGCTTGCCCTTGGCGCCGGACAGCTTGATCGCGCGCGCGACGTTGCCGCGGAAGCCGCTGATCAGATACGCCACGCCGTCGGCATAGATGGGCGTCGGAATGACATTGGCCGTCAAGCCGGGAGCCGACCAGACTTCCTGTCCGGTCGCCAGGTCGTACGCGATGCATCGATTCTGTCCGCCGGTGATGACCTGAGGCTTGCCGTCGACCTCGGCGATGAGCGGCGTGAACCAGCTTGTGCCTTCGTCGCGCGATACGCGCCAGCGTTCTTTCCCGGTTTTCTTGTCGAGCGCGACGATGAAATCGTCGCCTTCGTGATCCCAGTTCACGACGAGCGTGTCGCCGTGCAGCGCTGGAGAAGCGCCTTCGCCGAACTCGTTGCGGGTGCGCATGTCGCCGAGGTCGAGTTCCCAGACGAGTTCACCGCTGAGGTTCAATGCGTAGAGCCCGTGCGAGCCGAAGTAGGCGAAGACGTGCTCGCCATCGACGACCGGTGAAGCGGAGGCGTTGGACGAGTCCTGATGCAGGCGCTCGTGCGGCGAGGTCTCGCGCACGGTCTTTTCCCAGACGATCTTGCCGGTGGCGCGATCCAGCGCCATCACGACCATGCGCATGCGCGCGTTTGGCTTGTTCAAGCCGCCGCGCTCGCCGCCGCGCCCCTGGCGTTCTCCGCGTGCGGGTCGGCTGCCGGGCTCCTGCGGGCGCTCCGGTGCGGGGGCGTCCTGAATCATCGCGTCGACGTTCAGTACGCCGGGCGGCAGGAATGCGCCCGCGGGCGGATCGGCAGCGACAGGAACAGCCGTGAGCACGTAGACGCGGTCTTTCCAGACGACCGGCGCCGAATGGCCGGAGCCGGGAATGGCCGTCTTCCAGCGGACGTTTTCGGTCTCGCTCCAGCGCAGCGGCGGGTTTGCCTCGGGCGCAACGCCGGTTTGCAGCGGCCCGCGCCAATTGGCCCAGTAGCGCTGCGCCTCGGGGGTCTGAGCGCCGGAAGGCGCGGCGAGCGCGAGCGCCGTTCCCAGTACGGCGATCCTGACGAACACGGGCTGCGTCCACATGAAGCGGTCCTCCCGGGCGAAGCTTCTTACGAAAATCTCGCGACGGCTGCACTTGCTTCGGCTCGGCAGCGCTGGGGGACCGGCCTCTGGCCGGTCTCTTCGCTCGCGCTGCTCCGCCCGTCGCGCCTGCTGCCGGCGTCTCAATCCGTTCATTTCACGCACCGGGACAAAGCCAGCTCGAGCCGTCCTAGTACGAAACCTGCCGTCATGGTACCGGCCGCGCCCCGGAACTCGCTGCGCTTTCACAGCAGACCGCTGCCACCGGGGTTCCGCACCGACACGCTTGACTTGGCGCGAGCCGGACGCGATACTGATCGGCTCGCTCCGGTTGGCGGAGCGTGACGTGAGCGGAGCCGAGCCATGCAGACCGATCGCAAGATCAGCCATATCAAGCGCAAGCGCAAGTCCGGCTTCCTGGTGCGGATGCGGACCAAGAAGGGCCGGCAGATGATCAACCGCAAGCGCCGCGTCGGCCGTCGCGTCAGCGTCTGCTAGAGTTCACTCCAAAACGGCGCGCTTGCCCAACATGGAGTCGCCATGGGTGCTTGGGGCGTCGGCAGCTTTGAGAACGACGGCGCGCTCGATTGGCTCGCAGACCTCCAAACTGATGGGATTGCCGCCGTCCGCAGCGCGCTGAGCGCGGTGGTCGACGCCGAAGAGCAGCCAGATGCCCCGGATTGCTGCAACGCGCTTGCGGCAGCCGAAGTCGTCGCGGCGCTGGCCGGCAACCCCTGTGCGGAACTCCCGGAAATCGCGCAGGAATGGTGCAAGGGCAAGGGGCCGCCCGCCGCCGATTTGCGGGCGCAGGCTCGCGCCGCCGTTCACGCCGTCCTCGCAGATTCGGAGCTGCAGGAGCTGTTCGCCGAATCCGATAGCGTCGAGGAATGGACCGCGGCAGTTCAGGACCTGCGTTCTCGGCTGGCCTGAGTCGCAGGCGTTCACTCTGCGGCGTCAGCGGTCGAATCCGGCCGGTCGACGATGAGTCGTGCCGAGCGCCCCCAGGTGAAGTAGTTCCACGCCCACTGCAGCAGTACCAGCGCCCGGTTCTGGTACTCGATCAGAAACGCCACGTGTAGCAGCAGCCACGCCAGCCACGCCGCGTATCCCGAGAAACGAATCCAACCCAGATCGGCGACCGCCGCGGCCCGGCCGATAGTCGCCATCGACCCGCGATTTCGGTAGCGGAACCGCTCGGCGGTGCCGGCGCCCGGCGGCCGGCCGTCGCGGTCTAGTCTCGAGCGGATCACGCGTGCCACGAACGCGCCCTGCTGCATGGCGACCGGAGCGACTCCGGGCAGAGGCTGCCCGTCCGCGGCTTCACACCGCGCCATGTCTCCGATCACGAACACGTCCGGGTGACGAGCCAGCGTGCAGTCCGGCTCCGTAATCAGCCGACCGGAGCGGTCCTGCGTCGCGCCCGCTGCCTTCGCCAGCGCCTCCGCGAGCGGCGCAGCGCGCACGCCGGCCGCCCAGAGCACCGTGCGTGCGTCGATGCGTTCGATCGTTTCACCGGCCCGCAGCAGGACGTGGTCGGAGCCCATGTCGTGCACGATCGCACCGAGCCGCACGCAGACGCCCAGCCGCCGCAGCGACTTCGCGGCCTGCTCAGACAGATGCGGCGGATACGAAGTCAGAATGCGTGCTTGGCCTTCGACGAGCAGGATTCTTGCCGCGCCGGGGTCGATGCGACGGAATTCGTGGCGCAGCGTGTCGCGTGCGATCTCCGCCAGCGCGCCGGCCAGCTCGACGCCGGTCGGGCCGCCGCCGATTACGACGAATGTGAGCCACGCGCGTTGCCGCACAGAGTCGGGTTCGCGCTCGGCGATCTCGAACGCGCTGAGAATGCGCGAGCGCATATGCGTCGCGTCCTCGATGGTCTTAAGCCCGGGCGCAGCCCCGGCCCAATGCTCGTTGCCGAAGTAGTGATTCGCCGCGCCGGCCGCGACCACCAGCGTGTCGTAGTCGGCATGGCCATCTCGCAGAATCACGCGCCGCGCGACGAGATCGAAATCAACGACTTCGGCCAGCAGGACACGCGTGTGGCGGTGTCGCTTCAGCGCGGCCCGCAGCGGGTAGGCGATGTTGGCCGGCGAGAGACCGCCGGTCGCGACCTGGTACAACAGCGGCTGAAACAGGTGGAAGTTGCGCCGGTCGATCAACGTAACGTCGACCGGAGCGCGGCGCAGGGCTTTGGCGCAGTACAGGCCGCCAAATCCGCCGCCGACGATGACGACGCGGTGGCGCTGCAGTGAGTCGGCCGGTCGTGTCATGGGGTCAGAAGATAGCGGGCGGCGGAACGAGTGGCCGCCCACGGCTGAATTCCCCGACACCGTTACGAGCGCTCCGCGTACGCCGATCCTCAGCCGGCCCGCCCGCGCGCGTGAGCAAGCGGTCGTTTTCGCTTGATCCGAGCCGCGCGCGTAAGCAAGCGGTCGTCTTCGCCTGATCCGAACTGCGCGCGTGGCGGTCACTTCGCCTTGATCCGCGCCTCGACGCCTGGTGCGAGAATCCCTTCTCGCACCAACCATCACGCACGGATCCGGGCCGCGCGCGTGAGCAAGCGGTCGTTTTCGATTGATCCGAGCCGCGCGCGTAAGCAAGCGGTCGCTATCTCGCCGTGGTCAGATTCTCGTGCTCTGGTCTAATGCTTGGGTGGCATGGGCCTCCGGCCCGTGCCTTCATTCCCGCGCAGCGGGAACCAGTCCTACTGCGAGAGACCCTTCTCTACACCGAATTGCGACCCCTCACTCACGTTCGGGGCTCGGATCAGTACCGAGCCGCGCGCGTAAGCAAGCGGTCGTCTTCGCTTGATCCGAGCCGCGCGCGT
>CAYMBL010000023.1:0-55267 GCA_964388675.1 uncultured Planctomycetales bacterium
CGTCGTCGGCACCGAAGGGTCCATGCGTCCGCCGCCGTCCAGCCTGGGCGGCTGGACGTCGTGGGTTTCCGCTCGCGATGTAAGCCATTGCAGCAGAACATCTTGCGCCGCTTTAATCCAGTTGGCGGATGGTCGATGTGTTACCCCGTTTACCCCAGCCGCCGACGGGCGGTTTGCGAAACCGCAGGGCACCGCACGCAAACCCTTGCCGCCAAATCAATTGCACACAGCCATCATTCTGCCTTCTCCGCACGCTGGCCCCGATCGATGACCAAGAGATGACGCGTCGTCGACCGCGTGGACGGAGTCGGATGCCCTGTACCGGGCGGAGTTCGCTCAGATACTGGAGCTCTTCGACTTGGCCCCGGCGACGACAGCGCTCGATTGCCGAAGCCCGTCCTGAGTCGGAGCCGCTGGAACGACGGTCGTGCATGTTGCCGCCTTCACGACCGGGCGCTCGCCCTTCCAATCTCCTTCCTCCACCGGCGCATCAAGCACTGTCGCACGAAGTCGGGCGAGGCGTCGATGCGCTTCGTCGCGTCCGAAGTGGATTAGGCGCGCCAGGTATTCGACCGCGTCAAGCCGCCACGTGTTATCGGGCAAATCGAAGTCCACTCGCGCGATCTGCCTGCCGAGTAGAAACTCGGCCGTGCGCATTGTGCCCTCGCTCTGCGCGAGCGACATAATGTCGATCAGCTGCGGAGCCCACCACGCGAGCCCGGCTGCATCAGGGGGAACGAGCGAATAACGAGCTCGACCGGTGCCGAGCGAGAGGATCTCCACGCCTGCCAACCCGGCCGCACCGCCGCCGCGGATGCGGGCCGCTTCGGCGAGCGCGACGAGCACCGGGTTATTCGCCCAAAGACCGCCGTCACTGAATGCCGTGCCTGTTCCGATTGTCGCGTGCGGGAAGTATGTAGGAGCGGCCGATGTCGCGAGGGCGATATCCACGACCGGGAAGTCGCGATCGCGGGAGTTCGCATCCGGAAGATGCGGCGACTTGAACACCACCGGGCAACCACGCGCGAGGTTCACCGCCGGCACAACCACTCGCGTCTTCGCGTCGAGCAGCGTTCGGTCACCGAACACCTCTTCGAGCGCCGATCGCAGGACGACGGCGTCATACCGTGTTTGAAACAGATCGTCGCACTTGAGTCCCGTCGACCGCAGCCTCTTGTCTATTGCCCAACGCACAAAGCGGCCCCACCAGCTGAGCCGCCGTGGCGGCACGCGGGTGAAAATGCGCGGCCCCAGATTCTCGTACAGATCCGCGATGCGACTGGCCGGCTCACCGAGTGCAACCGCCAGAGCGATGATCCCGCCGGTCGACGTGCCGGCGACCAGATCGAAATGCTGTCCCACACGCGTCCCGAGTTGACGCTCCAATTCTGCCAGAAACGAAGCCGCGAATGCGCCGCGGATGCCACCGCCATCCAGGCTCAGGATTCGGAAACGACTCATGCGGCCTCCTCGTCGATAGCGGCTGGAGTCGGATGCACTCCGCCGCCTTGCCATTCGCCCGTGACAAGCCAGCTTTCGTAGAAGAACAGCCAGTAGCAGAGCCAGGGCACAATGGTCGTCGCGAGCGGCATGTCTGCGCGGAAATCCATCAGAAACAGACACGGCCGATCGTCGGAGAACGTGTGCGGGATGCGCTCATCCGGCGCACGCCGCCGCAGTTTCGGCTCCTCGACCCACACCTTGGGCGTCCCCGGAATCCCATACTCGATTCGCACGCGATAATTCTCGTTCAACGGCGTCGGCTGGACCGTTCCGCGGCTTGCCAACACCGTCCGGCCCCCGCGATTCGAAAGCCAGCAGCGAAACTGTGGATGAAGCTGCGTCATCCACATTCGCTGCTCGCGCAGCCCGATCGTCGCGATTCGCTGGTAGCCCATCAATCGGCCGCCCCAAAGAAGTTGTTGCGCGGTATCGTCCTTGCCCGCGGACTCGCGGCCACCGCCACCAGGCCTGATTGCGCGGGCAGGAATCCGATTTCCTGCTTCTCGCGCCCTCGCTGAAATCGTGCCGTATACGCTTCAACAGCGCGCTGAACCACGCCGCTGCCGGCCGGGTCGAACAGCTCGTCGAGAATCTCCGCGACGCGGTCGATGCCGCGCGCCGACCGCAACCGCCGCATACCGTCCTGGAATACTGCGACGTATTCCACGAAACTGGTGAAGTGCCGCTGATCCTCGCGCCACCGGCGGGCCAGGTTCTCGGTCGGGTCGGTTGGATTCGGAATGACCGGTGGGCCGCTGCCGTTGGAGCGGGCGGCCCACGTCGCGACGCTTTCCAGAATCCGGTCCACCGCGTTCGAGACTGATGGCTCACCGTCGTAGAGCATGCCATCGATCGTCGTCAGGAGAATCGAGCACGGCGCGAATTCGCTGCCGTTGAAATGCACGTCCCGGCGGCGCTTGAAGAGCTGCACGACTCGATGAAGAATCGGCTTCTGCCCCAGGCCCAGATTCGGAGGCAGCGGTTCCACCGAAGCGGCAAGACGCTGCGCTTCCGCGGGGACCGCCCGCATGCGGAACCAGAGCGCAAAGCCGCGCGGATTCGTCGAAACCCAGATCCGCCGCTGCCGATCGGGAATCACGATGGCCAGCTCACCCCACGGCACCCCGGATCGTGGCGACGGACAGGCCGGGATCACATCGAGGTGAAACTGCCCAGCGTAGTCGATGCGGATGCAGCGCGGCTTCGGCGTGAGCTTGGGGCGATACCGATCGCTCTCGCGGAGCCTCTCCAGCACGGCGGCGTAAACGGCTTCGGGATCAGCGCGGGACGGATCCAGCCGCAGCAGCAGGCAGACAAGGTCCACGTCGAACTCTTCACCGTGACGGGGCTTGTTCGTCGTCCCGATAGCCATCGACCCCTGCGGGAAGACCTGCGGCCGAAATCTCGCGAGACTCGTACCGGGCTGATCGAGAAACTCGCCGACGGCGCGGTAGCTCCGCTCAGCGTCGTCGTACTGCGTCCGCGTGATCTGAAGCTCGACGCAAACCAGCTCCAGAAGGGCATCGAGTTGCGCTGCGAATGTCCCGAGTTGCAGAACTTCCACCGAACACCTTCCTCCCCCAGCCGAAGGGGCTGGGCACTCCCTTCCATTCTACGGGCGATAATCGAACAGTGCAAGGCAGATATTGACGCTTGCGTTCGGATTTGCTACGATCTCATGATGGAACGGGCCGATGAGATTGGGGCCGAAGCGTTGCCGACGAGCTCAAAGCCAGCGCCGACCACGTGCTGACAGAGTCGCGTAACCGCGGCAGAAGGAGCTAGTTATGACTATTGACCAGGCCACGCTGGCCAAGCGGCTCCGCGATGCCCGTGAAGGCAGTGGGCTTACGCAGGATCAGGTCGCCCAGTCCCTTCAGTTGTCGCGCTCGGCGATCGTCCAGATCGAGGCCGCCAACCGTGCGGTCTCCAGCCTGGAGCTGTCAAAACTTGCCAAGTTGTACCAGCGGCGCATCGATCAGTTCTTTGAGGAGGAAGAGCCCGCAGTTCAGGGCCCTTCTTCCGAGAACATCCACTACCGGGCCGGCGAAGGCGTCGAGGAAAGTCCCGAGGCGCAGGCCGAGATATCCCGGACCATTGACCTGTGCCGCGCGGGCATGCAGCTCGACCAGTTGCTCGGCCGTAAGCCGCGCTTCGGGCCGCCCACTTATGCGTTTGCGCCACCAACCCGGAAGCTCGAAGCGGTCGACCAAGGCGCCCGCGCAGCGGAAGAAGAACGTCGCCGTCTCGAACTGGGTGACGCACCCATGGCGGACATGGCGGACCTGATTTCAAACCAGGAAATCTGGGCGGCGGCGGCGGCACTGCGTGACGACGTCTCGGGCATCTTCCTCAAGCACCCCGAACTCGGCATGATCATTCTCGTCAACAGCGGCCATGTGCGCGCCCGGCAGCGCTTCTCCTACGCGCACGAGTACGCGCATGCTCTGTTCGACCGGGACTCGGCCGCAACGATGCGCACGGTCAGCACGTTTGAAAATCGCAACGACTTGCGCGAGGTCCGCGCCAATGCCTTCGCGGCCGCGTTCCTTATGCCGGCGGCCGGCGTCGAAGCGGTGCTGCGCTTCCTCAACAAGGGAACGCCCAGCCGGGTGTACGCACTGGTCTATGATCAGGCTACCGAGCAGAGAACCTCACCCGCCATCCAGGCCGAGGAGCGGCCCGCCCCTGGCTCACAGACCATCACGTGCAAGGATGTGGCAGTTCTGGCCCACCATTTTGGCGTCAGCTACATGGCGTCCGCGTACCGAATCCGCAACCTCAACTTCGTCAACCAGGCAGAGTGCGAGACTCTGATTGGCCAGGAGGCGACCGGCCGCGGGTACCTGGAACTCATGCACCTGACGGACTACGAAACGCTTGATCCGCAGCCCAATCGCGAGTTGAGAAACCAGGTCGCCTATTTGGCGATCGAGGCCTATCGCCGCGAAGCCATCTCCCGCGGCCGCGTGCTGGAACTCAGCAAGCTGATGGACATTCCCGGCGCAGCTCTCCTCAAGCTGGCAGCGCACGCGGATTGAGCATGAGGGGATGGTGCCATGGACGGGCCGCAGCGTGTGATTGTCGACGCGAGCACACTGATCAACTTTCTCGCCGCCGATCGCGCCGACCTGCTCACCGGAAACCGCCGCTACCGCTTTGTCATCACCGAACACGTTCGCGGCGAGGTCACCGACTACTTCCCACATCAACTCGCATTATTGCAGCGGTTGCTCGCTGAACAGACGCTCATCGAAGAGCCGCTGACGGTCATCGACGAACTGGCGCTTTTCGCCAGGATGACCGCCGCTCGGCCGGGTGCTCCCAAGCCCCTGGGGGATGGCGAGGCTGCCTCGATCGCTGCGGCGGTTCAGCGCGACGCGCTGCTGGCCATCGACGACAAGACCGCGCTCAAGAAGGCGCTTGCGCTCAAACCGGACCTTCGGGTAGTCAACACGCAGCAGCTGGTGGTGGAGGCAATCCGAGATGGACGCATCGACGTAGCCGGCGCGGACGCCCTCAAAGTCCAATGGGAGCGCGAATGCCGATTTCGACTCACGCTTGCGAGCTTCGGCGATCTCGTTTGATGGCGTAGCCCCGGCAGGAGCCGAGGCATTTTCCGCGACCGGATCGAGGCGCTCCGACGACAGCGACGACGACGCGCGTTGGTCGACCTGCAGCCCTGCTCGCAGGCAGCTGGACGATGATCGCGATGTCACGTTTTGAGGCAAAAAACTTGACAGAAGTCGGGTCGGGCCGCGAGTGCAAGCAGCAACGCCGGGTGTTCTGCTATGGCCCGGCACCGTCTTGAACCGAGGTCAAGGACCGGCTGAATATGCTCCGCGAACCGCTTTAGCGCCAACCCGGACCGCGCCGCGGGGCACGGCTTGAGCAAGCGCCACCAACGCACCTACTCTCTTTCCCGGTCTTCGGGTCATCAGGAGGTGCGCCGCATGTCAGGCAAGACCATCCGCATCCCTCGTTCCGAGCTTTACGAGCAGGTTTGGACCACGCCGATGCGCAAGCTGGCGGCCCGGCACGGCCTGTCCGATGTTGGACTCGCCAAAACCTGTGAGCGTCATCAGATTCCGCGCCCGCCGGTCGGATACTGGGCGAAGAAACAAGTCGGAAAAGCGCCGCCGCGGCCGGCGCTGCCAAACCTTCACACGCCCGGACTGGACGTGATCGAGATCTGTATCCCCGCCGAACCACGGGCGCCGCAGCCGCGGAAACTCTTCGACCCCGAGGTCGTGCAGCTCCTAGCAGGTCGCTAAACAACTCGCCTTGACACCCTGTTTCTGCATATCTTTCCGCATCGCGTTCACGGAGGATGTCGATGCGTGGTCGGGTGGATCGGCAGGGGGCGGTTTTTCATACGTTTGATGTGCAGGCGCTCGTCCCGGCGGGGCATCCGCTGCGCGAGGTGAAGCGGCGGGCGGATGCGGTGTTGGCGGGGATGTCGCGGGATTTCAACGCGGCGTATGGGACGACCGGGCGGCCGGGGATTCCGCCGGAGCGGCTGATCAAGGCGCTCTTGTTGCAGGCGTTGTACAGCATTCGCAGCGAGATTCAGCTGTGCGAGCAGATTGGCTACAACCTGCTGTTTCGCTGGTTCCTGGACATGCAGCCTTCGGACCGGGTCTGGACGCCGGAGGTCTTCAGCATGAACCGGCAGCGGTTCGCGGAGCACGGCTTCGTGCGGACGTTTTTCGATCGCGTGGTGCGCGAGGCGATGCTCGAAGGGGTCGCGGGCCGTGAGCATTTCGCGGTCGACGGCACACTGATTCAGTCGTACGCATCGATGAAGAGCATCCGCCCGATCGATTCGAAGGACGAGAAGGTCAGCGACGGCGGCGATGACGATGATCCCGGCAACCCGACCGTGAACTTCCGCGGCCAGAAGCGCAGCAACGCGACGCATCGCAGCGTGGTCGACCCTGAAGCGCGGCTGGCCCGCAAGGGCGACGGCCAGCCGGCGCTGCTGAGCCACAGCGTTCATGTATTGATGGATGCATCGGCCGGTCTGTGCATCGACGTCGCCGTCGACGAAGCCAACGGACACGCCGAGCGGCGGCAGGCCTCGAAGATGCTGCGCCGCGTGCGGCAACGCCATCCGGCGTGGCCCTCTTCCGCGGCGATGGACAAAGGCTACCGAGCGGGTCCGTTCCTGCTGGAACTGGAAAAGCAACAAGTGACGCCGCTGGTGCCGATGCCGGCCGGCCCGATCCGCGGCGACGGCCCGGAAGCCGCGGCCCGGCGGCGGGCCAAGCAGGGAATGAAAACGGCGCTGTATCGCACCGGGCAACGCGTTCGAAAACGCGTGGAGGAGATCATTGGCTGGTGCAAAGACATCGGCGGACTGCGGCGGGCACGGTTCGTCGGACGCTGGAAGATCGCACTGCAGGCGATGACGACTGGCGCCGCCTACAACCTGATCCGCCTGGCCCGCTTGAAACCGCTGGCCGCGTAACACCCGCCATCGCTCCGGCCGGACTCCGCCGTCCGACGGTCAACTGACCGGCGAATCGCCGGTATAGCGACCCCATGCCGGACAAACAAACCGCCCCCAAAATCCCCAACAAGCCCCCCAACAAAGCACGACAAAGAAACCCGCTTTGCAGGAGCTACTTACTTAGCGACCTGCTAGAGGTCGAGCGCACGCAACCGCCGATTGTTGTTCCAACCGCGCTCCGCAATCCGCACCGCCTCATCGCCAGCACGCGCGAATGGGAGCAGGTCCTGGCGGAACACGAGCGACGCAGCAAACGACGCGAGTTCGCGTACGAGCCACTCCCCCCGCGCAAGAATGTCCTGAGCTTCGACGTATCTCCGGCCGAGTCCGGACGGGCGCTGCGGATTCTCGATGCGCTCCTCAAAGCCTTCGAGGCGCGCCGCTACGGGGTGCACGCTGCCGGCGAAGGGCATCGGGAGTCGTCCCGGGTCGCGCCCTCACGCAGGCAGACATTCTGATCGTCGCACCCTACAACGCGCAGGTTGCGGCGATCTCGCAGCGACTACCTGACGCGCGTGTTGGCACGGTGGACAAATTTCAGGGGCAGGAGGCGGCCGTGGTAATTTTCTCGCTCGCAAGTTCATCGGCAGATGATGCACCGCGTGGGCTGAGCTTCCTCTATGACCCGCACCGGCTGAACGTTGCCACCAGCCGCGCGCGCTGCGCGGCCATCGTCGTCGCCAGCCCGCGCCTGTTCGAGCCCGACTGCCGGACGCCTGAACAGATGCGCTGGGCCAATGGGCTGTGCAGGTTTCGAGAACTTGCAACGATCGTGAACGACCCGCGCGGATTTTCCGGCCGATGATTGTCGACAGGCCGGAATCGCCAAGCCTCGATGACGACGGACGGCGTACGTTGCTCCCAGCAGTTGTTGCCGATCGATCTTCAAATCAAGGAGGTGTTGCAGGAGTTTATGAACGATGCGGTTGTTCCGACGGTACTGCAACGCTTGGCGATCGCCAAGGCGGTTGAAGTTCCACCAGACCTGTTTCTCGGCTTTGAGTCGCACGGGTCTGGTTGCACGAGACCAATCGGATTGGCGGCGGTATTTCCCTCAGGACGCTTGAAGCACGCGGTGTCTGACAAGGACGTGCCCGACGGTCCACGTGATAACGCGCAACCGTTCAATCCGCCGAGAGGCACTCATTCGCGAACCAAGTTGAGTGTCAGCCTTTCGTTCGCTTCGCGCAGTCGCCCATCCGCGACCGCGGATTCAATCGCCTGACCGACCCACCGCTGAATCGTGACACCGGTTCTCTGAAAGCCGAGCAGCAGTGCGGTCTCGCGAATCAGATCCCCGCGCGGAAGGCTGACTTGTCGCTGCAGAACGTGCGTCGATGCCGCGATGATCTCGGCGTGCGGGATCTCATCGATGCTGCGAGCGTCCTCCTCGCCGGGACCGGGGACGCGAAACGCTGCAAACTCGTCGGGCCGGATATCCGCCGGCCAGAGAAACACCGACTCGCCTTCCGTCGTCCATTGAATCGGCGTCTGTCGGACAAGCCGTTCAATCCGCTCGCGAATGACCGACCCGACGCGGGCAATACCCCAATGCGCCGCGATCCGCCGGTTCAACACATCCAAGGCAATCGGACCTTCGTGCGCCACAACGTCCATCGCCAGCGAGCGGATTGCCGCATCGGCGGCTGGCTCATAAAAGTCATCCGCCCTGCAACGCGGCCCGGGACGACGAAACGCCGTGTACTGCGGTTGGGTCGGCTCGGTGTTCGGTTGCGACGGAGGCGGAGCAGGATCCGCCTCGCAATCGTCGACCGATTGCGATTCGACTTCTGTCGAGGAGACGGGTGACTCGACCGCCGGCGACGAGACCGGAGCGGACCGTGCTGCCGCGAGCGCCGCCTCAACCTTGGTCAAGCAGCCGGCTGGGTCGTTCCACCAGTCGGACGACCACACGCGATGAAGGCGCCAGCCGAGGCCCTCCAGCACAGTCTGGCGGAGCCGGTCGCGATCGCGGGCGGACTTTGCGCTATGGTAGTTCGCACCATCGCACTCAATGCCGAGCAGGTAGCGACCGGGCCGGTCCGGATCGATGACCGCCAGGTCAATGCGATAACCCGAGCATCCAACCTGCGTATGCACGGTGTGCCCGCGGGCTCGAAGCTGCTGACAAACTGCACGTTCGAAAGGCGAATCGAATTCCATACCGCTGTGAAGCGCGTGCGCTTGCGCGATCGCAATGGGTCCGCGCTCGGCGTAATCGAGGAATAGCTTGAGATCCTGAACGCCGCGTGCGCGTGACCGCGAAAGATCAATCTGCTCGGCTTTCAGCGTCGCGAAGACGCCGATTTCCATTCTTGCGCGTGTCACGGCCACGTTGAGGCGGCGCTCTCCGCCGTCCCGATTCAGCGGGCCGAAATTCATCGACGGAGGGCGACCCGCCACGTGCGGTCCGTAACAGACCGACAGGAGAATCACGTCGCGCTCATCGCCTTGGACGTTTTCCAGATTCTTGACGAACACCGGCTCGTCGGCGTCGCTCGCAAAGTAACGCTCGATCTCCGGGTGTTCGCGACGCGCCTTGTCCAGCAAGTCCTCAATCAGGGTCTGCTGGGCAACGCTGAAAGTGACGACGCCGATGGATTGCCGGTCAAGCTCGGGATGTGTCAGACGGCGCACGATCTCCGCAACCACGGCGGTCGCCTCAGCGCGGTTGGTACGTGAGCCGCCTTTATCGTAGAGGCCGTCCGGCACATGGCGGTAGCGGACCCCTTGGGCGATCTCCGGCGACGGGAACGTGAACAAAGCATTGTCGTAGTAGCGCAGATTGCTGAAGGCGATCAAACTCTCGTGCCGTGAGCGATAGTGCCAGCGCAGGTTCATTTGCGGAAGCTGGGACGAAAGACACTCGTCGAGGATGCTCTCCATCTCCTCGACCTGTCCATCCTCGGTCGGTTCGTCGTCGCCGTCCGTCCGCATGAAGAAGTTCGTTGGGGGCAGCTGCTTTGGATCCCCCACGATGACCACCTCGGCCCCGCGCGCAATGGCGCCGACCGCGTCCCAGGTCGGCACCTGCGACGCTTCGTCGAAGACAACCAGATCGAAAGCCGGATGGCCTGCATCGAGGTACTGCGCGACGGAGATCGGGCTCATCAGCACGCAGGGCTTGAGCTGGTGCAGGAGATTGGGAATCCGCTGAAACAGCTGCCGCGGCGGAACGTGCCCGCGGCGAAGCTGCCGCTGGCGATGCAGAATCCCCAGCTCGGAGTTCTGATTTACCCGATCCGATGCAATCGGTCGTCGCGCCGCCAGGCGCGCCTGGATCTCCGCCTGCGTCAGTCGCGTATAGCGCTCGTCAATCGCCCGGAATTCGGCCAGTTGCCGCTCGAATTCGAGGCTGAAGAACTGGGACAGCACCGGTTCCCGTTCAACCGCGTCCTCCATCCACAATTGATAAAAGCTGCGATCAAACGTGTCACGCAGCGCATCGGCGGGCATCTCGCTCAACTCGAAGGTTGTAATCAAGGGCAGGAGCCCGGTCGCGACGGCCTCAGCCCGGACGCGCTGCCAATTGCACCAGGTTCGCAGTTCGGAAATCGCCGACTGGAAAGCGGCGACCCGTTTGCGAACGTCGGCCGGCGTTGCGCGCCGCGGTTGCGCGGCCCAGATCGACCCATCGGAAACCAACACGGCTTCCACCCGCCGCTTCAGTTCGACGAACTCAGCGTGTGCGGCTGAGAATTCAGCGAACAGTCTGCCGTGTGCGCCGTCGGGTCGCAGCGAATCCGGTGCTTCGGTGACGAGCCGGGCCCAGTGGCTGCGAAGCGCGGCGGCCTTTTCCAGGTTGGTCCCAGCGGCCGTCTGCGCGAGCTTGCGGAATTGCCGGCACCAATCTCGCACCTGCTCGATCGCACCCCACTCCGCTTCTCCGTCCCGCCACGACGCACCCAGCAGCTCGCGGGCGCGATCGTCGCCCGCGCGTACCCGCGACTCCTCGTCGCGCAACGACTGTGCCGTCGCCAAGTCACTGACGAGCTGATCGGGGCTGAGCTTCGCACGTTCACGCAACACCGCCGCAAGCGCGCTCCGGACGGAGCGAACGCCTAGCCAACGCGGAATCCACCAGCGTTTCATGGCTTGCGCCAATCGCCGCGAAAGGGCCGGGGTATCGAGCGTGAGGATCGAATCGTGGTAACGGGCAAAAATAGTCTGACGCAATTCGTCGCGACGGCGACCGAGCTCCAGCCACGCGGTAATGGCAGTTTCAGACTGGTTCCAATCAGCATCCAAGAGCAAGGCGGCTGTCGGGCGTGGAGAAGTCGCCAGCAGTTTCACGAGTTGCTCGGCGAATTCGAGGTAGGAGAGATTCCACGTCGAAGGCAGGCACAGCTCGGGGGCGAGCCGGACAACGATCGCTTCCAACCGCTCGCAGGCCGCGTTCAGTTTCCCGAAATCCGATTCGAGGGCCCGCTGGATCGCCGGAGACCAGGCCGCGATTCCGCAGTTCGCCCATGCGCTGCTGGCAGGATGACCGCATGCCGAGCCGGCGGAACGTACCTGCTCTATTAGCGCATGCCAGCGATCCAGCTGCTCACGGCTCACTTCCTGTGGGGCGCTGATCTTCAAATCGATCGGAACCGTGTCGCGCAGTCCGATCAGCCGCGATGTGGCCTGAAAAACAGATTCGCCGATCCGTCGCGGCAGATGCAGTGCTCGAACGTATGCGTTCAAGGAGTTGCGCACAGCTCCGAGCCGCTGCGCCTCCCGCGTCCATTCGTCCGACGAACGCTGCGCACGGTGATCGAGGGCCTGCGCCAGCTGGTCGATCACGCCGCGCTTGTTCGCTTTCGAGGAGTGAAGCTCCAGACAGAACGGCCCAAGCCCCACTTTGGATAGCCGGTCATGCACGACGCTCAAGGCCGCCAGCTTTTCGGACACGAAGAGTACACTCTTGCCCGTAGCGAGCGAATGGGCGATGAGATTGGTGATCGTCTGCGACTTGCCGGTTCCGGGCGGTCCGAACAGGACGAAGCTCCTGGGGGTAGCAGCGGAGTAGACCGCGGCCAACTGAGAAGCATCCGATGGAAGCGGACAGTATGTTTGCTCGGGCGGAAACTCGTCGTCCAGTCGGTACTCGGCCGGAAAGTCGCAATCGTCGGGGAAGGGTTCCGTCGCGTGATGGACCAGATGATTCACAATCTTGTTCTTGAGCAGGTCCGCCGTTCGCTTCTCCAGGTCACGCCACATCAGGAACTTCGTGAACGAAAAAAAGCCGAGCTGCGCATCTTCCAGGACGCGCCAGCGCTTCGTGTCTTTCACGGCCCGACGGAACGCTGTCAATACACCCGCCACGTCGATGCCATGTTCGTCGGACGGAATCGGATCCATGCTTGGAATGCGTAAGTCGAAGTCTTTGGTGAGCATTTCGAGCAGAGTGATGTTGATGCGCGCCTCTTCGTCACTCTGCACGAGACGAAAACCATCCTGCACTGAGTTGCGCCGCAGCTCGACCGGAATCAGCATGATGGGCGCTGCCCGAAGCTGCTCGGACGAATCGGACTCGTACCATCCGAGGAAACCGAGCGCGAGGTAGAGTGCGCTGGCCCCGCCCTCCTCCAGCGCCGTTCGCGAGGCCCGAAACATCTCGGTCAGCCGCCCCTGGAGTTCCTGCTCGGACAGCGGCGCATGCAAGCGCCGCGAGGCGAGTTCTTCGGTCAGCAGCTCGGTCAGGGCGTCGTCCCCAGTGCGCGCCAGGTGAATCGCGCTGCTCCTCGCGCCGCCTTCCGCGAACTCCGCAGGTCGTGCAAGAAGCTTGAACTCCTGACCATCCGCCAGCGCATCCTCAAGCGTGGCGAGATCCGGACAAAGCAGCGCGACGGTCTTCTTGGATTCGCGAAAGTTCAGCAGGCGGTTGTGAAGGCTCAAGTCAAGCAGCTTGCGCTTCCAGCGATCCAGCCTCGTTTCAGGCGTCTCGGCCGCGGGTACGGTCTCCGGGATCGGCGCGAAGTCAATGACCGGCGCGGCGGGAACCGCATCTTCAGCTGCCTGGCGAGCGGCCGCGTCGTCGACCGCGGTTTGGCTCCGCATCGGAAGCGGGCGAATCCGGCTTTTGCGGCAGCGCCGGATGTCAATTGCGCACCGGAATCCGTCGTCCTCGGCCAGGTGGCGATTCCCAGCCTTGAGCGCCGTCGCAAAGTCATTCGGCGGCGGCGCCGTGAGCAACACCGTTTCGAGGACCAGAAGCTCCTTCAGCTCGACCCGCTTCCGCAACGGCAGCGCCTCGTCGGTTCCGCAATCTGGGAATGACTCATCGATCAGCCACACTCCCGCGACGGCGTGGCCCTCGACCAGGATTACGAGCGGATTCAACCCAGCCTGCTCGAAACAGGCCGCCATCAGAACGGCCAGGTCAAGGCACGTCGCGAGACCATGCTCAAAGACCCGATCCGCAATGCGGATTTTCTGGCCCGTGGACTCGAAGCTCGCCGGCGGATTGCAGTAGGTGAGTCGTCGAGCCTGGAGCGCCAGATAGATGGCCTGAGCGATCTGCGCCACTCGCGCCGGACTCTTCGATTGATACCCCGATAGCGAACGGTCACCCGTGTGATCCCCAAGCCACTTCGCGGCATGGGCCAGCACGGATTCAACCTGCGGATGATTCGGCAGAACGAAGGCTGCCATCAGCTCGGGAAGCGCGTGCGCCAGCCCGTTCCATTCATCGAAGGCGAGCATCTCGAACGGATGGCGCACCTCGGCGATCCGCGCCCCGGCTTGAAAAAGCTCGGCCCGCAGCGCACCGGCGACGCGCTCCGCAAGACCCGCCAGCTGCGCGGGATCAAGCCGAAGATCGACGGTGTCAAGCGTGTAGGTCGTGCCGGCCGCGACCCCGGCGACGGATGTCTCCCAGGCAGGGAACAGGTCGGGTTCGCCCGTCACCTGAACGCGCAGATCGGTCAGCGCCGCAGGCCCCGAGTTCGTCACCCGAATCCGACGGATCATCGGCACGTCGTTCTGCTGCATCGCGAAATTGACCGTCGGGGAATAGTCGAGCTCCAGACGGACTGACCCCGCGACGTTGTTACTCGCCTCGTTCACCGCGTGATTTCTCGCGACTGTCGCCCAAATCCCCCGGACGGAATCGTCCGGTAGTGTTCATACTATTCGATTGATCATATTTACGGCAGAGTGCCCCTCCGGGCAGCAACACCGCAAATCGCGAATCGAAGGAGAGACCCTCCGGCTCAGGGCCGGCACCGGCAGCTAGGGGCATCCGCGTCCGTCACCGTCGGGTCCCAGGGGCCTGCCGGCCTCGCGGGGCGAGGACCCGAGGGCGACGGACGGCGTACGGCAGATGCGCACAGGGCGGGCCGGTGTGTTTCTGCGACGCGATCGCAGCAACCGGCAGGTAGCGACGGAACTCGCGCAGCGGACGCTGCGCTGTAGACCGCAATTGAACGTACGGAATCCGTGCGCGTCGATTCAGGCAGCAAATTCGGAAGGAGGCGATGAAGCACTGTCGCTGCGGTTTCCGGGACGCGGCGGGGTGGGCCTGCCGAGACGGGGCCAGTCTTCGGGGACGGCGCAGTGTCTCGATCTCGGCCGGCGGCCAGTTGCCGCAACCAGCGTCGCGCCGCGTCCTCATCAGCGAGCGTCGCAAAGCCCCAGCGCTTCGAACGCATCAGCGTCGCGAACAAGCCGGGCGCGTTCGACCTGGCGACGCGCAGCGCCCTGGCCGCTGTGGCGAAGAACGCCAAGCGCGCCGCTTCACACTCGCGACAGAGTCCCTGACGGACGCAACGCTCAAACAGCCGCTGCAATGCCGACGGCGAGTTCAGCTCGGTTAGGTCGACGTGCCACGATCGGGTCGCCGAAAGTCCCACCGCCGGCGCCTGCCGGCGTTCCTGGTTACTTACCATTCGCGAAGCGAGTTCTCGGTTTATTGGGGGTGGTAATTCGCGGTGAATCGCGCCCGTCCGGGGTGGCGCTCCGGCGCGTCCCTCCATCTTCCATGAAAGATTGAATCGCGCCCGCGGCCCCCAGCGGTTCATCGAGCACTGATCCGTTGGGTCCATGATGAGCACGCCCGACTGCATCAGCTCACGCCGCGCCGATTTGACGTTCCGAATGTCGACACCGAACACGTCTGCAATCCACGATGCCTTGCAGCGGCCATCGGGCGCGCATTGCCGGTCGCGGTAGTACATACAGCGCAGGAGATGTCCCACAGTGGTCGCCCAGAATACCGGTCGGGTGACAATCGTGAGCAGCCGAAGGACACGCCGCGGCACCGGTACCCGGCGGCGATGATTCTTGACCTGCTGCAGCAACTGCGAGAGCTCTTCGCGCTCGTCGGGTTCGAGCCGGTCGAGGTCCCATTGCGGCCAGAACGCGGTTCGTGTTCGCTTGAAATATCCGGTGCGCTCCAGTCGCCGCAGCGAGGCGGCGACATGCTGGACGTCGCTCTGAACGAGTACCGCGATCTCATGTTCCACGCCCGCGAAAGATCGATTGCGACTGTTGCCGCAGCGCCGCGCCTTGACCTCGAAAGTCGCCAGCCATACCCGCAGGTCGGGCAGGCCCAGAATCCCCCGCTTGTAGGCCCACCACGTCGCCATAAACCCCATCGCCGGGACGAAGCAGAACCCGCCTTCCGGCTTGGTCCGGGCAAACTCACTTTTTCGGCGTGTTCCACGCCATGTTCCACGCCCATAACCGGCGTTTGATTCCTGATTGTGCATGTCGATTCAAACCCTGTTCGGTGGACACTCCGGCGGACGTCCACGTTGTCCGGAAAGGCGGCGCAGCGGCGCCCGCGGGAGCGGGCGAAATGCAGGATTGACAGTACAGGCGCAGACGCGCTAGGTTGGACGTACCAGGTTCAACACGGCGGCTCGCGATTGGCTGTCTTGTTCCGTGTTCCGCATCAACCACCACGTCGCTGCGGAACGCGCGCACTTTCAATACTTGTTCACCACTCAAACGAGATGCCATGGGCGAACTTCCCGGTTCGCCCGGCGCCTCGTGATCCGAGGCATACCGCACACTTGCGGGCCGCGCAAGCTGTTTTTTGCCGAAAGCCGGCCCACCGGCGCGCACGCCCGGCGGCCCGCGGCGACGGTGAAATCGCATCCCCATCGCACGCTCACGCGAACCAAAACTCTCCTCTTGTCGGCCGGTTCGGAACTGTGCTATCCGTCAGCAAGGGCGCACGCCGGCTGACGGCCGCGCGCGCTGGCCTGCCGGCCGGTGCATTCGCACCGCCGAAACAAAGCTACGAAACAGAACAGAGGGGACTCAATGGCAGATACAGCACTCGGAATCGTAATCGCGGTCGGCAACCAGAAGGGCGGCGTCGGCAAGACAACCAACAGCGTCAACATCGCTGCGGCCCTGGGGCAGGGCGGATATCGCTGCCTGGTGATCGACCTTGACCCCGCTGCCGGCGCCACGCGCCACCTGGGGGTGCCGGAGAACAGTTTCGCCGGCACGCTGGAACTTCTGACCACGGACGAGACCATTGCCGGACTCGCCATCTTCGAGCGCATGCCGGCCGGCGTGCAGCTCATCGCATCCCGGCCGCAGCTGTCCGAACTTGACGCGCTGCTCTCGAAATTCACCGACCGCACACGACTGCTCGACCGCCCGGTTGCCGATGCGCGGCGGCACTTCGATTTCGTATTCCTCGATACCGCGCCATTCGCGGCCGCGACGACGACCGTGGCCGCGTACGCGGTGGCTGATTGGATCCTGCTCTCCGCGTTTCCACATCCGCTTTCGCTTGGGGGACTGACCGAGGCGTTCAAGGACGTGGCGGACGTGCGCCGGCACCGCAATCCGCGTCTGGAGGTGCTCGGCGTCGTCTTCACCAACGTGGACAGCCGCGCGACCCGGTTGCGCACCGAGTTGGAGCGGGTTGTTTCTGCGTCGCTGCCCGGGCGCCGCTTCGAGACCTCGATTTCGCAGGCGGTGCTGCTGGCCGAATTGTCGGGGCGCGGGAAGACGCTCTTCCAGCTCCCCCGGTTCACCGAACTCAAGATTGCACAGCAGTACCTGCGGCTCGCCGCGGAAATCGAACACCGGGTGCGTCAGCGCACCCGATTCCTGGAGGGCACGCTGCCGCCGTTTGGGGAGTCGGCCGTCTCCACGCCCCATCCTCCCGAGGTGCCCGTCATCACAGCGGCGCCGTCCCCGTTCGTTGGAGCCTGAACGGTGGCGAAGAATCTGCGACAACTCCCGCCATCGAGTTCCGTGGTGCGATTGCTCGACCCCGAAGCGGCGGCCCGGGCTGTTGCCCCCGCACCGGCCCCCTCCGCGGTCGCTCCGGCAGACGCCGCCGGCACCTCGACCGCTGCGACGGTTCGCATCGTTAAACGCGAACTGGCGCTCTGCAGCGAGACAGACGCAACCTTTGAACAACTGATTCAGGCACTCCGTCGCGCGAGTGGTACACGATTGTCGGCCAGCCATGCGCTCCGCGCCGTCCTCCGGGCGCTCGCCCCGCATTTGCGGTCGATCGAACTGGAAACGCTGCGCACCGGACCGCGACGGATGCCCGGCAACGGAGCCGGCACGGCGATGCAGCGACACGCCTTTGAAACCCAATTGGCGGAGTGCATCGCCGCGGGTGTGCGCGCGAATTCGACGCTGCGTTGAGACTCGCTGCTGCGTAACTGCGGAACACGGTACCATGCTCGGCCAGCGTCTCGCGTGCGAGGCGTGGGAGGCCTTGATTGGTCCTGGACTACCTCAGCCGAACCTGGAAACTGCTATCGCTCGCCGCGCTCTGGTTCTTGAGCGCTGCGGTGCTCGCTTCACTCCTCTATGTCGGGCACGCGGTCGTCGTTGGTGCACGCCACGGCGACGAAATCGACTGGGCCTACGCTTTCACCGTCATTGCCGCCGGCTTGTGGCTGCTTGCGGCATTCGGTCGCATGAGCTGGACGATGGCCGTGCTGCGCGACGGGCTTGCCACTTACCGCGACGTCGCCGCCATGATCGGAATCCGCTTTGCAATGAACTTCCTGGTTTGCGCCGGCGCGGCCGCCGGTGCGCTGGGTTATCGCTGGCTCGGCTTCGCTCCATCGCCGGCGGCGCTGCAAGGCTGGTTCATCGCCGGGGCCGTGGCGGGCTTTGGGTTGGGGGGCCTGTTCGGCAACATCCACGAGTGGCGCGTTCGCGAACAGCTCGAAAAGAGATGATGCGTCGCGAATTCGAGTAAGCGCCCGACTTCATATGGGAAGTGCTGCGCGAGGCACAAGGACGCAGAACCCACCGGTGCCAGTTCCCGGCGGGCCGGGGGGACCGCCGCGCAACGTCCGCGGGCCGGGCCTGTCCCAAACTTCCGTGCAACACCGTTCGCCGCTCCCGCCATAACGCTTCTATCAGATGAATGCGAAAGACTCGTCAATAGAAGTGGAGGTTCTCATGAATGAATCCAATCGCCGGCCGGTCCATGAGATCCGGTTCGGTGCAGTCAAAGTCGTGATCTGGCGTAACGCCACCGCAAATGGACACATGTTTAACGTCACCGCGGCGCGGCTCTACAAGGAAAACGACGCCTGGAAGGAGTCCTCGGGCTTCGGCGTGGACGATCTGCTCGTCCTCGGCCGGGCGCTCGGCGACGCGTTCGCGTGGATTCACGCGCAACGCGCGCCGGCCCTGCAACCCCTGAATCCGGATGTCTAATCGCAGCGAACTGCGATTCGTGATGCCTGTCTGAAGGTTTCTGGGTCCCGCATTCATCTGACCCATTCTCGCTCTCCCCGTGGAGGGATTGCCGAGCGGCTTCGCCGCCCCTTTTGAATCGCGCCGGGCGACGCGTCTCTGGTTGCGGTGCTGCAAGGACAGTGCCGGCCTGCGGCCGCCGGCAAGCCGGCCGCTGCGCGGTCACGGTCCTTGCACGCGCACCGCGCCCGGCGCCGCATCCCCCGCCGCACCGAGCGGAACCGGGCTGGAGCCCGGTCGTGTCGTTTCTTTCCGGAAACCGGGGGTCTTGTTCACGGGAACGGGTGAGTGAACAAAACCCCCGGCTCCCGGAAAGCAGCCTTCGGCTGGTTCCCTGGGGGAAACACGGTCGACGTCGGGAGCGCGCCGGCATTTTTGGAGAACCAACCATGGACTATTTGGAATCGTTGAACCGCCGTCTGCCGCCCGGGAACTTCCGGGAGGCGGTCGAATATGTCGCAGCGTATCTGCACCGTCACCCGACGACGTGGTACCTGCACCTTCCCGGCGACGGCCGGCCGTGCTTCCTGTCCGAATCGCTCGGCCAACTGGTGCGCTGGCTCGATAACCCGGCCGAAAAAGCTGCGCAGGGTGGGTTGAGTTGCGTTCGCGGGGAGGGCTGGAGCTTATGAGCGAGACAAACCAGACCAACCCTGGCCCGCAGCGTGCGGGCCTTCGTGAAAAACTTGCCCTGGAGCGCGTCGTCACCTACCTGTGGAGCGACGAGCGGACCGACTACGAGGCCCTGCCGCCGCAGGGACGTAAGGGCCATGTCTTCGAGGACTTGCAGTGCCTCAGGAACTGGCTGCACCGGGTCAATGAGCTGGAGCAATCTGGCTTCCACATCGTTGTTGTGCGTGAGGAGGGCAGAAGCGTATGACCACCTTCGAAAAACCCTCCCCGGGCAATCCCCTTGCCCAAAAGTTCCCGCTCGGCCGAACGGTCATCACGCCGAACGCCCGCGACACGCTGGACGCCGAGGACGTCCATGCGGCGTTGATGCGACACGCACGCGGTGACTGGGGCGACTGCGGTCCCCATGACGCCAACGAGAATGAGTTCTCGCTGACGAAGGCGCTCCGGCTGTTCTCGGTCTACCATGACCGGGAGGGCACCAAGTTCTGGATCATCACCGAGGCGGACCGCTCGGCGACGACCGTCCTCCTGCCCGAGGACTACTGACGGGATGGCCCGCCCGGCGGTTTCGCCGGACGGGCCGTTTCCTGGAAGCCACCTTGTCGGGCCGGTCCTTGAAAACCGGTCGTTTCGAGGGTCGCATGGCCGGGCACCGATTCGGCCCCCAAAACGACCGCACCTGATGACGCAAGCTTCTGTTCTCCTTAGAGTTACGCATACCGAATGAACCGACGTTTGAACGTCCAAGATGCCGGAGCAATGTTCCGCAGATGGTGCTGCAACGGTCGAACCTGACGCCGCGCGACCGCGATCTCCTGGTCGTGCTGACCCGGGCCGTACGCGT
The DNA here is from genome assembly GCA_964388675.1 of uncultured Planctomycetales bacterium. Taxonomy (GTDB): domain Bacteria; phylum Planctomycetota; class Phycisphaerae; order UBA1845; family Fen-1342; genus CAYMBL01. The sequence continues at coordinate 20,178 of CAYMBL010000023.1, forward strand.
GCTCTCTGTCGACCAGATTGCGGCGCATTGGTTCGCTGCCGCGACCGACGCGGGCCGGGCGGCGACTCGACGACTCGGCGTACTTCAGGAGCGTGGGCTCATCGACGTGTTCCGCATGCCGGCCCGTGCCGTCGTGGTCCCGTCACGTCCCGTCGCCGAATGGGGTCCGGGGAACGCTGCCCCCGACTTCGTGCTCTTGGCGCGAATGCTTGCCCAGCGCTGGACGCAGCCGGCCTCGCCCGTGTCCTGCGTCGTTGCCACCTCCGCCTCGGGCACCTGGCTGGGCGGTGATGGCGGCCGGCGGCCGCGGCGCAGTGAGATCAGTCACGACCTGCTCCTGGGCGAGCTATACTTGGCCTGGCGGCGCCGAACTCCCGACGGGATTGCCGAGTGGATTTCCGAGAGTCGGCTGCGGCGGCTCGGGTACGGGGACCAGACGCGCCTGCCGGACGCGATGGTCGACGCGGGCGGCATCCGCCGGGTCATCGAGGTTGGCGGCGAGTACAGCGCATCGAAGCTCGCCGAGTTTCACGAGTTCTGCGCCAAGCGAGGACTCCCGTATGAGCTCTGGTAACCTCAATCAAAGTCAGCGGTGCGTGCTGGAACATCTCGCCCGCTACCGGCTCTCGTTCCAGGAAATCGTGTCGGCGCTCTACTTCGACGGGGCGAGTCCGCAGAAGACCCTGAATCAGCTTCGTGAACAGGGGCTCATCGAGACACAGAAGGGCTTCGGCGGGAACCGGGCCGCGTACGTTTTGACCCGTGCCGGAGCCGGCGCCTTGGGAGCCAGCCGCCGCCGTGCCGACAATCTGGGTTCCGAGGCGCTGCCGGCGAATCTGGCCGTGCTCGCGTTCTGCGTGCTGCGGGGGCGCGCACGAATCCGCTTGAACGACAATGAGCTTGTGGAGCTCCTGGGTGAGCCGCTGCCGGCGGGGCGATTTCATTGTCTGGAGTCGGGCGCGCGGGTCACACGTATTTATCACGTGTACGCGCCCGGCGATTCGACGCGCGTGGCCGACGTCGTTGCTCGCACTCGTTCGCACGTGGCCGAGGTTCGAAAGCTGCCAGCACTGGAGCCGTGGCTGCGCCAGGAGTTCTATTCGCATGCGATTCTCGTGGACAACGAGGATCGCGCCGCCGAGCTCAACGCTGCCATCGACGACGCCGGCGGCGACGGGAAGCCGCTGCGATCACTCAGCCATATTCACGTCGAGACGGTTCCCGGACTGGCGAATCTTGAGGAGGCGCTGCGTGAACTGGCGCAAGAAAACCAAGCGGCTTGATCCGCCGGCGGCCGTAAAGGAGTTCGTCGAACGGCAGCCCGGCGCGAAGCTGCGCGGACTCACCGAGCGCGGCATGGTCATTCGTCCAGCCCTGACGCCGGTCACTCCGCGCCCGGTGACATTCGATGACGTCTGGAACGGGCTTCCGCCGTCGATGTGGTGGAAGATCCTGGAGCGAACGCGGGCATCTTCGCTCGGCGCCGGCCAGGAAGTGTCTGAATGGTGGCGCTATTACGAACTGGCGAAACGCACATTCGACCGACACCAGCACGAAATCTTCGTTGGACTCGCAGATACATCGTCGAATCCTCTGTTTGCCGCGCGCCAGGTCTTTCACAATCATGCCTATATTCTTGGGCTACCCGGAACCTTCAAGACCACGCTGGCTCTGGCCCAGCTTCTGCTGCAGCTCGGTGACAGCTGGACCGACACTTCCAGCGGCGAGGTTCAGCCCGCCGCGCCGCTCGTCATCATGGACCTGAAGGAGAATGGCGACCGATTCCTCCGCGCGCTGGCCGAGTACATTGCGGCGCGTCGCGGTCAGCGGCTGAACTTCTTTTCCAACGACCCGGACTATCTGAGCCTGCGGTTTGACCCGCTCTACAGTCTGCGCTCCATCCGCTATCCGCTGAAGCTGGGCGAGACGCTGCTCAAAGCGATGTCGCTGATCTATCGCGAGGGGTACGGGTCGGACTTCTTCACATCAGAGCAGCGCAAGCAGTTGCTGCACACACTGTACGAGGGGCCTCCGAAATCCTTGGCAGACTTGATTCAGCGGATCGGCGACGGAACGACGGGAAAGACCGGCAACTCCGACGCCCGCGGGTTATACAGTGCGCTCCAGCCGCTGCAGTTCTCGTTCCATCTGGTGACCGACGGCAGACCCCCCGATAGCCAGCACGTGGACCTCGACCGGATCTACGACCACGGCGAGGTCCTCTACGTCCATCTCAACTCGCGCTCCCAGTCGATTGATGCGAAGGTGATCGGCAAGTTGATGATCTTCGCGTTGATGGAGGTCGCCAGCGAGCGCGTGAAACGCGGAGGCAAGCGACAGATATTCGTCGCGATCGATGAATTCCAGCGGCTGGCGGCCCAGAACATCGTCGAGGTGCTGGAGGATTCGCGGTCCCTCGGCGTCGGATTCATCCTGTCGCACCAGTCGCCCGAGTCGCTGCAAACGCGGGACGTCGACCTGTACAAGATGATCGCCGACCTTTGCAGCTTCAATCAGTATCTGTCGCTGACGAATCCGGGGATTATCGAAGCGCTGAAGCTCGTTTCGGGAGAAAAACACGAGAGACGGGAGGGTGGCTCCACGGCCCATACAACCGGCACGCAGACGACGAATGGAACGACGTGGCAGCGGGGCACGTCCTTAGCGCGCAACTACGAGTACGGCCTGCTCGGACTCACTGAGGTGGGGTGCGCACGCGGAACGACGTCGGGAGAGGGTGGTACGAAAAGCACCGGTGAGTCGTCCAGTGAAACCACGACCAAGAGCTGGCGGGAAGAGGTGGTTCCGGGCCTGACTCCGAAGATGATCGCTCTCGTGAACGGGACGCAGAAACTGTCGCTCGTACATATCCACAACGCCGAAGAGGGGTCGCTCTCGCACACCGGGGGAATTCCGACCCTTGTTCACGGATTGCACCCGTTTACGCGCGATGAGGCGAAGGTGATGGAGGACCAGCGCTGGCCCCTGACCTTCGTGCCGACAGAGGAGTTCTACGAACGGGCGCGCGCGAAGGTGCCGTCGGCGGCCGTCGGCGAAGTCCTTGGGGATCGCCGAAAGTCAGGCAAACAACCGGCGCAGAGTCCGGCTACGCGGCCCGCGCGCGCGCCGCGCGATGAAGAGGAACAACGCAAGCTCAAGCAGCGCGTGCGGGGACTCGCCGATCGACTCGAACGGCACATGCTGGTCGAGGCCGTGTCGGTGGAGCGCTTCGCGCGCCGCGAGCAGCTCAGCGTGCCCCAGGTATTCCAGCTCGCGAAGGCGCTGAACGTCACAGCACGAACCAAGGAAGACATGCTCCCCGGGCGCGTGGTGAAGAAAATGCGGCAGCTGATTCGCGACAACGGAGGCGGCGACGGGCCGGACGAACCGCACCCTCAAAAAGACAACGGACCCCCGCAGGAGCCCGTTGTCTAAAGCGTGCGACCCGGTGTTTTTCGTTTGTCCCAGGTCAACTCTGACGGTCCATGTTGTTCGATCGTCTGGACGGTTCAGAGGGCACGCAAATCAGATACAGAGAGCTTATCGCGGCATCCGGGAGTTGCAAGAAAAATCTTGCGCCCCCGATTCCGGCGTGCTAGGCTTGCCTCATGACGATACGAAAACTCTGTGCCGATTATGTGCTGGGAGACGCAATCTCGCCGTGGTTCTCGCGACGCCTGCGGCTGCAACTGGTTCTGCTGGGAGCCGCGGCCGGGATTGGGCTCGCGACGCTGGCCGAGAATCTGCTGCGCTAGGTGTTCAAAAGGGGGGAGCTGCCCCGAAGGACAGCTCCCTAGCGTCAAAGTTCAGCGGTTCGCAAGCACGAACCAAGCGCGCGTGATTGCGACGCCCATGAACATGCCCAGCAAGGTCCAATACAGGATGGCTTGCCAGGCGGGTCGCCCGATACGTCGCAGAAAGACGAGTGCTTCACGCAGCTCACCTTCCTGCCGGGCTTCCTGCAGGAAGACGGTGTAACCGACACCCCGCAGGTGGAGCGGTTCGTCCAGATTCGGCGCAACGATCGTGACGCTTCCGACCGATCGCCAGACTGGCGTCCGCTCATCTGCTCCCATGTGGAATACCCGCGATTTCTGATTCGCGAATCGTTCTTGTTCCATATTGTCAATCTCCTTCATAAAACGCCGCACGGCTTAATTACCGCCGGCGCGAGGTCAAACCTCTGCTGGTGGACCCCGAAGGGGAACCACCGGCACAGGCGACTGACAGGAACATCCACATGACAAAGAGCAGGCTCGCAGGTCGCGATCCCACGAGCAGCAAACCGTCGTCATGCTGAGCGGGGACTAGGCCACAAGCTCAGAACAACGACAATCAATGCGTACCAGTGTACCCGCCGTCCCGGCCGTTTCCAGCTTTTTTTGGCCGAGGAGGGCGCGTTTCAGGGACGGGAACCCGGCGTATAATTCGCCGCACGTGTATTCCGGTCTCCACGAGTCCGTTGGCGACGCGAATGTCAGCGCAGACGCTGTTTGCACTGCTGGAGCTCGATTCCGCAGCCACGAGCGACGAGGTCGAGGCGGCGATGAGCCGCATCGTCGATCGGCACAACGGCAAATTGCTCGCGATCGATAGTGAGATTCGGCACGCCTATGAGATTCTGCGCGAACCCGGGAATCTGACCTATTACGCTGAGTTGCTGCGCGCTTGCGATGAGGATATCGCCGTCGAAATCCCGCCCGAGGGCCAGGCCTCATTCGAGGCGTTCTGCCGGCGATGCGGCATCAGCTGGTTCGAGCGCCCTCGCTATCCCAACAGCTTCCTCGTCCGACATGCCGGTCAAGCCGTCCCCGCAGGCGTTGTTTATGACGAAGCCAAGGCTCCGCATCTCCGGATGAGCCGGCGGGAGCGGACCGGACGGCTGTTCCGCAAGTTCGCGCTCGGTGAGGTGTTCCAGGGGCGCAGCCGCGGGGCGCGGCTCTGGATCGGCGCCGGATACGTCATCGTCCTGCTCATCGTCGTCGGCATCGCGCGCTCGATATCGGGCAGCTACTCCGCCTGGCAGCAGGCCCGCGCCGCAGCTGCCGCCCAACGCTCGATGGAGGAGTTCAGCAACCAGTTCGATTCGGCTCGCGCGCGGATCAATGACGTGGAGACGCTCGCGACGACGGTGGCGCAGGAGTTTCAGGCGGTCGCCCAGATCCCCCTCGCGAACGCGGGCGCTCCCAACGCGAAGCACCCGCGCGAGCTGGACCTCGCGCTGATCCGCCACGCCTCCGTCAAGGAAGCTTGGGTCCATACGATCAACGAACGGGTGACGCCGGTCGAACTTGAATCACGCAAACAATCCCTCCAGGAACTCGCCGCGCACCTCAAGACCGGAGCGGGCGAGGGCGACGCACAGCGCCTCGGAGAGATCATCGCCTGGGCGGCGAAGCGGCTTGATCAGTTGAATGGCCACCGTTCCAATATCGATCACATTCGCGTCATGATGCAGGCGGATCGATTCGAATACGACTCGCCCACGACACAAGGGAGTGACAACCCATGAGCGCTTTCGGCTGCAAACTGCGTCCGGGATGCCCGGGAATCATCATGCTGCTCACCGCCATGCTGGGGGCAGGAGTGGTGCGAGCGCAGAACGTCACCCCCTCCGGCGTGGAGGACGACGCACGGCGCGCCGAGCGCGAGCGGCGGCAGAAAGAGGAGCAGGACCAGCGCACCCGGCGCCTGGTGCAGCAGTTCGCGGACCAGGTGCAGTCGACCTGCGACCTGCTCGAACGCCTGGAAACGCGGACGAAGGAGCTCACCGGCCGGCTGGAGAGCCTCGAAACCGGCGATGACGGCAAGAAAATCGCCCAGAACGAAGCAGCGTTCATGGCCTATCTGCGGCTGATGGAAACGCCGATCGTGACGCCCCAGCAGATCAGCACCCGCCGCAAGTCGACGGATTCGATCCTGAGCAATCTCAAGACCGAACTCAAGCGCGACAACGTCGGCTTCCTGCCGGACGACACGATGCAGAGCGAGGTGAAGGAGAGCGAGTTTTGGGCCAAGGAGCGGCTCGGACTGATCCTTGAGCAGATCAACTGGATTGACGCCGCAATCGCCAAGGCACCGAAAGACCTCGACCTTTCGACGCTCAAAACCCTCAAGGACGTGCGCAACGAGTACGACGCGCAGCGGATGCTCCTCTGGGGCAGGGCACGCGCGAGCGGTGAGGAAAAGGCGCGCGCCGAGTCAAAAACGATGATCGAGGAGACCGCCCACGAGGCCGAACTGAAGCGCGCCGCCGCCGAGGCGGAGCGCCTGCTCAGGGAGACCAAGGCCCAGTTGGACTCGATGCGAGTCGAATTCGAAGCCCGCATGAAGGAACGCGAAGCCGAAGAGCAGCGACGCGCAGCCGATGCGGAGAAGCGATATCAGGACGAGATCGCCTCCGTGCGCCGCGAGTTGGAACTCGCCAAGGCCGAACGCGACAAGGCCGATGTGGAAGCGCAAATCAAACGCGACAAGATCACCGCCGAGGCGCGCAAGAAGGAACTCACGCAGAAAGCCGAGGACCCGCAGGTGCTCGCGGCGCTCGCACCCTTCACGACCAAGGGATACTGGCAGCCGGGCGTCGCCCGCGGTCAATCGGTGGATCTCGCGCCGGTGTCCTTCTCAAAGCTCAGATCGATTGGCGCTTTGGCGCCGAACGCAGATGGACTCCAGAAACTCCTCACCTGCGCCACCAACGAGTATCACAAGAAGGGCCACGACCAGGTGCGCCCGCGCTGGTCGTATCCGCCGCGCCTGCGCGACCTCAAGCCCGAGCAGCTAGAAGAACTCAAGAAGGCGCAAGGGTATCTGAACGAATTGGGGGACATCCTGGTCGAGCAGGGGCAGCTGAGTCCTTGAGTCTTAGAGAAGTTCGCGCAGCACGCGCAGCAGCTTTCCTTTCCGTGCGTCGTCGGCCGCGTTCCAGAGGTCGCTGAGGCGCGCGTCCGGAACGCTCACCTTTCGGTTCGCCGCGGCGCCGAACAGAAACAGGTCCAGAGGTTCGCAGCGCAGTCCGCGGCACAGCGCCGCAATCGTCTGCAATGTGACGTTCATGTGTCCGCGTTCGATTTCCCCGATGCGCTGCGCGCTAAACTTCGTGCCGCAGCGCTCGCCCAGTTCTTTCTGCGTCAGTCCTCGGCGCGTGCGCAGTTCGCGGACGCGACGACCGAATTCCCGCTGCAGTTTCATCGCACGCTCCACCGTATTTGAGCGGCCATCGTACGCCAGGCGCAGCTTCCGCTCAAAATGGGCTTGATCTGGCCGTCGCCGGCGATACACTTCGTGAGGATCATCATGACATCAGAAACACATTATACGGATCATTCGATGCACGGCGTAGCTTGGGGTTCGTTCCCATGCTCAGCGCGGCACGCGGAATCCGATGAACATCGGGACCGTGCCGGGCGGTCCCTTGCGATAACGATAGCGGCCCAGGCGCCAGACCGTTGCGACGACATCCGTTGTCGCGGCGAGCACGTACGCACCGTACGCGCCGGCCATCCTCAAATCGGGCCAGAGCGGCGTCGCCATCCAGGCGCACGCGGCCAGGCCCGTCAAACTGAAGCTGAGCACGCCAAACACGGTCGTGCCGCCGCTTCGTCCGGAGACCCGTCGGCCGCGATTGGGGTGGCGCGACTGGAACGCCAGCAGCTCTTCGCCCGCAATGTGGTTGACCGTCCCCTCCAGCTCGGCGATACGCCGGATCACGTCCTCTTTGGAGCGCGCTTGGGCGCAGGTGGTCCGCATCAGCCAGAGCAGCGCCGCGGGCATCGCCAGCAGGACGACCCGCTGTGCTTCGTGCGCCAGGCTGGTGCTGCCGCTCAGGATGGCCGCCAAGGTGCCGCCCGCCACTGGCAGACTTCGCTCCACCGCGGCCAGCCGGAACGAGAGCAGCGCGTAGAGAGCGCGAAATTCCTCCAGCAGGACGCGCACGCGCTCGGTGTCGCCCAGTGGCGCAGCGTTCTGGACCGTCGCATCCGGCGGCGTTGTGTTCGAATGACCCACAGGAATTGGATGAGCGCCGCGTCCGTCGCGGCGCAGGATTTTCCGACCGTTCGCTCACGAGGAGAACAGCGTGTTACAGACTGCCATCGCACCCCTGGGTTTGCGGATTCTGGCCGGAAGAACCGGCGGCCGGTCGGGCCATTGGTCGGCCGCCCTGGTTCAGTTCTTCCAGCTTGCCCGGCGCGTTCTGGACCAGACGCAGGCCGAAGTTCGCACCGGCCGGCTGCGGATGCCGGCGTTTCTGCATGGGGAGGCCGGCGACCACGGATTGAGCGCGACGCTCGACTCGCTCATGAATGCGATCGACCTCGAATACGACATCGAGCTGAAGTCGCCGTTCGAGGAAACCGCATCGATAGCCGGCGGACTGTGGTCCGGGCGTGACCTGGTTGGTGCGGATTGTCCGGATGGTCTCGCCAAGCTGCGATTCTCGGCCGGCACGCTGGACCTGCCATTGCATGTGCACGAACACTCGGACCGCTTCATCGCGGTGCTGGAGGGGGAAGGCCGCTTCTGGTGGTCGGAGGAGCCCTGGCGACACTTCGAAGGTGCACGCATTCAGTCCACCCGAGTCCGGGCCGGCGACGTTCTCGTTTTCACGCGAGACCTGCTGCACACGTTCAGTGCGCCGACGGAGGACCTGGTGCTGCTTTCCTATCACAGCCCGGAAATTCCATTCGAAGATCCGCGGCAGTACACGCTGCCGGAGTTTCGCTGGACGCCACGGGAGGGGCGAGTCCTCGCGCGAATCTGAATTAGCGCACATGGCGGTGAGCGCCCGTCATAACGGATGAAGAGGGCAAGCGTCCTTCATTCGCTTATGAGGCCGACTACGCAGCAGGTGTTTCCGTGGGCCGAGGACTTCGGCCGCGCAGCGTTTTGTTCCCCCGCACCGCCCGCGGCCAAGCGCGATTGCGTCCCACACGACGCTCCGGAGGCGCTGGCTGATCGCGACTGTCCGCAAACGCAGTTTGAGCGTCTTGAGCCGCCGGTCGCCGTGCCGCTGGCCGGGGCCGTTGCGGCGGGCGTGTTCGGCCTGGAAATTTCTGGTCCGTTTGAGCCCGATGAAGAACAGGTTGCAGCGCTGGTCGAGGAACACGCCCACGAGCTGCACGCGCTGCTCAACGAGGCGGAGGCGCTTCGCGAGGCGATTCGCACCGGCGCGGACCCGCGCACGCGCCGGCTGTACCGCGACGCGGACGCTGCCGGCCAGGCGGCAGAGCGGCACACCGTCGAGCTGCGGCGCGTGGAGTCCAGCTACACGGATGCGCTCGCAGCCTATGAGGAGGGCTTTGGCAGCGAAGCAGCGCAGCGGCTCGATGAGTGGGTGCGACGGCAGGCCGCCGACGGCGGCCACCGTCAAGCGAGCTACGATCCCGGACATCCGTGGCATTACTACTCAGCCGGCGACAACGCGGCGCCGATCCCCTTCGAGCAGATTACCCCGTGCGAAGAAGCCGGAAGCTGGCTCGAAAGCACGCTTCCAAAGAACCCGGCCAAACGTGCGGCGAGGATGCGCGAGTTGCTCGAACAGGAGCAGCGGCAGCTTGCCAGGGACCGAGACGTATACGAGGCGGTCATTTCGCGCGGCGCCGAGGCGCTCAGCCGCTACGATCGTGAGATCGCCTACGGCGGCAACGACGAGCTTGCCCGGGCTGGCACGTTGGCGCTCAAATACAACCACATTCGATTGGGCCTGGGACGCATCGCGTGGCTACGAGCGCGTACCGGCGGACAACAAGGCGTGATTCCAGGGGCCGGAGTGCCGCCCACGACCTCGTCAACCGCAGACGGTCGAAGACAAACAACATGACTGACCAAACGGCCCGTGCGCACGAGCGCCCTCTGACTCCGGTCCATACCGGCAGCGGGCTACGGCAGCGGCTGCCTGCCACGTCCGCCCTCATCGGGGCCAAGGGCCTGCCGGCCTCACGGGGCGAGCCCCGATGACGACGGCCGTGTACGGCAGCGCCCCAAAACAGTGTTTGATTAGCGGGCCCGATCTGTGGCAGGATGGCCTGAGAACGGAGTTGCGAATTTCGCCCGGCTCAACTCTCGGCATTCTGTCGCATGCGCATCACGCGCCCGCGACACCCGAGCTGGTTCAAATTGAACAACCCGCCGGCAGCCGAAACCTCGACTCCGTTCTAATTCACATTGCTGCTGCGCCGTCGAGGATTCGCGGCCCAGCACATCAACACGAGTAGACGAACACGCCGACTCTCAACGGGCGCGATACGCGCGCGTCGAGAGGCCGGTGGTGCATTTCACGGTTATTGGTTCAGGTTCATTCACTCACAGACATCAAGGAGATTCCGCATGGAGACACTGACGAAGGCGTCGAACGAATTGTTCCGGCGCGGTCCGGACGAACGCTTCGATTCACTGCAATCCCTGTACGATCACTGCTACGCGACGCGTACGAACTCAATCGACCGCTGGCACCCGCCGCAGTCGATTCAGGCGGCGCCGAGCGGCGGGCGATTTCGCGTCACCGTTGGCAACGACGGCGAGTTCTCACTCAACGACTGGAGCTTTGGTCAGCTTTGCCGCCTGGCCGGCGTGAGCAAAGAGACTGTCAATCGGGTTTCGGCCGGAACGGCGGCGCAGATCTTTCGTGAGACGATACCCAACGGCGAGAAGCCGCTGCAACTTCTCACGCAGGACGACGCGATCCGCTCGATTCACGGCACCGCCTACACGCGGCTGCACAACGTGGATCTGCTGAACATCGTGCGCGAGTTCGCGACCGACTTTCAGCCGCCGCAGACCGCGTGCAACGGCGGCACGGGCCTGTACTGCGGCGAGCAGGACATGTTCGTGTTCCTGATCGACCCGCTCGGTTGGGCGGAGATCAACGGCGAGGCCTTCGCACCGGGCTTCTTCCTGTGGAACTCGGAAGTCGGCAAACGTGCCGTCGGCATGCAGACGTTCTGGTTCCAGGCCGTCTGCCAGAATCACATCGTCTGGGATGCAGTCGAAGTGATCGACTTCTCGCGCAAGCACACGGCCAACGTGCACGAGTGCCTGGGCGAGGTGCGGCGGCTGATCGCCGGCCTGGTCGAAACACGCGACCAGCGCCGTGAGGGTTTCCTCAAGACGATCGGCAAGGCCATGGAAACCACGCTCGGCAGCGATGCGGACGAGGTCATGAAGCTGCTGGCCAAGCAGGGCATTCCGCGCGGCGTCGCCAAGGAAGCCCTAGAACTGGCGCGTGCGAGCGGCCGGTTCACGATCTTCGGCGTGGTCGACGCGTTGACCCGTCTGGCCGGCAAAATCAAGAACGCCGGCGAGCGGGCGGAAGCGGACGAACGGGCCGGAGCGCTGCTTGCGCTCGCGGCGTGAAGGGAGGTTTCGCGGTACGGGAGAACGTAGTACGTTTGAAGGTTGAGGAGCACTGCACCACCGAGCCTCTCAACCAGTTGAAATCATGGCACATCGAACACTGAATCATCATTGCCGGCCGCGAGCGCCACCACTGTGAAACCGTCTCGCACGGCCCTCGTCCATCCGCGTTCGCAGTTCAGCGGTAACGCGCGCCACTCGCTCGCCTCAATTCCACTCCCAAACATCGTTCTGGTACTGAATCTCGAAGCGTGCGAATCAATCTCGACAGTCGTCCGGCAGGCGTGATAAAGGACATTATCACGCGTTTTCGGAGGCACATGGACGAGAGCAACATCGCGACATCACACGGCGTTCTGGTTGCCGCACCGTCGGCGCCACCGGCGATCATCGTGAGCGCCGGGGGGAACGCGCGGTTCGCGTATCAGGAGTTTTTCCAGGCCTCGATCGAGAACCCGCATACACGCCGTGCGTACCGCCGCGCCGTGGACCGGCTGCTCAACTGGTGCTGCGATCGTGATGTGCCGCTCAGCCAGGTTACTCCGTGGCTGATCGGCGAATACCTGGGTTCGCTAACGACCGGCGATGGCCGGCCGCTGTCCAAGCCGACGCGCAAGCTGCACCTGGCCGCGCTTCGGCACTTCTTTGACCATTTGGTGATCCGCCATGCATTGCCGCTGAATCCCGCAGCATCGGTTCGTGGACCGCGTCACAGCGTGATTGAAGGCCGCACGCCGGCCCTCAGTGTCTTGCAGGCAAGGCAGCTGCTTGCGCGGATCGACACGCGCGCACCGATCGGATTGCGCGACCGGGCGATCATCGGCGTGTTGATTTACACAGCGGTCCGCGTCGGTGCAGTCGCGAGACTCCGCCGGCGCGACTTCTTCACCGATGGCCGGCAGTGGCTCTTTCGATTCGACGAGAAAGGCGGCAAGGAACGCGTCATTCCAGCGAGGCATGATCTGGAGGGGGTTATCCGCGACTACCTCAAAGTCCTGGACCTGCCGGCCGGCGGTCCACTGTTCATTTCGCTTCGTCGGGGAAGCGATGCGCGCGACAGGCCGCTTGGCACTGGCGACATCCTTCGCATGGTCAAGCGCCGATTACGGCGAGCCGGTCTGCCCTCCGACACGCTCTCGTGCCACTCATTTCGAGCGACGACCATTACGAACCTGCTGGACCAGGGCGTCCCGCTGGAAGACGTGCAGCACCTTGTCGGACATGCAGACCCACGCACGACTCGGCTCTACGACCGACGGCGGCGCGAGGTCACACGGAACATCGTCGAGCGAATTGCGATTTAGATCCTCACTCCTCTTCGTGTTCAGCGTCTGAGCGCGCGTGTGCCGGTTCATGGGTGATGTCGCGGATCGGCTTCCGACGTTCGATTACATTCGCGAGCACGGCGAGGGCCTGTTCTACAACGACGAACCAGCGCCGCTTGAACTGGACGATTTCCTCGCTCAATCCGTAGCCCTCCAGCTCATTTCTGTTGGCGGCGACGCCGTTCAGGACCAGTTCGACGATATCGTCGCCAGCCAGTCGCGACCGCTTCAGCAGCCAACCGTTATCAAGTTCGATCACGCTGCCGCCTTCGAGCAGGTGGAGCAACTCCGCAGGCGACGTCTCCGCAAGGGGCGTTCCGATGCCCAGGCGCTGCTTGACGTTGGGTACATCAGCCGGACTGAGATTCAGGCCCACGAGCGCTCGTCCGTCGGCCAGCACTGCGCGGGCAATCTTCATGCTCTGAATACCGGAGGCGCCCATGATCTTGTCGTAGATGGGGAAAATCGCCCCGCTGAGGATATGGAACCGGCGAGCCTCCGTCGCCGGCGTCTCCGCGTATGCCCGCTCCCACCACGCGCGTGCATCTTCACGCTCGACCAGCTCGTACTTCTGCCCAAGCTCGGACCGGTCCAGGAAGCGTCGCGAGCCTTTCACGGTCGTGAGCAGTACCTCATTCGGCCGCGTCTCCAAATACGACGCCACCGCATAGACTCGCCCGCTGCGCTGGTTCCGATAGAAGCCCTCATCTGCATGCGACCCGAGCGCCAGGGCGAAAGGCATTCGTTCGACATCGACTTCGCCCTCCAGTTCGTGCAGCAAGGTCCGCGCACCGGATGCTGCGTGTGTGTAGAGCACCTGTGCCTCAGCGACCGCGCGCAGATTGCGTGCTCGCAGCTCTTCGACTCCAAAGTCGAATGCCCCCGCACGCTTGGCGGCGTCAACGGCCTGCCGATAGCGCTCGAAGAACAACTCGAATATGCGGTTCTGCTTCTCAACGGGCAGCACCATGATGCGGTTGAGGAACTGCTCCACGTTGCGCGCGTAATTGTCACGGACGGAGGTCTTTTCCTTGTTCAGAACGCCCATGCGGTCGAGGTCGCGTATGCCGATGCCCGCTTCGACGTGGCGATTTAGTTCAATCTCGCGATACAACCGCGTGAGCGCCGCCTTGCCGTATTCGTCCGTCACGTCCTCCGGTCGGAACAGATCGCTCGACAGCGAGTGCCGTTCACCCTTCGTGAGCGCCCCAAGCGCGGCGAGTCGCTTCGACACGGCATTGACCAGACGCTTCTGACCGGCCAGGTCGAGCAGCACCAACCGGATGATTGGCGCTGAGGTCTGGTTCGAACGATGCACACGGCCGAACGCCTGCATCTGCTGGTCGGCCGACCACGAGAGCTGGAAAGCATAGAAGACGCGCCGCTGCTGATTGCCAGCCATCAAGTCAGCATGAACGCTGATTCCGGTGGAACCGGCGCCGGAGATTACGGCCACGCGCTTGTGCCCGCGTTGAAACAGGCGTGTCTCGTATTCGTTGAGTTGACGCCGAGGCACGCCCTGCAGCTTGCGGCGGACATATTTGCCGCGTTCCCAGCGATGGGTTCGCCCGCTGATCTCGGCCACCTGGCCGACGCCGAAGTGACTGACCAGTGCGTCGAGCGGATTGTGCGGGATGTCCAGGTCGGCCACCTTGTCGAGCAGTTCCTGCTGACGGCGGAGGTTCTCGCGATTGATCTCGGGATTGCCGGCGGCATCCTCGACACGCACGCTGACAACATTGCCGGTGACCGGGTCGGTTTGTTCGCGGTATTGGTAGATCGGGAACTGTGTCTCGATTAGCTGCACGATCATCTCGCGCGGCGTCGCATCCAGCTCGCTGAGTTCAACACCCTGGGCACGCGCATCGCGGACCTTGCGGTCGGCTTGGGCCTCGCCGGTGTTGAAGAGGCTCAGTACGACCGACCGTTCCGCCGCCAGGTCGCGTTCGATGGCTGGCAGCACATCCGGCAGTGCGTAGGCGAGCATGAGTTGCAGGAAGAACCGCTGCTGGGCGGCGTAGAACTGTGCGTATCGGTGCGCGTTGCGTTTCTGGCAGGCGGTCGCTTCGCCTCGTTCAAACGCCGTAAGCAGCTCGGCCCACAGGTCCGCGATCTGGTCGTACTGTCGGCGCTCATCAGCCGTCATTCCGTGCACCAGCGGTTCGTATTCGACCGCGCTCTCAGGAACAATCGTGCAGTCCGGCCGGCGACTCGGTCCGTAGCTGATGGTTCGCGAGAGGTAGGTGCCGACGCTTTTCAAATCGCGGCAGAGCATCTCCATCGCGGCCACGCCTCCGCGTTCCATCGCCACCAGGAACGCTGCGAAGTCCGGAAACGGCGCGCCCTCGCCCCAAAGACCAAGTCGTTCGTACGGTGCCATATGCCGGGCTTCCGTTGCGCCGGTCGCACTGAAATACCGCACGCGCGCACGCGGGAATAGCCGCTGCAACATGATGCCCATGTTGCCGCGGAGCGTACCCTCATCGACGGTCGCCTTTCCGCCGTGCGGTGTTTCCGCGGCGTTCTTCATCAGATGAGCTTCGTCAAAGGCGATTACGCCCTCGAAGTCCGGCCCCAGCCATTCTGTAAGCTGCTTGAACCGCTGGCGGTCGCCGCCGAAATCCATGCTGAGCATAGTGTACGTCGTGAAGAATACGCCTTCCGAGGCGGTCACGTGGTCGGGAGTCTTGAAGCGGGCCTGATGAATGATCGGCAGCGGCAAGCCGACAGCGCTGCGATCCCGCTCGGCGTCAGCCACGAGTTGGTGCGACGCGGACACGTGCACGTGTTTCGTCCGACGCCGCTCATACTGCTCGTACATAAACGCGTAGATCTCGCGCCCCTTGCCGATGCCGGTGCCGTCGCCGTTCCAGTGTCCACGCCGCGAGCCGTCGGGCAGCAACGATTCCGTCGCTTGGCCGGCGTAGATCACGTCTTCGATTTGAATGTCCGAGATGCGGCCTTCGCGAACTACATCGACGGGCAGTTGAAGCTGATAGGTGGGATCAGGCGGCTCGACCGACGCCATCGCCACGGATTCCACCACGTTTGCCGGATGCGATTCGGAGCCGGCGAGGAGGGCCTTCTGAACGCGGTATGCCGCATAAACCGAGCCATCTTCAATGTGTAGCGGCGGAGGAGGGCCGCGCTCCTGCTTGCCGATTGTCATCTCAACGCCAGGCGGTCCAGCGTACTGAGCACCAGCCTCGCCCCCCATACCTGCATCTTCATGGTCTCTCTCGGCAGGATCGGTCGCTCCCACTCCAGCGTCGCCGTTATCGCCGCTTGAACGAGGCGCGGTCGCGTCGCTACCAGTCGATTCCAGAGCATCCAGTCGTCCACCGTCACGAATTCCCCCGGCTCCGCCGGGCAATCGTCCGTTCCCTCCTCCAGCAGGTGAGCGATCAGCAATAAGATTGGATCGCAATCTCGCGGGGGTGCTTCGCGAGCCATCGAGACCAGCGCCGCGACCGCCCTTGATCGAATTGAGTCTGCGTATTCGCCCATAAACATCCTCCTCTGCGAATTGCTTCAAATGGTCCCACGCTTGATGCAGTGACAAACCAGTCGCCGTAACGATGCTGGCGCCGTCGTCCGTGGGGCCATCGTTGTCGATTACGATGATCTGGTGATCGAAGGTTGTGCCGAACTTGCTGTACTCATTGCCGTCGATGCCGATGTTCGCCCGCACGCGGAATCGCGCCTCGATTTCAGTCCACCAAGCGCGGAACTTGACGCGATCAATCGCCATGCCGCGCCCGACAATGGCGACAAGCCGACCGCCCGGTTTGAGCCGCAGCAGCGCCTGCTCGACGTGCCGTGCGCCGAAAGCCGTGCTGTGGCCGTTCACGCGGCCGCCGGTCGCTGAAAACGGCGGGTTCATCACGACGACATCGTAGAAGCGATCCGGGGGCAGAAGATTGTCGAGCCGCTCGGCGTCGAAGGCGGTGGGCGTGAAGCCCTGAAGCTCAAGCAGACTGCGACGACGCGGGTCGATTTCGTTCGAATCGACGCTCGCGCCCTTGAGCCGTGCAAGCACCGCGATGTTGCCGGTCCCCGCACTGGGTTCAAGAACGCCCATGCCGGAGCAGACCGCCGCTGCGCCTACAACGAGGAGTGCCTCCGCAGGGGGCGTACTGAACTGCTGAAGCTCGACCTGCTTCGCGTCTCGACGGGTCTGCCGCGGCAACCGGTCTTGCAGTGTGGTGAGCGAGTCGATCGCGCTCGAAACGTCGAACAGGTCGAGACAGGAGTTCGCCAGGAACATGTTCATTCCTGCTTCAACGGCGTCGTAGAGGTCGCGCGCGTTGCCGGCGGAATGGCCGAGATGCTGTTCGGCGAGAGCATTCAGGACCATGCGCTCCAGCTGGAACGCAGGATCCGATTCAAGCAGCGCTGCAATCCGCTTGGCCAGTTCAACCGGTCTGGCGAACTCCGCGCGAGCACCGACTTCAACTCCGCCACCAGCGCATCGGCGACGCCACCCCGCCTCCGTGGCAGCCGGCCCATGACGCTCGGCGTCACCTTGCTCGCGGACCGGCGCCACCGCAATCGCGGACCAATCGAATTGAAGCTGCTCGTACTTCGCCATGTTTACAATCCCGACCGAGTGCGGTGCGACCTTAAGGGTTATGGCGGAATCGGGTTCGTCCGTGCCCTTAGACCCCTTCCGGCTGCGAAAACGGGCAATTCCTCGATCTGGCAAGTCGGTTTAGAATGGGGTCGCCCGGGCTCGGCACGTCGCGGGCGACGCGACGGCGAGGCCGATTGGCGACCAGCGAGTTCGGCCTCTGACTTGTCCGTGTTAGCCGAGGACTCGATCCGTGGCGATTCACGGAGATGTCAGCGTTCGTGGTGGCCATAGTGGCGTGTGTGCTCGGGAATCGTGGTCTGAGCCAGCAATCGCGGAGGCCACGGTGAGCGAGGCCGAGGACTTCGTGTACGTCTGCAACACCGGCGGGGTCGGTTTCGGCGGCGTTCAGAGCCTGATTGACTCTCGCAACAACTGGAACCGCTCGCTAGACGCTGTTGGACTGGCAGCCGACGAGCTGTTCAAACTGGAGGTTCCAACGCTTCCGAGAACGAACATCTGTGACGCCTTTCACGCGTCTTGTCCAGCACACGAGTTCGAACCGCTGAGTTCCGCTTTGCTTAGGACTTTTGCCGATGGATGTCTTCAGCCTCCTCAAGTCGCTCATCAACGATTACAGCGCGTATACGCAGAGCTTTATTCGAATCGCTGATGACCGCATTCGGACGGAGGTCGAGCGCGAGATTCGTGACGGGCTTCTGTGGCCCGAGCCTCTGCTTCAGCTAAACCCAGCCTACGAGGCGGGCGAATCAGTCGAGCAGCTCGTCGCAGAGCACGTGCTTCATGGGACGTGCGAACGCATTTTTCGCCTTAAGGAGCATGACAATGACTTTGGACGACCCCTTCCACTTCGCCGACACCAATCAGCGGCGGTTAAAATCGCGCAAGCGCGACGGCCTTTTGTTCTTACGACCGGAACCGGCTCGGGTAAGAGCCTGTGCTATCTCATCCCAATCGTCGACCACGTACTCCGACGCGGAAGCGGCCAAGGAATCCAGGCGATCATCGTCTACCCGATGAACGCACTCGCCAACAGCCAAATGGAGGAGCTCGACAAGTTCCTCAAGAGGGGTTTTCCCGAGAGGCAATCGCCCGTCACATACGAGCGCTACACGGGACAGGAGTCCGAGTCCCAGCGGGAACGTATTCTCGCCAACGCACCCGACATCCTCCTGACTAACTACGTCATGCTTGAGTTGGTGCTAACGCGCCTGCGTGATCGACGGATTGTTCAGCAGGCGAAACATCTGCAGTTCTTGGTGTTGGACGAATTGCATACCTACCGAGGACGTCAGGGTGCTGACATCGCCATGTTGGTGCGGCGTTGCCGCGAAACTTTGAGTGGTGACCAGCTGATTTGCATCGGCACTTCCGCAACGATGGCATCTGAAGGGGACAGTGTGGCGCAGGCCGAGGCGGTCGCGGAAGTTGCGACAAAGATCTTCGGCCAGCGCGTGCTGTCGTCCGATGTCGTGGATGAATCACTAATAAGGGCTACATCTCCGATTGATTTCTCGAACGAATCGGAACTAGATCGGCTTCGAGAGCGCACCGTTCGTCCAGAGCTGGCGCCCGCTTCGTTCGAGACGCTAGTCGCCGACCCGCTGGCGTCATGGTTGGAGGCGACCACGGGCGTGCGCCCGGAATCCACAACAGGACGAATCCGACGCCAGCGCCCGAGGCCGGTCACAGGTGATGATGGTGTCGCGATCGAACTAGCTAAGATGACCGGCACCGACCCAGAGCGCGCGGAGACCGCCATCCGAGCGTGCCTGATGAATGGTGCGAATGCCGCCGATCCTCAAAGCGGCATGCCCCTCTTTGCCTTCCGATTGCACCAGTTCATTAGCCGAGGCGACACCGTTTGGGCCACGCTTGAACATGAGGCGGTTCGGGAAATCACGCTACGTGGTCAGAGATTTAAGCCGGGAGACCGATCGAAAGCGCTTTGTCCGCTGGTTTTTTGTCGCCAATGTGGACAAGCGTATTACCGGATTGAACGAGTGGCGGACTCGGCCCCCGGGGTCCTTCGGCCCCGACTTCAATTCGACCGATCGACGGATGACGACTGCGAGCCGGGCTACCTTTACCTCTCTACGCCATTTCCATGGCCGGCCGACTCCGGCTCCGTATTGGAGAGGATTCCAGAGGATTGGATCGAAACAAAACCCGATGGCTCCCGACGCATCCGTCCACAGCGACCTGTCCCCCAATTGATCCGCGTGAGTCCCGATGGAGCTGCCGATGATGACGGCCTGGAGATGGCCTTTGTGCCGGCTCCGTTTCGATTTTGTCTCAATCCAGGTTGTCGAGTTGCGTATAGCCTGCGCCAAAAGTCGGATATCACAAAACTCGCAACGATCGGCGTAGACGGTCGAAGCACAGCCACGACAATCCTCGGAATTACGGCTTTGGCTCAATTGCGGGCGGACAGTCGTCTCGAAGCGAAAGCGAGAAAGCTGCTAAGCTTTACGGACAATCGCCAAGATGCGTCCCTCCAAGCTGGACACTTCAATGACTTCGTTCAAGTAGGAATGATCCGGTCTGGACTGTTGTCTGCGCTAAAGACCGCCGGAGAGGGCGGACTCCGCTACGATGAGATCGTGCAGCGCGTAGAGCGCGCCATGAATCTGCCCGCCGACCTCTTCGCAAACAACCCCGAACTCCGCGGCGCAGCGCTAGACGAAACTCGCCGCGCACTACGATCGGTCCTGTCATGCTACCTCTATCGCGACCTTGAGCGCGGCTGGCGCGTGACGTCGCCCAATCTCGAACAGTGCGGCCTGCTCCGCATCGAATATGCGGGCCTCGACGAACTGGTTGCAGATCAGGCTTTTTGGGAATCGAAGGCCCGCCACACGGCTCTCGTGCAGGCAACGCCTGCGCAACGCCATGCCGCAGTATCGGCTCTTCTGGATCACCTGCGTCGCTCGCTTGCCATCAAGGAGGATTCCCTCACGCCTCTGGTTCAAGAACGAGTTGTCGTGCAGAGCATGCAGCGATTGCGCGACCCGTGGGTCATCGAAGACGTGCAGACCCTCGAACGATCGATCGTTGCCTGGCCCAGGTCCAGAACCACTGGCGATTACGACGACCTCTTCATTTCGCCGCTGAGCGCATTCGGCCAATACCTCCGGCGACCCGGCGTTTTGACATTGGCAGGTCAGGTGCTTCGGCCTGACGAAGTAGGGCAGGTCATTGCCGATCTCTTCAAGTGCCTTGAGCCTTTCGGCTTGGTCGAAGAGGTGCGCAGCGGTCGCACGCCGGACGACCGAGGCTTTCAGCTCCCTGCATCCGCGATGATCTGGAAGGCAGGCGACGGCACAACTGCCATCGTGGACCGACTTCGTGTGACCCGGCAGGCGGAGTCACCGGCGGACGCCAACAAGTATTTTATGGAGCTCTACCGCCGCTTTGCATCTTTCGGTGCAGGCCTCGAAGCTCGCGAGCACACGGCTCAGGTTGGCGCCGCGGAGCGAGAAGAACGGGAAGCGCGATTCCGCACCGCAGACCTTCCGTTGCTCTTCTGCTCGCCAACGATGGAACTCGGTGTAGACATCTCGCAGCTCAACGTCGTAAATCTCCGCAACGTCCCTCCAACCCCGGCAAACTATGCCCAGCGCAGCGGCCGTGCGGGTCGAAGCGGCCAACCTGCCTTGGTCTACACGTATTGTTCGGGCTTCAGCCCTCACGACCAGCACTACTTTCGAAATCCCGAGCAAATGGTGGCGGGCCAGGTCTCGCCACCGAGAGTCGATCTACTTAACCGCGACCTCGTTCAAGCACATGTTCACGCGGTGTGGCTCGCCGAAGCTGACCTTGACCTCGGAACCACGCTCACAGATATCTTAAAGGTCGCGGAGGCCGACTTGAGCCTCCCGTTGCAGGACCGTGTAAGGGACTGCATCAACAACGCCGATATTCGGCACCGTGCGCTCATTCATGCCAAAGCTGTGCTTGCGCGGATTGGACCGGAGTTAATTCGCGCTTCTTGGTATCGCGATGGTTGGGTCGAAGATGTTCTTGCCCGCCTCCCCCAAACCTTTGACCGCGCTTGTGACCGTTGGCGAAGCCTCTATCGCGCCGCGGTGCAGCAACGGCTGCGGCAAAACGCGAGAATTGGTGATCACAGCCTTCCTGAGCCGGAGCGATTGCGAGCTCGGCAGCTGCGCGCGCAAGCTGAGTCCCAGATTCAACTGCTAACCAGTGCACGAAACGCGGCCGAAGGCGATTTTTACAGCTATCGATACTTTGCAAGCGAGGGATTCCTGCCGGGCTACAACTTCCCGCGACTTCCGCTATCCGCGTTCATTCCAGCGCGCCGCGGACGGCACGGTAAGGATGAGTTTCTATCGCGACCCCGATTTCTCGCCATTTCGGAGTTTGGCCCGCGGGCCGTCGTGTATCACGAGGGATCCCGCTACCGAATTAACAAGGTCAGCCTCTCAATCGACGAACAATCGCAGGAACTCACCCGCACAGCCATGCGCGTCTGTGCTTCATGCGGCTTCGGTCACTCCGTTGTAACGGAGCCTGGTCCCTCGAACTGCGAGAGCTGCGGGCAGCCGTTGACTGTCCAGGATCAGTTGAGCGACCTCGTTCGCCTTCAAAACGTCACCGCCAAACGCGCTGATCGCATCACGTCTGACGAGGAAGAACGCCAGCGAATCGGGTATGAGATTCGCACCACGTTTCGATTCTCGGATATTGACGGTCGGCGCGACGTGCAGGCCGCCGACGCGATCGACGCGAGCGGGCAGCGTGTTGCCCGATTGCGCTACGGCGATGCTGCGACGATTTGGCGAATCAATTTGGGATGGCTCCGCCGTAAGAACCGGAATCAGTGCGGCTTTCTGCTCGACACAGCGAGCGGATACTGGGCAACGAATGCCGATTTGGACGACGGCGACGCGCAAGACCCACTATCCACGAATTCCATCGCTCGCGTGGTCCCGTTCGTCGAGGATCGTCGTAACGCGCTCACCATCCAATTTGACATGCAGCACAGCGACGGCCTGATGGCCTCGCTTCAAGCTGCTTTCCGCCAGGCCATTCAGCAGCTCTTCCAGCTCGAATCCGGCGAACTCGCAGCGGAGCCGCTCCCAAGACCCGACCAGCGGCGCCTCTTGCTGCTCTACGAAGCGTCCGAAGGAGGTGCCGGCGTGCTTCGCCAACTCGTCGAAGAAAAGGACGCGCTGCCCCGTATTGCAAACAAGGCGTTAGCGCTTTGCCATTTCAATCCCGACACCGGGGAGGATTTGGGGGCCCAGGCTGGAGGGGGCAAAGGATGTGAGGCTGGCTGTTACGACTGCCTGCTTGATTACGGCAACCAGCCGGACCATCGGCTCATCGACCGCAAGCTGCTGCGCGATGTGATGCGGCAGCTCGCGGCATGCACTGTCCAGGTCAACGCTAGCGTAGTTTCGCGAGCCGATCACATCGCGCACCTTCGCGCGCAATGCGACTCTCAGCTTGAGCGCAAGTGGCTCGACGCAGTCGAGAATCTCCGGCTCGCACTTCCGTCGCATGCCCAGTATCTGATTTCCTCATGCCCCACGCGCGCCGATTTCTACTACGCGGACGCCAAGGCGGCGATCTACGTCGATGGTCCCCCACACGATACGCCTGAAGCGCAGGCGGACGACGCCGCCATTACGGAAAAGCTCCAGAACGCGGGTCACCTAGTCATCCGCTTTCATCATGCGGCTGACTGGGGTGGGATATTCCGGCAGTACCGCGATGTGTTTGGAGGGGCGTAATCGTGCCAACCATGCTATTTCAGCCAGGCGCGTTGGTGCGTGCTCGCGGGCGCGAGTGGGTTGTTTTGCCGGACTCGCGCGCTGACCTCCTCATGGCCCGCCCGATCGGCGGGCTGGATGATGAAATTGTCGGCCTACTACCTTCCATCGAGGACATTGGCGCCGCCTCGTTTCCCGCACCGGATCCCGGATGTGCCGGCGACCACAACGCCTGTCGCCTCCTCCGCGACGCGGCACGGCTCTCGACTCGCTCGGGTGCCGGGCCCTTCCGCTCCTTTGCTCGAATCGCGGTCCAGCCACGCCCGTATCAGCTTGTGCCGCTGCTCATGGCTATGAAACTCGATGCCGTGCGGCTGCTGATCGCCGACGATGTCGGAATTGGCAAGACCATCGAAGCCGCGCTAATTGCCCGCGAACTGATGGACCGCGGAGAGATTCGGCGATTCGCGGTCCTGTGCCCGCCACATCTTGCCGACCAGTGGCAGCGCGAGCTACATGTCAAGTTTCACATCGACGCCGAACAAGTGCTCAGCTCGACGATTGCACGTTTAGAGCGATCATTCCGAATCGGAGCTAACGAATCCGTCTTCCAGCGACTCGAAGTCGCGATCGTCTCGACCGACTACATCAAGCAGCCGCGCCACCGCGACGAGTTTATTCGCGACTGCCCGGAACTCGTCATCGTGGACGAAGCACACGCCTGCACACTCGCCGGTCAACCGGGCAAGGCGCGCCAGCAGCGATTTGAGCTGCTTCGACGGCTCGCGCAGAACAAAGACCGTCACATCGTCCTCGTCACAGCCACCCCGCACAGCGGCAACGAAGACGCCTTCCGCTCATTGCTTTCGCTGGTTGACGAGAAGTTTGCAAATCTGCCCGCGGACCTCGACACGGATGAGCGCGCCGCAATCCGACGCGACCTCGCCAGGCACCTCGTTCAGCGCCGGCGTGCCGATATCACGGACTATCTCGGCTCCGAAACGAGTTTCCCGCAGCGTGATCCGATTCCGATCGAGGAAACCTACAGCCTCACCCCGGAATACAGTTCGCTTTTCAAGAAAGTGCTCGGCTTCGCCCGCGAACTTGTCTCGGACAAATCCGGCTCCGGGCGCCATCGTCGCGTGCGTTGGTGGTCGGCGCTTTCCTTGCTCCGGGCGCTCGCATCGAGTCCTGCCGCTGCCGCCGCCACGCTAAAGACCCGCGCCGCCGCGGCCGAAGCCGTCGATGAGGCCGAAGCCGACGAAATTGGTCGGCGCTCCGTGCTCGACCAGGACGAATCCGACACCGTTGACCCGATCGACTTCACACCGGGCAGCGACGCGAGCGAGGAATCATCGGACAAATCCACTCGCGATCGGCTGCGCTCGTACGCCCGCGAAGCCGAGGCACTTTTTGGCGCAAAGGACACCAAACTTCAGAAGATCGCGAAAATCGTCAAACAATTGGTCGCGGATGGATTCAATCCCATCCTCTTCTGCCGCTTCATCGACACCGCCGAATACGTCGGCCAGCACCTGCGAGAAGTCCTGAAGAAGGGTGCAGAGGTCTCAACCGTCACCGGCCTGCTCCCGCCCAAGGACCGCGAAGACCGAATCGCGGAACTCGCCCGGGCCGACCGTCGCGTACTGGTCTGCACCGACTGCCTGAGCGAAGGCATCAACCTTCAGGACCATTTCGATTCAGTCGTCCACTACGACCTCTCCTGGAACCCAACGCGGCACGAACAGCGCGAAGGTCGCGTTGACCGGTTCGGCCAACCCAAACCGCGCATCCGCGTCATAACGTACTTCGGTACCGACAACCGCATCGACGGCATCGTGCTTGATGTGCTTCTGCGGAAGCACCAGAAGATCAAGAGCGCCCTCGGAATCTCCGTCGCCGTCCCCGGAAACAGCGAGCAGGTCATTGAGGCTCTCTTCGAGGGCATGCTGCTCCGCGATGAAGCGAGCGGGACCGGTGAGCAGCTCGCATTCGGCGACTGGCTCCAACCGCAGAAAACCGACCTGCATCGCCGCTGGGATGAGGCGAAGGACCGTGAGCAGCGCTCCCGCTCGCGCTTCGCACAGCACGCCATTAGCACAGAAGAAGTTGCCGCCGAGCTGGCCGCCGTGCGCGAAGCGATCGGCAACGAGGACACGGTTAAGTCATTCTTCAAGGACGTACTGCATCTCGCCGGCGTTGCCGTCACCGACAAGCGCGGCGACCGCGTCCACGTGGCTGTCTCCAACGAAGTTCCCCGGTCCCTCCGCAACACAATGGGCCGCGATGCCGAATTCGTCGGCCGCTTCAAGTTGCCTGTCGAACACCGCGAACTCTACCTCGCGCGAACCAGCCCGATCGTGGAGGGGCTCGCGTCCTGGGTGCTGGACACCGCCCTGGACCCCGTTGCAGCCGATGGCCAGCGCATCGTCGCTCGCCGCTGCGGCGTCAGCCGCATCGACGGCGTGAAGGAGCGTGTCACCGTCTTGCTCGTGCGGCTTCGCTATCACCTGATCACGATTGCCGCCGACAAGTCCGAACGCACAATGCTCGTCGAGGAGATCCGCTCGCTCGGCTTTCGCGGCGCGCCCAACGAGCCGCAGTGGCTGCCCGACGCCGAGCTTGAACCGCTCCTCGCGGCGCCGCCAGCCGGCAACGTGCTGCCTTCGCTGGTTCGCCAACAACTCGAAGCGCTCCTCCAGCGGCTGCCCCAGCTTTCTCCCCACCTCGACAGGGTCGCCAAAGAGCGCGCCCACGACGTACTCGCGTCGCACACCCGCGTTCGACAGGCCGCCCAAGCGAGAGGTCGCATTCGCGTCGAACCGGTCTTGCCGCCGGATCTCCTCGGCTGTTTCATTCTGCTACCCAAGGACTAAGCCGGGAGCCCCGTCGCAATGCCGCGATTCGTGAACCAGTTTCAGACGATCCGATCCGAGGGGGCCATCCTCCCGCCCGATCTGCTTCAGAAAGTCGCCGCCGGTGAAGTCGAAGGTCTCGCGCCAGACGCATACCACCTCCCGCCCGGCGTCAAACTCAAGGAGGCCATCAGCCAGTCCTGGACCCGCCTTCAGGCCCACTGGCGCGAATTTCGCAAAATCTGTGCGACGCTCGGCGACGAAGAAACCGGCACTCTCGCGACGCGAGAGAAATGGCTCCTCCCACTGCTCAACGAACTCGGCTACGGCCGTCTCCCAGCGTCCAAGGCCCCCGAGATCGACGGCAAGACCTACGCCATCGACCGCTTCTACAACCACGTGCCGATCCACCTCATCGGCTTCCGGCTACCTCTCGATCGCCGCACGAAGGGCGCCCGCGGCGCCGCGACCGCCAGCCCGCACAGCTTGTTGCAGGAATATCTGAACCGCAGCGAGACCAGTGTCTGGGGCATCCTCTCCAACGGCCTGCAACTTCGCATCCTCCGCGACAGCAAGGCCCTTTCGCGCCAGTCCTTCGTCGAGTTCGACCTCGAATCCATGTTCGAGGGTGAAATCTACGCCGATTTCGCCATCCTCTGGATGGTCGCCCACCAATCCCGCGTCGAGTCCGACAAGGCCGCCGACTGCTGGCTCGAAAAATGGTCCAAGCTCAGCCACGAGCAAGGCACGCGCATCCTCAGCGCCCTCCGCATCGGCGTCACCAAGGCCATCGAGATCCTCGGCCGCGGTTTCGTGGGCCATCCCCGCAACGAACACTTGCGCGACCGCCTGCGCAAGGGCGAACTCGGCACGCAGGATTTCTACCGCCAGCTTCTCCGCACGGTCTATCGCCTTCTCTTCCTCTTCGTCGCCGAAGATCGCAAGCTCCTACACCCGCCCGGCGCCGCCGCCGAAGCATGCGACACCTTCGACCGTTTCTATTCCACCCGTCGTCTGCGCGACCTCTCCGAGCGCATGCGCGGCAGCAAGCACGCCGACCTCTGGCACGCGCTGGCGTTCGTCTTCGACAAGCTCAACCGTCCCGACGGCTGCCGCGAACTCGGCCTGCCCGCGTTCGGCTCGTTTCTCTGGTCACCGGCCGCCGTGCCCGACCTCGCCGGCCCCGCGCCGAAGGGGGCTGAGCCAGTCCCCAATCCCGTCCTCATCAGCAACGAAGAGCTGCTCTCCGCCGTCCGCGCCATCGCCTTCACCGAGGACAACCGCGTCCTCCGAGCGGTGGACTATGGCAACATGGGCAGCGAGGAACTCGGCTCCGTCTACGAATCGCTCCTCGAATTGCACCCGCAGGTGATCGCCGGAAACACCGCCGATTCCTCCAGCTTCGAGCTGCGCACCGCCGCCGGCAACGAGCGCAAGACCAGCGGTTCGTACTACACGCCCGACTCGCTGGTGCAGTGCCTGCTCGACTCGGCCCTCGAACCGGTCGTCGCCGACACGCTCGAACGCGCCCGCAAAGGTCCCGACGGCAAGCCGTTCACCGGCGACGCCCTGCGAGAGTCGCAGGAAAAAGCCCTCCTCGCCCTCAAAGTGTGTGATCCCGCCTGCGGCTCCGGTCACTTCCTCATCGCCGCTGCCCATCGCATCGGCGCGCACCTGGCCCGCGTCCGCGGCGGCGAGGTCGAGCCGTCGCCCGCCGACTATCAGCACGCCGTCCGCGACGTCATCAGCCATTGCATCTACGGCGTGGACATCAACCCGATGGCCGTCGAGCTGTGCAAGGTCGCCCTGTGGATGGAGGCTCTGGAACCCGGCAAGCCGCTCTCGTTCCTCGACCACCGCATCCAGTGCGGCAACAGCCTGCTTGGCGTCACGCCGGCCCTGCTGGCCAAGGGCATCCCCGACGAGGCCTTCGAGCCGATCGAGGGCGACGACAAGGCCGTCTGCCGCGAGTTGAAGCGCCGCAACAAGGACGAGCGCAAGGGCCAGGGCCAGCTCTGGGACGCCGCCGGCCGGCCGTGGGAGCGGCTCGGCAACCTCGCCACCGCGATGGTCGCGCTCGACTCCGTCCCCGACGACACGATTGCCGGTGTGCAGGACAAGCAGCGTCGCTGGCAGGAGCTGGTGCAATCCTCCGGTTATCTCTCCGGCCGGCTACTGGCCGACGCCTGGTGCGCGGCGTTCGTCTGGAAGAAGACCCGCGAGATGGGCGACGCGATCACGGAGAGCGTCTTCCGCCGCATCGAGCGTAATCCGCATGACCTGACACCGTGGATGCGGCATGAGATTCGGCGGCTTTGCGAGCAGTACCAGTTCTTGCACTGGCACCTCGCTTTTCCTGACGTGTTCCGCGTGCCCCGGCCGGAGGAGGCGGCGGACAATGAGCAGACCGGCTGGAACGGTGGGTTCGATGTTGTGCTTGGAAACCCGCCGTGGGAGCGCATCAAGCTCCAAGAAAAGGAGTGGTTCGGGCAAAGGCGTCCCGAGATTGCCAATGCGGCAAGCGCCGCCTTGCGACGCCGCATGATTGAGGGCCTCCGATCCGAGGACCCTTCACTGTACAGCGCATTCATTGACGAGCGTCGTCGTTCTGAGGGCGAGGTCTCGCTAGTCCGGGAAGCAAGTCGTTATCCCCTTTGCGGGCGGGGTGACATCAATACCTACGCAGTCTTCGCTGAGCTTAACAAATCACTCTGCGGAGCATTCGCCCGCGTTGGCTGCATAGTCCCCACGGGTATTGCGACGGACGATACAACACGCTTCTTCTTCAAGGCGATGACGCAACGCGGAATGTTGGCGAGCCTCTACGATTTGGAAAATGCCCTGGGTGTCTTTCCAGGCGTCCATCGCAGCTATAAATTCTGCCTCCTCACCCTGCGTGCTGAATCGGTGAACACGACGAGGCGAGCTACTCAACGGGCAGATCAGGATGACGCAGGTGAACCCGCTGAGTTTGCGTTCTTTCTCCACTCTGTCGATCAGTTGAAGGATGCCGGTCGATGCTTTCGCTTGACTGCTTCCGTGATCGATCGTCTAAATCCGGAGTCAGGCACTGTTCCCGTGCTGCGCTCTGAGCAAGACTTGCTTCTGCTCTTGAAGCTGTACGATTGCAGCGTTGCGATCGAAGGAGACGACTGGGGGGGCTTTTACATTCGCCTTATCCACCTCGCTGATCACGCCGAAGCGGTTCGACTCGAACTGCCTGATGACCTCGGCGCTCAGGAGTGGCTACCTGTTTACGAAGCCAAGTTATTTCATCACTACGATCATCGTTTTGCTTCGTTCGAGAATGTCGATTCGGCGGCTCGGGCTCAAGGCCAAGCCTGCGCCGTTGAAGAAATATCGCACGCCGACCCGCTTTTCGACAGTGCGCCTCGCTACTGGGTTCAGCGGTCATTTTTCGATTCTATCATCGGTCGGTACCCAGAAGCCCAGCACTGGCTACTCGGATATCGCGATATTGCGAGATCAACTGACGAGCGCACTTGTATCTGTACAACCTTGCCGCGAGTGGCAACAACGGTATCGGTTCCCTGTGTCGGCGTCCGGCAAGCGCAAGTCAAGTATGCGCTACTCGCGAACATGTCGTCATTCGTGTTTGACTTCGCTGTAAGGCAGAAGGTGTCGGGCACGCATCTATCATGGGGTGTTTTCAAGCAATCGCCATTCCTCTCGCCGGCCTTGTATTCGCGGCGCGCCGGCTTTTGCGAGTATCAACCGCTTTCGGAGTGGTTGAGAAGCAGGGTTTGCGAACTGAGCTACACCGCTTGGTCACTTCGAGCACTCTCGAAGGAGCTATCGTGTGACTGTCCACCGTTTCGCTGGAACGAGGTGCGGCGAACTGACATTCGCTGCGAGCTGGACGCGGCATTCTTTCACCTGTATCTCGGCACGGCGCAGGAATGGCGGCAGAGCGGCAGCCCGGAGCTGTTGCGCTACTTCCCAACGCCGCGTGATGCCGTCGAGCACATCATGGAGACCTTTCCGATCGTCAAACGCAAGGACGAGGCCAAGCACGGCTCGTACCGCACGAAGGAGATGATCCTCTCGATTTACGACGAGATGGCCGACGTTATCGCCGCGAATGAGGTCGCCGTCGCCGCTGGCCGCCAGCCGACCGCCGCCTACGAGACACGCCTCGACCCGCCCCCCGGCCCGCCCGCCGACGCCGCCGGCAACTTCCTCCCGCTCCCCGTATGGAAACCCGGCCAACCTCGCCCGGCCAACTGGCCCCGCCACATCCACGCCCCGCGCGAGGTCCACGAATGGGCCCTCGCCAACGGCATCGACTGGCGCGAACTCCTCGACGGCCCGCCCGGCGTACTCCCCAAACCGACCCGAGAACCCGGTGCGGCTCCCGCCGCTCGTCCCGCGCCGGTTGCTGCTCGCACCGGCGACGCCGGCGTACTCCCCGGGTTCGAGAGCGCCGTTGCAGCGATCACATCCGAATCGAAACGCCGCGAACGCGAGAAGGAACTCGTATTGCAGGCCTTCCGCGACGTGCGCGACGGCCGTTCGCCCGATTACGTCATCGCCGCCCCGGACCTGAACCCGCTGTTCCTGACCCGCGCCCGCGAACTTGGCGTCGAACGCCCCGACGTCGAGGTCAACCTCATGCTCTACGGCGCCCGCAAGGCCAGTAAGCTCAAGGACGATCCGACCACGAAGGAGTACCGCCTGCCGAGACAGGTGCTGCCGTTCGTCTTCGCCAGCGAGTGGGCCATCCGCCACCTGCAACGCGAGTTGCTGACGGCGGCCAACCACGAGCCATCGCTCGACGACATCCTCTGCAACCCCGAACTGGCCAGCCGCTTCGACGCCGTCGCCGCCCGCATCAAGCCCGGCTTCTCGCCGCTCGAATACCGCTGGGCCGCCCTCGGCCTCCGCAAAACCGGCCGACAGACCGCCGGGGAACTGTCCATCGGCTTCCCCCTGAACCAGCAGCTCCCGCTCTTCGACCTCGACCCCCGCGACGTTCCCGAAACCCCCAGCCTCTACCTGATCCAGGCCGAAGACAAGCCGCTCTACGTGAACGCGACCGACAACCTGCGCGCCCAGATCCTCCGTCACCGCGACTGCGCCGGCCAGACCCTCGTCCCCGACTGGCTCTCCGCCGCAAGGGGCACGCCGACGCGCATATCGTTCGCCGCCCTCTACGGCGCCGACGTGAAGCGCCTCAAAGAAGCCCGCATCCGCCAAGTGGCGGACCTGCAGCCCTGGTTGAATCTCTTGGACCTGCCGGGAGCGGCCTAGCAATGAACGTGGCACTTCAAATTCAGATCGGACTTAAAGGGACGCCACACGCTGCTGGGACGCTCTGGTTAGACGCGCTGGGCGTTGGCCAAGCTGCCGACCTTTTCGGTCTGTACCACATACACGTGATGGACAGGCACTATGACGACTACGTCGTTACTCCATTTCTGCCCGGCCTTCCAGCAGTCGTCGGATATCCACCGGCTCACCCATACCTAAGCCTGACTGGCAAAATTCGCGCGGCTGGCGTCACGGGTAACATAGGTGAGTCGGTAACCGGCGCGCTCGCTCAACAGTTTTTGGGGTTGCAGGTCTGCGATATCGCCCACATCCGACCGAACCAAGCATTTTCTCGTCGCAAGGCCCCAGACTTCTTGTTGAGATGTGGGCCATTGGACCAAACTGCGGCACCTTCATTGTGGCCGACCCTCACACCACCATGGCCGTTTCCGTTTTCGGGCTCGCCCGAATGGTGGCCGACGGAATCGAAGGCGCGCACTACCGCTGCGTCAACCAAGCAAGCCGTGAGCGACGCGTTTCGCCAAATCGCGGCGTATTGGCACACGATCCACCAAGCTTGCCCCGGTGATGTTGGATATGGCCTCATCGTCGCACTTACGTATCACGCGCCCCAGAACTGCAAGTTGATAATCCTCATCCCCACAAATAAGGGCGCACTCTCAGGTCGACTGCAAGCAACCACCTATAAGACGTACCTAGAAGAGCTTGACGACGACGCGACGACATACGGAGCCTTGAGTGGCTGCTGAAAGACAAGCTGACACATTCACGCAATACATTGTCGCCAGATTGGCGCTTTGGGCGGGAGATTTCGACTACTTTCAGCAACTCGTGGGCGACGTGGCACCGCGCAGTGAATTTGGAAAGATTCCCGATAGCATGAACGGGCCGGAGGAGGTCGTGCGCTATTGCGCCGCACTGCGCTCTCGCCAACTATCGCAAAAGAGGGGTGAACTTTCGAAGCGCGTCGAGGCACTCGCGAGTGACCGCGTGCATGTCGATTCTCAACCCACGGTTCTCCAAACAACGCATCTACGCGGTGCCGTTTGGCGTCGCGGACCACGACGCTTCATTCTAAGAGCGTTCTTGAACGACCTTGCTTGGGAGAGTGAACTGTATTTGAACGCGGCCAGGCTACAGAGCAAGTACCGCGGAATCGAACTGGGGCCTCCAAATGCGCGTCTCAGGGTTCCCACTCGCACCTGGCTCATCCCAGGCAGGTTCATTATTGAGGTCGTCATGGGTAGCCTTGGACTGCTAGAGGCGGATGGGCTCTGGAGTGATAACGAGCAAGAATGCACGATTCGCGATGTCGTTGGCGCGTTTGACCAGCTTCTCATCGAGCTTGACCCAGGTAGCTCGCCGAGGCATCAGCGGCCGACAGGTGGGTAATGGCGAATTCTCGCTGTCTCATCTTGGGGGCGGGCTTTTCGAGGACGTGCGGGCTGCCACTCGCGCGAGAACTGACGCCAATCGTATGGCGCGCGATGGCGCGCGAAGACCCAACCGACCGATCGGCGAACGCGACTATACGTCAACCCGGAGCTTTTGGTTACGAGAGACTTGAAACCGACCTTAAGGCGATAAGAACGCTGTTTCCGAATTGCGCGTGCGACCCAGAGCGCGCCGAAACGTGGCCCGATTTTGAGGAGCTTGTCACCGCCCTCGACGAGTCCCATCGATATCAGCGGTCGTTTGAACGGCTGATGGGCACGAGGGCTGACGATTGGGCGGGGCACGCAAAGCATTGGCTCATGCACCATCTGCAGGAGCGTTTGTCGGAGCTAACCGATGCAGCTCTCGCGGCCGGCTTAGGCCCAATCACCCAATTCGTGAAATGCGTCAACACCGAGTCGGACAGCATCATTTCGTTCAACTGGGACGTACTCCTGGAGATTGCTGCCGACGAGCTGGGGACGCCGGTGCGCTATCGTGACGACCTCGGACCGGGCCTCCGTATTGCGAAGCCGCATGGTTCGCTGAATCTCGTTGACTCGCCAAAAGATGAATACGACAAGGCTCGTGCATCGGCCATCAACGTGTTCGGACTCGACGAGGAACTCGGATACGAGATGAATGGCACAAAGCGCGTGGTTCTTCGAGCGCATGATCCGAGACAAGCATGGATTCGACAGGCGTGGGCGCCGCGCGAGTCTGTGGTGTTGGTTGAGCCGAACATTCGGAAGGCGTACGACCGCTATTGGCTTGAGGTGCAATGGGTCCGAGCGCTCGGCATGGTGCGAAACGCCGACGAGATTGTCGTAATCGGCTTCAGTCTTCCCCCGGCCGACCTTCGGCCGCGGATTCTGCTTCAACTAGCGCAGCTGAATCGCAATCCGGCGCCATCGCTAACGATCGTCGATCCGAACGCGACGGTTCTATGTAACCACTATCACAAGCTGACAGGATTCGCTCCGCGCGCGTTTGTCGGTACGCTCACGGACTATCTGGCTACGGGACGTTAGGAAAGGGTAATGGCGGGCATACACCGCGCGCGTTGTGGAAAGGCCTGAAGAGTCGCCGCCGCCGGCTAATCCATTCGCTCGACACCGGCGCCAATCCCGCCACGCGTCTTACTCGGTTGACCGCGCGCACAATCGCATGGAGCTGGCGTCTTACCGGCGCATAGGGTTCAAACGCGCAGTTCGTTAGTTCCTGAGCGATCCAGTGCGATGCGAGCCGCGGGCCACACTCGGTGAGTGCGGCCTTGAGTTCGGCATGTCGCTCCTGCTCAATCCGCACCGACGCATGCCACCGTCCATCCTGCCCTTTGCGACAGCCGATGCTGTAGCCGGCGAACTTGATCAACTTTCGGCGGACATCGCGTATCGATGCCCGCTCGCGTTCGAAGAACTCGTGCCGCCCCTTCGTCGCGAGGAGCACGAAGAATCGCTCGTGCCGCAGGTACTGCATGTTCGCTAGGTCCTGTTTTTTCCGCCGGCAGCGCGCCCACTTCGAAATGGCGATCCCGTAGCGCTCGATGAGCTTCGCATCCACCGCGGCCGGATCCTTGCACTCCGGGATGGTCCCGACCACGTAGAACCAATAGCCGTGCGTGATGTACGCGACGGCGAGCTGCCGGACGAACCCTTCGACTGATGTTGCGACGCATCGATATTCCATTCGCTTGTCCCTCCCCCTTCAAATGAGCGGGTTGTTCTGGCACAAACCCGCAAAGCCGTCTTGAACCTCCTTTCGTTCGAGCTTCAATCCCTCTCTGGACCCGGTCCGCAGAACTCCAGCAACTCGCCAAGTTCACGCTCGGTCGGCTCCCGGTCGAAATCCTCCCGATAGCACCCGACGATGCGTGCCCGCACGTCAGGCGGAATGTTCACCGGCTCCGGCCAGCACCGCTCATCGAATTCCTCGATGATGTCGGCCGGCGCGTCGCCGATGACGCCGCCACTCGCCGTACGTCACCAACCCACGCGAATCACCTCCTTTCGCTCGAATCAAAATCCTCCTGCACGCGGGCCACGCGGTCGCCCGGGTCACCGGCTCAGCGTGCAGAACCACCTCCTTCCATGACAACCACGCCGCTACCCGTTAGTGAATTGAGCTCGCCTGCAGCTTCCAAATCGCTCACTACCTCCGCGCAATTGAATGCCGTCGCTTCGCCGCCCAACGCGAACTCATCGTCGCTGTCGGCCTCGCCGACAGCTCCTCGGTTCGCATCCTGCGCCCGGCATTCCTCCGCACCCTGCGGCTAGATTCATCTATTGCAGTTGCTCAATGCAGAAAACCTCCGCCCCAATTTCTGCTTTCGCTGCACCAATAAGCCGAATTCCTTCGCGAATTCGACGTGTCCCGCACAGCAACAAGATCAGTGCAGATCCATAGCGGTTGCGGCCACGCAACCTCGACGCACCTGCGGGTACACCCCGCCTGTGCATCGTCATTCCGCTGCCAAACGACGGCCCTCTCCCGAGGGTCCTCG
>CAYMBL010000024.1:0-19819 GCA_964388675.1 uncultured Planctomycetales bacterium
GGCGCGGGTTTCTCGGATAACATCAGATGCGAATTCGAGTTGTGTCGCGCAGGCGGCCAATGTGCGGTTTGCACGATTCTTGGCGGAGGATATCGATTTGCGCGCTCCCTGGATGTCGAGTTGGCTGCTGGCAGCCGGGTTTTACAACCTGATCTGGGGTAGCGCGGTCATCCTGCTTCCTACGCTGCCGTCCCGCTTGACCGGACTCGCCGAGCCGAACTATCCCGCGATTTGGCAGTGCGTCGGCATGATCGTGGGCGTTTACGGCGTGGGCTACCTGATTGCCGCGCGCGATCCGCTGCGACACTGGCCGATTGTGCTGGTGGGATTGCTCGGGAAGGTGCTCGGCCCGATCGGGTTCGTCTGGGCGGCGACGCGCGGCGAATTGCCGTGGCTCTTCGGTGCGACGATTCTCTCGAACGACCTGCTGTGGTGGGCGCCGTTCTCGCTGATTCTCTGGCACGCCGCACGTGCCGCGACGGCGCCACCCGCTTCGCCGCAACCGCTAACGCTCGCCGAGGCGATCGAAACGGTGACCACGTCGAACGGCGAGACGATCGCGACCCTCTCGCGGAGCAGTCCGGTGCTGGTCGTATTCGTGCGTCATCTGGGCTGCACGTTCTGCCGCGAGGCGCTCTCCGACTTGTCGGAGCGCTGGTCGCGATTGCGCGCGAGCGGAGTCCAGCTCGTGCTCGTTCACATGTCACCGCCCGCGGAAGTTGAAGCGGCACTCGCGCAGCACGGGTTGGGTAATGCGGTTCACATCAGCGATCCGACGTGTCAGCTCTACAGAGCGTTCGGCCTGGCGCGTGGCACGTTTCGTCAGCTCTTCGGGCTGCGCGTATGGCGGCGCGGGCTTCGCGCAGCGATCCTCGACGGGCACGGCGTCGGCTCGCTCAAAGGCGACGGTTTTCAGATGCCGGGTGCGTTCGTCGTCGTCGACGGTCGCGTTCGCGATTCGTTCATCCATCGCTCG
Source organism: uncultured Planctomycetales bacterium (assembly GCA_964388675.1). GTDB lineage: Bacteria > Planctomycetota > Phycisphaerae > UBA1845 > Fen-1342 > CAYMBL01. The sequence continues at coordinate 977 of CAYMBL010000024.1, forward strand.
GCGGCGGATCGCCCCGACTACCTGGCGCTCGCGGCATGTCCGGCGCCGGCAGCGCAGGCGGGGTTGTCATGACGTGGCCGCTTGTTGTTCATGCGGCGGCGACCTGGGCGATGGTCGGCGTCATCTGGATGGTGCAAGTTGTGCATTACCCGTTGTTCGCCGCGGTGGGGCCCGCGCACTTTGCCGAGTACGAGCGAAGTCACCAGATGCGGATCACGTGGATCGTCGCGCCGCTGATGGCGATCGAATTAATCGCCGCAGTTTGGCTGGTGGCGGCGCCGCCCGCAGGCGTCAATCGCTGGGTGCTGTGGCTCGGCTTGGCGCTGGTGGTCGTGAACTGGGGCGCGACCGCCCTGGTGCAGGTGCCGCTGCACGAGCGACTCGCGGCCGGGTTCGTCGCGACCGCACATGCGCAGCTCGTCGCCACGAACTGGATCCGCACGATCGCGTGGACGCTGCGCGGCGGTCTGGCGGCGTGGCTGCTCGCGCGCGTGAGCTAGAACGGCTGCGCTTCCACCGCGTCAACCTCCAGCGCGCGGTGGCATGCCACGAGGCGCGCGCTGGCGAGTTCGAGGTGCGTTCGCAGCGGCGGCGCCGGCTCGATGCGGCACGCTGGCAGCCCGATCGGGCAACGCGGGTGAAACGAGCATCCTGTCGGCGGACGCAGCGGACTCGGCGGCTCGCCGGTCAGCGGCGGCGCCGGCTTTCGCCCCGGAGCCAGACGCGGCGCAGCGCGCAGCAGCGCGCGTGTGTAGGGATGCCGGGCGTCGGTCACCAGCTCGTGTGCGGCGGCGCATTCCACGATGCGCCCGAGATACATCACCGCGATACGCTCGCAGAAGTGCGCCATGACGTCGAGATTGTGCGAAACGAAGAGGTAGGTCAGGCCGCGCTCGCGCTGCAGATCGGCCAACAGGTTCAAAATCTGCGACTGCACCGACGCATCCAGCGCCGCCACCGGTTCGTCACAGATCAGCAACTCGGGCTCGAGCGCCAGCGCCCGCGCGATCCCGATGCGCTGCTTCTGTCCGCCCGAGCACTGCGCAGGTCGGCAGGCGCGCAGCTCTTCGGGCAGCCCCACCTGCCGCAGCAGTGCGACCACGCGTTCGCGCCGGGCGGCGCGCGAGCGCACCAGCCGGTGCGCCTGCAGCGGTTCGCCGATCAGCGTTTCGATGGTCAGCCGCGGGTTGAGGCTGCCGGCGGGATCCTGAAAGACGATTTGCACGCGGCGTCGCAACTCCAGGCGCGGCATGCGCCGCAGCTCGACGCCGTCGATGACAATCTCGCCGCTGACGGCCGGCGTAAGCCCGAGGATGGCGCGCGCCAGCGTGCTCTTGCCGCAGCCGCTCTCGCCCACCAGCCCCAGCGTCTGGCCGCGCGGCAGATCGAAGCTGACGTCGCGGACCGCGCGCACCGTGCCGCGCGCCGTGCGGAACTCGACGTGCAGGTTTCGCACGCACAGCAGCGGTTGCGGGCTCGACAAGACGACCTCACGATTGCGGAGTCGCGTCGCCGCTTGACACCAATCGACCGTCGCGCGAATCTCCCCCCGCAATCATAGGAGATTCGCATGAACCGCCGTGGCGTCCGCTCCATTCTCGTTTCGCTGTCGGTCGCTCTCGCTTCTGCCGCCGCTGCGCAGGAGCCTGTGCGTATGCCCCGCGTGTGGTCGAGCAGCGGCACGCAATACGCGAACACGGATTCGCTGGCGGTGGCGCGTACGCCGGCGGGGGTTCGGCTGTTCGCGACCTCGAAAGATGGGCACCGCGTGGACGTGTTCGACGCCGCGACCGGCAAACACCTCTCGGGTTACGGTCGTCAGGGAGGTGAGCCGGGTCAGTTCAATCGGCCGAACGGCATCGTGACGGTTGAGTTTCGCGCCGCCGAGGGCGAGCCGGCGCGGGCCGCGATTCTGGTCGTCGAGCGCGACAACCGTCGCATTCAGGCGCTCTGGGCCGATACGTTGAGTTTCGCGGGAAACTTCGCGGCCGGCGACCTCACCAAGCCCTACGGCTGCGCGGTTTCGTATCGCGACGGCGCCGCCTGGCTGTATGTGACGGACACCGAAGTCACGCCCGAGCAGACGGTGCGCGTGTATCGGCTGCGCCAGAATGGAGAGCTGATCTCGGCGGAGCTTGTGAGCACGTTCGGCGAGAAGGACGGCCCGGGGCGCATCGTGCTGGCCGAGTCAGTTGTGGTCGACGATCGCAACCAGCGGGTGTTCCTGTGCGACGAGGACCCGGGGCAGAAGAACGTGAAGGTGTATGACCTGAGCGGCCGCTTCACCGGGCGCGTCATCGGCGGCGGCATGGTGCGGGGCGATCCCGAGGGCGTTGTGGTCCTCGATTCCGACGCCGGCGGCCTGTTCATCCTGACGGACCAGCGGCCGCAGATTTCGCTGTGGCATGTGTTCGACCGCACGCGGCTCGAGCCGATCGGCACGTTCACCGGCGAGCGCAAGATCGCGAACACCGACGGGATCGCCGTGTTCGCCGGCGAAATGCCGGGCTTTTCGCGCGGCGGGTTCTTCGCGGTGGACGATGACGCGGAGATTCACGCGTTTGATCTGGGCGCGATCGTGGCGCGCTTTTCTGCGGCCGCGGCGCCCGCCAAGCCGTGAGATCGTCGCGCGCTACTCGAGCAGCGCGTGACGACGCAGAAACTCGGCGATGGTCTGAGGATCGGCGCGAAAGCTGGAATGCCCGCAGTCGAGCTCGATGAACTCGGCGGTCGGGGTACGCTGCGCGAGCCGCCGTGCGTGTTCGATCGGAATCACTTCATCGGCTCGGCCGTGCAGCATGAGCACCGGCACGCCCAGCGTCGGCAGAACGCGATCACTGCGGAACGGATGCCGGCACAACGCGGCTGGCAGCCAGCGCTCCTGCGCGAGCGCGGCGATGCTCGCGAACGTGCACTCCAGCACGAGCGCCGCCGGCCTGCGCTGTTCGGCGAGCGCGACGGCCACCCCGCCGCCGAGCGACAGCCCGCGCAGGATGATCTGATCGGGTCGCACCTCGGGCTGCGCGGCCAGCCAGTCGTGAAATTCGACGGCGTCGCTGGTGAGCGTCTGTTGCGAGGGATTGCCGGAGACGCGTCCGTAGCCGCGGTACTCCATCGCGAGCAGAGACGTGCCATCGGCGACATGCCAATCGACCCATTCCCAGCGATTGTCGATGGTGTCGAGGTTGCCGTGGAAGTACATCACGGCCGGGCCCGGGTCGATTGGGGTGCGATCACGGCCGGGGCGATACCACGCTTCGACGCGCGTTCCATCCGTCATCGTCAGCCAGACGGATTGCACGCCCGCGGGCGGGGCGTCGCGAAGCGGCCGGGCTTCGGTCGGCAGATACGCGCCGGGGAAGATCGCGAGCTCCTGCAGCAGATAGTGCCCGAGGAACCACGCGAGATAGCCGGCGACGATCACGATCAGCGCGATTCGCAGAATCCAGCCATGCCGCCGCCGTGCGCGTTTCGGCGTGATCGTCGCTGATCGCATGCCGAATTCTATGTCGCGGCGGTCAGGCGGAGTCGCTCTTCATGCGCAGCGCGGGGCCGGCGGGTTGCTGCGCCATCAGGTACGTGGCGATTTCACTTGCCTCCTGCCACTGCGCCGACATGGCTTTGACGCGTGCGACGATCGCGGGCGTGATCGGTCCCGCCGAGCGAGCCGCCGTCACGATGGTTGAAATGTCCGAGCCGTCGTAGCTATTGGCTGCCAGGATTTGCACAAGTTGGGTCTCGGGATCGAGCGCGGGATCGACGGCTTCGTCGGCATCGTCCGACGCGCCGTCTCCGATTGCCAGCTTCAGAATGCGCTCGACTTCCGCGGTCGGCAGGCCGCGCTGCACGAGCAAAGCCGCCAGGCGCGTGCGCTGATCGGTCTGCTTCACCCGTCGCCAGGCGGCGGCCGAAATCCACACGATTACGACCAGCGTGCCGGTCGTCAGCAGCAATGCGAAACGCAGGTCGCCGCCCGTCAATTGCGGAACCCAATCAAAGATGCCGAGCGCCAACATGACCGTTCCTCCCGCGATTGGACGCGCGTCGGTTACCGGCCGTCCGCGTGCCGGTGGTCGCCCCGACCGTATCGAGTTCGGGCGGCGCGGGGCAATATTCGGTCGGCGATTTCGCCGCTAGGTGCCGTACGCGCTGAGCAGGACGCCCAGGTCGCCCAGCCCGATGCACGAATCCCCGTCAAAATCGGCGGCTGCGATATAATCGGCGTCGCCGAGGCACGCGCCGTAGGCGGACAACAATTCCCCCAGATCGGAGAGGTCGACGTCGCCGTCGCCGTCCACGTCGCCCGGTTGCGGCGGCTGAACTATCGACGATTGGTTGACCGCGACCGAGTGCCACGTCGTCACCTCACCGGTGACCCATTCGACGCGCAGTTCGTCGATGATCGCGGCGCCGCCAAGCCCGAAGTGAACCGAGGCCTCGCTTTGGCTGAGGTAGTTGTCGCCCGTGCTCATCGCACGCACCTGCGTCTGTCCGGCGGCCGTGACGCGAACGACGGAGCCCAGGCCGTGCGGCGCGATGTCCGTCCGGGCGCCGCGGTCTAGCTCGATGCGAAGCCAGCTTGTCCCTGCGCCGCTCAGGTCGTTGCGGTAGAGACGCGCGTCCTGCCCGAGCGAAAGCAGCACGATGTCCTGATCGCCGTCGAGGTCGTAGTCGAAGTTCATGACGGCGCGGCCCTGCAGTTTGTGGTTGATGCCGCAGGCGACGGCCTGATCAGTGAAGAGTAGAGCGCCTTGGTTGAGATAGAGCCGCGTGGGGTCGTATTGCCAGGCGCCGGTCCAACCGTTGGTTGCGAGAATGTCCTGCATGCCGTCGTGATCGAAGTCAACGGCGAGCGCGCCCCAGCCCCAACCCGCTTGGCGCACGCCCGCGGCCAGCCCGCTTTCGATGTACTGGTGCGCGCCCTGGTTGATGTAGAGCATGTTCCCGGTTTGGTCTGCGCTGCCGTAAATGCTCGTCACATACCAATCGAACAAGCCGTCGTTGTTGAAGTCGCCGACGCATTGGCCCATGCCGTTGGTGTCGAGCCCCAGTCCGGCAGGCGCGGTGTATTCGGTGAACGTGCCGTTCTGGTTGTTGATCAGGTAGCGGCTGGTGCCATAGTCGGCGGCCAGCAGTATCTCGGGCCAGCGGTCGCCATCCATGTCGACGAAGCGCGGCGCAAAGCCGTTGGTCTGGCTAAGGTCGAACGCGACTGCGCCGAGCGTGACGTTGGTGAAGGTACCGTCGCCGTTGTTGCGGAACAGGACATTTCCGCCCGAATTCTCGAGCCAGCCGGCGACAAACAGATCGAGGTCGCCGTCGAGGTCATAGTCGCCGAACGACGCTCCCCACCCGTCGGGCAACACGGGCGAGGTGGTAGCGACGCCCGCCGCCTGTGCGACCTCCTCGAAACCCGATCCGCCTAGATTTCGGTAGAGCCGATGCTGGCCGGGGGTCTCGGGCGCGGTGAGGCCGAACGACGTGACGAACAAATCGCTCCAGCCGTCGCCGTCGTAGTCGCCGACCGCGACGCCGACTCCGAGGTGCGTGGCCGCGACGCCGAACTCGGTCGCGCGATCGGTGAACGTGCCGTCGCCGTTGTTGATGAACAGACCGTCGGCGCGACCGCCGCCGCCCAGTAGAAACACATCCGGCCATCCGTCGCCGTTGAAGTCGCCGACGGCGCCGCCGCCAACCATTGTGCTGGTCGGAGCGACGGGGGGAGTATGCCGGAACGACATGCCACTGGCAGCCGCGACCTCGGAGAATTGCAGAGTTTGAGCCGTGGACGGAAAGGCAAACGGCAACATCGACGCGATAGCCGTGGCGCGAAGAGACATCTGCATCGTCGTGCTCCCTCGCGCGGACGAAAGAGGGGTGTCAGACCGCGCGAGTCAGAATTGAGCCGCGAAAGCACCGCGGCACGGATTGCGTCGCGCGCGAGAAGTTGAGGATGCGCTGCAACGAAATGCCGGGAAAATAGTACTTACCGGCCGCGACCGAATCAACCCGATTTTTCGCCCCGGCGGCGAACCGCGCCCCACATCCAGCCCGGCTCGGGCAGCCGCAGCGCCAGCGCCGCGGCGAGGAAAACCGTCCCGCTGACGCCCAGCCCGAGCACGGCATCGAGCGCTCGGGTCGCGATTTCAGGCAAATCCGCCGCGAAAAGCTGCTCAACCCAGTGCGGCCGCAGCCAGAGCGTGCAGCCGGCGGCAACAGCCGCACAGATCAGCATGCGCAGCACCGCGCCCAGAAACGCGCGATCCGCAATCGCGCCCGCGGCGCGCCGTCGCAGCAGCGCCAGCCCGACCACGACCCCTAGGCCGTACACAATCGCCGCGCTGAGCGCGAAGGCCTGCTCACGCACGCCGGGCGCCCACACCAGCAGCAGGTTCAGCAGCAAGCCGAGCGGGATCAGGCCGGCCGCGATCCACAGCGGTGTGCGCGTATCGCCCATGCTGTAGTACGCGCGCTGCACGATGTGCTGTGCGCAGAACGCCCACAGCGCCCAGCCATAGCCCGACAAAACGTGCGCCGCGCGCGCGGTGGCGGTCGGCTCAAACGCGCCATACTCGAACAGCAGTCGCACGATCGGCTCCGCCAGCGCAATCATCGCGGCGCCCGCCAAAAAGCCCTCGAACAGCGCCAGCCGCAGCAGCATGCGCGTCTGTTCGCGCCACGCGACCCATTCTCCGCGCGCCGCCAACCGACTGAACTCGGGCAGCGCCGCGGTGCCCAGCGAGATCACCAGCACCCCGAGCGGAAATTGGTACAGCCGCTGCGCGACGGTTACCGCCGACAGCGCGCCTTCGCTCAACGGGTAGTCGAACCGCAGCCCGAACCAGTCGGCGCTGCGCGGCGTTCCTTCGACGTGTGTAAGCAGAAAGCACATCCAGCTATCCAGAAACGCGCCGAGCATCAGAGCGCCCTGGCCCAGCATCACCGGCCCCATGCGGCGCAGGATGTCGCCGACGCGCGCATCGCTGCGATCCAGCGACCAGCCCAGCCGCACCCCCCGCGCCCGCAGCGACGGCGCCAGCAGCAGCCACTGCAAGACACCCGCCGCGGGAACGCTCGCCGCCACCACCCAGACCGACCGTTCGGGGCCCAGCAGCGGCGGCGCGACGAGCAGCGCCGCGATCATGACCATGTTCAGCACGATCGAGACCAGCGCCGGCGCCGCAAAGCTGCCGACGCAGTTCAGGATGCTCGAGAAGAGCGCCAGCACGCAGACCAGCAGCGCAAACGGCAGCATCAACGCGGTCAGGCCGATCGGCAGCGCTCCGGCGGCCGTGAGACCAAACCACCACGCCGCCAACAGCGCAACCTCGAGCACGAGCACGAGCGCCAGCAGAACGACGCTCAGCCAGCCGAACGTCGCCGCCAGCAGCCGCCACGCGGACTCGCGTCCGTCGCGCTCCAGTGCGCGGGAGAAGACCGGCACGAACGCCGCTGAGAGCGCCCCTTCGCCGAACAGCCTGCGAAACAGGTTGGGAATCTGGAATGCGAGGTTGAATGCATCCTGCACATAGCGCAGACCGAATGCGTACGAGAGCAGCATGTCGCGGACCAGACCGGTCACGCGCGACAGCAACGTGCATACGGCGATGAGTTTGGCCGACGAGAGAACCGACCGCTCCGCGCTCACGCGCGGCATCTTATGAGCAATGCGCACGCGATGGCGAGCGTCAGTGCCGGCGCGGCCGTATTCGCGCAAATCCATGTCATTGATGCGGTAACGATAGTTCCGCAATGGCCGCGCTGCCGCGAATTTCGCTCACCGGCCTGGAAACGGTATCATTCCGTTCTGACTCGTATGGCGCGGTCCTGAGACAACAAGTTCATGCTCGTACGTCACGATCGTCCGCGAAACGTGCGCTGGTATCTCGCCGCGCCGATGTTGTTCGGCGACCTCGGCACCAGCCGGCTCTACGTTCTCGGGCTGGCGATCTTCTACACCGGAACTTCGGCGCCGTATTACGTCGGCGCGGTCGGTCTGCTGCTGGTCGCGGTCGGCTGGGCCTACACCGTTGCGTGCCGTACGAATCCCGAGGGCGGCGGGGTGTACAGCTCCGGACGCGCGCTGCACCCGGCGCTCGGGCTGATCGGCGCAACGCTGCTGCTGACGGATTTCGTCGTCACCGCCGCGCTGTCCACCTACGAAGCGTGGATCTACATCGGTGGACCGCTCAACATTCCGCGCGCGCTCGCGCCGTATCTAAGCGTCATTTCGATGGCTGGGCTCGGTCTGTTGAACTACGTCGGGCCGAAGCGCGCCGGAAGCTTTGCGCTGGCGGTCGCGGTGGTTTCGGTGCTGGTGACGGCGGTCCTCGCGATCTCCACCGTCGTGGACCTGCCCGCCGGCTGGCAGGCGATTACGCCGCCCACCCAGGACGCAGGCCGCATCTGGGTGAATTTCACCAACGTCGTGCTGGCGCTGTCCGGCATTGAGGCGATCGCGAACCTGACCGGCATCATGGTGCAGCCGGTCGCGCGCACGGCGCGCATGTCCATCGCCCCCGTGATCGCCGAGGTCTTCACGCTCAATCTGGTGCTGATCGTCGCGGCATGCGCGATTCCCGGGCTGGCGGAAATGGGCGTGCTGGCGAACAAGCCGCACGAATCGCTTACCGAATACGAGCACGCGGTGACCGAGCGGCTGCTGTTCGTGGTGGCCGACAGCCACCTGGGCAGTTGGTTCGCGGGCTTCGCCAGCATCGTGTTCGGCCTGCTGCTGCTGTCGGCCAGCAACACCGCGATCCTCGCGATGATGAACATTCAATATGCCATGAGCCGCGACGGCGAGCTGCCGGAGTGGTTCTCGCGGATCAACAACTTCGGCGTGCCGTGGTATGGGCTGTTTGCGGCGTGCCTGCTGCCCAGCGCCGTCGTGCTGCTCGCGGGCGACGTGCAGACGCTGGCCGGCATGTACGCGATCGGCGTGGTCGGCGCAATTGCGATCAACCTGGGCGCCACTGCGTACAACCAGAAGCTGGCCGTCCTTCCGGCCGAGCGCGCGGCGCTATGGTCCATCGGCGCGTTCATGGTGCTGATCTGGGTGACGATCGCCTGGACCAAGCCGCTCGCGTCGTTCTTCCTCGGATTGATGCTCGTGGGCGGAGTGAGCCTGCGTTTCGTCGCGCAGCGCGTCGCCAAGCGCGCGCCCGCGCCGCTGCCGCTGCCGACGCGAGCGCCCGAGCCGGCGGTCGCGCTCACGCCGCTGCCGCCGTTCGACCCCGCGCGCAAGAAGGTGCTTGTCGCGACGCGCGGCGGACCGGCGATGCTCAATTTCGCATTCGAGCACGCGAAGCTGCTTCAGGCGAACGTGTTCGTGCTGTTCGTCAGGGAATTGGCGGTCATGTACTCCGGTGAAGGGCCGCCGCTGACGCCCGATCGCGATCCGCAGGCACGCGATGTCTTCGAATTGGTGGAACAACTGGCGCGAAGAAACAACGTGCCGCTCGAGAAAATCTACTCGGTCAGCCCGGGCGCGGCGGACGTGATTCTGGATGTCGCGGCCACCTATGCCTGCGACTTTGTCATCCTCGGCGCATCGCGACGGACAGGCGTCATGCGCGCGCTGCGCGGCGACGTCATCAGCGGCGTCGCGGAGAACCTGCCGGCCGAGAGCACGCTGTTGATCCACGCGTAGCGCTCGAGAGCGATTTCGTCGAAAAGCAGATCAAGTTCCGCGAGCGCCGGCTTCATTTCGTGCAATAATGAGATCAGCGAGTCAGCGGGTTGGGCCACCCGCTGATTCCGTCGGCGCGTCGCCGGCGTCGTCGCGATCGGGTGCAGAGGGCGGGCTGCGGCGGGTGAAACAAAAAGGAGAGTCGGCGAATCAAAACGGGTTGGGAGTAGCGCCACGTTCCTCCGATAGAGCGCGTAGTCGGAGTGGATGTGGACCCCAGGGATGGAGGTGTGCCTTGACCCCGGACGTTGTCACCGGATTGGGTGTGTCGGAACAGGCTCTGACGCCGCGCGGCTTTCGCACGGTCGCGGGGAGTCGCACGATTCCGCCTCCTCCTGTCGCAAAGGTCATCTCCAAACCCGTCGAGCGCATTCTCTCTGAACCCACCAAGCAGCAGATCCGCGATCGCGCGTACTTCATATATCTGGCCCGCGACGGTCGCCCCGGTGATCCGGCGAACGATTGGCTGCAGGCCGAGCGCGAACTGTGGGACGAAGCCCGCGCTGCCGGCGCGGCGCCCAAGCCGCCGACATCCTCGATGGATTAGCGGCGCTACCCGCGCCCACTCGATTCGTCACGCTCGCCCGGTGCGCGTTTGTTGCGCCCCGAGCGCCATTCGCAGTGTCCCGAATTCTGCGAGACCAACGGCCCAAAAACGATCACGCCGCGCCGGCAGCGAGAGCTGCATGCGCGGCGTGATTCAGTTTTCGAATTGCGGAGCGACCGACGCCTGCCGAATCGCTACGGCTTGGCGGGGGTCGCGGAGCTGTCGATGACGGTTACGCCGTCCGGCGCCTTGAATTCGAAGCGCGCGGGCGCGAGGTCGGCGTCCAGTTTCAGATCGCTGGTCGTGGTGGTGGTCATGGCGGCGCCGCCCTTGTCATAGACCACCGATTTGAGCGACACGCCGCTCTTCTTCGACAGGAAGTTCACGACGCGTGCGATGCTGTCCTGCGAGGCCGACCCGCCCTTGGGCGTGCATTCGACCGCGTAGCACGCCTCGCCGTCGACCTGCTCGTCGGCCAGCAGCTTGAGGTCGAATTCCTGCTTGAGCGACTTGAAGAGCGAACCGCCGTCGAACGGGCTTGGGAATTCGGCGGTCGGCTTGTCCTTGGTCGCCATCTTCTGGCCCATCATGTCGTTGAGCATGTACATGAATTCGCCGTCGTAGATCATCAGGCTCGTGCCTTCCATCGTGTTCGCGGCTTCGCCGCCCATGACATTCTTGTACGTGCTGTCGGAACGCAGCTTGAATCCGCTCGGCGTGCGCAGGGCCTCGATCTTGGACTTGGATTCGCTGCTGAACTTCGCGCCGCCCATGTCCATTTCGCTCTTGGTGTAGCTCGTGAACGTGATGGACTTGTGGCGGCCGAGCGCGGCGGTCACCGCCTTCTCGGCTTCTTCGAGCGTCTCGGCCGCGGCTGAAACCGCCAGGGCGGACAAGGACATCGCCAGCAGCGTACAACGCGCGAATCGCGCCATGATCTATCTCCAAGGGATCGCAGTAGTTCGAGCAATCGCGTCGCCGGGCATCCGGCCGAGGCGCGCGTCGGCTCTGGTGGGTCCGCGCGGATTGCCGCGGGACGAATCGCGCAGGATACTGGCCGCGCGCTTCGCCGCCAAGCCGCGACGGCGGGGCGTCAGATTTCGGTTGGCCGTTCACCGATAAAACGGATAGCATCCAAACTACGTATCGACAGGGATGGTCGACACCAGCCGGCAGCGCCGCCGCGAAGGACCCAGCGGATGACAACGCCTCGAGGAACGCCCCCGACCCGCGGACGCCGCGGCAGCACGTGCAATTTCTGCGGCAAGAGCGCGCGGGACGCCGGCCCGATGGTGGAAGGCGCGAACGACGTCTTCATCTGCGCCTCCTGCATCGAGTTATGTCACAACCTCGTGAAAGAGGAGCGCCGCCGCTCGGGTCGCACGCGAACGGTGCTGAAGACGATTCCCAAGCCGCGCGAGATCTGCGATTTTCTGTCGCAGTATGTGATCGGCCAGGATCGCGCGAAGCGCGCGCTCTCGGTGGCCGTGCACAACCACTACAAGCGGCTGAGCCACGCCGAGTCGGCGGAAGAGACCGACGTCGAACTCGACAAGAGCAACATTCTTCTGATCGGCCCGACCGGCTCGGGCAAGACGCTGCTGGCGCGCTCGCTGGCGCGCTATCTGAACGTGCCGTTCGCGATCGGCGATGCGACCACGCTCACCGAGGCCGGCTACGTCGGCGAAGACGTCGAAAACATCCTGCTGAAGCTGCTGCAGAACGCCGACTACGACCTCGACGCAGCGCAGCGCGGAATCATCTACATCGATGAGATCGACAAGATCGGCAAGACCTGGAACAACGTCAGCATCACGCGCGACGTGAGCGGCGAGGGCGTGCAGCAGGCGCTGCTCAAGATGCTGGAAGGCACGGTCAGCAACGTGCCGCCGCAGGGCGGGCGCAAGCACCCCGAGCAGCAGTACATCCAGATCGACACCACCAACATCCTGTTCATCTGCGGCGGGACGTTCGTGGGACTCGACAAGATCATCGCGAAGCGCCTGGGGCGCAAGACGATCGGTTTCTCGAGCGCCGAGCCGCAGAGCGCCGCGGAGGAGTCGCAGGAGCTGGGGCGGCTGCTGGAGGCGGTGACGCCGGACGACCTGATCGAGTTCGGCATGATTCCCGAATTCGTGGGCCGGTTGCCGGTGCTGTGTCCGCTCAGCCCGCTGAGCCGCGAGGCGCTGGTGCGCATTCTGATCGAGCCGAAGAATTCGATCGTGCGGCAATACACGCGGCTGTTCGAGATGGAAAATGCGAAGCTCGAGTTCACGCAGGAAGCGCTCGAGGAAATCGCGGAGCGGGCGCTGGAGCGCGACACCGGCGCGCGGGCCCTGCGCTCGATCGTCGAGGAGTTCATGCTCGAGCACATGTACGAGCTGCCGGAACTTCCGGCGGGCGGGACGTTCGTGGTGACGCCGGGCGTGGTCCGCGGCGACGACGACCTGTTCCGGCGGTCGGACCGACCGGCGCGGAAGGAATCGGCTTAGCCGGCCGGGGCCACGTTGGGCATGCGCGACGCGCATTCGCCGGCGACGAACGCCACGATCGCATCGACAGTCAGCAGCGCGAACAGCGACTCAGCATTCGCGTCGGCGGGCAGTAAGTCCGCGCGAAGAAACGGATACGCGGCCTGAAGCCTCGCACGCGACTCCGCCGTCAGCACTCCCGTGTCATCGGTCGTCAGGTGTTCGCGGGCCATCAGCCGGTTGAACTCGATGGGCACGCCGAGGTCGCGTTGCAGCCGAAAACCCAGGTCCAGCAGGTCGATGGACTCGCCGCCCAGATCCTCGAAGAAACGGGCGCCGCCGCGACATTCCTCGAGCGTTACCGAGAGAACTTCGACCAGATGACCTACGACGCGGGCGTGCAGGCCGTCGATTCCGGACATGGCTCTTTCTCCCTTGCCTGAGTGACGCATTCCACGAGATCGCCGATGTGTGCAGCCAGCGCGTCATATGGCTCGTCGACCAGGCGCGCGTAGACGGCGGTGATCATGGGGTGCGCGTGACCGAGTTGGCGTTGGACGAAGAGGAGGTTCCCGCCCGTCAGCAGGTAAGCCAAATAGCCGTACGTGTGTCGGAGCAGTTGCACGCTGGCGCGTTCAGCGAGTCCGGCGCGCCCCAGCACACGCACCACACGCCGATACAGCGCGGTTCTGTCGAACGGTCGCCGCCGCTCCGTGAGAAGTAGTGAATCGTTCGACGCGCGCTCGGGTTTCGCGGTCTGCACGAGGTAGGCATCGATGAGGGCCGCCTGTCGCGGCGGAAGCCACACGTTGCGAACGGCGCCCTCCCGCCCGCGAACAGCCAGTTGCGCGCCTTGCGTATGACGGACGAAATCCGCCAAACGCAGCCGGCACAATTCAGAGCAACGCAGCCCGCTGAATAGCAGGCACTCGACGATCACTCGGTCGAGGAGCGACGCGCCGGCGGTGCGCACGCTTTCGAGGAGCCGTCGAGTCTCCGGCAAGGAGAGATACATTTCGCTCGAAATTTCCCACGCGCGCAAGTCTCATCTCCGATCAGTAATGATCAGTTTATGCATCAATTTTGATCTGTCAAGAGCCTCAAATCCGAATCGGGCGTCGGGCTATCATCCGTCATGCTTCGTCGAGCGCTCGTCACCGTCACGCAGGGGGCTTCCCGGCCTGAGGCGGAGCCGCCGCGCGGGCCGTTCGGGCGCGACCTGCCCACGTTCGGCATGCTGCTGTTTTTGGCGTCGCTGGCGGCGTTGTTCGCGCCGCTGCTGGTTGTTTACGTGGTGATTCGGTCGGAGTCGGCGGTCTGGCCGCCGCCCGGTCTGCCGCCGCTGCCGGCGGCGCTGTGGCTGAGCACGGCGTGTCTGGTGGTCTTGAGCGCCGTTCTGCATGGGGCAGTGATCGCGGCGCGGGCGGGCGACGGCGCGAGACTGCGCACGTGGCTCACCGCGGCGCTCGTTCTGGCGCTCGGGTTCCTGGCGAATCAGGCGTTCTGCTGGCAGCAGTTGCTGTCAGACCTGGCGCTGCAGGCCTGGCGCGTCGCGGGGTTTTTCTACTTCTTCACCGTGATTCACGCCCTGCACGTGATCGGCGGCGTCGGGCCGCTGGTGCTGGTGTTCGCGAACGCGCTGCGCAAGCGCTACAGCGCGCAGAACTTCACGGGCGTGCGGCTGTGTGCCATGTACTGGCATTTCCTGGACGCGGTGTGGGTCGTGATGTTCTGCGCGATGCTGTGGCCTTCGCCGGCGGCGTAATGCCGTGCCGCGTCTTCGCGCCTACTGCGCTCCCAGATCAAGCGCGGCGATCTTGCTGCGGTCGCGCACGAACAGCGTGCGGCCGTAGAGCGTCGGCACGGTCCACGCCGTCTTCGCGAGCACGCCCGGCGCCTTGGCGAGCAGGCGATAGCGCTTCGAATCGGCCGAGACCAGCGCGAGCGTGCCCTCTTCATCCAGCAGGATCAGCTTGTCGTCGGCGAAGAGCAGCGTCGCCTTCGCAAGTCCGCGCTGACGCCACGCGATGTCGCCGCTGCCGGCGTTGATGCAGGCGAGGAATGCCGGGCCGAAGTCGCCGCTGCTGGCGAAAATCCACTCGCCGGCGCGCACGACGTTGCCATGCTGGACCTTGATCTTGTTGGAGCTCCAGGCTTCGGACGCGAGGAACTTGCCGCCGCCATACTCGATCTTCACGCCGCGCGAGCCCATGCCGTAGGCGGACGAGATGAACAGGAGCTGATCGGCGGGATCCCAGAGCGGGGTCGAGATGTTGGCGCCGAACTGCGTCGGGTGGTCGATGCTCCAGAGCGTTTCGCGCGTGGCGGGGTCGACGCCGATGAGGCCGGTCGCGGTGAACGCGGCGAATTGATCTTTTCCACCGACGTTGATCGACAGCAGCGAGGCGTAGCCGGGCTTGAAGTCGCCGCCCTTCCACACGATCGCGCCGTCCTCGGCGGCGAAGGCCATCAGGGCGTGGTCCTTGTCATCGCTGACAGGCAGCACCACGGCGCCGTTGTGCTCGATGGGGCTGGAGCCGTAGCCGCGCATGTGCAGCCCGGCCTTGAATTCGCCGTGCAGGTCGCGCGCCCAGAGGACCTTGCCGGTGCGCTTGTCGAGGCAGTGCAGCTTCGCGGTGCAGCCGACGGTGAAGAGCCGATCGCCGATGAGCAGCGGAGTGCTGTGCGGACCGGGACCGAATTCCATCTGCAGGGTCTTGTCCCAGGGCACGCTGTACCGGTGCTCCCAGAGCGTTTCGCCGGACTTGGCGTTGAGGGCGACGACGATTTCCTCGCCCTCGAGCGGGTTCTGCGCGTTGCGAACGGAGTAGGTCGTGTAGAGCGTGGGGCCGTCACAGAGGATCGCGGAGTATCCGTCGCCGAGCGGGCGCTCCCACAGCCGGCGCGGACCCGCGGCGGGCCAGCGGTTGGCCAGGCCGGTGGCCGGGCTGCGGAAGTTGCGATCGGGGCCGCCCCATTGCAGCCACGGCTGCGGGTCGTTGGGCTTGGTCATCGGCAGTTCAGGACCGGCCATCGCGGCGGCTTCCTCGGCGGCGCGCGCGGCGCGCGATTTCTGCACGTCGGCGGCGATGCGATCCTTGGCCATCTTGCGATCGGCGGCAGCCGACGCGGTGTAGCTGTGCTTGAGCGAGGCGTCGATCTTCATCATCGGCGCGGCGGGGTCGGGCGAGAACCATGACGGCATCTCGATCACGGCCTTCGTGTCGCGCTCGATCGACGTAAACCGGCCCAGCGCGGCGGAGAACGTAGCCGTGCCGGAGAAGGTGGCGTCGATCTTGCCGAGCGGCCGGCCACCCTCCGGCGATTTCTCGGAGGGGTCCTTCGTGAGTTTTCCGGTGTAGGTGATCGTGGCGACGTCGCCGTCGGCGGTGGATTCGATCTTCTCGAGCTTGCAGTCGTAGGTAACCAGGACGGCGCCGACCTGCGGGTAGAGATCGGTCGTTTCGATCTTCCAGCTCTCGCCGACCTTCACCGTGCGGTGGGGGTAAAGCACGAACGTTGACGTGCCGAACTGCGAGCCCAGTTGTGGATCGCTGAAATCCTCGGTGGCGAGCGACGTCGCGACGAAGTTCTGCTGCCCCAGGGCGGTCAGCTTCTCGCGGATCGCGGCCGCGCCATCCTTGACGGTCGCCTGGCCGGCACGATCGACGGCGATCGCGAGCGGCATGCCGAGGATCGGCGTAAACGCGGATCGGTAATCGGGCGAGGCTTCTTCGTTCTCGGAGTCATCGGTGTCGTAGCTGTTCGAGATGCCGGCGCCGAAGGCCATCATGCCGCTCAGGCGGTCGAGCGCCGCGCTGATGCGGGCCGACTCGCCGTCGGCGGTGATTTCGCCGAGCAGGCCGTACAGCGACAGCGTTCGCACTTCCATCGGCTTGCCGTCGGGGCCGTTCAGCTTCTGCGACGCCTGCACGGAATACTCCATGTACAGGTCGCTCGAAGGGAGCTTCGGCCGCAGGTCGATCTGGTCGGCGGCCGATGCGATTGTTGAGAACAGCAAACAATGCGCGATCAGCGCGGCAAAGGTGCGGTGCATGTCGGATTCTCCGGTGCGAAAAGGGCCCAGAACAGGCGCAGCGTAGCAGAAGTCGGCGCGGGAGTCTGGGGGAGCGCTCCGTAGCCCGGGTTCGATGGGCCGTCTCGCCCGCTTGGCCCGTGTGACGCTCGTCCTTGGTCCGTTGACCCGACGTCTTTAGACCCCTTCGCTCACCTCACCTCGCTTCGTCTTCCGCCTCCTGCCAAGAGCAATTGCTGCCCCAGGCGGCGAGCATGGCGCCGAGGTCGGCCAGGTCGACGTCGCCGTCGATGTCGCTGTCGCCGGCGATGTCCCAGCCCTCGCGGTTGAAATTCGCCAGAAACAAGCCGAGGTCGCCAAGGTCGATCACGCAGTCATTGCCGGCGATGTCGAGATTCTCACATCCGCCGCGCGGGCACGAGTTCGGCTGGCAATCGTCCGGCACGCCGTCGGCGTTGGCGTCGCTCGACGCGCCGGTCGCGATGTCGCAGGCGTCGGAAACGCCGTTGTTGTTGCAATCGATCGGCAGGGGGATAAGGTGCACCGCGCCCGCGAAGTCGAAGCCCGCGTCCTCGTCTGCATGGTCGCCGACAATGGCCCAACCGCCAGAAATCTCCAACGCGCCTTCGTACACATCGTCGCCCGTTGCCGACGAGAACTCGCCCATTTGAATCCAGGCATCTCCGTCACGCCGATAAAGCAACCCGTCCGGCTCGCCGAATACCTCGGCGACATAGCGACCGCGCTTGACCGTCGCCTGCCCCGTGGTGAACGGATTCGGGTCGCCGTCCAACGCCGCCCGCTGTATCCATTCGTCCGCAACCCGCTCGTACAAATAATTGACCTGCGCCCAGATGCCATTCACGAGCAGAAACTCCCCATCCAGCGATAGCCACCAGCCGTACTTGTCTTCGTCGATGTGTGAGTAGTCCAGGATGCTCTCTTGCACCCATTCGCCGTTGTCATGCTTGAACGTGACCACGCGCAGACTGCTGTCGGTCCACTCCGAATAATCCCCGACCGCGATGCGATCACCGTCGACCGCCACCTCCCAGCCGAAGCCCTCAAACCACTGCAATGTCGGCGGCGGCAGCAACACCGCTTCCTCGATCCACTCGCCGTCAACCCGGCGGTAGACATGCACGCGGCCTTTGTCGGCGTTTTCGTCGGGGGCGCCAACGACAAGAACATCGCCCGCGAGCGAGACCGACAAACCGTAGAGCGCGTCCGCAACCGCGCCCTCGAGGATCGCATCCAGCATCCAACTCTGACCATCACGCCGGAACACGGCGACCATCCCTGACTCGGGGAACACACCCGGCGCGCCGACCGCACAGAATCCACCTGAAAGTGCGGTCGCTGCGCCGTAACCAAAGTCTACTTGTGTACTCTCGGCTAAGAGCTCCTGCGAGAACGCCCACGTTTCGCCCTGCCGGCGAAACGCGAATGCCCTGCAATTTCCGCCGACGATCATATCGTCACCCTCAACTGCTAGGGTAAACCCGAAGTACGCGTCTTCCATCGGATATGGAGAAAGTAGCTTCTGCGCTGCGCAGTCATCACCAAAAGACAACCGCGTCGCCAGAAGCATGACACATCGGCACGTGCCCTCAGCGAATCGTCGCCTATTCCTCATGCGTTTCCCCTTGAGAAAATCAGCTCGCGTGAGACAACACGATTATTCGAACACGCTGAGCGTGATCAAAAGGTATTCAGTGCTGTTCGTAATTAGCAACGGGCTGAACGTGATGCTGTCCGGGCCGAGTACTACGCCGACACCGGTGGCGGACGCCGCGCCGAACTCGTCGAAGTCGCCGCGAACGATGATCTGCGTGACCGGTGTGGTCTCGTTCACCTGCGTAAGTCCGTCGGTGTCGAAGCGATCCGGCAGCGGATCGAGGAGTTTCACGCCGATCTGAAGCGGCGTCTGGGTTGTCAGCGTCAGTCCGGTGCGGGGCAGATCGAACTCGAATTCCTTCACGCGCACCACGTCCAGCAGCAATTTATTGTTCGCGACGTCTACCCGCGCCACGGCGCACGCCGGTTTGTCCTGACGGTTGAATATGTCAGCAATGCGGACCTTCGCCCAGTACGCTTT
>CAYMBL010000024.1:19919-54532 GCA_964388675.1 uncultured Planctomycetales bacterium
TGCGCCGTTGCGCCGTTGCGCCGTTGCGCCGTTGCGCCGTTGCGCCGTTGCGCCGTTGCGCCGAATGTCGTCATCGCTCTATCTCCTGAGGTGCGAACACCACGCTACCACGTCCGATACGCCAAAGTCAACGAAATTCCGCCGAGCGCGGTTGCACACACAAACGCGGCGGGCGCCTCAATGCTGCTCCCGCCGCGCGGTCAAATGCACTATTTCAACGGTGCGCGAATCAGTTGCACTCGTCTCGGTCAACGGCAAGACGTCGCGCGCGTCTGCCGCTACGTCCGACCAGGATCAGCGGCGCGAACGCCAGGCTGAACGGCGTCAGACCCGCGCCGCAGGCGCCGCATCCGGCCGGGTAGAGCAGGTCTTCCATGTCGTCGGGCACACCATCCTGATCGGAATCCTCGCCGGCCCCGTCGCCGTCATCGCCCGCGCCATCGCCGTCGCCGTCCGCGCCGCCGCCGCCGTCCGCGCCGCCGTTATCGCCGTCGCCTGCACCGTTGTCGGGCTCATTTGCGGCCGGGTTCACCGTCGCGCTGACCGTGGCGCTGTTGTTGGTCGCATCGGGGTCGATGTCCGCGCCGGCGACGCTGGCTTCCACCGCAGCGGGGCCGACCTGGGTCGGCGTCACCACGATGGTCACCGTGGCGGTCGCGCCGCTCGCCAGCGCTCCGAGCGCGCACTCAATCGTCGCGTCGCCGTTGCATGCGCCCTGGGATGGCGACGCCGACACCAACGTGACACCCGCCGGCAGCACGTTCGTAAGCGTTACGTCGGAGCCGGCATCGGGTCCGGCGTTCGTCACGGTGATGGTGTACGTCAGCGCCTGCTCGACCGTAGCGGGCTCCGGCGCGGCCGTGCCGGTGACGGACAGATCGGCCTGCGCCGCGTTGTAACGCAGCACGCGATTGTTGAGTCGGTCGCTCACGTACAAGTTGCCCAGTTCATCGACCGCGACTCCGGCCGGATCGCTCAGTGAGTTGGCGCTCAGGCCGCCGGTGTTGGGCGTGCCGGTGGAAAAATCGGGCTGGCCGAAGACGCGCGTCGCGATGGAACTGGTCTGCGGATCCGCGTATTCGAGGACGCGGTTGTTCGCTGCGTCGGCCACGTAGAGCGTGCCGTCGACGGTATCGACTGCAACCGCCGCGGATGCGCCGGCGAACTTGATGCTGGCGTTGCTCAGTCCGCCGTTGTTGGCGGTGTTGCTCGTGAAGTCGGGCTGGCCGAAGACGCGCGATGCCGCCAGGCCGTTGGAGAGCGGCGCGGAATAGAGCAGCACGCGGTTGTTGAACTCGTCGCCGACGACGAGGTTGTCGGAGGCGTCGAGCGCCACGCCACTGCAGTGATCGAGGCCGGTCTGCGTCAGGTTGGCGCCGGCGGTCGTCAGGTCGGGCTGGCCGATGACGAGGTCGGCGCTCGTGCTGGTGAGCGGCGTGGAGTAGATCGTGACGCGCGAAAGGAATCGATCGGCGCAGTACAGGCGATCCGCCGAGTCGATCGCGATTGCGTCGGGGTTGCCGAGATTGTCCGGCGTCGCCGCGACGATGCTGGCCTGGTTCGCGGTCGTGAAGCTGCCGGCCTGTCCGAAGACGGCGACCGCCTGCATGTTGTTGGCCAGCGGCGGATCGAACCGCAGGATGCGCACGTTGAGCGAATCCGCGACGTACAACCGGCCGGCGCTGTCGACGGCGACGCCCTTGGGCGTG
Organism: uncultured Planctomycetales bacterium; assembly: GCA_964388675.1. GTDB lineage: Bacteria > Planctomycetota > Phycisphaerae > UBA1845 > Fen-1342 > CAYMBL01. The sequence goes on from CAYMBL010000024.1 coordinate 21,629, forward strand.
TTCAGCGTGCGGTCGCTGGGATTGGCGCCGCCCTGGTTCGCGGTGTTGCTCGTCAAATCGGGTTGACCGATGACCAGGTCGGCCGCCGCGCCGCTGGCGAAATCGGCCGCGCTCGGCCAGCACAGCACGCGGTGATTGAGGCTGTCGGCGACGAACAGCCGCCCGGTATTGAGATCGACGGCGAGTCCGCGCGGCTCGTTGAGCGAGGTCGCGGTCGCTCCGCCGCCGGCATTGGCCAGGCCCGAGGCGAAATCAGCCTGCCCCAGGACGGCGTCCGCGACTGCGTCGCCGGGACCGCCGAAGGCGGCCGGCGCGGCGAAAGCCGTCAGCACGAGCAGCGAACACAACTCAGTGGCACGTTTGCGAATCATGGCGTCTCCCCTTTTCTGCGTTAGCGACCGTCCCGCGGACGCCGCCGACGCTGTGCGTGGTTGCGCCGGCTTTCCCGGGCCGCGCCCCGCGCTCTCATGCGACAGGCATGTGCTGGTGTCACGCAGCGCATTGCAAACCCGCAGCCGCGGGACGGCAAGCCATGACTGCGGGGCGGTTCTTCGTCCGCGACGGGGGGCGGGCGCTGCCCCGCCGGAATTCCGTCGCCGGCAATCGACCCCCGCGCTTGACGTAGGCTCGCCGATCGAAGGGACCCAAACCCGCGTCCTATTTCACGGCTGGTTGGTTGCCGCGCGGCCGCGAAAGCACGCGGCGTACGGGGCCTTTTCTCGACGAAGCCGCGACCGTCGCTTCGCGATACCGTCGCTCGCACAGATAATCTCGTCATTCTGACGGCGGTTTCGGGGCGAGCGCGGGGACGGTTGGGAAAATCCGCCGGGCTTGCGACACCGTGCGGCGGTCTGTGCCTCTTAGTTAACATGAGCGACGAGCAGCCCATCGTGATTCACGCCGCCGGCGTGTTGCGGCCCGAAGCGGGGGCTCCGCGCATGACGGAGTCGGCCGCCGGGCCGGCCTGCTCGTTTGGCGCGGTCTATCGCGAGCATTACGGCGCGATCGCAGGTTTGATCTATCGCCGGACGGGCAGCGTGCACACCACCGAGGACCTGACGTCGGACGTTTTCCTCGCGGCGTATCGCGCATTTCCGCGATTTCGCGGCGCGGTGCCGGTCGGGGTTTGGCTTCGGCGGATCGCGCATCACCGGGTGAACCGATGGGTGCGGCGTGAAGTCGGGCTGCGCGCCATCGTGCGCCGGCTGCCGGCGATCGGCTGGTTCCTGCCCGACCCGGCTCGTCACCTGGAGCGTCCACCGGCGCTGCGGGCGCTCCTGAGCCTGCCCACGGATCAACAGTCCATCCTCTCGGCGCATTACCTGGAGGGGTTGAGTCTGAGCGAGGCTGCATTGCTGCTGTCGATCACGCCGGCCGCCGCCACATCACGCCTCGCGCGTGCGCGAGAGGCGCTGCGGCTTGCCTTGCGAAAAGAGGAGCAACGATGAACCGCGAACACAACAGCGACCACACGCACACCGTTACCAGCCGGGCCGCCGGCGGCCCCGATCCGGTCGATCTCGCCATCGATGCGCTCGCCGCTCCGCGTTGGAGCGGGTCGCCTGACTGGCGTTCATTTCAGGAGCACGTAATGTCTGATCGAGCTTCGTTCTGGCGTCGTACTTCCCTGCTCTCCCTGCTCGCGTGCGGAGTTCTGGCCGCGGGCGCCGCCGCAGTCGCGTGGGAGTGGTTCCCGATCTCAGGAACGATGACATTGAACTCGGGCGAGACGGTGGAGGTCTCGGGACAGATGGCTGACGCCGGCGACGGCTCCTTCACAGCCAACCTGGAGACGGGCGGCGCCGACATCTCCGGCGGCGGCAGCATGGAGATCACCCTGCCCGACGGCAGCAAAGCCACGCTGGTGGTGGCGCCGGGCGGATCGGCCGCGCCGACGCCGACCGGCAAGGAGGAGTGAGCAAGCGGAAAACGGGCAACGGAACATGCCGACGCGAATGCCGTCGGCATGCGACCCGGCGTGCGGCCCGGCTCGCGGGTTGATCTTGAGGAAGGAATGGCGTCCGACGCGATCAGATGTGCGAGAAATGATTTGTCGCGTCAGGGATGGATTCAGCGCCAGGATGAGTCGAGATCGCAGGCACGGCCTGCCCTGCTGGAACGCTGGGATCGGTACACGCGGCGCGATGTTGCGGCCAAGACATGAGTACGCGGGGTGCCGCGAAAGCGCGCCGCCAATCCAGCCCGTTCGCAAGCGCTATCGTGTGCTGCTGAGGTATACGAGGAACTCAGTGAACGAGGTCGCGCAGTTCTGTGCAGCGTCCACGCTCAGCCCCACCAGAGGAACCATGACGTACGTCGGCGGATCATCGCGCAAGTCAAACGCGTAGCCCTCCCCGCCTCCGTCGGTGCCGAATAACAGCAAGCCCGGCGCGAACTCGGCGCATCCATATGCCTGATTGTTCGGGCCAAGCTCTCCAAGCCGCCAGAGAACCAGGTATCCGCCGTCGCCTACAAAACCCTCTCCGCCATCACACTCGCGCATGTGATCGAGGTAGTCCGCAGGTAGTCGCCAACTCGCGGGGACGTGTTGCGCGGGGTCGACTCCGGCGGAATTCCTGGTCATGTTTCTCGCAAGTATGTTCACGCTTGTACAGTATGACACGCTTCCCGCTGCTCGGCTCGCTCGCGAGATGGTTCCTCAGCCGACCCGCATTCAAACTTGCAGCAGCGGCGAGACGCCATCCCGGCCGGCGATTTGCAACGGGTAGTCGTCGCCCAGCATGCGCCGGTGCGTGGCCAGCGCCACATCGGGATGGTTGTTCTGGGCGCTCAGGTGCGCCAACGCCACCCAGTCCATGCGGCCGCCGCGCTCGCGCACCAGACCGGCCGCCTCGAAATTGGAGAGATGTCCGCCGAAGCCGCGGATGCGGTCCTGCAGCTCGCGCGAGTACGGCCCCCTGGCCAGCATGTCCGGGTCGTAGTTGCTCTCGAGATAGGCCGCGTCGCACGTCGCCAGCGCCTCGACCAGGCCGCCATAGGCGCAGCCCACGTCGGTAAAGATTCCCAGGCGCTTGCCGGCGTGCTCGACCACGAAGCACACGCCGTCGGCCGCGTCGTGCGGCGTGCGGCGCGTGTGGACGCGCACATCGCCGAGGAGCAGCGTGTCGCCGGCGCGGAAGTGCCGCAGGTCGCGCACGCGGCGAAAGGCGTGGGCCGCGGTTTGCGCCGTGGGGCGCGTGGCGTAGACCGGGACCTGAAAAATGCGATGAAACGGGCCGACGCCGCACACATGATCGTGATGGTCGTGGGAGATGATCAGCGCGGTCAGGCCGTGCGGGCTGCGGCCGTGGCCGGCGAGGCGTTCGGCGGCGCGGCGGGCGCTGATTCCGGCGTCAAAGAGCAGGCGCTGGTCGCCGGCCTCGACGTAGATCGAATTGCCGTTGGAGCCGGACTGAAGCGAGAACGTGATCACGCGCCGCTCACGCCGCCAACCGCCGCGGAATCGAGCAGCGCGGTCAGCACCGCGGGCGTCAGCTCGAGCAGCGACTCGCAGTGCAGATGCGCCTCGGGCGCGAGCCGCGCCGCGACCCCCACGGCGACGACGCGCATGCCTGCCGTCAGCGCCGCCGATACGCCGCTTTCGGCGTCTTCGATGACGACGCAATCGCGCGGCGGTGCGTCGACGCGCTGCGCCGCGAGCAGGAACACCTGTGGATCAGGCTTCGAGCGCGGGGCGTCGTTGCCGTCGACAATTGCGTCAAACTGCGCCGCGATGCCCAGCCGCTCGAGCACGACGTGTGCGTTTCGGCTCGACGAAGCAACCGCGGTGCGAAATCCCACGCTGCGCACCGCCGCGACGAGCTCGCGCGCTCCCGGGAGCAGGTCGGCGGGAGTCATGCGCGCCACGCGCTCGAGATAATCGGCGTTCTTGCGCGCGGCGAACGCCACCTGCTGCGATTCGCTGAATTCCGCCGCGCGGCTGCCGAGCAGAATCGCGAGGCTTTCGCGTCGTCCCAGACCGCGCAGCGCGTGGTTGCGCTCGCGGTCAAATGGGATCTGCAAGTCGTGCGCCAGGCGCAGCCAGCTCTGAAAATGCAACTCGGCGGTGTCGGTCAGCACACCGTCCAGATCGAAGAGAATCGCGCGAGCCGGCTGCGCCGTCATGCGGCCGATCGTAACGCGGGTCGGGCGTCAGCGGCAGTCAGCGCCGTAGTCGCTCAGGATCTGCCCGAGGTCGCTCAGGTCGACGAAACCGTCGGGCGCTTCCACCGGGTAGACGTCGCCTTCGGCGCGGGATTTTCCGCCTGCGCCCGGGGCGAAATTCGCCAGAACTACTCCCAGATCGCTCAGATCGACCACACAATCCGCGGCGCACTCGGGGTAGATGTCCGACTGAATGCAGCCGACGGTGACATTGGGGCACACCGGCGCGCGGAATTCAGCGACGTAGGGCGTCGTGTCTGCGAGTGCCGCGGCGTTGTGCGCTTCGTTGGCGGAGCCGATGGGCACGCCGGTGGGCTGCCCGTCGTAGAAGATGTCGGGATGGGAGTAGTGTGGCACGCGCGTGCCGGGCGAATAGGCCATCACGGTGCGCCATTCGGTGCCGCTGTTGCCGAACCAGCGCCAGCCGTAGGCATAGTCGAAGAAGGCGTCGCCGGCGTTGGCGCGATCGTGGTGACAACTGAGGTTGTGACCGACCTCGTGCGCGAAGGTGAGGTTGTACGCGCCGCACCACCAGTTGCTGACACTGAATGCATAGTCGGCGAAATCGTAACTGTCGAGCAGAAACGCGACGCCGCAGTAGTCGAGATCGTCGATCAGCAGCGCGACCATGTCGGCGCCGTACTGTTCGCGGAGGACGTGGGCCTCGTCGTAGATGCCGTCGACCGGATCGGTGAGCTGGTAGAGGTTGTCGATGAAGTCGGGGTCTTCCGGGTCGCCGACTTCGTCGCTGTGCACGAGGCGGAACGAGGCGTCGACCTGGCTGTTGGACAGCGCGAGGTTGAGGTTGTCGACGCACAGCTCGACGACGGCGGCCATGCCGGCCTCGCCGCCGGTGGCACTGCGCGCCGCGGCCGTGTAGAGCACCATGATGTCGATCTGCGTGGCGCAGTCGCTGCGAGCGGCGCTGCTGCCGCGCGGCGCTGCGCGGACTTCGCGCCGGACGGACGTCGGCACGGGAAGCGCACCGCCGCAGGACGGGAATGCTTCGGGTGCGAGCTGGGTGATTAGGTGCGTCCCGTCGGCGGCGGGCGAGATGGCGTACTGCTCGCTGCCGCTGAGCTGAATGCCGGCGGCGACAGCTCCATCAGCGACGACGATCGTGGCATGGCTCAGCGGATAGCCCGCCAGGCGACCGCGAAGCGTGACGCGGCCGGGGGCGGTTTCGCTGCGGCTGAGGCGTTCGAACGTCACGACGCGATCGTCAAACAGGGCAAGCGTGAACGAAGCTGCGTGCGGCGCGGTGAATTCGGCGTCGTTGAGAACCGCGACGCGCTGGCGAATCACGGTCGGCCCGCCGGCGCGAGTCGGGGCATCGGCGAATGCGGAGGCGATCGACGCGACGCCGAGCACGAAGGCTGCGAGATGCGGTTTTGAACGCGACATGGTCTGCACTCCTTGCAGCGGTTGTCTGAATGGAAACGGGCGGCGGGCTGATGGAGCCATGCCGCCCGTCCGATGGTCTGGAGACGGTTTACGTGCCTACGGGCACGCGAGGCCGAAGACCGACAGCATGACGCCGAGGTCGCCGAGGTCCACGTCCGTATCGCCGTCAAAGTCGCCCTGCTCGGGCGTGGCGTTGGTGCTGCCGAAGTTGGCGAGCACGATGCCGAGGTCGCCGAGGTCGCGACCGCCGTTGCCGTCGAAGTCGCCGACGCAGGGTTCGGGTTCGCCGACGCTGACGTCGCCGGTGATGGCGAGGGCGTAGCCCTGAGTTTCCTGATTCACGGCCGTGCCGCGGACCCGCAGCGTCCAGGCGCCGACCTCCGGCGTGTTGAGCAGGAACATTTCGACGCTGTTCTCGACGTCGCGGATGCCGTTGGCCGCCGACTGGCTGCTCGTGAAGTCGTTGCCGAAATAGGTGACGTTGCTGGGCGACACGAGTTCGAGGTCGAGGTCGTTGATCACCGGGTTGCTGGCGCCCGAGGTTCCCGGAACGTCGGTGAACGCGAGCGTGACCTTGAACGGCACGGCATTGCCGAGCACGTTGATGGTCTCTTCGACGACTTCGCCCGTGCTCAGGCCGTCGGCGTTGCGCACATCGCGGACGACGAGGGCGCGCGTGTCGCCGGGGAAGTAGAGCGCATTGTCGGCGAGCACACGTCCCCAACCTTCTCGGTTGCTGGGGAAACCGCTGACGCCGGTCATATCGACGGCGGAATTGAGCAGCGTGGCCTTGATGAGCGCGCCGGTGGGCGTGATTGCGTCCTCGGCAATGGGCGCACCACTGGGGTAGTAGCCGTCGGTGAAGTACTGGCGGACGAGCAGACCGGTGCCGGACAAACCGGGGCAGGCCATCGACGTGCCGGTGAGACCCTGGACGCTGCAACTGGTGTTGCCGTTGGCGGAGCGGATGTTGCAGCCCGGAGCGTAGATCTCGGGTTTGCGGCGGCCGTCGCTGGTGGGACCGCTGCCGCCGGTGCACCAGTTCTGCTGAGTGCTGGCGTCATTGGAGCCGCCGACGGCAATCAGGTTCTTGGCGTTCTCGGGGTTCTTGAGCGTGCTGAGGTTGGTGACGGCGAACGCGACGAGCGAGTCCTCGTAGACGTGCATGAAGTCGTCGATGCCGCGACACATGCCGTTGTAGGAGGTCGTGCCGTCGTCGCCCCAACTGTTGGTGTGGACGCGAGCGCCCTGGTTGTGATGCGTTTCCAGTCGGCCGAACATCGCGGTCTGCGTGAACGACGGGATGGTGTTGTGCGCGATCTTGGCGAGGTACGCCACGCCGCGCGTGTCGTCGTCGACGCCGTTGTCGCCGGCGGCGGTGCCGGCGGTGTGCGTGCCGTGGTCATCGACGCCGTCGGTGGTGTTGTAGGCGACGATCTTGCGGTGCGTCGGGCCGATGGGGTTCGTATCACTGAAGGAGCAGTGATCGACGTCGATGCGGCCGTCGATGTGGCCGAGGACCTGGTCCTCGCCGAGCAAGCCGTTGTCGTAGAGCGGCGTGACGTCGGTGGTGTTGCTCTGAACGATCCAGCGGACGGAGTCGTTTCGCTGCTTCGCGTCGGGAGCTTCTTCGACGAACTGCACCGCCGAGAACTCGCCCAGGTCGGCGACGCTCTGAGCCGGCAGCGTGACGGTGACGGTCGGGTTGCCGGCGATCGACTCGTTGCGCTCGATGGTCAGGCCGTCGATGGCGGCCAGGTCGGCCAGCGCGGCATCGACATCGGCGCCCTCGAACAGCGTGACGTCGACCACGACTTCGCCGCGGGCGGCGCGCAATTGGCGCTCGGCGGTGAAGTACTCGCGGGCGCCGATCGCGGGGTCGAGCTTCCAGCTCGGCTGGTAGGGAGTCACGGTCGTGAGGAAGTCGAGCGAAGCCAGGGCCGCGGGCGAAGCGCTGCCCAGCGCGACGATGTACGCGTGCGGCGGCAGGTAGTCGCTCAGCGTTACACCGGCGGCTTCGAGCGTGGCGCGGCGCGCGGGAGTGATCGGGCCATCGAGCTGCAGGACGTAGCGCGCGTCGGCCTCGAAAGCCGCGGGCTGTTCGACGAGCAGATTAGGGAGCGCGGTGAGATCGCCGCTGCCGGCGACGAGTTCGATCGCGCGCGGCGCCGGCCGCTCGGACGAGCCGCCGGTTGAGGTCGCGGATGCGCCCAGCGCAACCGTCGAACCGAGAATAGACATCCATGCCGCGCTGTGCAGGTAGAAGCGTCTCATGCGACCTCGCTGGTTTTTTTGAGATGGCTCGCGCTCCGGCAGATCCGCCCCCCTCGGCGGACGCTCCCGAATATGCCGGACCGACCCAGTCGATCCTACACGGGCTGATCGTGGAAGCCAACTGCAATCACGGGACGCGGGGTTCAGTTATCGGCACGAGCAGTCGCGAGCGGCGGCACGGCGAGATTCAGGGACGCGAGCGGTTTGGAATCAGATTCTGTATCGGGCTTGAGAAACTCACGAGGCGTGCCTGTCGGTGACAAGCACGCCTCGCAGCATATTACGAATTGAGTTCCGGAAACCGGGAGCGATTAGCGCTCGCCGTTCCAGTATTCCTCTGCGACCATGAATGCGTTGGCGCCGATCATCTGGCCGAGCTCGCGCGAATCGAGGTCGCCTTCCACCATGTGGATGCCGCCGTAGAGGCGCGAGATGCCAGCTTCGTCAGCCGCGTCCTTGAAGGTAGCCCACTGCAGTGTGATGACTTCCGTGGGTGTGCTTTCGAAGCGGTTTCCGCCCACACCGACGATGTGCTGACCGAGCAGGTCCAACACGCCGTCGTCGTTGAAGTCTTCGTCGTAAAGCACGGTCTCGCCGTCGAAGAACGTATCGGAGCCGGTGAAGAGTGAGAAGACTTCGGCCGAGGACGCGCTGAAGCAGCTATGGCCGGAGGGATACTCGGCGAACGGCGGAGTGACAAATGTCAGCTCCTGGTACGGTCGCCATTCTTCGCCGGCGATGGACTGCGTGCCCTGATCCGGGCCGCCCCAGGCGTCGATCATCTGTCCGCAGAACTTGTGCCGGATTGCGGACACCGGGCGGATCGAATCGAACTGGCGCTTGTAGCCCCAGACCGCGATGCTGGAGTCAAACACGCCGCCCGTGATCGCGAAGTAGAACTTCACGTCGTCGTCGATCGAGTGCTGGTCGCGGATCGAGATGCCGTGCCCCAGCGCCTGCCAGTGACCCGGAGGCGACTCGGAGCGCGGACCGTCGGCCCAGAACTCGGCGATGACCTTCTGTTCGTCGTTGAGCTCGGCGCTGAATTCCAGCACTTCGTCGATCTGCAGGTTGTAGATCGCGTCGTTGGTGTCAGTGCGACCGAGCGCATCCGTGAACGAGTCGGTCGAACCCGCGAGCGGCGGGCCTTCCATGTCAAAGTCATTGTAGGACTCGAGCGCGAACGGAATCACGCCGCCCCAGTGCGGAGTGAGGAAGCGCTGGTCCGAAAACGTGGTCGGGTCGGCGTCGTCGACGATCGGCGTGCCGCTCGAATCCACGAGCGTGCCGTTCGGCACGCGCAGCGGCTGCCAGCGGTTGGTGTCGAAGCTCGCGCCGCAAGGAGCGTTGGCGGCGGTCGGATCGGCCGAGTTCACCGGGGCGTAGGCCGTCGGGAACGTATCGTTAGTCGAAGTCGTCGGGTAGTTGTTGGTTTCGTTCGAGCCGTCGTCCTGGCGGAAGTCGAGGATCGCCTGGGCGCAGGTGTTGCCGATGCCCTCGGGCGTCGAGGTGTCGGTCGAATCCGCGTCGTCCGGGTCGTAGCCGAGGTCCATCAGGAGGCGCGTGTACGCGCCGGTATTGGTTTCGTGCGCCGGGAACTGGTCGAGCAGTGCGCGATAGGCCGCGAAGCTGATCGCCTTCTGCTTGTTGGCATCGGTGTGCTCGCTCTCCGGACGGCGGAGGTCGCGCGTGATGACGCCATTGGCGACGGAGTCGTACTGCGCCCACGCGTCGTAAATCGCGTTATGAACGATGAACGTCGATCGCGCCACTACGGTCGGGCGGACGACGCCGTTGCGAACCGCCGAGAGCATGACCTCGTTCCACTTTACGACGGCGGACGTGTCGAACAGGGTGGTCGTGTCATCCGGGGTCGGGAAGAGGATGTCGAGCAGCGGGCAACCGCCCATCATCCCGGTGGTTAGCGCGACTGCGGCGGTGGCGCAGATCGCTTTCGCAGGTCGTCGGTACAACCATCCCAGCATTTCTTGGCTCCTCTAGTTCCCAATCGGGAAGAAAACCGCGTCCGTCGCGGTTCTTCGATGATGCGGGAGTCCGCGCGGAATCCCCACTCGCAGGTCCGGAATATCCATCCGGTCCGCGTCTGTCAAGGCCGATCGTCTGCGCTCACGCAGCGGTCGTTCTCAGCCAATCGGCTTGTTTCCCCTCCAAGGTTAACGCGGTCGTCGAATTATCAGAAGCTTGGGACGTCGCCCGTTATCAGGGTTTCGCTTCGTGAGCGACGTTCATTCAAGCTGTATTGAAGAGTACCCTCGGACGGGGTGTCGCCCGCGGCCACGGGTGCCGAACGTCTCCGTGAGGGGTACCGGCCTTGAATTCCGGTTCAAATCAGGCGCAGGCGGTTTCGGGGGCGCAAGCCCAACTGGACGCATTGGCCGGCGAAATCACCGTATGCCTTGAGCGACTTCAATCGCTGCGAAACGACCTCGATCGCCAGGCGAGCGACGTCACCGCCCGTCAGGCGGCCATCCTCGAGCAGGAGACGCAACTGCGCCTGCTGGAGCAGGAGCAGGCGGCGCTGCGCGAAGCAGCCGAAGCGGAGCGCAAGGAACTCGCCCGGGAGCGCGAAGCCTTTGAGGTGGAGCGGCAGCAATTCGCCGAGAAGCTCGCCAAGACGGCCGAAGCCGAGGCTCAGTTCGAGAAGCGCAGCGCGGAGCTGGATCAGCAGGGCAAGGAGCTGGCGTCGCTCCAGGCTGAGCTTTCCGCGCGGCGCGAAGCGCTCGCCGCGGAAGCCGCCGCTCTCGCAGCCAAACAAAGCGAACTGCAGACGGCGCGCGAAGCACAGTCCGCGGAATTTGAGGAACGGTCCGGCGCGCAGCAGGCACGCGAGTCGGAGCTGGGCGCGCGCGCGGTGCAACTCGAGGCGGAAGCGGAGCGGCAACGCCAGCGCACGGAAGAGTTCGTCGCGCTCGAGCTCGATTTCCAGCGCCGCGAAGAAGTGATCGCGAAGTTCCAGACCGTCTTCTCGCAGATGGCGCAGGCGTTCATCGGCAGCTCGCCCAACGCACCATCGCTTCAGGAAATGCACGCCGCCGCGCGCCAGATGGGCGACCCGACGACGCTCTCCGCGGCTTCGGCCGCGGCGGAAGCGCACGAGCGCGCTTCGTCAGGCGAATCGAGACCCGAGCCGCGCGCTGAATCGAAGGGCTCGGCGAATCGCGAGCCGGCGCCGCACGCGCCGCCTGTCGCTGAACCCGTCGCTGCCGACGCGCCCGCGAACGCCGAACCGACGTCGGCGAACGACGAGCCGGAAGAGCACGCGCCGGACAGCGTCGACACGGTGGATTTCACGTCCGAGGAAGTGGAGAAGCTGCGCGTGCTGCGGCGGCTGGGCGGCGGGCTGACCGACGGTCAGCTCGTGGCGCGCATTCGCGCGGAGCGTCGTCGCAGCGGCGAACCTCGCGCGGAGAAGGCCGGCAAGAAACGCTGGTGGTAGCGCGGCGCGTGGCACGGGGCGACGGCGAGACTATGCTCCTGCCATGAGCAGCGAAACGACGTCGACGACCATGGACCTGGGGCGAATCGCCCGCGCCGTGCGCGAGATCCTCGAAGCGATCGGCGAGAACCCGGATCGCGACGGGCTGCGCCAAACGCCGCAGCGCGTGGCGCGAATGTACGCCGAGTTGTTCTCGGGCCTGCACGAAGACCCGGAGCGGCATCTCGAGACGACATTTGACGAGGACCATCATGAGATGGTGGTGCTGCGCGACGTGCCGTTTCACAGCATGTGCGAGCATCACCTGATGCCGTTCGAGGGACGGGCCCACATCGCGTACATCCCCGGCGGCAAGATCGTCGGCTTGTCGAAGCTCGCGCGAATCGTAGACGGATATGCACGGCGCCCGCAGGTGCAGGAGCGGCTGACGTCGCAGGTGGCGGACTTGCTGGCAACGCGGGTGCAGGTGAAGGGATGCGCCGTCGTGCTCGAGGCGGTGCACACGTGCATGACCTGCCGCGGGGTAAAGAAGCCCGGCAGTGTGATGGTGACGTCGGCCCTGCGCGGCACGATGCACCAGAACCCGACACGAACCGAGGCGCTGATGCTGCTGTATAAGAATCACGCGTAGAGCGGGAGACGATCTCCGGCGGTAGACACCGTGAACGTTTCACGCTGCCGGCTCGGCGACGACTGAAGAGTCAATGTCGGCGCACCAACGGTGCGATTCGGCCCTGGCGCGCAGGCCACCCGATCGCCTGCCGTTTGACCGCGGCGCCCCCACGCCGTGCAATACACCGGCCGGTGAATCGCAATCGCACCCTGGAGGACATCCGATGCTCAGCCGTGCGCTCCTTCTTCCGCTCACGCTCGCCGCGATCTTCGCCTCGTCGGTGGCCCGCGCCGACGAGCCCAACACGCTCTCAAGAACCGACCAGGCGCTCGGCTGGAAGCTGCTTTTCGACGGCAAGACCTCGACTGGCTGGCGCGGCTTCAAGAAGGACAAATTTCCGGACAAGGGCTGGAAGGTCGAGGACGGCACGCTCCGCTGCATGGACAAGGGCGGCGGGGGAGACATCATCACCGCTGACCAGTTCGCCGACTTCGAGTTCGAGTGCGAATGGAAGGTCGCCCCGAAGGCCAACAGCGGCATCATGTACCGCGTGGCCGAGAAGCACGGCGCCACTTGGCAGACGGGCACCGAGTACCAGGTCTACGACGACCAGGGCACGGGCACCAAGCCCGATTCCATGAACAGCAGCGGCGCCTGCTACGACCTCTACGCCCCGCCCGCCGACAAGCCCGTCAGGCCCGCCGGCGAGTGGAACCAAACGCGAATCGTCATCCGCGCCGGCCTGCTCCAGCACTGGCTCAACGGCCGCAAGCTCGTCGAAGCTCGCATGGACTCGCCCGAGTGGAAGGAAAAGATCGCCGCCAGCAAGTTCAAGGGTTACGAGGGCTTCGGCATGCAGCCCAAAGGCCACATCGCCCTCCAGGACCACGGCAATGACGTCTGGTACCGCAACCTCCGCATCCGCGATCTCGCGTCGCCCGCTACCGGCGAGGTTGCGCTCTTCAACGGCAAGGACATGAACGGCTGGTCGGCCGTGCTGCCCGACGGCGCGAAGCTGGCCGACGTCTGGTCGGTGAAGGACGGCGCAATTATCTGCAAGGGTCAGCCCGCGGGCTACATCAAGACCGACAAGCCATACAGGAATTTCATACTCAAGCTTGAGTGGCGCTTCAACCCGTCCAAGGCAGGCAACAGCGGCGTGCTGCTGCGCATGCAAGCGCCCGACAAGATCTGGCCGAAATCCGTCGAGGCCCAGCTTCAGAACGAGAACGCCGGCGACTTCTGGAACATCGACGAATTCGAGATGACCACCGATGCCACGCGCCTCAACGGCCGCAACACGAAAAAGACGCACATGGCCGAACGGCCTCTCGGTGAGTGGAACGAGTACGAGATTGTCGCCAACAGAGGCGACCTGATCCTTCGCGTGAACGGCGAAGAGCTGAACCGCGCCTGGGGTGTCGAAGAACTCTCGGGCCCGATCGGCCTCCAATCAGAAGGCTCGGAGATCCACTTCCGAAACATCCGCATCGTCGACCTCGACGCGAACTGACGCGGTGGGAAAGTGGGAACGTCAGAAGGTGGCGGCTCCCTGGGAATCGACGCAGTGCATCGTCGAACTGCTGTGAACGCGCCGGCCGAAATCGGTACCATCCAGCCGTGGCCATTCTGACGCACGATCGCGTGGCATGGGTCCAGTGTGTGCGCGAAGTTCGGCTCGGCGTGGCTGATCCGACCTGGCGCGACGCAATCGCGTTTTATCACGAATGGCTGGGGCTGCCGCTGTGGCCGCGCGAGGCGCATCCGCCCGGCGCCGTCGGACTCGGTTCACGGCGCTGCGGGCTGCTGCTCGAGCGGCGGCATCACTGCACGCCCGAGCCGAACCGTCGGCGGCTGAGCGTGGTCGTCAGCGGGCTGAACGCGCTGCACGAGCGTCTGACAGCCGCGGGCCGCGCGGTGCAGGTGGTGCAGGGGCTGTCGCACTGCGATCGACGGCTGCTGACGCACGACCCGGCCGGGCATCTGATTGAGCTGCGGGGGACGATTCCGTTCTAACGGATCGTCGCCAGCAGCAAGCCGTCGCCAATCGGGATCAGCGAAGCGCTGACGCGCGAATCGTTGAACACGCGCGCCGTCAGTTCGCGAATCGCGCTCGTGTCGGCGTCCTGCGCGGAATCGTCGGCGACGCGGCCGCTCCAGAGCGCATTGTCGACGGCGATGATTCCACCCGGCCGCAGCAGAGACAGGCACAGGTCGTAATAGCGGCCGTAATTGGCCTTGTCGGCGTCGATGAACGCGAAATCAAACGAGCCGGGGCCCGATTCGACAAGGAGCTGCGCCAGCGTATCGAGCGCGGGCGCCAGGCGCAGATCGATGCGGGATTCGACGCCGGCGCGGCGCCAGTGTTCGCGTGCGATCGCGGCGGTCTGCTCGTTGACGTCGCACGCGACGAGGCGGCCGTCGGCGGGCAGCGCCATCGCCACGCGCAGCGCACTGTAGCCGGTGAACACGCCGATCTCGATCGCGCGGCGCACGCCGCAGGTCTGCACCAGCCATTGCATGAACCGGCCCTGCTCGGGTGAGATTTGCATGCCGGCGTTCGGCAGCGTCGCCGTGATCGCACGCAGCGATGCGAGCGGCTGCGACTCGTGCACCGCGACGCGTAACAGATATTCGTGCGTGGCGGAATCAAGCTGCAGCGTGCGGTTTGACACGGTTTGTTCCTGGCTACGGCGTCACGGCGTCGGCGCCGCGCAGGTCCTCGAGCAGCCGCACGAGCGGCTGCGTGATCCGGCGCAGCGGCAGCACCTGCACGCGAGGTTGCGAGAGCGTACCGGCGAGCTCATACGCCAGCAGTTCGCCGCCGGCCCATTCGATCACGTCGGTCACGAGCAGCAGGCGCGGAGCGTCCTGCGGCGTGGCGCCGATCAATGTGCCCGAAAGCGCGTCGCTCTGGGTGTTCCAGCGGCCGGCGCCCACCCAATGCAACTGGGCCGCGCTCACGTCGAGCCGTTCGAGCGTCATTTCGCTGCCACGCAACGTGAACCGGGCCGTGGCCTCGTCGACCGCGTCATCGACGCGGGCTCCGCGCGCCCGCGTCGCATCGAGCACCGATTGCGTTACCGCGGCGTTCAGCAGCGACGCCTGGTGGATGCGGAGATCGCCGGCGGCGGTGCGTTCCGCGAGGCTCGAATCGGCGCCGCGCGCGACCAGTCGTGCATCGAACCGGCCGGCGCGGTCGCGGCGGGGATGGTCGCTCGGCAGGCGGAACAGGTCGGCGACCGAAACATCTTCCAGCGTCAGGCCGAGTTCGTAGCCGCCGCTGCGCAGGTCGAACCGCGCCAAGCCGCTGCATGCGCCGCCGCAGAATGCGGCGTCGAGATCGTCGAGCCGCAACTGACCCTCGGCGAGGCGCAGGCGGGCTACGCCGTCGCGCAGCGCGCGGCCGTCCAGATCAGCGTCCGCAACGCGCAGGTCGCCCGCGACGCGCGGCCCGCCGGCGTCGGCTTCGAAGCGACCTTGCAGCGTGCCATCGAGGCGCAGCGGCTTCGATGCGACGTTCAATTCGAGATTCGTCAAACGCGCTTCACCCGCGCCATGCCACTCGCGGACGCTGCCGCGCGCGCGAAATTCGAATTCCGGCCAAACGAGCTCGACGCGACCGCCGGCGAGTGCAGAGGTCGCCGCTCCGAAGGCGGCGCTGGAGAGCAGCGGTTGAAGGTCACGCGACGGATCGATGCGATCCGCGCGCAGGGCGCCGCGGAAGGCGAGGCTGTCGGGCTGGGCCGTGCCGGCGCCGCTGAGCGAAATGGCGCCTCCCCCCGGCAGCCGCGCCTGCGCGTTCGTCAGCGAGAATTCAGACTTTGTGATTCGAGCCGCGAAGTCAAGCTGCGACAGCGGGACGGGCAAGGTGGTCGTCGCCAGCCGCTCGACGCGCGCGGTCAGTTCCGTAGCGAGATGTTCGTCCGGTCGTGTCGGGTCGTCGGCGATGAGGGCCCGTAGCGTCGCGCGGCCCTCAAGCCCGACGCGCTCCACGGGCTCGCGCCACGCAGGCGGCGCCCACGCGCTCGAAAAGGCTGCCGCATCGGGCGCGTCGACGTCGATCGTAAGCGTCAGCGCCCCCGGCTGTTCCGATGCGGGTATTTCACCGGCAACGCTCACGACCGCGCCGGCGCGATCGCGGCCCACAGCGCTGAGCGACCCGACGGCGCCGTTCTCATAGACCGCGGATGCACGAATTACTTCGGCGCGCGGTGCGCCGTCCGCTTCTCGAATGGCGCCCGATTCGGCGCGTACCGCGAACTGATCGCAGTGCACGGACTCCGTTCGGATGCTCTTGCCGATGATTTCGAGCGAGGCGTCGAGACGCAGCGGGCCGAGCGCGTCAGCCGGCAGATCGCGAGTCCAATTCACTCCCGCGGCGGCGATTTCGAGTTCATGCTGAGTCTGCTCGGGATCGGCGGCCAGCCAGCCGGAGACATGGGCGAAACCCTCGGCGATTCGCCCCTGGAGTGAATCAATGCGGATTCGCTCGTCGGCGACGTGCAGTCGGCCGCTCGCGGCAACGAGCGGGTACTCCGGCGCGAGCGCAAGCGAACCATACAGAAGATCGGCGTTTAGTTCGACGCGCGGCGGAGGACTGCCCAGCGCCGGGTCGCCGCGCGGCCGCGTCACGCTGACATCGAGATCGCACGCCCCTTCCAGCGAAGCCCGTTGCACCAGCGTGCGATAGCGCGCGGGCAGCGCCGCCGACAGATCTTCGTCGATCGGCACGCTCACTCCGCGGATGCGCACCTCGAACGGCGTCCACTGGGTGGAGTCTTCGAGCCGTCCGTCGACGATCACCAGGGCGTCGCCGTGGCGCCCGATGAGCGACTCGAGCGCGATGCCGTCGTTGCCGAAACGCACCACTCCGCTAGCGTCGGTGACCGGGTACGGAAAGTGAGCGTAGGTGCAGGCTCCGCCGCGCGGCTCGAACAGCCCCTGGTAGGCGGTGGTGATCCACCGGCCGGCCGGGTGTTGGGCGTCGGTGCGATGCGCGCCGAAGACGGAGAGCCGCAGGTCCCCGCGGCCGGCGGGTTGGTAATCTCGGAAGAAGGCGCGGAGAGCCGATGGCAGCCGGGCATCGCTTAGCAGGTGCGGCGCGGTCTCTGGAGTCGGGATCGCGAGGTCCCGAAGCTCGGCACGGAGCGACCAGTCGCCAAGCGCCAATCCGACCGGCCAGCGATCCTCAAGCAGCGAACGCAGCAGCACAGCGGGCGGCAGCGGCAAGTCGGGCGCGGACACATCGATCGAGAATGCGCCGCCGCCGTAATCTCCGCGAACCGTGAGATCGGCGTGGCTGTGCGGCAGGTCGCGAGTCGCGCGCAGCGCCATCCGCGCGGTCACGCCCGCGGCGGTCATGTACTGATCCGTGCCGCGCGCTTGCTGCCGCGGGTCAAGCGGCAATTGCGCGGAAGCTTCGTCGGCGGCGATCTCCAGAACCTGCACGCCGTCGGGTGCAAGCACGAGTCGCTCGAGCCGCAGCATCCCCGACACGCGGTGTTCATCGAGGCTGCGTCGCGCCGCATCGGGAAGAATGGATCGCAGCAGATCGATCGGCACCCAGCCGCCGGACAGTTCGGCGACGCCGCCGGCGACCTGAGCGCGGGCGAGTAGCGTGTCCTGCACGCCGGTGGTGCCGGCGCCGCCGATCTGGCGAATTTCCGCCGAGTAGCTTCGCTCGTCGGTTTCGCGCGCGCCGCGGCCGCTCACGAGCCAGCGGCGGAGCACCTGGTCGCCGCCTGGCGCGCGCCGCAGAGCCTGCACGTCGCCATCCACGATGCGCAGCGTCGGCCAGTCAGTTGGATCGAACGTTGGGCGGTGAGCGGTCGGAATGGGTTCGCCCGACGTCGGCGGCGGCGACGGATCGTACATGGCGCGCACGCGAGGCTGATGAAGGATCACGGTGCGGGGGCGGATTCGGCCCTGCAGAAAATCCCACCAGTGGGGGACGACGTGCACGCGGGCGACCTCGACCGAGATTCGCCAGGACGGATTGACTTTGATGTCTTCGAGCTGCAGATCGCGAATCGTCAATCCGCCCCAGGGCGTGACATACATCGTGCCCGCGCGGCTGGGGCGCAGTCCGGCGGCAGCGAGGCTGCGTTCAAGATGCTCGTAAAGCGCCGCAGGCCGCAGCAGAACGAGCGCCAGCGCAATAGCGATTGCGAACAGGACGCCGGTGACGAACAGGAACCGCCGCCAGCGGCGCGATTTGCGCATGCAGAGATTCTGTGCGTGCGAGCGAACGGCGGAAAGCGCCGGGTGTGAAATTCCGCGCTGCAACGCAAGGCGGCGCGCGGCATCTGAGATTGTGAAGAAAGCCGTTGTCGGACGCGGAGTGGCTGCTATACTTCGTGGACGTTCGAGGCGTTCCACTGCCTCGCGCCGAGGCGTGCCCGTTTCGCGGCACGTGGCGGCCAGCTCACCGGTTTTTTGAGTTTGGGTCGTTCGTTCGGGGCCGCGGCCATTGGGTCGCGAGAGGGGTTTTTTGCATGCAGGCATCGAAGCACATTCCATCGGGTTCGCGCGTTCGGGTGGCTGCGCCGGGACCGGTTCCGCATTGGTCCGAGTGGGACGACGACAAGCAGCGCACCTCGACACCCGTGAAGAAACGGCTTCAGCAGCAGTTCTTCGACGGCGATCGCAAGGTCCAGGCGGAAGTGCTCTACATCGGCAACGAATCGATGCGCGACCGACTGCGCCGCGACGGACGCGTAAAGGTTCAGCTTCGCGATTCCGCGGGCAGCATCATCGTGATCACAGCGCCGGTCGAAAATCTCAAGATCGCCTAGTTTCGCACCGGACACGCCGCCATTGGCGCGCGTAGCCGGCTTCCGACCGCGTGCCGCGCGCACACGCCGCGGCTTGACACGCGCGCGCGCGCCTCTACAGTCTGCCTCCATGCAAGGCGAGCAGCCGGCGTGATGTCCACGCTCCACGGCTACATCCTGCGCGACCTCTTGCGCACGTTTCTACTGACCGTTGCGGCGTTGACCGGCGTGTTCACGCTTTGCGGCGGGTTGCTCAACATTGCGCGGCGCGAGGCGCTAAACGCCGGCGACCTGTTCGCCGTGCTGCCTTTGCTGCTGCCGGTAGCGGTTACGTTCACGATGCCGGTCGCGGCGCTGTTCGCGGCGACGCTGGTCTACGGGCGGTTGGCGGCGGACAACGAGCTGACGGCCTGTCGGGCGGCGGGCATCAACGTGCATCGGCTGCTGCTGTCGGCCGTGCTGCTGGCGCTTTTCACAGCCACAGCCACCGCACTGCTCTCGAATTTCGTCATTCCCGACTTCATGCGCCGGCTTGATCGCTTCGTCCGCGCGAATGCGCACAGTCTGGCGTACAACCGGCTGCGCAACAGCGGCTACATGCGCCATACCGACGAGGACGGCCGCAGCTTCATGCTCACGGCGCAGCGCGTTGAGTTGGTGGCGGCCGAGGCGCTGACGCAGCGCGGTTTCGAGGCGCCCGAGCCCAACTTGGGTTACTTCTGGGTCGAGCAGCCGACGCTGCTGTGGCTGACGCGCGACTCCGACCTGCAGAACTTCGCCATCGCCGACGGGGCGCTGTGTGAATTCGACACGCGCGACAGCCAGCTCAGCGTGGCGATCTACGTTTCCAATGCGATCAGCCACGAGGTCGGCCGCGGCTCCGTGCAGGTGGCACAGCAGAAATTCGAAGTGCCGGTCAACATCCCGTTTCCGCTGAAGGCGGGCATGGCGGACCTGCCGACGCTCCTGCGCTGGCGGCGCGCGGCGTGGGAAATCCCCGAGCTGCAGCGACGCATCGAGCGCGTGCGAAACGACTACGTGCTGCAACGGTTTTATGACGAGTTGGGGCGCGTGATCGCGGCGGGCAAGACCATCGTGTTCGAGAGCCTGTCGGGCCGCAGCGTCGAGCTGACCGCGCGCGAGTTGCAGACGCGCGAGGATCGCCCGCTGCTGACCGACGTCGTGGTCGCGATCGCCGAGCCGCAGACCGGGCCGACGCTGCGTCTCGAAGCGCCGCTGGCGCGCATCACCGGACGCAGCGCCAACCGCGAACTCAGCACCGTCGAGCTGCGGCTGCTGGCGGCAGACGGGCGACCGATCCTCGAGCAAAACCCCCGGCTGCGCCTGCCGCCGCGGCCGATCGAGCAACCCACGTACACCGTCGCCGACTTGCAGGTTCCGCCGGCGGTGCGCGCGGCGCTGGGCGAGTTGCCGGCGCAACGCATGCTGGACGCGAGTTTCGTCCGCACGGCCGCCCCGAACCTGACCGAGAGCTTTCAGGACTTGCAGTCGCGCAAGGGGCTGGAGCTGCGCCGGATCGACTCCGAACTGCACTTTCGTTTCGGCTATGCGGCCAGCACGCTGGTGACGATTCTGGGCGGAGCGGCGCTGGGCATTCTCTTCCGCGGTTCGCAGGCGCTGACGGCGTTCGGGCTGGCATGCGTGCCGTTCGGCGCGGCGATCATTCTGATGCTGATGGGGCGCCAGTTGGCTCAGGGCGAATCGACGTTCGCGCTGGGACCGCCGATCACGTGGGGCGGGCTGGGAGTGCTGACAATCATCAACACGTGCATCGTGGCCTTCGGCGTGCGTCGCTGAGAGCGGGGAACCCCATGATCAGCACGATCGATTTCTACGTCACGCGGACCTTTCTGTCGGGCTATCTGATTCTGATGGCGGTCGGTCTGGGCTTGTACCTGCTGGGCGACTCGCTGGTGAACATCGACGAATTCACGCAAGACCCCACGCTCTCGGCCGGCGAGGTGCTGGCGCTGATCGCCGATTTCTACGGGGCACAGATCCCGCTTTTCTACTCGCAGCTCGCCGGGCCGGTGATGGCGGTGGCGGCGGCGTTCGCACTGGCGGTCATGCTGCGCAACAACGAGCTGACCGCGCTGCTGGCGGCGGGCATGCCGCTGCAGCGGCTGGTGGCGCCGCTCACGATCGGCGCGGTGCTGCTGGTATCCGTGTGGGTCGCGAATCGCGAATGGGTTATCCCTTCGCTGGCGCACAAGATCGCGCGCACGCACGACGACGTGGTCGGCACGCGAACGGAGGCGATTCAATGCGCCCGCGATCAGCACAACGCAATCCTGAGCGCGGCGCGATTTCTGCCGCGCGAGGGCCGGCTTGAGCGCGTGTACATCGTCGAGCCGGACGTTTCGGGTCGTCCGCGCGGGTTGATCGCGGCGGAACAGGCCGACTGGGACCCGCAGCGGCGCACCTGGCGCTTGCAGCGCGGGCGGCGCATCATGCAGGCGCTGGCGACGGCGGGCGAACTGGGCGAAGCGGCGCGCGATACGCCGGTGGCCGAATACGCGTTCGGGCTGTCGCCGGATGAACTGGTGTTGCGGCGCGGCGCGCAGTGGTCGAATCTGATGAGCCTGAAGGAGTTGAACTCGCTGCTGCGCCAGCCGAACCTGGTAAACCGTGCCAGCCTCGACATGAGCCGGCATTTGTTCGTGACGCAGCCGCTGGTGCAGTTGATTCTGGTGCTGCTGACCATCCCGCATTTTCTGACGCGCGAGCCGGCGAACATCTTCGCCGCCGGCGGCCGGGCGCTGCTGATGGCGGGCGCGTTCTTCCTGACGACGTTCATGGTCGAAGGGTTGGCGCGCAGCGATCAGCACGCGGCGCTGTTCACCTGGGCGCCGCTGGCCGTGTTCGGCGGGCTGGCGGTGGTGCGCGTCGCGAACGTGAAGACCTGATCGGGCCTCGCGCTGCGCAGCCCCGTTCGCTGTGCCTGGGCTGAATCCGCGTTGCGCCGTTCGTTCAGCCCCTCTGCCGCCGCGGCTTGAACTGCGTGTTGCGGGTCGTCCGCCCATCCGGGTAACATCTTCCCCTCGGCGTGTCCTACGCCCAACTCCTTTCGGCCCGCCGTCCCGGGTCGCACGCGGGAGCAAAGGGGGGCTCGACCCCTCAGGATGACGGCCTTGGCGTCGTTCTACATTCGGCGAGGCTTTTCGGCGGACGGGTCGACTGGTCTTGCACCGAATGGGAGAACGCCATGACAAGGCAGTACGACCTCAAGCAACGTGTTCGACAGCGAATGCAAAAGACCGGCGAGCGCTACGTCGCCGCCCGCGCCCACCTACTGGCGTCAATCGCGGTCGCGCCGCCGCCTCTCGACCCATCGCTCTCCGGTCCCGCGGCGCGCTACCCGTTCGCACCCGGCATATGCCGCGACACGACCGCCGCACGCAACTTTCTCGCGGCGATCGGCGCCGGCGCACCGCACACACGCGCGCCGATCGACGAAGCGCTGCTGACCGGTCTGTGCGGCGGCATCGGGTTTTTGTACATCGTGTTTGAATACGCTGGGTATCCGCCCTTGCTGTCGCTGCTGATGCGGCATGACAGCGCCGCGGATCAGTTCGTGCCCGCCGGCTTGCGGCGACTGGGGCTGAGCCTGCAGACGCGCGAGACGAGCAGTGCCGCCAAGGCAGAGAGTGATTTGCGCGCGGCGCTGGCCGACGGCGAGCCGGCGCTGTGCGTGGTCGATGCGGCGCTCATCGCGTCGAACCCGCCGCCGGGGCTGACGCCGGGCATGGCGCCCACCATTGTTGCGGTCGTGGAGCTTGCGGGCGATGAGTGCGTGATCGACGCGGGGCGCGGCCGACCGCTGCGAATCGCGGCGGCGCAGCTCGCGCGGGCGCGGGCAGCGATCCGCAAGGCGCGGCATCGGCTGCTTACGGCAACGGCTGCTGACACGCCCGCCGCATCGCCGACACGCGTTGACGATGCGATCGCCGCGTGCGTCGATCGCTTTGTGAACTCGCCATACAAGGGCTATGCGTCGAATTTCGGTTTCGCGGGCATGGAGAAATGGCTTGCGCTGCTGACTGACGAGCGCGACGCCAAGGGCTGGCCGCGGCTGTTCCCCGACGGGCGGCGCGCGTGCCTGGGATTGCGGCGGGTGTACGAGGGCTTGCAGTGCGAACTGACGCCGCCGGCCGGCGGGCGCGCGTTGTACGCCGAGTTTCTGCGCCAGGCCGCCGCGATCTGCGAGCACGAGCCCTACGCCCGCGTAGCGACCGCCTATGACGAAGCCGCGCGGGCATGGGCGGCGATTGCGCAGCGCGTCGCGGATTGCGGCGTGCGCGAAGTGCGCAGCGGCTGCGATCTGCTCGATGCGTATTCCGAGTTGCTCGACAGCGCCGACGACGCGGCCGAGCGCGACGTGGCGGCCGAGCTGAACGAATCGGATGCGCTCTGCGCGCTCGACGCCGACACGACCCGCACGCTCTACCGCGAGCTCGCGGGGATGCTGCGTATCGCGATTGACGCCGAACGCGCGGCACACGCGGGTCTGTCCGCGGCGCTGGCGGCGCGGCGGGCGTGACGGCGCGATCAGACGCACGATCTGACGCGCGATTTCGCAGGATCAAGACACCGGAATTTCATCTAGCGAAACTTAACCGGGCGCGCGCCGAGCGCCGTCGCCCACAAAAGGAACAAGTCATGATGCGAACGATTTTCGGAATCATCGCCGGTTACGCGGTGATGGCGGTGGTGGTGATGGTTGGCTTCATCGCGGGCCCGATGATGCTGGGCGCGGAGCAGGTGTTCCGCCCCGGAGAGTACGCGGCGAGCAGCCTGTGGCAGTGGATCGCGGTCGGGATCGGCGTCGTCGGCGGCATGGCGGGCGGAGCGACGTGCGCGCGCGTGGCCGGACGGCGCGGCGCCGGCGCAATTCTGGCGTTACTGGTGGCGCTGGCCGGGGCGGGGCTGGGGCTTGCGGCGGCGCCGCCTACGAGCGACCCGCCGCCGGCGCGACCTGCGAATCAGCCGCTGGCGGAGCTGTTTGAGAACGCGAAGAAGCACAGCCGGGAGCCGCTTTTCACGCGGATCACGAATCCGCTGGCGGGCGGGGTCGGCGTCTGGATCGGCGCGACGATCGCGGCGAGCTGCGCCGCGCGGCGGGCGGGTCGATCGAGTGAGTGACCGTGGGCGCGCTTCTCTCTGCAGCGGCGGGCGGGTCGATCGAGTCAGTGACCGTGGGCGCGCTTCTCTCTGCAGCGGCCGGCTGCGGCGCGCCCGTCGCGCGAGTGACGGCGAGAGGCATATCAGCACGGCGCGCCCCCTGCGCGCGCGACCGTTGCGGGGGGCGTGCCGGGCCGCGCGTTCGGCTAGAATGGGGCGTACGGGGCGTAGCTCAGCCTGGCTAGAGCGCGTGGTTTGGGTCCACGAGGTCGCAAGTTCGAATCTTGTCGCCCCGATTCTCATGTTCGCCGCATGGGTCTCAGGATCGACAGTAGTTGGACGCGCACCATGAGTGAACTGAGCGACGAAAGCACGGCTGAACGCGACGCGATCATTGCGGCGATTCACGCTGCGTTCGCGAGCGTGGTTCGAGGAGAGCACGGCATCTCCTGGTGTGAGTGCCGCGCACTCGACCTTTACGAGCCCGAAGATGCCCGCAAGGCAGCGCGGGAATCGGAACCCGATAGCCAGTGGAGTGAACTGATCGCCAGTCCCTACTGGGAGCCCTTCCCGGGGATTGGCGGATTTACATTCATCAATGCCGAGGGCTTTCGCTATTACCTGCCACCAACCATGATTCGTTTTCTGTGCGAAGACATTTCCGAATGGTTCGATGGGCACTTGCTTCGGCACATAGCAGATTTCACGGGCGCGCAATCGTTGCCGCTCTGGACCGAGGCGCAACTGCGTTGCATTGCTCGCTTCATCTCATTCATGGCTCGCCACGATCCTGATGGAGAGAGTTCCGATACGCCGAATGTCTGGGCGAAAGCGCTTGATCAGCGGTGGAAAGCGCACCTTCCAATCTAGCAGGTTCTGCAGCGCAACACCCGCGCTCGACGAACTGCGAGCTTCGAGGGGCCGCACCAACCGCATGCTTGCGCTCATGGCGAAAGCACGCCATCAGCCCAGGGGAAGCGGACTGGCTTCAGCCTGCATCCTCCAGCTCCGTCACCGCGTCCCAGGGCTTGGTGCTGAAGCGCATGCGGTTCGTGGCGGCGTAGGAGCCGCCGGAGGAGGTGACGTTTCCGTAGGCGTCGTATTCATAGCGCGCGACGAGCGACGCAGAGGCCGTGCTCGCCAGCGGGTCGATGAGCTGGCCGACGTTGCCGTTTCCGTCGTGGAAGTAGACATAACCCTTGCTGGCGCTGGTGTCGTACGTCGCCAGCAGCCCGCCGATGCCGCCGGCCTGGTCGACCGAGTTCTGCGAGCCGCTGAGCCCGGCCAGATCAAGCCCCCAGGTCCAGCGCCGCAGAACCGCGTTGCCGCTCAGCCCGTTCAATTCGACCAGCGGCAGCCAGTTGTAGTAGATCAGCCGCTGGCTCTCGTCGGCGGTCGTGTTCCAGGCCCCGCTTCCGCCGCCGCCGGTCGGATTCCAGGAATAGACGTTCCGTTGCACCCGCCGGCCGAGATAGTCGTACGTGTAGACCACCTTTTTCGACCCGCTGACCGGACTCGCCGGCGACACCTCGATCAGCCGGTTCTCCGCATCCCACTTGAAGGCGCATTGTACCAACCCGCCGGCGCCGTCCCCGGCCAGGCCCGGTCAGCCGCAAAAAGTGACTCGGCTTCGCGTTAGTGACTTTCGCCAGCCACACGCCGCGCACCGCACTCCGGGCAACGGCCGGACTGATTGCCCGTCAACGAGTAACCGCACGAACACGCATCCGGGCTCGGCCGTGCGCGCCTGCGTCCAATGATCCACAATCCTGCCATCGCGCTTCCGACTGCGGCCGGCCAGAGCGGAACAAAGACAGATGTCGTTGGTACATAGTCCCGCCCATTACGGGCGAGCGCCAAATGAGTCGACGTGTAGGGAAGCCACCGCCACCCTGAACTATTCCAATAGATCTCGACTGCGCGTCCTGCGTCTCCAGGCGTTCTGACGCGAACGCCGCCCTGAAGGAACGCGACGTTGATCGCGGCGCTGTGTACGGCAATCGTGATCGACGGACTAATGAGCACGACGAGTGCGCTCGCGACGAAAATCACACCGCACAGCAGGACCGCGCATCGTCGCGAGCGCGTCACCATGGACTGTACGGTGGTTCCGGTATCGGACTACCGTCGCACGGTGGCCACAACTTTGAAGGATCCTTTTCGTAGGTCGGGCAGGCATGGCCCGCGACCGCCCCGCGAATTCGCTGCCGCGCCGTGAAAATCAGTCCCAGGAACGGAACTGCAGACAGCCCGACGGCGATCCAGCGATAATCCCTTTCATTCTCAGTAAACGCGCCGATTGCGCCCGATCCGCGGACCGCTCCCAGCGCCTCTCGATTGAATGGGCCGCTCGGGTAACCGGACTGCAAACTATCCTGAGATTCGCCGATCGCCGCCGCGAGAAAGCTCGCTTCTGCGGCGATCAGGCCGGAATCGCCTCTGCCGGCGCTCACAGCTCGGAGCCATTGATGGATCGCGCTGCCTATATCCGGCGCGTCCGCAGACCGCGCGACCCACCCCTCTGCCGGGTCCTTGCTCAGGATCAGCTCTGCGCTAAAGGGACCGTGTCGATCCGCCCCGTTTTCGCCGAGCAGACCGAGGCGGATGCGTTCGCAACCAATACTGGCCGGCCACTTCTTGGGAGAAACGGGCATTCTCATGCGCCCGCTGTGCTCGTAACGAACGATTACCCCTTACTTAGTACGCTCCGGACGCGGGGCGATGAAACACATAAGGGCGATAGATGCACGCATCAGTCCAAGTGAGCTGCGATCCAATTTGGATGAAAACTACGATCATCATCGCGACACCCAGGATGAAGATCGCGACCGACCGCCGCACCATCGCGCTGAAGGCAACGGCTTCGGGAGTATTCGCGAACCCCGCGCGGCCGCACTCGGGACACCGATCGGCCAATCCGCGCAGTGAATAGCCGCAGCGCCCGCACCAGGGAGCGGGCGTTCGCGGCAGTCGCAGCGGCAGGAGCGCCACGGCGATGGCGATCGACAGCAATGCGAGCGCCGTAATCACATCGCGACCTTCACTGACTGAGTCTCCGCTGAGGCCTACGGCGAGATTCGTTCGCAATCGTCGCGCGCACGGCAAGCATCGTTGGCGCGGATTGCGCCGCATTCCGAACAGCGCCCGGAGCTCGTCCCGCGCAAATCATATCCACAATTCCGGCAACTCTGCCCGACAGGTGCACGGTGCGATGAGCGCTCAAACAAACAGAGGAGAGCTGCAACCGCTATCGCAATCATCCACAGCGGAAGGGTAGCGCCGGCGAGCTCTCCGGAATGCCCAATCGTAGGTATCCACTCGGGCGCGAGTGCGGGATCAAATGTCCCACTCGAGAATCCCGCAGGTCGCCTCTGGCCATAGTTCCAGGCAATCCCCACGAAGCCGCGAGCATAAATCGCGTTGACGCGACCAACATCCAACTCGATAAAATGATAGCAGCTGTACCGCACCAGCAGCGCCGCGCAGAGAACAACAGCGCTAACTTGCGCAGCAATCGGCACTCTCACGCGTCGCGCTCGAAGAAATGAGCATCGAGACATCATGTTTCGCATACGTCGATGAAGGCTCTTGCGCTCAGGATCCGCACCGGTCCGACGCATACTACCAACGACCGCGGATAGCGGCGCGGGGCCGGACTCTGAATGCACCTACGCAGCGATTCAGCGATTCAGCACCCCGCGCTCAAGGGTATCAACGAACTCCGCAAAACGCGGCTCCAGGATCGCTCGCAGCTCCGCGTCTGACTCGCTGCCCAAGTGGTCGGGCACGAAGATCGCAATGCGATCACGCTCGAAGCCGAATTCGCCGAAAATGCGCCGCTCATCACAAGCGCTTATCAACCGCTGCCAACAATCAACCGACGCAAAATAGAACGCGCGAGCGGCAGACGTATGCCATCGCCGACATCGCACACGCCAGATGCCGACTCTGGCGATTGTCTTATCGCACAGTATTCGACAATCTCTCGGAAACAGAAGAGACGCCGGATAACAGTACGTCGACGCGATGATCGATGGATGCCGGATCAGTGCCGGTACGCGACGTTTCAGGCATAATCGGCCCGGAACGGCCATCTTAGAGGCTCCCTTGACAAGAAGTGATTACCTTCAATGAAGGGCTGTTGCCAGATGCAGAACCCGACCATTCATAG
The DNA here is from genome assembly GCA_964388675.1 of uncultured Planctomycetales bacterium. Classification (GTDB taxonomy): domain Bacteria; phylum Planctomycetota; class Phycisphaerae; order UBA1845; family Fen-1342; genus CAYMBL01. Next base: position 49,630 of record CAYMBL010000024.1, read on the forward strand.
TCAAAATTCCAGCTACGATCCCAGAGATTGATGAAATTGAAGTTGAAAGAAAGTACTGCCGTCCAGCCCACCGCATAATCGCCGCGGCATAGATCGATCGCTGCATTGAACTCGCCTGAGGCACCCCATCCAGCGTGAGTGGTTGGTCTGGGATATGGGCCGTTCGGATTGACTGGACGATCCCAGGGTCTGTCACGAACGCCTCCGCCGCGCCGGCCCTCGCCCGCAGTCACGGCGCCGTTCAGCGAGAACCCACAGACATCCATACACCCATCGCAACAGACTTGCCCGCCCGCTTCGCCCCAGGCCTGGGCGGAAATGTCAAATGGGATATTCGTTACACGATCAGAAAGCCACTTGGGAAGGCGACTGGCAATGGAAGCTCTAAGGGAGCAACTAATACCAAGACCGATGTCGACTGAGATGCAACAATTCTCTAGTGGTCTGCGCCCAAGTGTAACAGTATACACGATCTCGCATCTCAGCCCATTCGGGGTCGTGAACGGCATGCTGCCAGTATACGTCCCCTTGGAATGATTCTTGATGTGATCGATAATATCCGCCCATGTATCAAGGCCTAACGGATCTGCGGCATTTGTTGGCAGGTTCCCGACGTAATGAAGCAATAATAATCCGGCGTGCTCTCCTAACGGATCCCTGCTCCCCCATCTCCCCATTCTCGCTGAATACCAGCGATACCCCCAATACCCCAGCTCCGTCACCGCGTCCCACGGCTTGGTGCTGAAGCGCATGCGGTTTGTGGCGGCGTAGGAGCCGCCGGAGGAGGTGACGTTGCCGTAGGCGTCGTATTCGTAGCGCGCGACGAGCGAAGCCGAGGTAGTCGACGCCAGCGGGTCGATGAGCTGGCCGACGTTGCCGTTGCCATCGTGGAAATAGACGTACGTCTTGTCGTCGCTGGTCGTCGTCGTCGCGTTCGAGTCATACGTCGACAGCAAACCGCCGATCCCGCCGGCCGCGTCGATCGAATTCTGCGAGCCGCTGAGCCCGGCCAGATCAAGCCCCCAGGTCCAGCGCCGCAGCACCGCGTTGCCGCTCAGCCCGTTCAATTCGATCAGCGGCAGCCAGTTGTAATAGATCAGCCGCTGGCTCTCGTCGGCGGTCGTGTTCCAGGCCCCGCTTCCGCCGCCGCCGGTCGGATTCCAGGAATAGACGTTCCGCTGCACCCGCCGGCCGAGATAGTCGTACGTGTAGACCACCTTTTTCGACCCGCTCGCCGGACTCGCCGGCGACACTTCGATCAGCCGGTTCTCCGCGTCCCATTTGAAGGCGCATTGTACCAACCCGCCGGCGCCGTCTCCGGCCAGGCCGGCCGTCAGATTCCCGTCGGCGTCGTACGCGAGCGACTCATCGGCTCCGCCCGCCGGCGGACACGCGCTGCTGTCGTCGTCGATCGTCTCAACCGAGGGATTGATGCACTGTCTTTCCAGAGCGGAAGCCGATCCCCGCACGGCGAACCCTGGAGTCTATTGCTGCGGAAAGTGCACGGTTGGTCTCTGGCGGCACCCGGCGGTAGGCGTAACATTCATCGTATGAGCGCTCACGCCGCCTACGACGCGATCGGCGCGATACTCGACATTCACGCGATGGTCCAAGGATTCCTCGTTGAAGCTGTCGAGGACGTTCCGGAGTCTCGGATGACTGAGCAGCGGGGCGTCATCGTCAACCACCCCGCCTGGACTTTGTCGCACCTCAACGCATACGCCGGCGTTTTGTTGTCGATGCTTGACGACGCGAGCGTGCCGACAGCCGACTCCGAGCTGGAGCGGTTCGGCTATGGCAGCACGCCGGTGCCCTCTCCGGCGGCATACGTGACGAAGTGCGAACTGCTCAGCGAGTTCAAGGGGCGGAACGCGCGACTCGCGGCGGTCGTCGCTGAGAAGCACGCACACTACTTCCCGAAACCCTCGCCGGAGAAGTTTCACCCGTTCTCGCCGACCATTGGGCACATCGCCGTCACGCTGCTCGTGACGCACCCGCCGCACCACCTGGGCCAACTCAAGCAGTGGCGCCGCGCTGTCGGCCTCGCGGCGAGGGCGTGACGGCGTGACTCGACGCCTTCCTCTGGACTCAACGCCTAGCATCACAGGAAGCGTCGCACGCGCCGGCACAGAAGAAGCGGCGGCGCTAGCCGGAGTAGACAAATCCGCGTGGCGAAACTCAGGGACATGGCATGGAAACGGCTGCAAGCGATAACGCGAATCCTGTACTCGTCACCGGCGCCAGCGGCTATATCGGTGGCCGATTGGTCCCCCGTTTACTGGCCGCGGGCTACCGCGTGCGCTGTGCCGCGCGCGAGCCTCACAAGCTGGATTCTCGCGTCTGGGTCGGCGACCCTCGGGTCGAGGTCGTACGCTGCGACCTCGGCGATCCGGAAGGGCTAACACGCGCGCTGCGCGGATGCGGGGCTGCGTACTACCTGATTCACTCGATGATGTCCGCCGGGCGCGAATACCGCGCGCGGGATCGGTCGCTGGCCGAGAAGTTCGCTCAGGCGGCGGCCGCCGCCGGCGTCGAACGAATCATCTACCTGGGCGGGCTCGGCGAAGCGGGAGAGAATCTGAGCCAGCATCTCAGCTCGCGCCGCGAGGTGGAATCCGCGCTCGGATCGGCGTCGGTGCCCGTCACCGTGTTCCGCGCCGCCATGATCATCGGCGCCGGATCGGCGTCGTTCGAAATCCTGCGTTATCTCGTGGAACGCCTGCCGGTGATGGTTACGCCGCGCTGGGTGAGCACCGAGTGTCAGCCGATCGCCATTCAGAACGTGCTGCATTACTTGGTGGCCAGCCTCGGCGTTCCGGAGACGGTGGGTCGGACGCTCGACATCGGCGGCGCCGACATCCTGACCTATCGCGAAATCATGCAGCTCATGGCGGGCGCGCTGGGGCTGACGCGGCGATTCATCATCCCGGTGCCCGTGCTGACGCCGCGACTAAGCTCGCTCTGGATTCACCTGGTCACCCCGATTAGCCACCGGATCGCGCGGCCGCTTGCGGAGGGGCTGCGGAACAGAGTGGTCTGCCGCGACGATTCGGCCGCGCGCCTCATGCCGCAACGTCTGCTGACGGTGGGCGAGTCGATCGACGCCGCGCTCGGAAAAACTCAGACGCACGAGATTGAGACCGCCTGGTTCGACGCCGGGCCGATCCCCGGCGACCCTGACTGGGCCGGCGGTCGGGTGTTCGTCGATCAGCGCGCGACCGAAGTGAACGCCGCGCCCGAGATCGTGTTTCGGGCCGTTTCGCGCCTCGGCGGCGACCAGGGCTACTACGCCGCAGACTGGCTGTGGCGTCTCCGCGGTGCGATGGACCGCCTCGTGGGCGGCCCGGGTCTGCGTCGCGGGCGGCGCGATCCGAACCGGCTCGCGTTCGGCGACGCGTTGGACTTCTGGCGCGTCACACGCATCGAACCGCCGCGATCGCTGGAGCTGCGGGCGGAGATGAAGCTGCCGGGCGAGGCGCTGCTGAGCTTTGAAGTTCGAGCGGACGAGCGAACCGCGGCCAAGTGCACGCTGGTTCAGACGGCGCGGTTCAAGCCGCGCGGGCTGATGGGATTGGCGTACTGGTACGCCGTGCTGCCGCTGCATGGGCTGGTATTCCGGGGGATGTTGAATGGCATCCGACGCGCGGCGGAGACATGTGCGCGGCGGGGTGGTGAATGAGAGCGAGTCGATCCGCTCACACGCCCGGTTGATTGCTCGATTGGGGGGCCTGGGCCCGGAGCGGCGGCGCAAAATCGCAATGCGTGCGCCGGGCTGGCAAGACGTTCCCGAGTCTCGCATGACCGGCTGCATTGGGGTCAGCGCAAATAATCCGATCCGCCGAACGAAATCAATTGGGCCGCGAGCGTCTCGTCCGCCGCGGTCTGGAGCCGCGCATGCTCTCAACCGCTACCGCATTCTTGGTCGCGTACCTCGCCTTCTTGCAGCCTCCGAAGGAGGCGGAAATTGTCGCCGCGGCCGATCGACTGGCCGCCGAGTACCTCTCCAAGAAGGGGGCTGTCGGTCTATCGGTCGCGGTTGCGCTCGATGGAGACGTGATCGTCGGTAAGGGCTACGGCTTGGCCGAGGTCGAACACAGCGTCAAGGCCGATGCGGACACCTTGTTTCGCGTCGGCTCCATCACCAAGCAGTTCACGGCCGTGGCCGTCATGCGGCTCGTCGAGCAGGGCAGACTGAGTCTCGACGACCCGGTCACCAAGCATCTGCCCGGCTACAACGCTCAAGGCCGCGAGATCACGATTCGCCACCTCCTCACGCACACCTCAGGCATCAAGAATTACACCGAGCTCAAACAGATCATGGTGGACGCGCCGGAGCGCGAGATTGAACGTCAAACCCTTCTGGACATGGTTCAGAAGGAGCCACTCGCCTTCGATCCGGGCACCAAAACGGCATACACCAACACCGGCTACTACCTGCTGGGAATGATCATCGAGAAAGTCAGCGGCAAAGCCTATTGTGCATACCTGCGGGATGAACTCTTCGTTCCGCTGAGCCTCACGCGCACGCGCTGTGATTCCAACATCGAGGTCATTGAGGATCGTGCGCAGGGCTATGCGGTAGTGGATGAGGAACTCGTGAATGACCGCGTGCTCGCGACGGGTACATCGTTTGCGGCGGGCGTGCTGCTCGCCTCGGCGCGAGATCTCGTCGTCTGGGCCGACGCGCTCTCTGCAGGGAAAGTGGTCTCTCCCGCGTCGTACAAGCTGATGTCGACGCCGGTTCAACTCGCCGGCGGAAGCGTCGGCGAATACGGATTCGGTTTCATTATCGATTCGCTGGACGGCCGGCGTCGCCTCCAGCATGGCGGCAGCATTTTCGGGTTCAATGGCCGAGAGCGAGCGATCCGCCGGTATGCGGGTCGTCCATTCCGCCGTGATATCC
>CAYMBL010000025.1:0-53533 GCA_964388675.1 uncultured Planctomycetales bacterium
GATGTCGATGAGCTGGTTGTGACGCTCCATCGGCGTGATGACACCGTTCGCGAAGTTCTTCTCGACCTTGTCGACGGTCTTCTGAGCCGCGTCGAGGATCTTCTGCTTGGCCTCGGGAATGCGCAGGTCGGTCAGCGCGAAGGACAGACCGGCCAGCGTGCTGTGCTTGAAGCCTAGCTCCTTGATGCGGTCGAGCAGCTCGAGCGTTTCGCGCCGGCCGAGACGCTCGTGGCAGTCGGCGATCACGCGCGCCGAGCCCTTCTGGCTGAGCGGGTAGTTGTAGAACGGCATGCGCGGATCGAGCGTGTCGTTGAAGATCAGCCGGCCGACCGTCGTGACGATGCGCCCGTTCTTGGGCGACGGCGTGGGCGACTCGCTCAGCGCGTTGATCACTTCCTTGTTGCGGATGCGCACCCGGATCGGCGTGTGCATGCCGATCAGGCCGCGATGCCAGGCGTGCAGCGCCTCCGCGAACGAGGCAAACGCCCACTCCTTGCCCTTCTCGCGCTCGCCCACTTCGCGGGCGTGGTTCGCGGTCAGGTAGAAGATGCCGAGCACGATGTCCTGCGTGGCCGGCGTGTTCGGGGCGCCGTTGGCCGGGCTGAAAATGTTGTTGGTGCTCATCATCAGCACGTGCGTTTCGGCCTGGGCCTCGATCGACAGCGGCAGGTGCACCGCCATCTGGTCGCCGTCGAAGTCGGCGTTGAAGCCCTTGCAGACCAGCGGGTGAATGCGGATGGCGTTGCCTTCCACCAGCACCGGCTCGAACGCCTGAATGCCCATGCGGTGCAGCGTCGGTGCGCGGTTGAGCAGCACCGGATGCTGGTAAATCACCTGCTCGAGGATGTCCCAGATCGGCTGCTCGCGCCGCTCCAGCATCTTCTTGGCGCTCTTGATCGTGTCCGCCAACCCGCGCTCGCGCAGCCGCCGGATGATGAAGGGCTGATAGAGCTCCAGCGCGATTTTCTTTGGCAGTCCGCAGGTGTGCAGCTTCAGCTCGGGACCGACGACGACCACGGAACGCGCCGAGTAATCGACGCGCTTGCCCAGCAGGTTCTCGCGGAAGCGGCCCTGCTTGCCCTTGATCATGTCCGTCAGGCTCTTGAGCGGGCGATTGCTGCTGCCCAGCACCGGCCGGCGGCAGCGGTTGTTGTCGAACAGCGCATCGACCGCCTGCTGCAGCATGCGCTTCTCATTGCGGATGATGACCTCGGGCGCGTTCAGGTCGATCAGCTTCTTGAGACGGTTGTTGCGGTTGATGATGCGCCGATAAAGGTCGTTCAGATCGCTGGTCGCGAAGTTGCCGCTGTCCAGCAGCACCAGCGGCCGCAGGTCCGGCGGAATGACCGGGATCACCTCGAGCACCATCCACGCCGCGTCGTTGCCGCTGTGGCGGATGGCCTCGACCAGCTTCAGCCGCGCCGAGTAATCCTTGATCTTCTGCTTGCTGCTGGTCTTCTTGAGACCGTCGAACAGCTCGGTCGAGACGCGCGCCAGGTCGAGTTGGCCGAGCAGCTCGCGCACCGCCTCGGCGCCCATCATCGCGCGGAAGTCCGGGTCGTCCTTGTATTCTTCCTGCGCCCGGCGGTACTCCTCTTCGGTCAGGAGCTGCTTGGGCTCGAGCTTGGTCGAACCCGGGTTCACCACCACGTAGTCCTGGAAGTAGATGATCTTCTCGAGGTCGCTGGTCTTCATGTCGAGCAGCGTGCCCAGGCGGCTGGGCATGCTCTTGAAGAACCAGATATGCACGACCGGGGCCGCCAGGTTGATGTGGCCCATGCGCTTGCGCCGCACGCGGCTGTGCGTGACCTTCACGCCGCAGCGGTCGCAGATCATGCCCTTGTATTTCACGCCGCGGAACTTGCCGCAGAAGCATTCCCAGTCGCGCTCGGGGCCGAAGATGCGCTCGCAGAAGAGGCCGTCTTTCTCGGCGCGATAGGTGCGGTAGTTGATGGTCTCGGGCTTCTTGACCTCGCCGAAGGACCATGCGCGAATGTCGTTGGGGCTGGCAAGCCCGATTTTCACCGCGGTAAAGTCATTAATCCGATCGTAGACCGTGTCGGCCATCGACGAATCCTCACCTATGAGTTGAAGCGCTCGCAAACCGCGCACTTCGGATAAACCACTTCGACTCCCACCGCGCCCGCATTCGCGGGCGATCGATCGCCTACGCCTGCGCCGCCGCCATTCGCGTGGCCAGCACCAGCGCGTCCTCGGGCCGCATGGTCATGCCCACGATGCCGCCCTGCTTGCGGAAGCCCAGCTCGCCGCAGAAATCGACCTCCGTGCCCCAAGCCAGCGCGTCGACCCGCCGCGCGCCGCTGGCGAAGAGCTTGTCGAGCACGCGTCGCGCCATCTGGGTGGCGATGCCGTGAGCGTCGTCCTCGATGCGGCCGTCGCGCCGCGTGATGCAGGCCGGACCCTGGTACGCCGGGTCGAGCTTGCACTCGGTGAAGAAGCCGCGCACTCCGTCGCACACGCCGCGCGCGATGCCGATCAGCTTGCCTTCGGCGCGCGCCGTGACGAAAGCCACCGAATTCTGCACCATGGTCTGAATCTGCTGCGTCTCGGCGTCGATGTTGTGCTCCAGCCGCTCGTAGAACTCGGCGAGTTCATGCGGCTCGACGTCCTCGAATCCGCCGTACTGAATCGGCGCCATGGTCGATCTCCCCTGGCGAGCAGCGCGACCGCCCGTCGGCCGCGCGGCGCGCTAGATCAGTTGCCGCTTCTCGAGCTGGATGTTGAGGCCCAGCCCGCGAATCTCGTTGCAGAGCACGTCGAAGCTCACCGGCGTGCCGGCGTTCAGCGTGTGCGTGCCCTTGACCATGCTTTCGTAGATCTTGGTGCGTCCCTCGACGTCGTCGCTCTTGACGGTGAGCAGTTCCTGCAGCACGTAGGCGCTGCCGTACGCCTCGAGACCCCAGACCTCCATCTCACCGAAGCGCTGCCCGCCCGTGCGCGCCTTTCCGCCCAGCGGCTGCTGGGTGATCAGGCTGTAGGGGCCGGTGCTGCGCGCGTGAATCTTGTCATCGACCAGGTGATGCAGCTTGAGCATGTAGATGTAGCCGACGGTCACCGGCTGATCGAAGCGCTCGCCGGTGCGGCCGTCGTGCAGCGGCACCTTGTGATTCAGCGGCATCTCGACCAGCAGCTCGCCGCTGTCGCCGGCCTGGCGCACGACGTCGACGTCCTTCGAGCGATCGCGCACGCGCTGGTTGGCGGCCCGCACGCACTCGCGAATCTGCTGCTCGGTCGCACCGTCGAACACCGGCGTGACGACCTGGAAACCCAGCACCGCCGCCGCCCAGCCCAGGTGCGTCTCGAGAATCTGGCCGACGTTCATGCGGCTCGGCACGCCCAGCGGGTTGAGGCAGATGTCGACCGGAGTGCCGTCGGCCAGGAACGGCATGTCCTCTTCCGGCATGATGCGCGCGATGACGCCCTTGTTGCCGTGGCGGCCGGCCATCTTGTCGCCCACGCTCAGCGTGCGCTTGGTCGCGACGTAGACCTTGACCATCTCGAGCACGCCGCTGGGCAGCTCGTCGCCGCGCTTCATGTGGCCGAGCTTGCGCTCGCATTCCTTCTCGATGGCCTCGATGCGCGGCCAATACTGCTTGTAGATGGCCTCGGCCTCGGCCCGCTTGTCGGCGGGCTTGACCCACTTGAGGTCGAAGGTCGAGATCTGCTCCAGCACGACCTCGGGATTCTCGCTCTTGGCGACCTTCTGGCGCGTGTTCGGGTCGATCAGCTCGATCTCGGTCAGCTCGTTGAGCTGATCAACGAACTTGCGGAACATCGCGATGCGCTTCTCGTCGCACTCGGCGCGGAACACCTTCTGCTCGCCGTCCCACTTGCGCTTCTGCTCATCGCTCAGGTGCGTGCGGCGGCTGAAGTGCTTGGCGCCGATGACGACGCCTTCCTGTCCGGCCGGCAGCTCGAGCGAATCGTTCTTCACATCCTCGCCGCTGCGGCCGAAGATCGCGTGCAGCAGCTTTTCTTCGGGCGACAGCTCGCTCTTGCTCTTGGGGCTGACCTTGCCCACCAGGATGTCGCCGGGGCCGACGCGCGTGCCGATGCGCACGATGCCGCGCTCGTCGAGGTTGCGCAGGGCGCGCTCGCTGACGTTCGGGATGTCGCGCGTGAATTCCTCGCGGCCGAGCTTCGTCTCGCGAATCTCGATCTCGTGGCTCTCGATGTGGATGCTGGTGAAGGCGTCGTTCTTGACCAGCCGCTCGCTGATCAGAATCGCGTCTTCGAAGTTGTAGCCGTCGAAGGTCATGAACGCGACCAGCACGTTGCGTCCCAGGGCCAGCTCGCCGTCGCGCGTCGAAGCGCCGTCGGCGATGATCTGGCCGGTCTTGACGCGTTCGCCGGGCCGGACGATCGGCTTCTGGTTCTGGCAGGTGCGCTCGTTCAGGCCGACGAACTTCCGCAGGTCGTACTCGTCGGTGTCGTCGATCACGATGCGCTGTGCATCGACGAAGGTGACCTTGCCCGTCCGTCGGGCGCGAACCACCATGCTGCTGTTCTCGGCAACGACGCGCTCCATGCCCGTGCCCACGATCGGCGGGTCGGTCTTGATGAGCGGCACGCCCTGGCGCTGCATGTTCGAACCCATCAGCGCGCGGTTGGCGTCGTCGTGCTCAAGGAACGGAATCAGCGCCGCGGACACGCCCACCGTCTGCTTGGGCGAGATGTCGACATAGTCGATCTCGTCCGGGCCGACCTGCTTCAGATCGCCCTGCTTGCGCGCCAGCAGCACGCCTTCGCGCACCTTCTGGGTTTTGCCCTCGGCGGCTTTGCGACGCCGCGTAAGAAACTCGCCCTTGGCCTCGATCGCCGGCAGCTTGCTCGAATCGGTCAGCGACGTCAGCACGTCCGGCGGACCGAGCGTTGAGCGCATTTCCTCGTCGGCGCGCAGCAGCACGGTCTCGCCGTTCGCCTTGCCGCGCTCGACCTTGCGATAGGGCGTGATCAGGAAGCCGTATTCATCGACCGAGCTGAAAATGCCCAGCGACGCAATCAGACCGATGTTCACGCCTTCGGGCGTCTCGATCGGACAGACGCGGCCGTAGTGCGAAATGTGCACGTCGCGCACTTCGAAGCCGGCGCGCTTGCGGTTCAAACCGCCCGGGCCCAGCGCCGACAGACGCCGCTCGTGCGTAAGCTGGCTCAGCGGGTTGGTCTGGTCGACCACCTGGCTCAGCTCGCTGCGCCCGAAGAAAAAGTCGATGGCGCTGCTGATGCTCTTGGTGTTGACCAGGTCGGCGACCTTCTCGATCGTCTCGGGGTCCTTCAGGCTCATGCGCTCCTGAACGGTGCGCCGCAGCTTCAGAAATCCCTTGCGCAACTCGTCGGCCGCCAGCTCGTCGATCGTGCGCAGGCGGCGGTTGCCCAGGTGATCGATATCGTCGACCTGGCCTTCGCCCGCGCGCAGCGACAGCAGATAGCGCACCGCAGCCACAAAATCCTCGGGCCGCAGCACCATCTCGGTTTCGGGGATGCTCTGATCGAACTTGCGATTCAGGCGGAAGCGTCCGACCTTGCCGAGCCGGTAGCGGTTGTCGTCGTAGAACTTCTCCTGGAACAGCTTCTTGGCCTTCTCAAGCTGAACCGGGTTGCCCGGCCGTAGACGGGCGTAAATGCGCAGCAGCGCGTCGTCGTGCGACCGCGCGCCGTCTTCGGCGAGCGTGTTCAGGATGATCGGATCGCCCATCTTGGCGATCACATCCCCCTGCTTCACGCTCGAATCGCGAATCTTGTTGAGAGCCTCGCCGATCTGACGGCCGGCGCCGACCAATTCCTCACCCGTGTCGGGATCGACGATCGGCGCGGCGGCCCACATCTCGGGCTTGAGGTCGCGCGTGCGAACCGTCTTCACCTGATAGAACGCGCGGACGATCGACTCGTCCGAGCCGAACTTCTCGTCCATCGCGCGCAGGAACGTCGTGGCCGGAATCTTGCTCGACTGATCGATGCGGATCGCCAGCAGGTCCTTGCGCGTGACGTTGATCTCAATCCACGAGCCGCGCTCGGGAATGATGCGGCAGGCGTGCAGCGCGCGGTCGCCCTCGGCCGACTCCTTCACGAAGTCGACGCCCGGCGAACGGTGAAGCTGAGACACGATCACGCGCTCGGCGCCGTTCACAATGAACTCGCCGCCGCCGATCATGACCGGGATTTCACCGAGATAGATCGCCTCTTCCTTCACCTCGCCCTTGTCCTTGCGATGCAGGCGGGCGCGAATGCGGAAGGGGTAACCGTAGGTCAGGCCCAGCTCGCGGCACTCGTCCGGCGTGTAGCGCGGCGATTCGAGCGAGTAGTCGAGATACTCGAGCCAGAGATTGCCGTCATAACTTTCGATCGGGAAGACTTCGCGCAGCAGCGCCTCCAGGCCGGTCGGCTTGCGCTTGGCCGACTCGACCGCCATCTGCAGAAAGCGAGAATAGGAATCCGTCTGAATGCAGATGAGGTTGGGGATCGCGACGGCGTCGCCGTAGCGGCTGAAATCGCATACGTTATCAACAATCATCCGCGCACCTCAGGATTGATGAACCGAAGGAAGGTCGTCAGCCACGCACGCACCGCAGCGGTTTGCAAGGACGATCTCACCCGCAACCCGACGCCCACCGCTCGGCACCCCCCAACTGCACGCATCGTCGGGAACGATCCGCGCTCTCGGGCTTACCGGCTGACTCAATCGCGAACGGTGAAGTATAGCAGAGAGCACGGCGCTTGCAAGCACCGTGCCCGGCGAGTCAAGGAAATTCGCGCAAAATTTCCGAGAAGTTCGTAACTACATAACCCAGAGCGGGTTACGGGAAAATAGCCGCTTCGCCGCGGCCGCTCGGCATGACCCGCGGCTCAAGTCCGCGGCCCGCGCTAGTAAATCTCGTCCGACAGCGACGAGACAATCAGCAGCCGGCAGCCGCCCTCGGTGCTCTGCACTCCGTGATGGGAATGCGCCGGAGCGCGCTGGTAATCCCCCGCACGCATGACCGTGTCACCGACATGCAGGTCGCCATGCAGCACGAGGCACTCTTCCGGGGCGTCATGGATGTGACGCGGATAGCTCGTGCCCGGATCCATCTGAACCATTGCCGTGAATTGATTGCGCTCGCGGTCAACGAACAGCTTTCGAACGCGAACCCCCGGCACGCCGGTCTCTTCCCAGTCCGCCTCGCTGGCACGCGTAATATGCAGCTCATCGCCGAGCGGCTGGTCCGCGTCCCAATCGCGCCAAACCTGCGCAGTGCGCCGGCCGGCGCTCGCCGCTTCCTGGTCAAGCCGCGCCAGGAGCCGCGTGCGCGATGCGGGATCCGGCATCACCGGCTCGACCGAATCAAGCAGCGTTTCAACGGCGGGCTGCAACTCGGCGTAGGCCGCGCGGGCGGCTTCGTTGCACGTCAGCAGCGCCTCGAACGCCGCTGCGACGTCCGGCGTCAAAGCGCCGGCGGCGTAGAGGGCAGCGAGGTCGCCGAAGTCGGGTTGGGTCGTATTGGTATGGGTCATGACGCCAGTCCTGTCGCGTGGGGTTCCAACAGTGCTCGGATGCGCCGCATTCCCAGCCGAATGCGTGTTTTCACGGTGCCCAGCGGAATCGATTCTCGTTCCGCAATCTGCTCGTGCGTCAGCCCACCGAAGAAGGCGAGCTGAATCGCGCCTCGTTGCTCGGCCGGAAGCTGAGCGAGCGCCCGGCGGGCGAGTTGGCAGGATTCCTGCTGCCCGACGGCGGCAGTTGTGTCGTCCTGCGCCACATCCGGCAATTCCGACCCGCTCGCGACAACCGAACGCCGACGCAGCGCGTCGAGCGCACGCGAACGCGCGATCATCGCCAGCCACACCGACGCCCGGCCGCGCGCCGGATCAAACGCCTCGGCGCGCCGCCAAGCCTGCCAGAATGTCTCCTGGAGCAGGTCCTCGGCTTCGGAACGTCGATTCACAATTCGCAGCAGCAGACCGAGCACGCGTGCTGAATGCCTTTCGTAGAGCACCTCGAACGCCTCGCGGTCTTTCTCCGCAACGCGTGCGAGGAGGGCTTCGTCGCTCGCGTGGGCCGCTGAGATTCGCAGCGGAGCATCCACGGGACTGCTCTCCGTTTCGTTGAGACGCCTGATAACTCGAACCGGACATCCGGCCGCTCATGCACGTTACGGCACGAGAATCGAGTCGGATCTCTCGCGTGAGAAAATTGTTGGCACTCGGGGTCCGGGAAGCACGTCACCCGGAAGGGTGAACCTGGAACGCCGTGCGCTGCGCGGGCGGGCGGCGGTGTACCAACCAGAGGATTAGATGGAGGCGATTCGCGCAATTCAGTTTGCGAAGAAGGTGCGTGCGGTGTGTTCGCACAGTTTCCGGGCCGACGTCGAGCTTGGTCGCGATTTGTCGATCCGAAAGCCCGCGCGTGATCGCCGCCAGCGTGTCACATTCCCGCTGCGTCAGCCGATACTGGAGTCGCAACTCCCCAATCTCCGCGTCAGATAGCAGCGGGGGAAATTCCGGTTGCGATATGACTCTTTTTGGCTCGCTCACCTTTGCACTCATTCGGAGCACTCCTGCTCATGCGGCACACGATTTGCTCTCGTCGGTCGTGGCCTTGCGGCGTTACAATCCTCCTCCCGAAAGCAATAGCGCGGAATCTCGGAGTCCAGCGCAGAATCACCGAAACTTTTTTCGAGATCGGCATGTCGGCCTCCGACACAATGACGGATTCGCGCCTGTACTCCGAGCTGCGGCGCGTCGCGCGGCGGGTGCTGAACGGCGTCCGTCCCGACAGCCTGCTCCAGCCCACCGCGCTCGTGAACGAAGCCTTCGTGCGCATCGGGCGGCGCAACGGCGCCTGGAACGCCTCGCCGCAGCGAATCGCCGCCGCAATCGGCGAAATGCGCCGTGCCATGCTCGACGCACTGCGCGCCGAGCGGGCACAGAAGCGCGGCGGCGGGCTGCGCCGAGTCGCTCTCGACACCTCCCTGCTCGATTTGCCTTTCTCACAGGCGAGTTTCGACGAAGTTCATCAGGCGCTCGAACGCCTGGCCGTGCTTTCGTCGCGTCAGGCGCGCGTGGTGGAGCTGCGTTTTTTCGGCGGTTTGTCGGAAGACGAAATCGCCGAGCTGCTCTCCATTTCGCGCCGGACTGTGCAAACCGACTGGCGCGGTGCGCGTGCGTGGCTGCGACGCGAGTTGGCGCGATCCTCGCCGCGCGACGGCGAGACTCAAATCGGGGAAACGCCTGAATCGATATGAACCCGACCCTGCACGAGCGCGCCATGCAGCTCTTCAGCGACCTCGTCGAGTTGCCGGCCGAGGCCCGCGACCGAGAGCTTGCCCAGCGCACGCCGGATGACTTCGAGCTGCGGCGCGAGGTCGAGTCGTTGCTCGAATGGGACGACGACAGCGACCGCGACGATCTCGCGCCCCCGCTGACCGCCACCCCCCGCCCGGAGCGCATTGGGCCCTACGAAATCCTCGACGAACTCGGCGTCGGCGGCACATCGATCGTCTATCGCGCCCGCGAATCCCGGCCGAGCCGGCTCGTTGCGCTGAAGGTGATCCACGATCGCCGCGCGGGTCGCCTGCTCCGCTTTCGTCGCGAGGCGGAATTGCTGTCGCGTTTGCGCCATCCGGGAATCGCGCAGCTTTATTCCTTCGGCCAGGACGAGCTCGGCGAGCGCCCGTTCCTCGCGATGGAGCTCATCGACGGTCGACCGCTGACAGCCTTCGCAGCCGAGCGCGGTCTGGGCGTGCGCGCGCGGATCGACCTGTTGATCGACGTCTGCTTCGCGGTGGAACATGCCCATCGCCACGGGATCATCCATCGCGACCTGAAGCCGGCGAACATTCTGGTCGAGGATTCGCCCGATGGCCCGCGGGCGAAGGTGCTCGATTTCGGCATCGCGCGACTGCTGCAGCGCGAAGGCGCCGGCCCCACCCAGCAAACCAATGTGGCTCAGGTCGTCGGCACGCTGGCCTACATGAGCCCGGAACAGCTCAACTCGGCCGCGGACGTGGACACGCGAACGGACGTGTATTCGCTGGGCGCCGTCGGCTACGAGCTGCTGTGCGGCGCGCCGCCGATCGCGGTTGATCGCACGGCGCCGCTGCAGGCGATGCGCGACATCGAGTCCGCGCGCCCGACGCCGCTCGTCTCGAGGCGGCCGTCGCTGGGCCGCGAGTTGAGTCTCATCTTCGACAAAGCGCTGCGGAAGGACCGCGCCGAGCGCTACGAATCCGTCGCCGATTTCCGTGCCGACCTGGTCGCGGTGCTGGCCGGCGAGCCGGTGCGCGCCCACCCGCCCAGCGTTTTCTACGTGGCGCAGAAGTTCGTCCGGCGAAACCCGATCATCGTTGGTGCGGTCGCCGCCGCGCTCGTTCTGATCGTCGGCTCCTGGCTGGCGGTCAGCGGCGCGCTCCTCCGCGAGTGGGAAGCACGACAGCAGGTCGACGCGCAGCTCGATCGCGCGACGCGATCGGCGCGATTCCTGGTGCGCCAGGTCACCGCACAGCTCAGCGTCATCGCCGGCGCCGGCAGCGTACACCTTGAATTGCTCGAGCGACTGCGCGAGGAGATCAGCTTCCTGCGCGATCAATTCCCCGACGCGCCGGAACTAATCGCGGACGAAGCGGCCGTCCTGACGCAACTTTCCGGCGCGCTGGTGGAGGTGGATCGCGTGGAGGAAGCGCTCACGTACCGCAGGCGTGCGGTTTCCTTGCGCGAGCAGCTCGTCGGGGCGCGGCCGGATGCGCCGCAGCGGGTGCGAGACTACGCGACGGCTCTGATCGAGCTTGGCGATGTGCATCGCGGTCACGGCAGCTACGAGCTGGGCATTTCGCTGTATCGCGAGGCACACACGATTCTGGAACGCCTGTTCCAACAACACCCCGAACTGGACTGGGCGCGCGACGACCTCACCTGGAGTTACGAGCGACTCGGCCATCACGAGCTCATTGTCGCCGGTCGGCTCGAACAGGCGGAGGAGCATTTCCTTCGCCGCCGCGCTCTGCTGGAGCCGCTCATCGAAGCCGACCCGGAGCGTCTCACGACGTTGCACGGGCTTGCCTCGTCGGAGGGACTGCTTTCGGAGTTGCGGCTGAAACAAGGGCGGCCGGATGATGCGCTGGAGCACGCCGTCGCGGCCGAGGCGGCATCGGACCGGCTGATTCAACTCGCGCCGCGCCACCGGTTGTACTTGCAGTTCCGTATCTGCAAGCTGCGGCAACTCGCGCAGCTCCTGCTACGCAATGGGTGCTGCATCTACGCGACCGAGCTGTACGCCAAGGCAACCGCACTCGGACGCCGCCTGGTGGAACTGGACCCCCACGACCGCACGCTGCACCAACTGCACCTCGACGCCGCCTGGCATTCGCGCAAGCTGGCGCGGCGCATCAACAGTCGCAAACTCGCGGAATGCGAGTCCACACTCGCTGAGGCAATGCGGCTCGCGCGTCTCGCGGGATTCTCCGACGCCGAGCTTGCAGGAATTGGCGCGGCCGTCGCCGAGTACGACGACGATTCACCTTGCGCGCCCCTGCCACCTCGCTAGCGGCGCGGCGTTCGCGACTTGACCGCAACGCCCCGCCTCCGACAATCGAGCGCATGAACTTGCCGCTCGCAGCCGCCCGCGCCGAACAAGTCTGGAGTCTGCTTGCCGCCGCGGTGCAGCCGCTTTCGGCGATCGACTGCGCAGCGGCCTCGGCCTGCGGCCGCACGCTCGCCGAATCCGTTCTCGCCCCGAGCGATCATCCTCCATTCGATCGCGCGGTCATGGACGGCTACGCCCTGCGCGCTTCCGACGCGAGCGGCGCCGACGCACTGCCGGTCGTCGGCTTGGCGCGCGCCGGTGCGGCGGCGGCGTCTGAACTGCCGCCCGGCGCGTGCTTTCAGATCAACACCGGCGGAGTGGTGCCGGCCGCGGCCGACGCGATTGCAATTGTCGAACACTGCGAGCGCGTGTCCGAGGACGCGATCCGCGTAAGCCAACCCGTGCGCGTCGGCGAGCACATCGAGCGCCGCGGCGCGATCCTGCACGCGGGCGATCTCGTTGCCGCCGCCGGCACGCGAGTGAACGCGGGTACGCTCGCCGCAATCGTGGCCGCCGGAATCGCGCGCGTGCGCGTCCACCCTGCGCCGCGCGTCGCGATCCTCACGACAGGCGACGAGTTGACGCCCGCCGGAGCGAATCCTGCGCCAGGCCAGATCTTCGACAGCAATTCGCACGTTCTGCGTGTGCTCTGCGAAGACGCAGACGCGACCGTCGCATCCGTCACGCATGCGTCCGATGAACCGGCCGCGCTGTGCGCCGCACTGCAATCGGGGATTCAATGCGATCTGCTGGTCGTCACCGGCGGCATGTCCAAAGGCTCGCACGACTATGTTCCGCGGACGCTCGAATCGCTCGGCGTGCGTTGGCACGTCACGAGCCTGGACCTGAAACCCGGAAAACCCACGCGTCTTGGACAGGCGCCGACCGGGGCCTGGGTCGCCGGGCTGCCGGGCAACCCCGTCAGTTGCACCGTCTGCTTTCTGCTGTTTGTTCGACCGCTGCTTGCAGCGCTGCAGGGCCGGACGTTCGCTGCGCCGCCACGTTGGCGCGGCGTGCTGACCGCCGGTCTGGCGCCAAACGGAGCGCGACCGATGTTCCAGCCGGCCGCGTGGCAAGCTTCCCACGCCGACACGTCGCGCGTGCAGCCGCGCCCCTGGCGCGGCTCGGGCGATCCGTTCGCACTGGCCGGAGCAAACGCTCTCATTTATCGTGCGCCCCACGCGCCCGCCGCGCAGATAGGTGACGCAGTGGATTTCGTTCCTTTTGAGCTTCCCGGATGACCCCTGCCGCCGGCGCGACTCCCGTTCAGACTCACCGCTCGTTCGCCACCGACGCCGCGTGGATGCTGCTGCTGACGTTGCTGAGCGTCACGCTGCTCTCGCTGATTTTTCCGCCGCGCAGTCTGTGGCCGCTAGCGCTCGTCGGCCTCGCGCCGTGGACGGTGGGCGTCTGCCGCGTGGAGCGCCAGTGGGTGATCTACTGGCTTTCGACGCTGGGCGGCTGGAGCTTCTTTCTCGTCAACCTTTATTGGCTGATGCCGGTCACCGGGCTGGGATACGTCGCGCTCGCGCTGTATCTGTCGCTCTATTGGGCGATGGCCGCGTGGGCGGTGCGTATCGGCCTGCGCGCCGGCATCGGCCCGACCTGGACGCTCCCCTGCGCCTGGGTCGCGTGCGAGTTCCTTCGCGGCTGGGCCATGACCGGCTTTCCCTGGCTCTTTCTGGCGCACGCGTTTCACGAACAGGTCACGTTCATCCAGATCGCCGATTTCGGCGGCGCCTACGCGGTGACCTTCCTCGCCGCGATGATCAACGGCGTCATCGCCGAATGGCTGCTGGCTCTGCTGTCGCGCCGCGAGCCGCGCCGCGCCGGCGCGCCGTGGCTCAATTCCGCGCTCACCGCCGCCGCCGTCGTCGGCGCGGTCTATTACGGCAACCTGCGATTGCAGGACGCGCGCTTTGTGGACGGTCCGCGCGTGGCGGTGATCCAGGAAGACTTTCCGCAATTCTCGGTGCCGCCCTACACGCGTACGCACTTGTACGAGGTCCTAGGGCGTCATTTCGCGCTCGCCGCCGCCGCGATGCGCGATTCACCCGACCTGGTGGTCTTCCCCGAGACTGCGTGGTCCTCGACACAGAACGTCGGCTTTCTCGCAGAGGAGCTTCGCGCCGTCGACGACCAGAGCGCCGTCACTTGGCAGTGGGGCAAGCTCTGCCACGAAGTCACATCGGCCTTCGCGCGCGGCGATTACGCGGCGGTGAACCGCCAGTTCGAGAATCTTGATCGCAACGCCCAGCGCCGCGGCCTGAATCTGCGGATACCCCGCCTGCCGCCGGAGGGCGGCCCGCCCGTCACCGTCATCGTCGGCTCGGTCGCGCTTGACGTGTTTCCGGAGCAGGCCTACCCGCGACAGAAGCGGTTCAACTCCGCCCTCATTTACGACCCCGACGGACAGCAACGCGCGCAGCGCTACGACAAAACGCACCTCGTACCCTTCGGCGAGATCGTGCCCTTTCGCAACGCCAGCTTCGTCGGAATCGATCTGCACTGGCTGTATCGCGCGCTGAATCGCTTGAGCCCGTTCAGCGACGCCGGGCGCGTCGAATATTCGCTCTGGCCCGGCGCGCAGCACACGATCTTCCCGTTCTCGACCGCGCGCGGGCAGTGGCGCTTCGGCGTGCCGATCTGCTACGAAGACGTCGTGCCCTACGTCATGCGCAGCTTTGTGTGGGACGGCGCGCAGCGCCGAGCCGATTTCCTCGTCAACATCAGCAACGACGGCTGGTTTCTGCACAGCTCCGAATTGCCGCAGCACTTCGCGATCTGCGTGTTTCGAGCCGTCGAAAACCGCGTCGGCATCGCACGCGCCGTGAACACCGGAATCAGCGGCTTCATCGATCCCGCCGGACGCGCCTACGGCAAGGTCGCGCGCAACGGCGTCGAACACGGTCGCGGCGTGATCGGCTACAGCGTGCAACCCATGAAGCTCGATCAGCGCGCCAGCGCCTATGGCCGCGTCGGCGATCTGTTCGCGATCTCCTGTCTCGTGCTCACCAGCGCTCTCTGGATCGGCGGCATCGTGACACGCTGGGTGCTCGGAGCGGCCCAGCACATCCGGGCCTGGATGCGCCCGCGCAGCGCCGCAGACGCTCCTCCGGTGGACCATGCCGCACCATAAGCCGCGCTCAACACGCGTTCGTCCGATTCGTGTCGCCGCACTCGCCGCTTGCGTGCTGTCGCTGCTCGCCGGCTGCGCGCAGCGCAACCCCACGTCGGCGCCGGTCGATATCGAGCGTCGGGCCCTGAATCTGCTCGAACGCGCCGCGCGCGACGAGCTCGACGTGCTGCGCGCCAACGCGCTCGAAGCGCTCGTGCGCACCGCGCCCTCCGGCGCATCCGTCTACGCGCTCGAGGCCCTCGCCGCCGCCGAACCGCTGGTCCGCTTCGCCGGCTGCGCCGCAGTCGTCGAGCTGCGCGAACCGGCGGCGCGCGGAACCGTGCGCAAGCTGCTCGCCGACCCCGACCCGCGCGTCCGGCTCGGCGCCGCCGCGGCCGCTTATCAGCTCGGTGATCGGGCGCAGGCCCGCGTGCTGCTCGAAACGCTGAACAACGACAAGGACGAAAACCTGCGCTCCGACGCCGCCTACTTGCTCGGACGGTTCGGCGAACCCAGCGCATCCCAGCACCTGCGGCTGGCGGTTCGTCGCGAGAACTCGAGCAAGGTGCGTACGCACATCCACACGGCGCTGGCCACGCTCGGTGATGAGGATGGCCGCCTCGAGCTCGTGCGCACACTGATCGAGAACAACCCCATCGCGCGCCTGATCGCCCTGCAGAGCCTGGCAGAGCTGCGGCTCGACCTGGCCGTCGAACCGCTGCAATACCGTCTGCGGCAGGAAGGCGATTACCTGCAGGTGCGGCTGCTCGCGGCCCGCGCTCTCGGGCGTCAGGGACGCGCCGACGGATACGATCTCGCGCTGTCGTCGCTCGATCGCACCGGCGACACGCCAGACGAGACCATGCGACTGC
Organism: uncultured Planctomycetales bacterium; assembly: GCA_964388675.1. Taxonomy (GTDB): domain Bacteria; phylum Planctomycetota; class Phycisphaerae; order UBA1845; family Fen-1342; genus CAYMBL01. The sequence continues at coordinate 15,569 of CAYMBL010000025.1, forward strand.
GCTCGCTCGCGGCGCTCGCGCTCGGACAGATCGGCGACAAGCGCGCCCTGCCACGCCTCGCCCGGCTCGCGGAGACCGAGACCGACCCGCGCACGCAGATCGCCGCTTGCTACGCGATTCTGCAGATTTCGCGCCCGGCGGCGCGCTGATTCGCCCTTACGAACGTGACTCGATCACCAGCCCGTCGTACGCCAGTTCCATGCCCGGCGGCAGTTCGGCATTGGTTTCGGCGTGCGGCAGCTCATGTGCGATGTGCGTGAAGTAGGTGCGGGCCGCGCCGATCCGCCGCGCCTCCTCAATCGCTTGCTCGAGGTTGTAGTGTGTGGGGTGCGGGCGGCGCCGGAGCGCGTCCAGCACCAGCACGTCGAGATCGCGTAGCAGCGGCCTGGATTCGTCCGGAATCGCATTGCAATCCGAGCAGTAGGCCACGTCGCCCAGACGAAAACCCAGCACCGGCAGCGGTCCATGCAACAGCCGAATCGGGCGCACCCTCGCGCCGCGCACCTCGAACGGCCCGTCGATTCGGTGGGAAATCAGCTGCGGCTTGGCGCTGGGGTAGTCCGCATTCTCGACGAACGCGTAGCCAAACATCTCGCGCAGCCGGGCCAGCGTCTCGTGATTCGAGTACACGTCCAGCGGGCCGCCTTGCAGCCAATTGAAGCGGCGAACGTCGTCGAGCCCGGTCACGTGGTCGGCGTGGTGGTGCGTGTACAGGATGGCGTCGACGCGGTTTAGGCCCGCCGCCAGGCACTGCAAACGCAGCTCCGGCCCGGTGTCGATCAGCAGTCGCACGCCGTCACGCTCGAAAACCGCGCTGGCGCGCGTGCGGCGGTCGCGGGGGTCATCCGAGCTGCAGACCGCACAGTCGCAGCCGATCATCGGCACGCCGTGCGAGGTTCCCGAACCCAGAATCGTCAGGCGCAGCACGTCCGCTCCGGTGGGCTTCCGACGTCAGTATAACTTCATCGCTCCGCGACCGGCGCAACGAATCGCGGCCCGACGCGACATCTCGTGAACCCGCGTGCAATCTGCGGCGTCCAAGCGTGTAGTACCTGGCGCGCGACCGGCGCAACGACACCGCCCGTCGCTGAACTTCGTCGGCGGAGGACTGCCATGCATCGCAGCGCTCACTTGCTCGCCGCGTTCGCGTTCGCCCTATTGCTCTTGCCGCGCCCGGCGCTCGCTCAGGGCACCCTGATCGTACCGGAGCCTCGACCCCACCCGCGCATCCCCGGCCGGCTGACGACCACGCCGCTCGATCTGAAATCGCACCGCGTGACGACCGAGATCACCGACGGCGTCGCGGTGACGCAGGTGCAGCAGCGCTTTCGAAACCCGCTCGATGTGCCGATCGAGGGAACCTACGTGTTCCTGCTACCGGCGGACGCCGCGGTCGGCGATTTCTCGATGACGATGAACGGTACGGCGATGCGCGGCGAGGTGCTCGACAAGCAGCGCGCCCGCGCCACTTATGAGAGCATCGTGCGCCAGGCGCGCGACCCGGCCCTGCTCGAACTGCTCGAGCGCCAGGTGTTTCGCGCCAGCGTCGCCCCGATCCCCGCCGGCGGGCAGTTCACGGTCGAGCTGAAATTCTCGCAGACGCTCAACGAACAGGCCGGAATGGGCAGCTACACCGTGCCGCTGCGGCCGATCGCCGGCGGCGATGCGTCGCTCGACGAGCTCGCCGTGCAGGTCAAACTCCGCAGCCAGCAGCCGTTGACTTCCGTTTTCTGCCCGACGCACGCCGCAGCCGTTTCGCGCGGCAGCGATCGCGATGCGCTGGTTTCATTTGAGCAGACGGCCGCCAAACCCGATCGCGATCTGGTGGTCTATTACCAGCGCCGCGACGCGCAATTCGGCATGTGCCTGCTCACGCACCGCCAGCCCGGCGAGCCCGGTTACTTCATGTTCCGCATTTCGCCGCGCATCGAGGCCCCCGCCGCCGCTGTCCTGCCCAAGGACATCCTGTTCGTCGTCGACACTTCGGGCAGCATGAAGGGCGACAAGATCGAGCAGGCGCGCCGCGCACTGCGTTTCTGCGTTCAGAGCCTGAACCCGCAGGACCGCTTCAACATCCTGTCGTTCTCGATCGGCGTGCAGTCGTTCCGTGAAGCGCTCGCCCAGGCCGAACCGGCCGTGCGTGATTCCGCGATCGAGTTCACGAACAAACTCGAAGCCGTCGGCGGGACGAACATCAATCAGGCACTCCTCGACGCACTGGCCAACGACCCGCGCGACCCCGAGCGCCCGTTCCTGATCGTCTTCCTCACCGACGGCCAACCTACCGTCGACGTCACCGATCCCGCAAAAATCCTGGCGAACGTCGCCGAAAAAAACGCGCGCAACGTCCGCATGCACGTTTTCGGCGTCGGCAGCGACGTAAACACCCACCTGCTCGACAAGCTGGCGGAGAACACGCGCGGCACGCGCGACTACTGCACCGAACGCGAAGACCTCGAGATCAAACTCAGCGCGTTCGTCGGCCGGCTGGCCAACCCGCTGCTCACCGACATCCGCCTGCTTGCCGAAACGCTCGCCCTGCACGATGTCTATCCGCGCGCCATCCCCGATCTGTTCCGCGGCGGCGAGATCGTGGTGCTCGGGCGCTACGAAACCAGCGGCACGCACACCGTGCGCGTCGAGGCGCGCGGCGCCGGGGCGGAGAAGCTGGAGTACAGCGGCGATTTCCCGGCGCACAGCGCCGCGAGCGATTTCCTGCCGCGGCTCTGGGCGCACCGCAAAGTCGCGTACCTGCTCGATGAAATCCGCCTGCACGGCCAAAGCTCGGAGCTGGTCGATGAGGTCGTCCGGCTCGCGACGCGACACGGAATCGTCACGCCCTACACCGCGGCCTTGATCGTCGAGGACGAATCTCGCGTAACCGGCGGCGGGGGCCTGGCCATTCGCGAAAAGGCGCGCCAGCTCGCCGCGAACGCGCCCGCGGCGGGCCGCGTCGTCGGCGGCGGACGGGGCGGACGCGCGGCGACGGGTGACGACGCCGTCGCCGGCTCGCTGGGCCTGAAATCGAGCAAAGCCGCGGAGTGGCTGAAGGACGACGAATCGACCGAATCCGAAGCCGGCCAGAAGAAGATTCGCCACGCCGCGGACAAGACCTTTCTGTTCGCGGATGGGCGCTACGTCGACTCCGCGTGGGACGGCAAGAGCGCTGCCACGCCGATCGAGGCCTTCAGCGACGCGTACTTCGCGCTGCTCAAGGAGCACCCGCGCGCCGCGGAGTATCTGTCGATCGGCGAGCACATCCTTGTCGTACTGGGTGAGCGCGTGTACGAGGTTCGCCCGGCGAAATAACCCGCGGCGCCGCGACCGCCGATACCTCGCGCAGCCGGCTTGTCCTACACTCGCCGGCTGCGAAGGAGGTTTGTCGATGAAACTCGATTTCGACGGCCGCGTCACGCGCGACCCATCGCTCACCGACATCCGCAACGCCGTCACCGCATTCTTCGACGGCAACGGCGACTATCTCATTCTCTCGCGCGCGGAAGAGGACTACGTGCAAACCGACCGCACGCAGCTCGAGACGCGCGCCGGCGGCGTGCACTATCGGCTGTCGCACGCGCCTTCTCGCGACGAAGCGCGCGTTGCGTTCGAGAATTACTTCGAGCACGCCGACGCGCGCCGCGCGGGCGAATGGACCGACGTCACCGAGTCGCTGCCAGGAGAATCGCGCCGCGGGCGCGGCTCGCCGTTGCTGGCATTGCTCGTTGCGGCCCTGGCGGCGGGCGTGGCGTGGTTGGTCTGGAGGACGATTAGCAGCTAGGCGGGCACCCGCCCGCGCACCTGCGATCTGATCCGCGCGCTCCGAAGGCAAGTGAGGCAACTGTTCGTATTCGTTCCGACCCTTGTGCCGTGCGTCTGATCCGACCCCGAACGTGAGTGAGGGGTCTCTTTTGACTCTGTCTGTGCGACGAGAATCCCATCCTGCTCTCCGCGCGCATCGCCGTCACGCTGACGGAAGCTCCATCTCGCGACATTCACCGCCCGCATCGCCGTCACGCTGAAATCAAACTCCATCTCGCGGTGATCCAAGTGGGGCGCTGATCCGGCCCGCTCTCGCGGCCCCAACGGGGCCGAGGATGGTAGCCACGGGTGAAGCGGAGGGGCGGCGCAGCCGCTCGACGCGAAACCCGTGGAAGCGAGGTCGGACTAGCGAGTTCTTGTTCGCCCCGGCGGGGCGAAGCGCTGTGCCCGCGGAACAGTTGTATTCGTCCCCAGCGAGCCCCCGCGCTCCCTCTGCCCCATTCGGGGCAGGGCACAATTATTCGCGCGATTCCACGGGTTGCGCTGCGCCCGCGAGTACGCGGCCTGCGCTCCACCCGTGGCAACCCTCTGTCGCCCCTTCGGGGCGGCTGAAGGCACGGCGCGTGACCTCGTTTCGCTGTCACACAGGCGCGAAGTTCAAGCGACGCGCCGCGCAGCCGTCGCTCTGATCCGAGCCCCGAACGTGATGAGCGCGGGGTCGCTTGCGATCCGAGCCCCGAACGTGAAGGGGTCTATTCCGCTCTTCGTCGCTGGAAACAACCACCATGCGACCGCTCGCTCACGCGCGCGGCTCGGAACTGACAATCGCGAATGCGAAGGTGAATTAGCGCTTCGAGAACTGGAAGCGACGACGAGCGCCGGACTGGCCGTATTTCTTGCGCTCGACTTCGCGGCTGTCGCGCGTCAGCAAGCCGTGCTCGCGCAGCGGCGGCTCCAGCGCACTGTCCGCCTTCAGCAGCGCCCGCGCCAGCCCCAGCTTTACAGCACCCGCCTGTCCGGTGTGTCCGCCGCCTTCGACGAGAACGTGCACGTCGAAGCGCTTGCCGACGTTCGTCACGCGCAGCGGCTGGTAAATCGCGTCGTGTTCCTGCGGCTCGGTGAAGTAGGTCTCGACCGGCTTGCCGTTGACCGAGATCTTGCCCTCGCCCGGAATCAGCCGGACGCGCGCCACCGCGGTTTTGCGTCGGCCCGTGCCCCAGATCGGAGCGCCGGCCGGCCGCGGCGTGCCCTGTGCAGTGCTCGTCCCTTCCATCGTGTCCTGCGTCACCTGGCGTCTCCCTGCACTGAGCCTACTTCATCGGTTCCGGCATCTGGGCCTGGTGCGGATGCGTGTCACCCGCGTAGAGCTTGAGCTTTGACAACATGTGGGTCGCGAGCTTGTTCTTCGGCAGCATCCGCCGCACGGCTGCGTGCAGCACGCGCTCCGGATGCGTCGCCAGCATGGTCTGCATCGGAATCAGCTTGTGGCCGCCGGGATAGCCGCTGTAGCGCTCGTAGACCACATCCTGTTTCTTGTCGCCGGTCACCTTCACCTTGCCCGCGTTCAGCACGATGACGAAGTCACCGGTGTCCACGTGCGGCGTGTAGGTGGGCTTGTGTTTGCCCATCAGCACGTTGGCGATGCGTACCGCCAGCCGCCCCAGCACCTGGTCGGTGGCGTCCACCACAAACCAGCTTCGATCGACGGTTGCAGCCGTCGCTTGATAGCAATTGTTCGCTGTCTTCATGCGCGTCCCGCCCAAACCGTTCCCCGTTCCCCCGGGGAACCCATCATCTTACGTAGCCAGGCGGCCCCGTCAAGCCGGGAATGACGTACGATAACTCAGCCGCGGCGGAAACGCCCGGCGCCGCCGCGGAGGCCGCATGCCCCGACTGGATTACCGAACCGCCGGCGAATCGCACGGGCCGGCGCTGATCGTGCTCATCGAGGGCTTGCCGGCCGATCTGCCGCTCGACCCTGACCTGATCAACGCCGAGCTGCGCCGGCGCCAGGGCGGCTATGGCCGCGGCGCCCGCATGCGCATCGAGCAGGACGCGGTCCGCGTGCTCAGCGGCCTGCGCCGCGGCCGCACGATCGGCAGCCCGCTGGCCCTTCAGCTCGAAAACCGCGACAGCCGCATCGACGAGGCGCCCGAGATCAACCGCCCGCGCCCGGGTCACGCCGACCTGGCCGGCGCGATCAAGTGGCTCACCACCGATTGCCGCAACACGCTGGAACGCGCCAGCGCCCGCGAAACCGCGGCTCGTGTCGCCGCCGGCGCTGCGGCGCGCTGCCTGCTCGACCAGTTCGCGATCGAACCCGTCGGCTTCGTGAGTTCGATCGGCGGGGAAACGGCACAGGCGCCCGAGTCGTTGACTGCCCGCGAGCTGTGCACGCTCCGCGATGCGAACGACGTCTACACGCCCGACCCCGCCGCCGTCAGCCGCATGCAAGGCGTCATCCGCCGCGCGAAAGAGCAGCGCGACACCGCGGGCGGCGTAGTGGAAGTGCGCGTGTTCGGCGTGCCGATCGGCTTGGGCAGTTGCATGGCGTGGCAGGACAAGCTCGACGGCCGGCTGATGCAGGCGGTCGGCTCGATCCAGGCGATCAAAGGCGTCGAGATCGGGCTGGGCTTCGAAGCCGCCGCCCGCCCCGGCAGCGCCGTGCACGACCCGCTCGACTTCGACCCCGCGGCGCGCGCCGCGCCCGCGTTCGGATTCTCCCGCCGCAGCAACCAGGCCGGCGGGCTCGAGGGCGGCATGACCAACGGTCAGCCGCTGATCGTGCGTGCCGCGATGAAACCCATCAGCACGCTGTTGCAAGGCATGGACAGCGTGAACCTGCGCACCTTGCAACCCGAGCGCAGCGACTACGAGCGCAGCGACGTCTGCGCCGTTCCGGCCGCGAGCGTCGTGGCCGAGAACGTGGTCGCGTTCGAGGTCGCCCGCGCCTTCCTCGAAAAGTTCGCCGGCGACACGCTCCAGGAAGTGCGCGCCGCGTACGAGAACTTCGCGTCTGCGGTGCGCCGGCTAGGCGAACCGCCCGCCGAGGACCGCTAGTCTCGCTGCGCCGGCAGCAGTTCGACGATGCCCACGTCGATGTTCTGGCCGCCACGGGTCTGTCGGCAGTGCACTGCCAGCACGTTGCGACCGCGGCGCAGCGCCGCGCGCCCGGCGTCAGCAAGCGCGTGCAACTCATACGCCGTCGAATAGCCGCTGAACTCCGCGACTCTCACGCCGTTCAAATACACCGCCGCGTCTTCGTCGTGGTGGATCAGCAGATGCGGCGACTCCAGCCCGCGCCCGTCGAAGTCGAACTCGCGACGCAGCCAAATCTCGCTGGTCTTCCATTCCGTTCCGACGCGCGCTCCCGGCGTCTCACGCGTGCCGAAGCTCGCGCGACCCTGCGCCCAGCCGCCGTCGTCAAACTCCGGCGCGTGCCAGTTGCTCGCCGGCGACTGCGTGGAATAGCGCCACATCACCTCGCCCGAGTTCGCGCTCGCCGACACCGGCCGCACCGTTCGCGCCGGCTCCGCGAGCACCTTCGCAGCCCGCGCCGCCCGTTCCGGATCGACCTTCCACACCGCGCGGTCGTAGGTCAGCCATCCGTTCACCTCGATCTCCACGTCGGTCGTTTGTGTGTAGACCGCCGCGCACAGGCCCTGCGCGATCAACCCCGGCAGTTTCTCAATCAGCGCAACATACGCGTCCGTCAGCTCGACCGGCGAGGCGTAGCTGACATAGCCCCAATTGTCCTTGTTCACCCAGGTGTGCCCGACCACCGGCAGGCCCAACCCGCCGAACTCGCCCAGCACGCTCGCGCGCCTCGGTTCGACCGCCGCCATCGACGGCCCCGGGTAGGAGTGCACGTCGATCGTGTCGCCGACGCCGGCGTCCGTCCAGCCGCTGGCGTTGTTGACCAATCGGCTCGCGTCCCAAGAACGAACCGCCTCCACCACGCGCGGCGTGTCATATTGCCCCCAGCCCTCGTTGAACGGAACCCACATCACGATGCTCGGGTGATTTCGCAGCGCCTCGATCATCGCGCGCAATTCCACCTCGAATTGCCCGCGCGCCTCCGGCGGATTGTCGCCGCTGGGCATGTCCTGCCACACCAGCACACCCAGCCGGTCACACCAGTAGTACAGCCGCGCCGGCTCGACCTTTACATGCTTGCGCAGCATGTTCCCGCCCATCCGCCGCACCGCTTCCACGTCGAAGCGCAGCGCTTCGTCGCTCGGCGCGGTATAGAGCCCGTCCGGCCAGAAACCCTGATCGAGCGGCCCGAACTGAAACACCGGACGGCGGTTCAGCTCGATGCGCGGAATGCCGGCCCGATCCGCGGCAACGCGCACCTCGCGAATTCCCGCGTAGCTCTCGACCGCGTCGAGTACCGCGTCGCCCCGCCGCAACTCCACGCGCAGCGAATACAGGAACGGATCATCCGGCGACCAGCGCCGCGCATCGGGAATCGCCAGCGCAAGCGCCGCACCCGGCGCTCCCTCCGTCGCCGCCACTTCACGCCCGTCGGCGAGCGCCGCCACGCGCAAGCGCAGGTCGGCAGCGTCTCCGCCATCCGTCAGCGCCTGAATCGACAGCTGATCCGGCTCGAGCGCGCTCTCGATGCGCATTCCGCGAATCGCCGTCGCCGGTATCGGCTCCAGCCAGACCGTCTGCCAGATTCCGCTGACGCTGGTGTACCAGATGCCGTTCGGCTTTCGCACCTGCTTGCCGCGCGGCTGAGCGCCGGCGTCGGTCGGGTCGCGCACCGCGACCACAAGTTCCTGCGGCCCCTGAGCGCGCAGCGCGGCCGTCACGTCGAACGAAAACGGGTCATATCCACCGCGGTGCACGCCCAGCGCCGTGCCGTTCAACCAGACCTCCGCCTCCCAGTCGACCGCACCGAAGTGCAGCAGCACGCGCTGCCCGCGCCAGTCGGCCGGCGCATCGAACGTGCGCCGATACCACAGCCGTTCCTCCGGCTGCAGTGCACGCCGCACCCCCGAGAGCGCCGATTCAATCGCGAACGGCACGACGATCCGACCGTCGAACGTTGCCGGCGCCGGCTGCTCCCCCGAACGCACCGCGTATTCCCAGCGCCCGTTCAGATTCAGCCAGCGCTCGCGCACCATCTGCGGCCGCGGATATTCGGGCAGCGGTGCATCGGGATTCACCGTCGCCGCCCACTTCGTCGCCAGGCGCGGCGGATCGTCCGCCAATCCTTCGACTGCGCAAAGAACCATGGCCGCCAGCACCAGTTGCGGTGTGCGCTTGCTCACTGCGGTCGCTCCCTTCGAGGTGACTCGGTCCATCGTACGCGATCCGCTACGATGCGCGAGTCGAAGGAGTAGCTCCGTGCATTATCGTTACGTCGTTCTCGGCGCGGGTCGTCAGGGTGTCGCGCTGGCCTACGACCTGGCCCGCAACGGACAGGCCGCGCACATCGTCCTGGCAGACAGCAGCCGCAGCATCGCCCAGCAGGCCGTAGCGCGCCTCGAAACTCTTCCCACGGCGGGCTGTCGCTTCGAGGCGGCGGCTTGCGATGTCGCGGACACACGCGCAGTTGCGGCGCTGCTGCGCGGGGCCGACGTCGCGCTCTCGGCGGTTCCCTACCGTTACAACGTCGCACTGACCGACGCGGCCATCGACGCCGGCGTCAGCTTCAACGACCTCGGCGGCAACACCGACGTCGTTCGCGCCCAGCTCGATCGCCACGAGCGCGCCGCCGCCGCCGGCGTCAGCATCGTCCCCGACTGCGGCCTGGCGCCGGGACTGGGCAACATCATCGCCGCGTACGGACTCACGCAGCTCGACGACCCGCAGCACGTGCACGTCCGCTGCGGCGGACTGCCGCAGGAGCGCGTCGGTCCGCTCGCGTACAAGCTCGTGTTCAACTTCCAGGGACTCGTCAATGAGTACAGCGGACTCGCGGAGTTCATCCGCGACGGCCGCATCGTGAACGTCCCCACTCTCGGCGAGAGCGAGCCGATCGAGTTCCCCAGCCCGGCCGGCCGCTGCGAAGCCGCGGTCACCTCCGGCGGAACGAGCACCTGCCCGCGCAGCTTCCTCGGCAAGCTGCAAACATACGACTACAAGACGGTGCGCTACCCCGGCCACTGGGATGTGATTCGCGCCATGTTCGCGCTCGGCTGCTTCGACGAACGCGTGGAAGTCGCGCCCGGCGAATTCATCGAGCCCAAGCCGGTCCTGCGTCGCCTGATGGAAGCGCGACTCGCGTTCCCCGAGGTGCGCGACCTCGTCGTGCTGCGCATCACCGTATCGGGCACGCACGGCGGCAAGCCGCGCACGCTTTGCTGGGATCTGTTGGATTTTCAGGATGAGGCGACCGGCTTCTCCGCCATGGAACGCACAACCGCGTTCCCGACGGCGCTGGTCGCACACTTGCAGGCGCGGCGGCTCATCGCGCCGGGCGCTCGGCCGCTCGAACGCTGCCTGCCGCTGCAGACGTACGTCGACGAGTTGCCGAGCCACGACATTCGTCTGACGCGGCGCGAGTCCTGAATCGCTACGGCTTCACGGAACGCAGCATTTCGCGAAACGCCGGCAGATGCGATTCCATGGTGGCGCGCGGGCCGGTGCCACGGAAGAACCACGGGCCGCTCGGCGTCTCGATGACCGCCGCCAGCATCCGATAGTCGTCCTTGGGGCCGGTCGCCGGCGCGCCGGGCATCGCGCTGGGCGCATAGCGCCCGGCGATTTCGAGCAGAGTGATCGCCAGGCCGTTCGCCTCGAGCTTCTCCTGCTTCACGGCCTCGTCGCCGACCGGCTTGCCTTCCGCGGTCGTGAACATGCCGCGCCAGCGCGCGATGTTGTCCGCCACTCCGCCGCCTTCATTGCGACCGAAGTAGAACAGAATCATCTCGCCGTCTTCGCTGTCGCCCTCGGCGCGCGGCAGCAGGAACTGCGCCTTGCGCATTCCGCTGCGCGGCTGCTGCGTCTGCCACGTCGTCGGCGCGGTGTACTTCAGGTCCGCCGCGCTCGCAGCGCCTTCGGCGCTCGGCGCCGGCGACCCGCGGCTGGCGCCGACCGGCGGATGCCCCGAGGGCAGCACGTTGCCGGCGCCGCTGGGCGGCGTCGCGCCGCCGCCGGCCTGCTCGCGCACGAATGACTTGAGCTCGGAAAGGTCCGCCGGCTTCGATTCCGCCGATCCCGATGCGGCAGCCGATTTCGCCGGCGTGACGGGCGCATCGCAGCCGCCGAGGATCACGCTGCCCAGAACTACGCCGCCGATGACAATCGCCTTGTACACGAACACGCTCCCGCACTCAGGTTCCGGCTTCGCGCCGCTACGCGTAGCTGTGCAACCCAACGATGAAGAAATTCACGAAACACCAGTTGAACGCCATCATCAGGCAGCCGGCCACGCTCAGCCAGGCCGTCCAGAGGCCGCGCTGCTTCACCGCGAAGCGCATGTGGATCAGGATCGCATAGATGATCCACGTGTTCATCGCGAACACTTCCTTGGGATCCCAGCCCCACGGCCGGCCCCACGAGTAGTCCGCCCACACCGCGCCGAGAATGATCCCGACGAACAGCATGACGAACACCATGTTCAGAATGATCAGGTGGCTCCAGTCAAGATGATGCAGCCACGCCGGCAGGTCGCGCGCATGTCCCTCGTCGCCCGGCGCGCCGCCCGCGAGGATCGGCCGCTCGAGCCGCAGCGCCCCCACACCCGCCAGCGCCACGCGCGGCGCCGGCGCCGCGGCATGGCTCAGCAGCAGCCCGGCGCCGGTCGCCAGCGCCCACAGCAGCCCCGCACCCGCGAAGGACAATCCCGTGCCCCAAATGAAGCCCTGGTTGCCGATGCCCAGCGTCGCCAGCGAAATCACGAGAATCGCGTGGATTGCGATCGACAATCCGCTCGCGCCGAGCCGCACCAGCGCAACCACGTACGCCAGCATCAGCGCCGCCGCCAGGCCGAAGCCGAGCCCCAGACCTGCGCGCTTCGCTTCGAGGCCTTCCGCGCCGACGAACATCAGGGGCGCAACCAGATAGAGCACGCCGCCGCAGAGCGCCAGCACAAGACTTGATTGCAGCGAAGGCCACGGGTGCCGTCGAACGTAGTAGGCGAACAGATAGACCACGGCGATCATCGAAGCGATGAAGATCAGCGCGTACGACGCGATGATCAGCACCGTGTGAATCCGCAGCATCACGTCGTCGAGAATTCCCATCATGGTGGTCAGGGTGCCCGAGCCGGGAATCACGTACTGCCCGAGCATCAGCGCGAAAAACCCCGCCATGTTTGCGGAAAACGCGAACACGCGCGTGCGGAAGAAGAACTCGAGCACGAGCGCCAGTGCGATTCCCATCCAGGCCGAGGCCACCACCGCCTCGAACATGTTCGCGACCGGGATGCGCCCCAGGATGTACCAGCGCAGCCCCAGCCCGTACGCGTGCAGCCCCATTCCCGCCAGCAGCAGCAGCAGCCCCAGCACCCACGGCACGCGCCAGTTCGTTACCAGCGCCCAGCAGCTCACCAGCGCGCCGACGAAGTAGATGACCCAGCCCCAGGTGAACTTGCCCATCCGGTAGTACTTCGTCTCGGCCGCACGCTGCGACTCCGACGGGTAGACGCCGGGCGCGGCCGCCGCCGGCAGCGCCGTCGCCAGATCGTTGAGCGCCGCCTGCACGCCCGCGGCGTCGCCGCCGCGCCAGCCCTTCTGCAGCCGCGCCCACGGCGCCAGCAGCTTCACCGCCTGATCGCCGCTGATGCCCGGAATCGGCCGCGCACTCTCCGCACGCTGCAAGCCCGCACCCGCGATCACGTCGTCCGGCAGATTCGCCACCAGCTCCGTCGGCGTGTGCCACGGCGCCAGCGGATCGGAGGCCGGCGGCGGCACAAGGTTGATCATCGCGTCCAGCCGCAGCGCCACGAACTGCGCGTTCCGCACGCGCCGCATCGCCGACACCATCTGAAACTGCGTCTCCAGCTCGCGCATGCGGCTCATGATCGTGCGATCACCGAGTTGCCGCGGAGTCAGCTTGCCCGCCTTGAGCAGGTACGCACGCTCGGCCGCCGGAAGATGCGCGCCGAAGTGGTGCCGCAGCCCCTTGTCCTTGATGTAGACCACCGCTTCGTCGGCGTACGCGCCGCGGTTGAACAGCCACTCGATCAGCGACGCCAGCGGACTGAGCCCCGGCAGCGATTCCTTGCCCGTCATCGCGCTCATCGACTCGCGCGCGAATGACTCCAGCGTCTTGTAGCGACCGGCGTCCTGCACCGCGATCTGCCCGGCGCGCGTCCAGTCAATCTGCGCGTCGAGCGCGATCGCGCCCTTCGACGGCGGCAGCGGCCCGTCGTCTTCATACGCCGCCGCTGAGGACGACAACCAACCGACCAGCCCCGCCACGATCAACTTGTGTATGAACTGCATGACAAACCTCGCTTCGAGTGCAACATCCGACCGCAGCCGACTCAGTTCGTCGCCGCGACCTCGGCCAGTTCTCGCTCTCGCCGCTGACGCCCCGCCACCGCGGTTACGGCCCGCCGCTTCAGCAGCGCCGGCTTCACATAGAACGCGTAAAGCGATCCCAGCGTGATCAGCACACACCCCAGGGTCATCGGCCAGATGCCGAGCCGATTGCCCACGCCCAGAATCGTGTAACTCCAATGATCCTGCGCCGCTCCGCTCTGGAACAGCGTCCAGTTCCCCAGCGAATACGTGTGATTCGTATGCACCGAGGCCGGCGTCGCGCTCGGCTCCCCGTCCACCTGCGCCAGAAACTCGCTGCGCCACGACTCCACGCTCTCGCGCGCCGGGAAAAACTCGACCGTCAGCCGGCCCGGCGTCAGCAGCGCCCCCAGATCGTGCGGAACGCGGCCGTAAACCAGCTCATATTCCTTCTCGACGCCGGGCGGTTTGATGAACAGCGGCCGCGCGTCCACCTCCGGGTACGAACTGAACGGCACCCAGTGCGTCTCGCGCCAACCGGCATGCTCGCCGCGCCCGCTCACCTCCAGCCGCACCACCGACGCGCTGCGCATCGCCAGATCGGGCCGCCTCGATTCGAGCGGCTCGATCACCGGCATGTCGACGCGCCGCGCGTGTGAGCGAAGCGTCTCCATCGTCAGCTCCAGCTCCGAGCCGCCGACCGGCACCCGCGTCCGCAAACCGGGCTGAATCGTCCCGTGCTCGACCTGGCCATCCGGCCGAAACACCGCCAGCGTCGCCTCGCCGCGCGCCGCCGACGCCTCGTCCGCCAGCAGCAGGATCGCGCCCCGGCTCACGTTTCGATACGACAGCACGATGTTGTCGTCCACGAAGCCTTCGCGACGCCGCATGCCCGCCGAGTCAATGTCCTGGCTCATCTGCGGGAATCGCTGAATCACCGTGCGCGTGAATGACGTCTCGGGCCCCTTGACCGCGATCAGCGCCGCGGGCGACACCGCTCCCTCAAAGCCCGGCGAAACCAGCGGCCAATCGTTCATCAACTGATCGACCGTCAGCGTGTACGAAGTCCCCTCGACATCGATCATCTGACCCGCGACCACCGCGTAGCGCTTCTCCACCGGCGGGTCCTTCACCTGCACGACCAGCTCGTCCGTCGCCAGCAGCGGCGTTAGCACGGCGCGACGCTCCTCCTCCGAGCGCAGCCAGCGAAACTCGATCGGCGGCGTCGATTGCAGCAGCGACTCGACCGGATCGAGCGCGAACATCGTGCGCGAAAGCTCCTGCGGATTGCCGCGAATCTTGAGCCGCAGCTCGACCACCGGGTTGAGCACCGACCCGCCGTCCGCCGCGCCGCGCCGCATGCCCGCGACGTAGGGCAGAAAACCGGTGACGCTCACGTCGAAAGGCAGATGCTCGCTTTCCACCGCGATCGGTAGCGTCCAGTGCTCAAACCAGCCCGTCGGAATCCGCAACGCGCCGAGCGCGACCTCCGGCCGCGTGCGCTTCGACGGCGCCGGCCGCCCCGCCGTGTCTTCGAGCATCGAGTCAGCGTCGTGCGTGTAGCGCTCGCGGTAGTACGGCAACCCGACCAGTTCCTCGAACCGCCAGGCACGCGTACCGGTCTCTCGAAACAGCAGCGCCGCACGCTCGCGGTCATAGAAGATCCGTTCCGCCTCCGGCGACACGAGCCGCAGCGCCAGCCGCCCGCCCGCAACGGCGCTTTCCTCACCGTTCGCAACCAGCGACACCGTCTGTTCGTCGGTGCCGCTGCGCACGCGCACCTGCGCCGCGCGGGTTCCACCGGATTCCACCGTACGGTCAAGCACCTCGACTTCGACGGGCCCGCCAAACGCCGGCATGGTCTCGCGCCACGATTCGCCGCTCCACGCAAGCAGCTTGGCGATCGTTTGCCGATTGCCGCTTGTGCTGAGCAGCTCCACGCGCGGCGACTGCAAGAGCACATCGCCCTCGACCTTCGTGCCGAAGTAGAGAATGCTGCCGGCGATCATGATCAAGATGCCGGAATGCACGGTCAGCACGCCCAGGTTCGGCACCGACCAGCGAATCCGCCGCATGGTGACCACCGTGACCGCAATCGCGAGCAACACGCACAGCGTCGTGAACAGCCAGTGCGAGAACGCGTCCATCTCGGTCAGCTCCAGCGCGCCGCGCAACTGCGGCAGCGCCGAAAACACCGAGGCATAGATCAGAGTCAACGTCAGCAGTGTGACGCCGAAGTAGATGTTGGAGAACAATCGAAGCATGCGGCGGCCGCTCCTCCTCGATCTGCGGATCAGTTGCCCGCAGTTCGGTACAAAATGTCCAATCCGGGCCCGATCCGCGCCCCGTCAGGATAGTAGATATGCCCCGCGCAGGCGAGCGAAGAACGGCCCGCGGCAAGCGGAGTCGCACGTCATTTTGACGCGCACCGCAGCGCGACAAACCCGCTCGAATGACATTCGCAACGTGTGGCACACGATCGCGTGCCGCAATCCGTGCCGAGACTCGCCGCACGCCTATTTGCCGCCGGCACACGCCTCGCCGTCCGGACCGCGTGCCACGCGCTCGAAGCGCGCTCGAAATTCTTCCGGCGTCATTCGCGCTTCCTCCGCCAGGCGGCCCAGCATCGCCGCACTGTCGAAGTCCGATCGCTCCAGCCGAATCATGTACGCCCGCGCCACGCGATAGCTGTCGCTGCGCACGTCGACCGTGCGCGTCCGCGTTCGATTCGTCGCCGGGTCGATCATGTCCTGCAGCGCAATCGGCTGCAGGTTGCCGTTCGTGATGTTCACCATCACGTGCTCGTACCGCTCATCCAAGAGCAATTGCACCGCGAAGTAACCCAGGCTGCGGCAATATCCCATGTCATACGGCGTGGGATCGGCCGAGCGCATTTCGTAGCCCACTTCGTGATCGACGAGCGTGACGTCCTGCCCGCGCTTCTTGAATCGCGCGACGATCTCATCTTTCAGCAGACGCGAAAGGTCCACTTCCGAGAGCCGCGGATGGCCGGCCGCATCGAGCGGCACCTCGCGCCCCAGCATGCGCTCCAGTTCCGCCTTGTCGCCGAGCCGATACGCCAGGCCCTCGGCGATGATCGCCACGCCGTCGGGCCGCCCCAGAACGCGACGCTTCAGAATCGCGCCTTCCAGAATGTCGGCCAGGTGGCTGAACGTCGTTCGCTCCGGGAACTCCTCCGGGATCACGGTCAGCGTCGCGCCCGCCGCCATGCCCACCGACAGCGCCAGCCAGCCCGCGGTGCGCCCCATCGTCTGGCAGATGTACCAGCGGCCGGTGGTCTGCGAATCACGCATCAGGTTCTTGATGAGCAGCGTGCCGACGTAGCGCGCCGTCGAGAAGCCGAACGTGGGCACGTCCTGCGGCAGCGGCAAATCGTTGTCGATTGTCTTGGGCACATGCACGACGCGAATCTCGCCCTTGCTCGCTTCACTCACGAACCGTGCGCTCAGCGCGGTGTCGTCGCCGCCGATCGTGATCAGCCCGTCCACCGCCATCAGCCGCAGGTTGTAGAGCACGCGCTCCACCTTCTCCGCACTCGGCGCGGCGGCGTTCTCGCCTTTTGTGGTCTTCGGATCGAGCAGATTGGCGCGCGAGGTGCGGAGGATCGAGCCGCCCTCGAAATGGATGCGCCCGACGCTCTGAATGTTCAGACCCAGCGTGTGCTGGTGCGGGTCGAACTCGCGTGCCGACAACCAGCGAAAGCCGTCGGTAATCCCGACGACCGACATCCCACGATTGACCGCCTCGATGGTCGCCGCACCGATCACGGCGTTGATGCCCGGGGCGGGCCCGCCGCCCACCAGAATCGCGACCCGATGAAGTTTCATATGCTCCTCCGCCTTTCCAGGCGGTGAGGCCTGCTTGAACCCGGCCGCACTACGCCGGCGACCGGCCAAACCGGGGATTGTAACCCCCCGCGAGTCGATCCCTCACCTGCCCCGCCGACGCCTTGCGAGCCGGCCCCCGTGCCGCTACAGTGCTCGGCTCGGATTTAGCAGGAGCGCCCGATGCACAAGCGGAAGCCTCACAAGGGTCTCAAGAAGCGCGTCACCGTCAGCGCCGGCGGAAAAGTGATGCGTCGCATGTCGGGCAAAGGCCACCTGTTGAGCGGCAAACCCGGCACACGCCGCCAGCGGCTGCGCAAGAAGGTGGCGGTGCAGGGGAAATTCAACGAGCGCTGCCTCGAGGCGCTCAACGCACTGTAGGACGAGAACCGGTCGTCGCGACCGCTGAACGCAGGAGAAACGCATGCCACGCGTAACCCCCGGCAATTCAACCCGTCAGCGCCGCAAGCGCGTTCTGAAAGACGCCAGCGGTTTCTGGGGCACGCGCAGTAAGCTCTTCCGCGTCGCCAAGCAGGTCGTCACCAAGGCCGGGCAATACGCCTTCCGCGACCGCCGCGCCAAGAAGCGCGTGTTTCGTTCGCTGTGGGTTACGCGTGTCACGGCCGCCTGCGAGTCGCGCGGCATGCGCTACAGCCAGTTCATGTTCGGCCTGAAACTCGCGAACTGCATCCTAAACCGCAAGATGCTCAGCGAGATCGCGATTCACGACCCCGCCGCGTTCGATCAGTTGGTCGCGCTCGCGGGCAAGCACGCCGCCGCCGCGGCCTGACCAATCCTCCGCAATCAGCCGCGTGCGACTGTTCCGAAGCTCCGGCTTCTTGTGTGCCACTGCTCTGTGAGCAGTGTCTTCGCATTCTCGTCGGGTGACCACAGGGACAGCGCAGGTGTGTGGCATGCTTGCGCGGTACTCCGTAGGCATGCGTCGTTCGTCTCGCTTCGCTGATCGCCAATCACCACGCCAACCGACGCGACTGGCCCTGACTGCTCAATCGCTGAGCCATCGACCGACCAATGAAGAAATCGCGCCGACCGACGCGCGAAGCAATCGCGCGGTGAAAGTCACTCCGCGGCCGCTACCCTCCGACGCCCATCTCGGCGCCGCGCTGCGCGCCGCCGCGCGCGCCCGAAGAGCGAATGCGCTCATAGCGCGCCTTGCGGCGGTAGATCAGCACCAGATTCCGCGCGTAGATCGCCAGCCCTAGCGACTGCCCCAAGATGACCACCGGATCGCGGTCCATCACGCCGTAAAGCGTCAGCATCAACCCGCCGGCCATACTGAGCCACCAGAAGCCCACCGGCACGTGACTGCGGCCGCGCCGCTCCGACACGTACCATTGCAGCACGAAGCGCGCCATGAACACGCCTTGTCCGGCCAGGCCGAACCAAACTAGCGGCTCCATGAACTTGGCAAGCCAGGTTTCCAACGCGCGCGCCTCGCGATGCGTCGCGCACAACCTGCGTATTCACGCGGGCGCGCGCCGCTACGGAAAATGGTCCCGCTCGCGGAGCACCGCGTCAAACGTGGGAGAATTGATTCGCCGCGAGTCGCGGCGCGGAGCATTACTCGGCGAAGATCTGCTCGGTCTCGGCGATCTGCTCGGGCAGCCGCTCCAGCACGCCGCCGACCGCCGCCTCCGACAGGTTCAGGTAGGCCAGCGTTTCGTCTGCGATGTCGACGTTGCGCGCCGTCAGATGGAAGCCGAGCTCGTTCTGGCAGCAGATCGCGTCCGCGATGTGCACGACCGTGACCAGCGGCCGCAGCTCGGCCTTCAGATCCGCCGGATTGTGGTGATAGCTGATCGCGTGCCGCAGCCCCGGCGGGAACTTCCACTTCGTGGCCAGCGCGAGCCCGAACACCTGGTGATCCGCGCCGATGATCTCACGCTCCGCGGCCAGGAAATCCTGCGGCGTCGCGTCGCAGCGCTCGATCACCTCGCGCAGCTTGTCCGGAAACAGTTGGTACTCGACCAGCAGCCCCATGTCGTGCACCAGGCCCGAGACGAACGCTTCTTCCGGCCGGCCAATGCACTGCTCGGCGATCAGCCGCGCACACACCCCGACAGAGATGCAGTGCGTCCACAGGTCGCGCGCGCTGAACCGCTCCGAGAGGTTGCCCGGCCGAAACAGCCGCGAAAGCGAGGCCGCCAGCGCGAGGTTTTTCACGGCGCTCAGGCCGATCATTACGATCGCGCGATCCAGGTTCGCGATCTGCGAGGGCAAACCGTAGAAGGCCGAGTTCACGACCTTCAGGATTTTCGCGGCCAGCGCCGGGTCATGCTTGACGATCTCGTGCATGTCCTGCGCGGTCGACTTGGGATTCTCGACCACTTCCACGATGCGCGTGGTGACTTCCGGCAGCGAACTGATTTCCGTGACGCGTGAGAGGGCTTTTTGCAGCTCCGGCGACAGATTCGGAATTTCGCCGCCCGCCGCCTTCGCTCCCGCGTCCGCACTGCCCGTCGTCAGCATGGATAGGCTCCCATACCCGGCGCGCAGCTTCCCGCGCGCAGCGTTTCCCCATTACATCGGCGGTTACCCCGGGGGACTTCCGGTAGCGATACAATGCCCCGACGTTATGGGACGCAAACGCGTCATCGCGCGCATCGCCGCCAACGCTTGCGACACTTTCTAATAGGGGTCGATCGGGTCGCACCCGCGAACCTCAATGGGGATGTCGATTGTCTTTCGAACCAATCCTTCAACGCGCTCGCGAACTGCTCATTCTCTCGACGCCCGGCGGCGGCAGCGACCTGGCGCTCTGGGAGCACAGTGTGCGTGCCATGCACGCCGCGCACGCGCTCGCCCAGGCCCCTGAGATTCGCCAGCGCGAGCCCGACCTGGTGAGCTGCACAACAGCGGCGCTCTTTCACGACGCGGGCTGGGCGGTGCAGTTCCGTCAGGGCGTTGTGACCCACGCGCAGGTTCTGACGCGTCCGACGAGCCAGGTGCAGCGCGAGCTGGGCGCCGGCGCGATGGCGGAGGTGCTGGCTGATGTGCTGCCGGCCGACACGCTCGAGCTCGTCGCCGAAGCGATACGCCACGCCGGAACCCACCAGACGGCGCTGGTCGAGGCCCAGATCGTGTCCGACGCCGCAAACCTCGACGACATCGGCGTGACCCATCTGCTGCGGCAATACCGCCAGTATCACGCGGAAGGCCGGCAGCTGGAGCAGTTGCGCACCACCTGGATGCGCCAATCCGAATACCGTTTCTGGGACGCGCGCATCAACGACGGGCTGCGCTTCGAGTTCACGCGCGGGCTGGCCCGCGCACGGCTGCGTGCCGTCGAGCAGTTCATGGTCGCGCTCGCCACCGAGCTCGAGGCCGGCGACCTGCGCCGCGAGCTGCGCGAACTCGGGGTGCAACCGATCGCTCTGGAGTAACATGCCGGCGTTGCGGGGCGCGGTATGCACGCGGATATCGAACGAATCCTGCTGACGCACGACCAGATCCTCAGCCGCGTTCGCGCGCTCGCCGCGCAGATCGCGCAGACCTATTCCGAATCCGTGGCCGGCGTCACGATCGTGCCGATCCTGTCGGGTTCGATCATCTTCGTGGCGGATTTGATTCGCGAATTGCCGTTCCGCATGAAGGTCGCGCTGGTGCACGTATCGACGTATCCGGGAGCGACCACCTCGCCCGGCACGCCGCGGACCGTGATGCCGCCCGTGGGCGACGTTACCGGCCGCGACGTGCTGATTCTGGACGACATTCTCGACAGCGGGCGCACGCTGCGCCACGTGCGCGAGACGCTGGCGGCGCTGCAGCCCGCGAGCATCCGCACGGCGGTGCTGTTGCGCAAGCCCGGCCGCGCCGCCGGCGAAAACGCTGATTTCGTGGGTTTTGACATCGAAGATTCGTTTGTGGTGGGTTACGGCCTCGATTACAATGATTTCTATCGCAACTTCCCGCACATTGGCGTGTTGCGGCCGGAGTTGATTCGGTGACCGATCTGCTGAAACCGCCGGTCTGGCACGTGGACGCGGGCGCTGTCGCGCTCGACGAAGCCACTGTTGCGCGCCCGCGCATCCTCGACGGCGACGAGATCGTTCAGTTGACGCTCAAGCCTTCGCTGTGGTACGTGCCGATCGCTTCGCTGCGCGTGGTGTCGGCCTGCGTCATTCTGGCGCTGCTGCTCGTCGTCATCGTCCGCAACCAGTGGACGCTGCTGAGCGCGATTCTGTTTGCGGCGTTCGTGCTCACGGCTCTGATTCGCATCGCGATCGCCGCCCTGCATTGGGCGAGCCGCGTCTACATTCTCACGAACCGGCGCATCATGCGCTGCAGCGGCATCCTCAGCGTGCGCGTCGGCGAGTGCCCCTTGCGGCGCATCTCCGACGTTGCGCTGCACGCGCGGCCGCATCACACCTGGCTGGGGCTGGGTACGGTTCGCATCACGCCCGCCGACGGGCATGCGCCGCCGCTCGACTGGCAGCTTGTGGCACGTCCGGCCGACGTTCTGGAGACGGTCCGCCGGGCCGTTCGTCGTGCGCAGTTTGACGCGTGATGAGACGGCGCGCCGCGCGCTGCTCATCGGCTGCGCGCTTCTGGCGCTTGCTGCGGCGGTGATTCCGTTTGACGGCGCTGTTTCCGGTGCGATTGCCTCGGCGCTGCCTGACGGTCACGTTGTGCGCGAGACATGCACGCGCTTGCAGCGAATCGTCGCGCCTGAATACGTGGTGATCGCCGGCCTGCCGCTGGTGCTTTTTCGAAACTGGTGGCGCTATCTGCTGGGCTTTGCCGTGCCCTGGGCGATTCTCGCGGCCCCGCTGCACGGTCTGAAGTTCGCGCTCGGCCGGGCGCGCCCGCAGCTTGATCGCGGCGCCTACGCGTTCGAGCCGTTCGCCGGGTTTCAGCAGGGCTGGGATTCGTTCCCGTCAGGGCACGTGGCGCAGGCGGTGCTGTTGGCGCTGCTGCTGAGCACGTTCTATCCTTGGTCGCGCTGGCTGGCGTGGCCGCTGGCGGCGGCGGTTGCGATCGCGCGGATTGCGCAGGAACGGCACTTTGTGAGCGACGTGTGCGCCGGCGCGGCATTGGCGCTGGCCTGCTACGCGCTGTCCCGAACCTGGCTTGGCGCCCGCTGCTATCCCTTGTCGCGCGTTGCGCTCCAATCCGCCTCGAACAGCAAGTAGCCGGTCCGCGTCATGCCAAGCCGCTCGTAGACGCGCTGCGCCGACAGATTGTCGCGATCGACGTAGAGCCGCACGCCGCAGACATCGCGCGCGTCGCGTGCCGCCTGCGTGACGTGGGCGTAGAGCGCGCGATAGACGCCGCCGCGCCGGGCCGCGGGCGCGACGTAGACGCTCTGAATCCACCAGAACCAACCGTTGCGCCAGTCGCTCCATTCGTATGTGATGAGCAATTGGCCGACCACGGCGCCGTCGCGCTCGGCGAGGAAGTAGCGTCCCTTGGCGGGGTCGCGCAGCAGATTCTCGACGCCGGCCTGAATCACCGCGTCCGCGAGACGAAGGCCTTCCGTTTCCTGGGCCATGGCCTGGTTGAATTCGGCGATGGTGCGGGCATCGGCTTCGCGAGCGGGCCGGATGGCGAGCGAGTCGTTCATGGCGGGCGGATTCTACGCGGTCTGCACGCGATGGCGCGCGGCGTACAATCGCCGTCATGCAGTCGCCGCACACGCGATACGACATCCTGATCGTGGGCGGCGGGGCGGCGGGCCTGGCGACGGCGATCTTCGCCGGTCGCGCGGCGCCGGCGGCGCGAATCGCAATCCTGGACGGAGCCGCCAAGCTCGGCGCGAAGATCCTGGTGGCGGGCGGCGGGCGCTGCAACGTGACCAACGCCGTCGTGACGCCCGACGACTACTGGGGCGGCAGCCGCAATACGATTCGGCGTGTTCTGGCGGCTTTTCCGGTCGCGGAGACGCGCGAGTTCTTTCGTGAGATCGGCGTCGAACTGCACGAGGAACCCAACGGCAAGCTCTTTCCGAACAGCAACTCCGCGCGGACGGTGCTGGCCGCGCTGCTGCGCGAGGCGGAGCGCTGCAACGTGCAGATTCTGGCGCAGCGACGCGTGTCCACGGTTCGTCGCGAAGGCGACGAGTTCGTGGTGGAGACGGGGCGCGAGTCACTGGCGACGAGGCGGCTGGTGCTGGCGACGGGCGGCCGCTCGCTGCCGAAGACCGGCAGCGACGGCGCGGGCTACGAACTCGCGGCGCGGCTGGGGCATTCGCTCGTGCCGCAGACGCCGGCGCTGGCTCCGCTGGTGCTCGAGGGCGAATGGCACACGGCGCTGAGCGGAATTGCGCAGCCGGTCGAGTTGACGCTGCGCGTGGATGACGTGAAGCCTGAGCGATTGCGCGGCGCGCTGCTCTGGACGCACTTCGGCGTCAGCGGCCCGGTGGCGATGAACGCGTCGCGCGTGTGGCACCGGGCGCGGCTGGAGCAGCGCTCCGTGCGTGTGACGGCGAATCTGCTGGCCTTCGCGGCCGAGCCGATCGGCGAATCGATCCCGGCGACGGTGAGCGTGCCCGATCTTGCGGCGGCCGAGGCGCTGCTGCTGGCGCAGGCGGTGCAGCGGCCGCGCGCGACGCTGTTGGGTGTGCTATCGAGCTGGCTGCCGGCGCGGGTGGCGCAGGCGGCGCTAGGGGAACTGGGTGTGGCGGGCACGACGGCGCTGGCGCAGTTGTCGCGTGAGGCGCGCGGCCGCGTGCTGCGCGGGTTGGTGGAATGGCCGCTGCCGGTACGCGATTCGCGCGGCTATGGACACGCGGAGGCGACGGCCGGCGGCGTGGCGCTGGATGAGGTCGACCCGCGCACGATGGAATCGCGGGTTTGTCCGGGGCTGCACCTGGTCGGCGAGATTCTGGACTGCGACGGGCGCATCGGGGGATTCAACTTTCAGTGGGCGTGGGCGACGGGGCGCGTGGCGGGGCAGGCACTGGGCGAATCCGCGTAGGAATGTGTGGTCGGCCGAATTGCGCTCCGGCGCAGCGCTCGAAGGCTCTCGCGACGCGCGCCGGTGCGAAGTCGCATAGATGCCGAGCGCGAGGATGGAGCAACCGTTGTGCCCCCGGTCCTCGCGCCCGTTTTGCTGCGTCGTCCGCGCGCGGCCGGTGCGAGCTGAAATGCAACCGCTCCATCACGGTCGCGGCTCGGATCAAGCGAACTCGTGACGGGTGCGAGAATCCTTTCTCGCACCATTGCCGGTTCCCGCTGCGCGGGAATAGGGGCACGGGCCGGAGGCCCATGCCACCCAAGAAGAAAACAGGGCAAGAGAATTTGACCGCTTGCTCACGCGCGCGGCTCGGAACAATCGAAAACGACCGCTTGCTCACGCGCGCGGCTCGGATCAATCAGAATTGACCGCTCCCTCACGGTCGCATTTCCGCAGCGTGCGAGAAGGGAATCTCGCCAAAGCGGCATGAATGAAGGCGTGCGAAATCAGATTCTCGCAATCGCGGCGCCGCAACCCGCACGCTAGCGACCCGTCACGACCTCGAGCACCTCGATCGCCGGCCGGCCGTCGCAATGAATCCGCCCCACGCGGCCGAACGCCGGCTCCTGCCCGTCGAGCGCGCGCACCGCGCGGCTCTCCGCCCCAAACGCGAAGAACCACAGCGGCTCGACCCGCCGCAGCAGATTCTGCTCGATCAGCACTTCGCCCAGCGGCCGCTCGCGCGCCAGCACCGCGGACACAACGCTCGGCGCCAGCAGATCGAGCGCGATGCGCACCGCGCCATACTCCACGGCGCGCCCGTCGTCGCCGCGGCGCAGCAGGATTTCGCGCGCGTACACGTCGCCGTCGCGCCGGTCGCGCAGCACGTCGAGCCGCAGCGCCACGCCATGAAACTCGCGCAGAATCTCAGTCATGTGCTCGGTGTGGTCGAGCAAGCGATTGAACGGGTCGGGCAAGGCAGCCGCGTCGATCAGCCGCGCGTCCAGCGGCGCATAACCCACCGACTGGCCCGCCGCCGACAGAAGTTCCGCCACGGTCGCATACGCCGGAATCGCCGCCGCGCTCACTCCGCTCTCCGTCAGGTGTACCGCACGCCTCGGTGCTGCGGCTCGAAAAAGTGCGGCAGCAGCTCGTCCACCCGCAGCAGCCCGCCGCGCGTCAGGCGCAGGCTGTCGCCGTCGATCGGCTCCATCGCGCCTTGTACCAGCATTTGCGCGTACGCCCCGCGAAACTCATGGACGATCTCGACGCCGAACTTCTGTCGGAAATACGCGGCGTCGATGCGCCCCAGCTTGGTTTGCAGCACCAGCTCGCGGATCAGCAGTTGCCGCGGCGTCGGCTTCATCGCTCGCGCGATGGGCAGCGCGCCCGCGTCGAGCTGCTGCAGGTACCCCTCCCACTTGTCCTCGTTCTGGTAGTGCACGCCGCCGACGTGCGAGAATGACGCCACGCCCGTGCCCACCATGTCGCCGCCGCGCCACAGCGCGTCGCGGTAGACGAAACGTGCGCTGGGGCCGGGCTTTACCAGCGTGTAGCCGCTCGAAACCGCGTAACCTTGCTTTTCGAACTGTTCGAACGCGTACGCCACCCAGCGCCGCTTGGTCGGCCAGTCGGCGACGGGCGCCCCGCCCACCTCGCCGCGCTCGCGCGTGAAAACGGTGTTGAAGGGCAGCTCCATCTGGTAGATGGTGACGCTGTCCGGCGCCAGCGCCAGCGTACGCTCGACGGCCGTTTTCCACTTGTCCTCGGTCTCGCCGACCATGCCCGCGATCAAGTCGACGTTGATCTGCGAAAAACCGACGTCGCGCGCCCAGTCGTAGGCGATCGCGATCTCCTTCGATCGATGCGCCCGGCCGTTGATTTCGAGGATCTCGTCGTCCCAGTGCTCGATGCCCAGACTCACCCGCGTGACGCCGATGCGCCGAATCGTCTGCAGCTTGCTGTGCTTGAGCGTGCCGGGCTCGCACTCAAACGTGACCTCGCGCGCCGCCTCCCAGCGCCAGTGGCGGTTGATGCGCTCGACCAGCCGCAGAAGCTGCTCGTTGCTGAGAAAGCTCGGCGTTCCGCCGCCGAAGTACACAAAATCGAATTCGCGGCCGTGCAGCCGCGGCGAATCCTTGTAGAGCGCGATCTCGCGCGCCAGCGCGTCCATGTAAACGTCCACCTCCGACGCGTTCTTGTCGGTGTAGACGCGGAAGTAACAGAACTTGCAGCGCTTGCGGCAGAACGGAATGTGCAGGTAGAGCCCCAGCGGCGGCGGCTCGCCCGGCGCAGGCTGCGCCAGCGACTCGAGCGCGGCCGGCGACTGGTCACGCGTCCACTGCGAGAACGGCGGATAGTTCGCCACAAAGTAGCTGCCGACCTCGGTCTGCTGAGGCTTGGCGGATTCGGCGCTCTTCAGGACGTCCAGTTCCATGCCCGGAGTGTAGCGGCGCGCCACCCGCCGCCCGCGGCAATCTCGTGGCGCGAGTGAGCTACACTATCGCTCGAAAGCGCCACGCCCCGACGGGGCGAAGCAGGGAGGCACACCATGCGGCGATTTACCGGAACCTACACCGCACTCGTTACGCCCTTCGCCGACGGGCGAATCGACTTCGAAGCGCTCGACCGGCTCGTCGACCGCCAGATCGCCGGCGGCGTCGACGGCCTGGTGCCCTGCGGCACCACCGGCGAATCGCCGACGCTCAGCCCGGAAGAACACGACCAGGTCGTCGAGCGCGTCGTGCGACGCGCGGCCCAGCGCGTGGCGGTGCTCGCCGGCGCGGGCAGCAACGACACCGCGCGCGCGGTTCGCATGGCCAAACACGCGGCCGAGGTCGGCGCCGACGGTCTGCTCGTCGTCAGCCCTTACTACAACAAACCTACGCAGGCCGGGCTGTTCGCGCACTTTCGCGCCGTGGCACAGGCCACGCCGCTGCCGGTGATGCTCTACAACATTCCCGGACGCTGCGGCGTCGAGATCGCGATTCCGACGATTCGCCGGCTCTTCGAGGAGACGGCGACCATCCGCAGCATCAAGCATGCGACCGGCCGCGTGGACGACGCCGCCGAGCTGATGCACGTCTGCTCGATCGACGTGCTGTCGGGCGACGACCCGATCACCTGGCCGCTCATGAGCCTGGGAGCAATCGGCGTGGTCAGCGTGCTATCCAACCTCGCCCCGCAGGCGGTGAAGCGCCTGACGGCCGCGGCGCTCGCCGGCGATCTGCCGGCCGCGCGGGCCGCGCATCGCGCCCTGTTCGCGCTGGGGCGCGCGCTGCTGTCGCTCGAGACCAACCCGATTCCGATCAAGACCGCGCTCGCCATCCGCGGGCTTTGCCGCGAGGAATTCCGCCTGCCGATGTGCCGCATCAGCGAGGAAAATCGCTCAAAGCTGGAAGCGGCGCTGCGCGAGCATCCGCTCGATTGAATCGGCGCGACCCGCGTAGAATCCACAAGCATGAGCGACGCGACGCTGGCAAGTCTGCCGACCGCGCACCGACCGGCCTGGGCGGCGCTCGCCGCACGCCTGCGCGAACTCGGTCCCTGCGTCGTCGCCTACTCGGGCGGCGTCGACAGTGCATTCGTGACGCTGGCGGCGCTCCACACGCTCGGTGCGTCGCAGGTGCTGGCCGTCACCGGCCGCAGCGCCAGCGTGCCGCAGGCGGAGCTCGACGGCGCCGTGGCGCTGGCGGCCGAGATCGGCGTGCGTCATGAATTCGTCGAGACGCGCGAGTTTGATCGCCCGGAGTACCTCGCGAACCCCGCGAATCGCTGCTATTTCTGCAAGGATGAGCTGTACTCGCGGCTGCGCCGCCGCGCCGCCCAGGCCGGATGGTCCGCGGTGATCAACGGCGTAATCGCGGACGACCTGGGCGATCATCGACCCGGGCTGGACGCGGCGCTGGCGCACGGCGTCGCTGCGCCGCTGGCCGAGTCCGGCATCGGCAAGGCGGCGCTGCGTGAGATGGCCGCCGCCCTCGGACTGCGCGTGCATGACAAGCCCGCGTCGCCTTGCCTGTCGTCGCGCGTTCCCTACGGCGACGCGATCACGCCGGAGAAGCTGCGACAGATCGAGCAGGCCGAGGCGCTGTTGCGGCTCGAGGGTCTGCGCGAGTTTCGGGTACGGCATCACGGCGACGTGGCGCGGATCGAAGTGCCGGCGGCGGATTTCGCCCGTTTCGGCGACGCGAACTGGCGAGCGGCGATCGACGCGCGGCTGCGCGAGATCGGCTTCCGGTATGTAAGCGTGGACCTGCGCGGGTTTCGCTCGGGCAGCCTGAACGATGCCTTGCTAGGCGAATCGCTGCGCCAGGCGCTCGGCACGCGCTGATCGGACCGTATGCCGCCGTCGCTCAGCGCGATTCCGCCAGCAGCAGGACCTGCCGCGCAACGACTTCATCCACGGTCGACGTCCAGCCGCACTCGGGGCAGCGAACCTCGCGCAGCCCGGTCAGGCTGTAGCCGCAGGCGGCGCACTGCGGCGAAGGCGGCGGCGCTGAGGAGAGGGCATGCCGAAGCACTACGGCAGCGTCGGTTTCCCGCCAGAGCCAGGCTGTGCCGCCGAGCCAAAGGCTGAACGCGAAGAGCGGCAACGCGTTGGCAATCGCGTGCGGGAGTTCGCCGCCGGGGTATTCGAAATAGAGTTCGCCAAACCACGGACCGAATATCGCCGGCAGGAGCAAACCCAGGAAATAGAGAGTGCCGCGCACCCGGGCGGCGGTCCAGCGGACCGCGGATCTCCAGAGCAGCACCCAGAACGCCGCAAACGGCGCGACTGCCGCAAGAAATGCCAAGCTAAGTACCGTGCCGTCGGTTCGATCGGCCGGCGCCAGCGCTTCCAACGCGTAGGGCGTGAGCCAGAAAGCGCCGACGAACAGGGGTAGCATGCCGATCGCGAACACGAGGCGAAGCGTGACCCGCGTCATCGCGTTCCTCCCTCCCGCGGCGTCCGGCCTTCTGCGCCAAACGCTCAGCCAGACCAGAATG
Source organism: uncultured Planctomycetales bacterium (assembly GCA_964388675.1). Classification (GTDB taxonomy): domain Bacteria; phylum Planctomycetota; class Phycisphaerae; order UBA1845; family Fen-1342; genus CAYMBL01. Next base: position 44,496 of record CAYMBL010000025.1, read on the forward strand.
GTCGAAATGACAGCCCACGTCCCCAAGCCCGCCGAGGTCTGCGCCGAGCAGACCAGATCCGCGGCACAGCCGGCCGGGAACATCGGTATCCAGATCACGGTCTGCACCAGGAGCAGAATGGCAGCGCCGCCGACGCCCGCGCCGCGCAAGACGCTCCAGCGCCCGTAGCGCCACCAGACGGCGGCGCTCGCGAGCATCGCCAGGCAGACGCCGGAGATGGCGGCCACGCGCGGGTCGACCGCCCGCTCGACGACCCAAAACACGACGAAGATGCAGGGCAGCAGCGCGAGCAAGAGGATGACGCGTGCCGCACGGTCGTCCATGCAGCGCATGGTATGCGCGGCGGGCGGCGTCGCGGCGCTGCGCTGAAGTGCGCGTCTCATAAGAACTCTACGCCGACGGCTCGCGTAGACGAATCAGCGGACATGCCTGCCGCGCGGAATTCTCGCGAAATTCGCGTGGAAATCGGCGTGTCGCGCGATCTAGGATCGTGTGTTCGACCCGGTCGTCGCGAGAACGGGGCGCGACCGCCGCACGCCGAGGAGGCAGGGGAAATGGACGAGCGCGTCTTTCATCAGAAGCTGGGTGAATTGCTGGCGCAGATCGACACGCTCCCCGAGCCGGAGCGTGAGCGGCTGAAGAGCCTGGCGGCGGAGACCGAACAGCGCCACGCCGACATCAAACGCAGCGTCGATCAGATGCAGGAGAACATCGATTTCCTGCGGCTGTGGATCAAGTACATGCTGTTTGATCTCGAGGCGACTCGTCGCGAGAACTCGTATCTGCGAAAGATGCTCGAGCAGGACCCCGGCAACTCGAACCCCGGCGCCGGCGAGAACCCGTCGTAGGGCTGAACTTGGGTAGCCTTGGCTTTGGTTCGTTGTGCTTCTGTGTGGGATGCGCAAACCGGGTGACCTCGTGCTTGGTAGCGTCGGCCTCCGGCTGTGCTTCTTGCGGGTGGATGGGGAGGCCCATGCAGGAAGCTTGATCAGGTGTGGGTAGCATGGACCTCCGGCCCGTGCTCGACACGCGCTCCGCGGTAAGACAAATAGACCGGCCAGAGGCCGGTCCCCCAGCGCAGCGATCCTGAATACTGCTGCCTGCAAGGAGTAAAAAAACACTGCTCGAAGAGCAACTGCACGAGCGCAACGGCCGGCTGAATGCTGGCCGCCAACGAATCTGGTGGCTTCCACGGCGACCGAGGCCCGCGCAAGCGGCCTCGGTCTTACCGTTTGCGCACTTCGGCGCGAAAATCCTCAGGCGACAACGTCGGTCAGCAATCGACCGATTGCGTCAGACCCCGCAGTCAGTTTGGACCGAATCGTCGAGATCGCTCTTTCGTGCAATCGGCGCGTTGCGGACTCCGAGATGCTGAGCACGGCCGCGATATCCGCAAACGAAAGCCGTTCGTAGTAATAAAGCGTCACCACCAGCCGCTCGTTCTCGGACAGGGCGTGAAGAAGTTGGCGCGTGATTCCCCGATCCTCTCGCCGGCCGGCTTTCCCGTTCCGCGGCTGCGCTTTCTTTCGAAGGGCATTAATGCGGCGAATCCACGACGCCTGGGATACGGACAGCTTCGCCCGATCCCGCGGCAGTGGGGTGCCGGTGGTTCGGTAGAGCGCGAACGCCGCCTGCTCCGCGACGACTCCGCCGTGGCGCAGTGCCAGGATCAAGTCATCGACTTCGGTTTCGCGACTCGCCGCGAGCACGCCGACAGCCTCGATCAGGTCCGGCCACGCGCCGCCGACCCGCACAACAGAAGCAGCCTTTCTGGGCGACATCGCGGCCTCTACTGCACTCTGCAAGACGGCGCGCAGGGCAGCAATACCTGAAGCCGACTGACCAGGACACGCTCAAGCCGCGCGTCGCTGCCGGGATTCAATCGCGACAACGGGAAGATTGCTACGACGAACCCATTCCGCACCATGATCGAAAACCCTCGGACGGCGTCCACGATTCGATCCCTCGCGAGCCATTCCAAGTGACCGGGGTACGTCACCGCGTCGGAAACGCACAGGCGTACGCTCCCAGATTGCGTAATTATACCGAGCAGAGCGGCGTGTCGCTGCTGGCGAAGCACCCGCCGCGACGCTGTCTCGAGGCGAAGTGGCCCGGTCATTGCCTATCGAAGCGCGTCCCGAATGCCGGCGTAGTCCACCGGCCGCTTCTCGTTGAACGCACTGATCCCCTCGCGCACCTCGTGCGTCAGGTTGTTCACCGCCAGCCAGTCGCGCGCATGGCCGACCGTCAGGTGCCACGAGAAGTCGCGCCAGAAGTTGAGCTGCTGTTTCGTGTAGCGGATGCAGCCCGGCAGCTTGTTGATCAGCGTGGTGCACATCGCATCGACCGCGGCGTCGAGCTGCGCCCGCGGCACGACGCGATTCACCAGGCCCCACTCCAGCGCCTTGGCCGCCGGAATCTCTTCGCACAGCATGAGAATCTCGCGGGCCCGCCGATCGCCGACAATCAGCGGCAGCCATTGCGTGGCGCCGCCGGCGGGCACGCTGCCGCGGGCGGTGCCGACCTGCCGGATGTAGATGTCGTCGGCGGCGACGGCGAGGTCGCAAGCCATGTTGAACTCGTTTCCGCCGCCGACGGTCATGCCGTTGAGCCGGGCGACGGTCGGTTTGCCGATGTTGCGCAAGCGGTCGTGGGCGTCGATGAACGCGCCCATCCACTTCCAGTAGGTCTGCGGCTGGTCGACGCAGTGCTCCTGCTGCTCCTTCAGATCGGCGCCGGTGCAGAACGCCTTCTCCCCAGCGCCGGTCAGCACCAGCACCGCGACGCTGTCATCGTGCGACGCGTCAAGGAAGGCACGCGCCATCTCGTTGAGAGTTTGGTAATCAAACGCGTTGTAGACCTCGGGTCGGTTGATCGTGACCGTCGCCCGGCCGCGCTGACGCTCGTGCTTTTCGTACAGAATGCGCTGGAATCCCAGCGCCCGCGGCTCAACTCCATCGATGTAGCTCATCGAGAACTCCTCCTTCGCACAGAACGTCCCCTCGCAACCGGGCGGGTGGCATGCTTTCGCGGTACTCCGCGTAAGCATGCGAGGCTCCGCACTACAATCACCCCGGCGACGCCGAAGGCGTGACCCGGCGTCGCGGGGCATCGCCGACGACAGCCCCATGGTAAGCGCGTCTCGCGAGGTCTACACGCGCCATGCTCGAACGCCGCCCGCCTGCGCCGCCAACCCCCGCCGATGGCGCGCAGCCGCCCGCAGTGCCGCAGCCCGCGCCCGAGGCGCGGCCGGCATGCACCAGCAACTGCCTGTTCTGCGGCGCGCCGATGTACGGCGTGCACTGCAAGCAGATCTGCCCCAATTGCGGCTACCGCGAGGACTGCTCAGACCTCTTCCGTCTCGGCTAGCCGCGGTACTTCTCGCGAATCCAGCGCTGCGCGCTCTTGTGGATCGCTTTCCACTTTGCCTTGTGGGCCGCGACGGCCGCCGGATCATCCTTGCGATCGGCATACGCCATCTCGCGCTGCTGCTTGCGAAAACTCTCGAGCCGCGCGCCGGGGAAATCTCCGGCACGGATGGCGGCCTGCACCGCGCAGCCGGGCTCGCTGTCGTGCGAGCAGTCGCGAAAGCGACAGCCGACCGCGATCTGCGCCAGATCTGCGAACGAGGCTTCGACGTCCGCGGCGCCGTGCGCAAGCTGCAACTCGCGCAGCCCCGGCGTATCGATCAGCACGCCGCCGCCCGGCAACGGCAGAAGCTGGCGAAACGTCGTGGTGTGACGGCCGCGTCCGTCGCCGGCGCGAACGGCGCGGGTCTCGAGCAATTCGCGCCCGAGAAGCCGGTTGACCAGCGTCGACTTGCCGACGCCGGACGAACCCACGAGCGCCGCGGTTGAGCCCGGCGGCACCAGCGCGCGGAGCGCCTCGACGTTGTCGCCGCGCAATCCGCTGAGCGCCAGCACCGGCGCCCCGACCGCCGCAAGTTCCACCTCCTCCTGTCGCGCCGCCGCGTCGGAGCAAACGTCGGCTTTGGTGAGCACGACGATCGGCGACACGCCGCAGCCGTAGGCCAGGCTGAGATAGCGCTCGATGCGGCGCGGGTTGTAGTCGTTATCCAGCCCGCAGCAGATGAGCAGCGAATCCACGTTGGACACGAGCAATTGCACGCCGCCGCCGGTGCCCGCGGCGCGGCGGGTGATGGCGCTGCGGCGCGGCAGAACCGCGCGAATGACGCCGACGCCCGCGAACGGGCGCTCGACCGCCACCCAGTCTCCGACGGCCGGAAAATCGAGCGGCGAGGTGGCTCGGTGCCGCACGACGCCGGGAAGCTGCGCTCGAAAGGCGCGCCCGTCGCCGTAGAGAACGTAGGAATCGCGATCCTGGCGCGCCACGCGCGCCGGCTGGCAGTGCTGCGCCGCCAGGCTCGCGAATTCCTGCTGAAAGCCTGCGTCAAAACCCAATTCGAATAATCTCACGGTCGCAATCTCCGTGCGCGGGGGCCTACAGGCCGCGGCCGCGCGGAACCTCGAAGCAAACACGATGACCCCGACGCGAGAGCGCGGGTCGTTTCAGTTCATGGGATGGAAACGGCGGATTGGGCGCGAACATTTCGCGCAGCGCCAAATTCGGCGCGCGCTCAAAACGCTAGCTAGACGATCGATGCAGGCGAAAAGCGGCGAAGAGCGGCGTTACGCGAGTTCGATCACCAGGATGCGCCCCACCCAGCCATGCACACGCTCGGACATAGAACGCCTCCTTTCCTGAGATCGAGGGTCAACGCCAGTAACAATGTTAGGATACGGTCTCACGCTGAAAATTCAAGCGAATTCAGCATCGGTACCACGCGTGCCCAGAAAAACCACGCCGCAGGCGCCGCCAGCAGCGGCGAATCGAGGATGTCCAGCACGCCGCCCATTCCGGGGATCGCGCGGCCGGAATCCTTCACGTCGGCGTCGCGCTTGATCAAGGACTCGCACAGGTCGCCCGCCGTCGAAAACGTCGCCATCAGCAGCGCAAACGCCAGCAGGAGCCAGCCCGGCGTGAGCACCGCTTCGTAGTGTGGCGCCAAACCGCAGTATAGAACGAGCTGCGCCCCTCCAAACGCGCTGATCACCGCCACCACATACCCGCCGAGCAGGCCTTCCCAGGTCTTCTTGGGGCTGAGCCAAGGCACGAATTTTGTGCGTCCGAGCACCTTTCCGACAAAGTATGCGCCGACGTCGGTCATCTTCACCACGAACATGGAGTAGAGCAGCAGCGTGACGCCTTCGACGCCGCCAATCTCCATCCGCAGCTTGGTCATGAAGCCGGCCAGCCCGCCGGCGTAGAAGATGATGAAAATCGACGTCGAGAGGTTCGTGAGCACCTTTTCGGTGCCGCGTCGCACCGCCTGCACGAGGAACACATTGGCCAGCGCCACCGCCATCCAGAGCAGGCCCCACGACTCATCTTTCCAAGGGCTTGCGGCTTGCAGGTTATAAGAAAGGTAGGGTCCGAGCACTAAGCCCGCTGAGAAGAAGTGCGTCTCGAAGCGGAACGGGCGGTAGCCCGCGTTGCGGAAGATCGTCGTCAGCTCGCTCACCGCCAGCAACGTCAGCGTGAGCACCAGCAGCGTGCACAGCGCGCCGTTCGAGAACCAACCGCCGCCGTCGATCCACCCAATGGGATAGCTCAGCGGATGCTGCGCAAGATAGCCGTCCGTCAGCAGCAGGCCGATGATGCCGCTCGCGAGCAAGGTGCCGAAGATCAGGCGCTGGTGCAGCATGCGGCGACGAAATTCCTCGAGCGGTCCGCGCGTCGCCGCCAGTGTAACCGCGCCCGCCCACGGCCGCAGTTGGCCCCAGGCGAGTCAGGGCCGCGTTCAGCCGACCGCATCCGGGAACGAGATCAGGCCGCGAATTCGCCCGTCGAGCGACAGCGACGCGAAGTTCGTGCCGCGCATCACGATCGAGCCGTCCGGCGCGCGCACCAGCCAGCGAAAGCGCAGGTAACCGAACAGGTGCTGGGGCAGTCCATCGAGTTCGCTGCGGAAGCCGGGCATGTGCTGCAGCGCTCCGGCGATGTGGGCCGACAGACCCGCACGCGAGTCGATCGATGCGAACGACGTCCGCACGTGGACTTCTTCGGTCACGCAGCGCTCGAGCAGCGCGGCACGCTCGACCTCCTCCGGCGCGCTCCACGCGGCGAACCACGCCGCGACCCGTTGCGCCGAACCCGACGCGTGCTGTTGGTCCGTCGCGCTGCGGGCGAGCATCGTGAGGTAGTGCGTCCAGCCGCCGCGGTGGCCGCGCCGCGCTTCTTCGCTGGGCAGGCCGCGATGGCGAAGCTCGACGAACGTGCCGCCTGGCGTTTCACGGAGCGTGATTTCGACCTGCGTCGATTCCGGCTCGATGCCCTGCCCGCCGCCTTCGTAGCCCCACGAGAACAGCACGCGGCGCGGCGGCTCGAGCTCCAGAATACGCCCGACCGCCGCCCCCGAATGCGGATAGTCGACCTTTACGCCGCCGCCCACGCGCGGCTCGATGCGTGTCCCGGGGGCGGGCGCGGCGCCGGCGAACGCTCCGATCCACGACGCGAAGCGTTCGGCGTCGCTCAGGAACAACCAGACCGTCTCCGGCCGCGCTGCGATCTCGATCCCGACGACGACGTCTTCGTGTGCCATGCTTTTCAATCTCCGCTCTTCGATTTCGCGCGGCCGGCGTGCGGCGCCGACGTGCGCATGGGCCGTCGCGACGTGCCCGCTTCAGCATCGCGCCGCGCTTGCTCGGCTTCCGCCAGCGTCTTCAGCACGTTGAGCTGCTCGCGCCACATGCGTTCGAGCACCTCCGCCATCGGGCGCAGCGCCACCCGGTCGGCCCGATACAGCCGCCGGCGCCCTTTGCGGCGGACGCGCACGAATCCGGCGTCGCGCAGGCGAGCCAGGTGCTGCGACACGGCGCCAAAGGTGGTTTGAAACTCGCGCGCGATCTCGCCCGCCGCGCGTTCCTGCGACCAGATCAGCCGCAGGATTCGCAGGCGGTTGGGTTCGGCGAGCAGTCCGAGTGCCGTGGCGTCCATGTCTGACATTTTAGCTTCCGCTAAAATAAATGCAAGAGCCGGAGGCCGGGTCCTCGGAACAGACGCCCGTAGGGCGAGCGTGTCTTGCCAGGGGCTTCAGCCCCTTGCCATCGGCTGGCGCTACACCTTCACTCTTCCGCCCGGAGGGCGGACGCGGTGACCAGTTCGGTCACGCCAGTTCCGCTCTCCGAGCGGATACGTGAACCGGAGTCCTCCTTGTCCAGGCGTTGAAGCGCCTGGCAACAAGCGTGCGCTCTACGGACGAACCGAGGTCGGCTCGCGGTACAAGGTGCATGCGCCCCATCCCTTACGGTCGCGGCTCGGATCAGGAGAAGATCCGAGCCGCGCGCGTAAGCAAGCGGTCGTGTTCGCGTTGTTCCGAGCCGCGCGCATAAGCAAGCGGTCGTGTTCGCTACGGGCGAGAAAGGCACCGGCTCGAGACGAGCGCGGCTACTCGCTGAACGCGCGGGAGGCACTCACGCGCCCCTCTTTGCATGAGCGGGGACCAAGCGCCTGCTCACACTCCGCTTGGCCGCGCGGCCGCCAGCCGCTCGCGGATCAGGCTGATCAGGCGGACGCGATCGATTGGTTTGGTCGCGTAGTCGTCGCAGCCCGCGTCGATGCAGCGCTCGCGATCGCCGGCCATACCGTGCGCCGTCAGCGCAATCACCGGCAGCCGGAAGCCGCGCTGGCGCAGCTCGACCGTTGCCTGATAGCCGTCCAGCACCGGCATCTGCATGTCCATCAGGACCACGTCGTACGGCGTGCCCGCTTTGGTCGCGCGAACGAGTTCGTCGACAGCCAGCCGCCCGTTTTCGACGATCTCGACGGTCATGCCGGCCTTCTTCAGCACAAACGCGATGAGCCGCTGATTGTCCGGGCCGTCCTCTGCAACCAACACCCGCAGTGACGGCGCGCTCGCGGACAACGGCTGCGGCGTCGCCGGCGCGACGGGCGCGGCGGGCGTCGCGGCGCTGCCGATGGGATCCGGATTCGAGAGCATCTCGACGCCGTCGAGCGAACCCGGGTCGATCGTGACGGCGAAGACCGACCCTTCGCCGTAGACGCTGGTGCAATTCAGGTCGCCACCGAGCATCTGCGAGAGGCGTTTGCTGATGGTGAGGCCCAGGCCGGTGCCGCCGAAGCGACGCGTCATCGAGCTGTCCGCCTGACCGAACGCCTGAAACAGGCGCTCCATCTGGTCGGCTTTGATGCCGATGCCGGTGTCGCGAACCCGCAGCTCGAGCAGCGGGCCGGCGTCGGCGCGCGGGCACAGCTCAGCCTCGACCGTGACTCCCCCGCGCTCGGTGAACTTGATGCTGTTGCCGACCAGGTTGATCAGAATCTGCCGCAGCCGCAGCGGGTCGCTGCGAATCGCAGCCGGCAGCGGGCCGACCGCGCGAATCGTGAGCGACAGCCCGCGCTCCTCCGCCCGGCGGCGCAAGAGGCGATGCACGTCGCCGAGCACTTCGAGCGGCGAGCAATGCACGCGCTCGGTCTCGAGCCGTCCGGCTTCGATCTTGGAGATATCGAGAATGTCGTTGATGATCGCCAGCAGGTGCTCGCCGTTTCGGCGAATCGTCTGCACAGCGTCGAAGCGCTCGGCGATGCTCAGCGCCTCGTCCTGCAGATTCTCCGCGTAGCCGAGAATCGCGGTCATCGGCGTGCGAATCTCGTGACTCATGTTGGCGAGGAATTCGCTCTTGGCGCGGCTGGCAGCCTCGGCGCGCGCCAGCGCCTGCTGCAGCGCCGCCGAGCGCCGCTGCACTTCGGATTCGAGCTCGTCGATATGCCGGCGCTGTTCCTGCATGCGGAACTCGCGCTCTTTCAACACGGTGGCGACCGTTTCGGCATGATCGCGGCGCAGCGTTTCGCGTTCGTTCATCAACTGGCCGTTTCGTGCATGCTGCTCGCGAAGCTGTTCATCGGATCGCAGCATCTGCCACGCGAGCGCCGCTCCGACCCGCAGACCGTCGATCATTTCAGTCGACGGCGCCGCGGCCCCGGGCATCGCCAGCGCC
>CAYMBL010000026.1:0-52592 GCA_964388675.1 uncultured Planctomycetales bacterium
CGAGGACCCTCGGGAGAGGGCCGTCGTTTGGCAGCGGAATGACGATGCACAGGCGAGGTGTACTCGCAGGTGTATCGAGGTTGCGGGGCCGCAACCGCTAGGAAGCCGAACTGACTTTCTCGTTGCGCAAGGTACGTCGAATTCGTGAACGAATGCAGCGTGTTGGTGCAGCGAGAACACGAATCGGTGCGGTGTTTTGTGCGTTGAGCAACTGCAATAGATGAATCTAGCTAGCGCGCGGACGGATGTCGAAAGCTTGATCCGAGTCGATGAGATGGCGGCGATGCCGACAGCAACCATCGGTTCGCGACGGCGGGGAAGCGACGACGGTCGGATGCGTGGATGCGGTGACGGATTCGAAATGGGCAGTGTGCTCAGGATGTGACGGTGGGCGGCCGGGTTTTCATGGAAGGAGGTGGTTCTGCACGGGGGGCCGGTGATGCGGGCGACCGCGTGGCCCGTGTGCAAGAGGATCTGGTTTCGGGCGAAAGGGAGGTGATTCACATGGGTTGGTGGCGTACGCGGAGTGGCAGCGTCATCGGCGACAGTCCGGCCGACATCATCGAGGAGTTCGATGAGCGATGCTGGCCGGAGCGGACGAACATTCCGCCCGACGTGCGAGCACGCATTGTTGCGTGTTACCGGGAGGATTTTGGCCGGGAGCCGACCGAGCAAGAGCTTCGCGAACTGCTGGAGTTCTGCGGTCCGGGTCCGGAAAGGGATTGAAGCTCGAACGAAAGGAGGTTCACACAGGCTTCGCGGGTTGTGCCAGAACAACCCGCTCATTTGAAGGAAGGAGGAACGACGTATGGAGTATCGGTGCGTTACAACGTCAGTCGAGGGCTTCGTACAGCAGCTCGCCGTCGCGTACATCACGCACGGCTATTGGTTCTACGTGGCCGGGGAGATTCCGGTAGGGAAGGATCCGGCCGCGGTCGATGCAAAGCTCGTCGCGCGCTACGGCATCGCCATCTCGAAGTGGGCGCGCTGCCGGCGCAAGAAGCAAGGGCTTGCAAATATGCAATACCTGCGGCACGAGCGGTTCTTCGTGCTGCTGGCGACGAAAGGCCGGCACGATTTCTTCGAGCGCGAACGGGCGTCCATCTGTGATGTGCGCCGGAAGTCGATCAAGTTTGCGGGCTACAGCATCGGCTGCCGGAAGGGACGGGATGGGCGGTGGCACGTTTCGGTTCGTTTGACACCTGAGGCCCGGACCGACGCAGTCGTTCGTTTAGGTTGGACCCGCTTGAAACTGCCCAGGAGAGTCGTCCGATCGAATCGAGCCCGTCCTCTGCTCGGGTTCGCGCCGATCACACGCCAACTGCTTGCCGCTTGGCGCGAGGTCGTTGCGGATTGCCGGATTTCGGGTCAGAGCCGTCGGAATGGCCCTGGACGGCTCGGCTAAATCCCATCCGAAACACCGCCGCCGTGCCTGCAAAACTGGAATGCCGCACGCGAAGCGGTTGGACCGCCTCCTGGCCGGCGGGCGGTCCGCGAGACCGAACGATTGACAGCAGCTGTTAACAACTGTGAAATGATGACATCGCCTGCGTGGCGTAGGCACTCGGACGAGGAACGGCCTAATGGCCAAGTCGCCGCCAGACAGCGTAATGACGATCGTTGAGCTGGCGAAGTACCTCAAGATCTCGCGATCGACGCTCTACAAGCTGGCGCAAGAGGGTAAGCTCCCGGCTCAGAAGGTCGGCCGGCACTGGCGGTTCCATCGCGATGCCGTCGATGCGTGGCTGAATCAACGACGCGCGTAGGGTCACATGCCGAACGAAGCTGACACTTGCCGTCGTTACGTCGTCCCGCGTCTTCAGACCGCCGGGTGGGAAACGGAGCCTTGCCGGATCAATGAGCAGGTCACGTTCACGGACGGCCGAATCGTCGTAACTGGTCGCCGCGGGCGTCGCCGCCCGGGCAAACGTGCGGACTACGTCCTCCGCTATCGCCCAGATTTGCCGATCGCTGTCGTCGAGGCCAAGCCGACCTATGCGACGGCGGGCCAGGGGCTGCAACAGGCGAAGGACTACGCTGAGATTCTCGGCCTGAAATTCGCGTACGCCACGAACGGCCACGGGATTGTCGAGTTCGATTACACCACCGGCGTCGAGCGCGAGATTGAGACGTTCCCGACTCCGGCAGAACTTTGGGGCCGTCTCTCCGCGACGGAATCAATCACGCATGACGTTGCCGAGCAGCTCTTCACCCCGGCGTACCACCTGAGCGGGAAGTCGCCACGCTACTACCAGGAAATCGCGATCAACCGCGCAGTGCAAGGCGTGCTTCAAGGTCGTCGGCGGATGCTGCTCACGATGGCGACGGGCACGGGCAAGACAGTTGTCGCGTTCCAGATCTGCTGGAAGCTTTGGACCGCCCGCTGGAACATGCGCGGCGAGTATCGGCGGCCGCGCATTCTCTACCTCGCTGATCGGAACATCCTGATCGACGACCCGATGGCAAAAACGTTCGCGCCGTTCGGTGACGCGCGCTGGAAAATCGAGAACGGTGAGGCAATCAAGAGCCGAGAAATGTACTTCGCGATCTATCAGTCCATCGCGAAGGATGTTAATCGACCAGGCCTCTACCGCGAGTACGCGCCCGACTTTTTCGACCTGATCGTCGTTGATGAATGTCATCGTGGTAGTGCCCGCGACGAGGGCAACTGGCGCGAGATTCTCGAATACTTCGAGCCGGCGTTCCAGATTGGTATGACGGCAACACCGCTCCGCGAGGACAACCGGGACACCTACCGCTACTTCGGCAATCCCATATATCAATACAGTCTCCGCCAGGGAATCGAAGATGGATTCCTTGCGCCGTATCGCGTCCATCGGGTAATCACGACCTGGGATGCCGCTGGCTGGCGACCGAGTCAGGGTGACCTGGATCGCTTCGGCCGTGAAATCCCGGACGAGGAGTATCACACCAACGACTTCGAGCGGCGCGTGTCGCTACGCGCGCGGACGATCGCTGTCGCGCGCCATCTGACAAACTACCTTCGCCGCACCGACCGTTACGGAAAGACCATCGTCTTCTGCGTTGACCAGGAGCACGCTGACGAAATGCGCCGCGCGCTGAACAACCTGAATGCTGATCTCGTTCGCCAGCATTCCGACTATGTGTGTCGCGTCACGTCCGACGAGGGGCAGATCGGTCGCGGGCACCTAAGTCACTTTCAGGATCTGGAGAGACAGACACCCGTCATCCTCACCACCTCGCAGATGCTGACGACGGGCGTCGACGCACCGACCGTGCAAAACGTCGTGCTCGTTCGCGTCATCAACTCGATCACCGATTTCAAGCAAATCATCGGCCGTGGAACGCGCGTCCGGGACGACTACGGCAAGCTCTTCTTCAGCATCCTCGACTACACGGGTTCGGCCACGCGAATGTTTGCGGACCCCGACTTCGACGGCGATCCGATCGCAGAAGACGAAGAGAATATCGGCGAGGGCAACGAGCCGGCCCCGCCGCAGCCACCCGAACCACCTGAGCCGCCGGAACCACCCGACCCGCCGCCGCTCCCACCCGATCCTCCGCCGGGCGAACGCCGAAAGTTCTATTTTGATGGCGGACGCGTCGAGATCGCGGCGCACCTGGTCTACGAACTAGACCCAGACGGTAATCAGCTCCGCGTTGTGCGGTTCACCGATTACACGGCGGAGAAAGTGCGGACGCTCTACCGCAGCGCCACCGAGCTGCGAACGGAATGGGCGGACCCGGATCGTCGCGCAGAAATCATCGAACGGCTGGCTGACCGAGGCATCGACTTCGATGCCGTAGCCGAGGCGGCCGAACAGCCCGATGCCGATCCGCTCGACCTGCTCTGCCATCTGGCGTTCAATGCCCCGCTTCGCACGCGACGTGAGCGCGCTCAGCGACTTCGTTCCGAACGACGGGACTTCTTCGATCAATACGGCGCTGAAGCCCGAAATGTGTTGAACGAACTGCTCGACAAGTACACCGAGCACGGCCTAGCGGAGTTCACGTTGCCCGAGGTACTGACGTTGCCTCCCATCAACCAGCACGGCAATGAGCTTCAGATCGCAACGTTGTTCGGCGGCGAAGACCGGCTCGTTGACGCCGTTCGCCAGCTTCAGACACTGCTTTACGCCGCGTGACGGCTGCGATGAGACCGCGATATGAAGAAAACTGCTCGCAAGCCCAGGTCGCCGAAGCCCGCTGACCAAGCAGCCACGGCGCCGACGAAGTCTCGAAGCGGCAAGGCGGCCCGCCAACCGGCGACGACCGCTGAGCGACTCGGCTCGGTCATCAAATCCTGCCGAAAGATCATGCGCAAGGACAAGGGGCTCAACGGCGACCTCGACCGTCTGCCGATGCTGACCTGGATCATGTTCCTGAAGTTCCTGGACGATATGGAGCAGATCGAGGAGTCGCGGGCCAAAATGAAGAAGGCCCGCTACCAGTCTGCCATCGAGGCGCCCTATCGCTGGCGCGACTGGGCCGCTTCAGACAGCGGCCTCACGGGCCCCGAGCTTCTCTCCTACATCACACAAGAGCGGACTCGCCTGCCGGACGGTACGCAAGGACCGGGGCTGCTCAAGTATCTGGGCTCCCTTCGCAATGGCCGAGGCAGCCGTCGGCAGGTCATCGGCACGGTCTTTGGCGGTGCGGACGGAACCGGCGGCGGCATCACAAGCCGAATGCAGTCGGGCTACCTGCTGCGCGACGTCATCAACCAGGTGAACTCGATTAACTTCCTGCACCAGGACGAGCTGTTCACGCTCGGCTTCCTCTATGAATCAATGCTCCGCGAGATGCGCGACGCTGCCGGCGACTCCGGCGAGTTCTACACGCCACGACCGGTCGTGCGCTTCATGGTCGAGGCGATCAACCCGCGCCTCGGCGAGGTCATGCTCGATCCAGCGTGCGGCACGGGCGGCTTTCTTGTCGAGTCGTTCACGCACCTCTCGAAGCAGGCCAAGAACGTCGAGCAGCAGCAACTGCTACAAGAGACGTCCATTCGCGGCGGCGAGCCAAAGTCGCTTCCCTACCTGCTCTGCCAGATGAACCTCCTGCTGCACGGCATCGAGCGTCCGCAGATCGACCCCGCCAATTCGCTCGACGTGAAAGTCACCGAGCTGGGCGACCGGGATCGCGTCGACGTCATCCTGACCAATCCGCCGTTCGGCGGCGAGGAAGAGCGCGGCATCCTGAGCAACTTCCCGGCCGACATGCAGACGACTGAAACGGCGCTGCTATTCCTGCAGCTCATCATGCGCAAGCTGCGCCGCGCACCGAAGCCTGGCCGCGCTGCCGTGATCGTGCCTAACGGCACCTTGTTCGGCGACGGCGTCTGCAACCGCATCAAAGAGGACCTCGTCAAGAACTACAACCTGCACACGATCGTCCGATTGCCCCAGGGCGTGTTCGAGCCGTATACCCCGATTTCAACGAACGTGCTGTTCTTCGACCGCAGCGGCCCGACCGAGTCGATTTGGTACTACGAAGTGCCGCTCCCCGAAGGCCGCAAGAAGTACACCAAGACGCAGCCGATGCAATTCGAGGAATTTGCAGACGTGTTGAAGTGGTTCCGGGCAGCCAAGCGCGTCGAGAATGACCATGCCTGGAAGATCGACATCCACGAGAAGATCGACGACGCGACGGCGCAAGCGACGCCACATTGGAAGGCAGCGGAAGCGGCCCGGGATCGCGCCGGCACTCTGGAGCGGCAGGCCCGCGAGGCGGCGCAAGAGGCCCTGGCGGCGAAACGAAATGCGCAGCCGGCCCGAACAGTCGATGCGATTCTGGAACGCGAGCGGTCGTTGCGGGAACAGTCACGTTTCGAACTCGCAACAGCGAAGGGCGAGCAGGAAGCCGGCGACGCGATCTATTGGCCGGTCTTCAACCTCGACATCAAGAACCCGCGATCGGCGGAGGCGTTGGAGCACCTTCCCGCCGAGGTGCTGGCCGACAGCATCGTCCATAAGACCGAGCGGATCGCAGCCATCATGGCCGAGGTGAAGGAGATCATCTCGTGCGACGTTGTGCGAGCAGCATCTGCGAAGCCTAACGCGCTTGCCGAGGTGGGCGCGTGAAGACACGCGATTGGACATCCTGCGCCCTCGGAGACGTGCTCGAACCCAACCGGAATGTGGTCACTGTCGATCCGATGAAGCGGTACCAGCAGGTCACGATCAAGCTCTGGGGACGCGGCGTGGTTCCGCGGGGCGAGATCGCTGGCGCGGATATCAAGGGAACGGCTCGAACGAAAGTCCGAACGGGGCAGTTCATCATCTCGAAGATTGACGCACGTAACGGTGCGATGGGTATCGTGCCGGCCGAGCTCGACGGGGCGCTCGCGAGCAACGATTTTCCGGCGTTTGATGTAGACGCTCGACGCCTGCGACCACAGTTTCTTGGCTGGCTTACGCGAACTCCGGGATTTATCGCGCTGTGTAAGCACGCGAGCGAGGGTACGACGAACCGGGTGCGGCTGAGTTCCGAGCGAATGCTCGCGTTGAAGATTCAAATGCCGGAACCGGATGAGCAGGACCGGATCGTAGAGACGCTCGACGCTGCCGCGTCGCGGCTGGCCGACGCCCAGCGACTTTGTCAGGAAATTGACGAAGCGAAGGATGCACTACTCAGATCCGCGTTTCACCAAATCACCGACGGTGCCCCACGCGTTCCGATGTCTGAAGCCGCGCCGCTCGTTCGTCGCCCCGTCGACGTCAAGATGGGCGGCGAGTATCGCGAGTTGGGTATTCGGTCGTTCGGTAACGGCACGTTTCATAAGCCCGCCCTTGACTATTTAGCGGTCGGCGACAAGAAACTCTATTACATCGAGCCGGGCGACCTCCTGTTCAACAATGTGTTTGCATGGGAAGGCGCGATTGCGGTCGCGCAACCGGAGGATGAGGGTCGCGTTGGGTCACATCGCTTTATCACGTGTCTCGCCAATCATGAGGTCGCGACGGCCGACTACCTTGCATTCTATTTTCTGACCCCCGAGGGCATGGAGGCTATCGGGAAGGCATCACCGGGTGGAGCCGGGCGCAATCGAACGCTCGGACTTGACAAGCTGATGGTCATCCCCGTTCCGGTTCCGTCGATCGAAAAGCAGCTTTGGTTTGGCCGGCTGCACGCAAAGCTGAATGAGGCCCGCGTCGAGACAAGGCGCGTCGCCACGGAAACGGAAGCACTGATGCCTTCAATTCTCGACCGAGCCTTCAGAGGGGATCTGTAATGGCGAGACCGATCAAAGCATACCAGTTCTGGGTCAAGCCAGCAGAAGGCCCAACGGCGCCGGTTCGCCAGGCCGTTGCAGCGATTAACAATGCCAATCGATCCTTCGAGTTCACCCAGCACGCCAAGCAGTTCCTAGCCCAGGACTTGCGGTGGGAAGGTCGGCGCGGAATTCTCACCGGAACCGTGTACCTCCTACGAAGCAGCAATCTGCCGGCTGCCATTCATGACGGGCAAGTTGAACCGTTGCCGATCGGCGATGAGACTGACTTGGGCGAGCCGATGTGCTTCGCGCTGCACCCAGAGGTTGGCGCCGCGGTCATTCATTACGCGCACACCGGACCACGTCACTCGGTTCTCGCGGCCGTCATTGGGCACATCCTCCCGGACGTTCCGATTGCGATTGAGCCAGTGCTTCGTCACGACATGCTGGAGAAGCTCCGACGTAAACGCTTCGTCCGCGGCATCGAGTTCACGTTGTCCGACCCGCGCGGCGTTCAAGAACTTAGAACCGCTGGTGGATCGGTTGGGCACGCGCTCTCCATGCTTGATGATCTTGGCGGCGTGAACGTTAAGGTCGAAATCACGATGGGGCACTCGCGTGGCGAGGGGATGGTTACAGACACTACGAAGGCTCTTGCCGAGCGATTGGCCCGCATCGGCACCGAACATGTTGACGGCCCTGGCGGCGTGCGCACGATAAAAGTACGCGGCTCAGACGGTGATGACGCGCCGGTCGAGGAACTTGACCTGCTGTACGCGCGGGAGGAAATCGTTTTAGAAGTTGCCGAGACGAATCGATCGATTGACACCGACGATGCACGTCGAAAACTCGCCGCCGAGCTCAATAGCAGGCTTCCGGCCCTTCGGACTCAGGCAGGAGGCGCCTGAGCATGTCGCACGCGCCACACACACCTGGGTCGGGTCGAATCGTAACTGGGAAAGTGCCCCTGAGCCGTCGAGTCGCTGCGCTTTGGGAGATGGGCGGACCGTGGATTGTTGGCGTACTAGCTGGGGTTGGGCTTTGGCTGTGGAATCCCCCGGGCGCAAACACCGCACGCGCCGTCGAACGCTTTCTGAGCGGCAGTATCGACGCCGCTGCGGTACTGGCAGGGTTTCAGGTGACGGCGCTCACACTTCTGCTCTCGATTGCGGATAAGCCGATCGTCCGACGACTGAAGGACCTCGGGTTCTACGATAGGCTCATCGGATACCACTGGCAGGCGATCATTGCATTGCTCGTCTGGCTTGTACTCTCCCTGGCGCTGCTTGCTATTCAGGGAGGGACGGCCGACTCGAATGGCACCGCGATCGATCTGGGGGCGACGACGCGCTGGTCAGCGATTGTCCTAGCCGCCGCCTGTGTCGCAGCGACGTGTGCGTCGTTTCGCGTGACTCGTTTGTTGGTGGCATTGCTCAAGAAGACCAGCAACCAATCGTAGCGGCAGAAGACGATTCAGAAGCGAGGCGCAGATAGTCAGTCATGAGTAAGCAGCGGAAACGACGAGCCGATTCGTATGCGACGCGTTATGGCCTACGTGGCGGTCGCGCATGGTGGCCGGCGCGGAACTTGATCGAATTGCAGCGGCGAGGGAAACCGGGATGAAAGTCACGATCTTTCCGTGTGGCCCGGCAGCGAACGAAAGTGAGCTGAAGGCCGTTGAGCATCTGCGGAACCGCCTACAAAACGAAGGCGGCGACGGGCACTGGGTGTTGCTGACCAACGTCGCCTTCTCGGTCACTCATCAGTTGCAATCGGACGAGATCGACATCGTGGCGATCGGGCCGCCTGGCGTGCGCGTCATTGAGGTGAAGCACTGGACCGCACAGTGGGTTGACGCAAATCCCGATCTGGTCGCACAAGAAGCCGACCGCGTAACCAACAAGGCCCGCAAGATCGGCACGACGTTGCGGCGCCACTATCGCGATCTGGCGCGTGTCGATGGTTCGTTCCTGCTGACGCAGGAGGCGTCCAAGATCAAGCGTCTGAGCGACCGGGAGGTCCGGGGAGTCCGACTGCACACGCTCAGCGACTGGAAGTCGGCGATCGACTTCGGTTCGCCGCCACAGCTATCGCCTCAGCAAATCGAGGCCTTCTGCCGTGCACTGGAGCCCAAAAGCGCAGTCGCCATCGATGGGTCGCTTCGTCGGCTCGCCGGCTATGTGAATCTGGAGCGACACACGCCCCGCGAGGAGCGATTCCACCGCATCTATCGTGGTACGCAACCCTCCCGCCGCGATCGTGTGATTCTGCACTTATACGACCTTTCTGCGTCCGACGACAAGAACGCCGAAGCCAAGGCGAAGCGCGAGTTCGACGCGCTGCATCAGCTCCAGTTGTTCTCGTGGGCGCCGCGCATCCTCGACTCTTACCAGGAAGCGCCCGGCTACGCAGGCGAGATGTTTTTTTTCACGGTTGTCGATCCGGCGGCGCCAAGCATTGAGGCGCGAGCCTCGGACCAGACCTGGGATACGATGAGCCGAATCGCATTTGCACGCGCCGCCCTCACCGCGCTCGGCGAGCTGCATGGCGTCGGTACGAGTGACGGTCCATTCGTTCACCGCGGCTTGACGGCCCAGACGATTCTCGTGAAGCACGACAATTCGCCGATCCTCACGGGCCTCGACCGCGCAAAGATCCCGTCTGACACCAGCGTCGCGTCTTCCGGGCCGATTCAGGGGCCGCAAGCTGCAATGTTCGCTCCCGAAGTCCGTGCGCAAGGACTTGCGGCCGCGGATCAGCGATCCGACGTGTACGGCGCCTGCCAGGCACTTCTCATGCTGTTCGATGGCCGCGAGGACTCTGGCAGCGCGAACGCGGCGCAACTGCTCTTGCGTGGCGTAGCGGATGATCCGGGTTCGCGTCCCTCGATCGAAGCGCTACGAGGATCGCTGGGGACGTTGTTAGGCGATTCAGTTGCGCGTACGCCCGTGCCACCCGCACGGTATTGGACGGAGGAGCAGGAGGTTCGCTTTCACGGCCACGACTACCGCATCATCGCCAGGCTGGGTTCGGGGGGTATGGGCACCACGTTCAAAGTCGTCGAGATCGAACGGTCAACCCGGGAGGAGCTCGGCACTTACGTCGCGAAGATCGGGCATGACCGGCAGGTCGGTGAGCAAATACGCCAGGCCTATCGCTTGGCCCGCTCACACCTGGGTGGTCACCCCGGCTTGTCGGCGGTCTTCGAGTACGCTGACGAGTGGCGTGAAAACGAGTTTGTCGCGCTCATGAAGTGGATCGATGGGGCGCCGCTCAGCGACTTTACCGGAGTGTTCCCTCTCCTCGCCGAAGAGCTGCAGGAATCTTCGTCTGAAGCTCTTGCCCTGCGCTGGCTGCGGACAGCGTGCGAGGCGTTGAATGAGCTACACCGCAATGGCCTGGTGCATGGTGACGTCAGCCCTCGCAACATGATTGTGTCCGGTAGCGACCTGGTGCTCACCGATTACGATTTTGTGCACAAGATCGGCGAAACGGTCATCAGGCCTGGGACGGTTCTGTACTGCTCCGATGCACACTCAAAGGGGCGAGGCGCCTCGCCGGCCGATGACTTATTCGCGCTGGCGGCAAGCATCTTCCAGGTGCTGTTCGATCGCCAACCTTTCCAGCATGGGGGAGCGCAAGCCAAAGAGCGAGGACTGAACTGGGACGGCATTCCGCGCGATCAGTATCCGACGCTAGTCGCGTTCCTGGACGGGGCAACGAACGTCGACGTTGGGCAGCGACCCGCCTCGGCCCGCGAGGCGATCAAACTGCTGCAGCTGCCCGCCCCACCTGCGGCCGAGTTCCACGAGGCACCGAGCGAAACCGGTCGCGACTCAATCGGCGGTGAGACCGAGAATCTCGCCGATGCCGTTGACGCTTCTGAGTTGCGAGAGCGAGAGATCGCGTGGCTGAAACACCTACTCCAGTCATACCCTGGATCACCATTTTGGGGAAACGTCGAAACGCGCGGCCTCGACAGTCGGTTTGCGGTCCAAACGTACGTCGAAACCGAACTTGAGGAAACGCTCGACCACGATATCCGCGAGCGGCGCATTCGCCTGGTCGTTCTCTGCGGCAACGCAGGCGACGGAAAGACGGCGCTCCTTCAGCACTTGGCGGGTCGGCTGGGCCTTGGCCGGCATAGCTCGTCCGACCGGATAGTCGAAGGACGAACGAAAGACGGCTTGGTGGTTCGGATGAACCTTGATGGTTCGGCGGCGTGGCATGGCCGATCAGCCGACGAACTGTTGGACGAGTTCCTGGCTCCGTTTCAACAAGGACGACCGGAACAAGACATCGCCCACTTGTTGGCCATTAACGATGGCCGCTTACTTGAGTGGATCGAGGGTGTTGAACAACGACTTGGCGGTTCGGCGACACCGCTCACTACTGAGCTGTACACGTTGCTGCAGCAGGAGGGTACTGCCGCAGAGTCTCATATTCGGTTCATCAGCTTGAATCAACGTTCGCTCGTTGGCGGCATTAGCCCGGACGGCTCGTCGATCACGAGTGACTTCCTTCACCGCTTACTTGATCACCTGTTTGGCGGTGATGACGCCAAGTCGCACTGGGCGCCGTGCAGCACGTGCACCGCAAAGGCACGCTGCGAGGTGTACCGCGCGACGCGCGTTTTTGGCCCGAGCACGATCGCGGGGGTAGTCGCGGAGCCCATCAAACGTCGCGCGCGCGATCGTCTGTTCGAAGCGTTTCAGGCTGTTCACCTGCGTGGCGAGACCCACATCACAGTCCGAGAGCTACGGGCCGCACTCGCATATATCGTATTTGGCGTTCACCACTGCAAGGACTATCACGCCGGAATCACGCCGGAACCCCTACCGTACTGGGATCGCGCGTTCTCACCGACGTCACCTGGTCGACAGGGCGAGTTACTTCGGGAGTTGGCTCGGTTTGATCCGGCGCTCGAAGCGCATCCACAGGTGGACCGCTATCTCCTCAGCTCGCCGATGCTTGATGGCAAGATCAGGCCGCCAAGCTTTGAGGGGATGCCGCTGTCATCGGCGCGACGGCGTGCGTACTTTGAGTGGACCCAGGAGCACGTATCCTTGATTGCATCGGATCCGGAGTCGTTTGGATTGGCACGCGGTCGTCACCTCCGTCAGTTCCGGGATCTAGCCCTCGGCTTGGACGTGGACAAGCTGTGCGCTCGCCTCGTAGGTGGAATGGCGCGTCTCGAAGATCTTCCGCCGGCGGCCTTCAATCGACCGGACGTGGTGCCATTCCGCGTTACGCCGCGAACGCCCACGGAGACGGCGTTTTGGATTGAAAAGCCCATCTCTGCTTTTCGGATTGAGCCGGACTTGCCAAACGAGATACCCGGCGTTGAACGTCTGCACCGTCACGTGTTTCTCGTCTACCGCTATCGCGAGCGCGGCGAGGAGCGCTTGCGGCTTGGCGCAGAGCTTTTCCACCTGCTGTTGGAGCTGAACGATGGCTACCAATTGGGCGATGTATCAACGGACGATACATTTGCTAACCTTTCCATCTTTGTGCAGCGGCTCGTCCGCGAAGATGAACGAGAGTTGATCGCGTGGACCCCGATACAGGACGACCGCGTTTACCACGTGAACGCTCACCAAGTTGAGCGTGAAGAAGGGCTGCAACAACAACTCGTTCTTCGGGCACTTAGCGGGGTAACTCCATGAGCGCAGACAAGACGGGCATCACAGCGCGTTCGATTGTCGACGAAGCGCTCGGCCGCGGTATGACCCGCGAGATCTGGACCGGCAACTACGACAGGGTACTGCCTGTATCTATTCAGGATTTTGACCTCTTCGCCGTCTTGCCGGCCGTGTTCTATATGTTCCGGTTTGGCCACCGCCGGGGAAAGGGGCGGTTCTTGGAGGTCTTTGGCGGGGAGGGAACTGCCCGGGAGCGGCGGCGCGGTGCTACCATCGAACGCGTTGCCGGCATCCTCGCAGGGCAATCCGACCTGAACGGGTTTGACCATCCAGCGGGCCAGGCAATTCTCGGCGACTTACTACTTTGCTTCTGTCTTGAGAACGCGAAGCGTAGCCTCGGACGAACTGAGCAGGTTCAGCGCGTCGCCCCATCTCACTACATGTCAAGCTGGGTTGATTTGCCCGACGCTGTCGCAAACTTGCGTAAAGTCCCAGAGATGATCGTCGCGATGCTCGCCGACCAAAGCGGTGTTCACGTTCAACAAACGCCAGAAGGTGAGCAAGCGTGGTTTCGTGTTGGGCGCGGACATGAAAGCAACGAGTTACTGAAGGCCTTCATGCAGGGCGTCTCTCGGCAGGGTGAACTTGGCAGCCGAACGGCAGACTGCTTTGAGGAAAGCGTACCCGTCGGCATAGATCAGCTCTTAATGATCCGCCTCGCTCAGCAACTTGGCGCGGCGCCGGACAAGTTGCGCGGTAGCGAAGGTGAGCGCATCCCCAACCAGCGACCGATTGCCAAGAAGGCTTCACGTCGGTTCGCAGAACACATACGCAATTTTGTACGAGCGTACGCTACCGCAGTCCCACGTCACGCATTCGTCGAGCTCCTCGAATCGTGCATTGCTGTCGGCATGACAGCGATCATGACGAGTGTAGCAGAGATGCTTTTCGCTTGGTCAGAGCGAGGTGTACTGCCCGGCGAGCATGAGCAGCCACCCGCGCAACTTCTGGTCGACTGCTCAAATGGCGTCGATCGCTCCCTCAGGGGCCTGGCTGAGCAATCGATGGAGGATTTTCGTCGCCGCCTTGAACGGATTCCAGTGATCCTAATGGCGCTTCGGCTGCTGGATCACGGAGCACGATACGATCCCGTCCTCAAGAAACGCTCAGTCGATAGCGCGCCCTACGCAACCGACTGGATCAACCTGCTCGGGGACCTTTTGTTCGAGCGAAGTGAGCAAGCGAAACCGATCATCTACGACCTGGAGCGCAAGACTGCGATATTGGCCGAGCGACTTGAGGAGGATTATGGGGAAGCCGCGAGCATTCTGAGGGCGACGTCTGTGCAGCCCAGTCCCGTATGGCGTCTGGCTGAGGCGCTCACGTTTCTGCAGGGACGGAAGAATACCCAGAATAATGTCACGTCGCTCTTGGACTCGTGCTTGCTAATGGACCGGCCGAATGGCCTGGCTCTGAAGCGCGCCGTGACGCGAACGGCCGTCATGCCAGGCGCCAAGACGCGAGGCGAAGCGCGTTGCCTGATACTGACAGATAGCGTGCTCGACTATCTGGTTCATGTTCACGTGCTTCGTCCGGGCAGACGCCTCAACGGCCGCTCGCTTTCGTTCACGGACTTTGTTGATGTGCTTTCTAGCAACTACGGTCTCTGCATAGACCGCGCTCCACACGGAATGGCGGTGTCGAATGAGCTGCTTCAGTCGAACCGCGCTGCATTGGAGCGGCGCTTGCGGGATCTTGGCCTGCTCGTGGGCGTTAATGACGCGGAATCAATGAAACACGTTTCACCCAGGTTCCAGCGCGCCAAGGAGCACGACAACAATGTGGACTGACCTGCACGCCACGCTTCTGTCAAAGGCAGTCGAGCGCCGGCTCGGCTCAGGTGATGCCGGCACGATGGCGTTCGTGCGATGTCTGAGTCCAGAGATCGTCGGACACTTGGCGAGAACCTCGACATTCGTGTTGGATGGCTGGGATGTGTGGTGCGTGGCTGACACGGATACGAAGGCCGAGCGGATGATCACTGCCGACCGGGCAGTCGAGCTCCGGGAGGAGAAGAAGAATCGCATTTTCCTCTTGGTTGATACAAGCCGCGCGGGAGCTGGAATGGACGGCATCTACAGCGCCGCGCGCGAACTTCAGGAAGGCGAGCTATTTGACGAAGCAATCCGGCTAGCAGCTCGCCAGGTGACCAACCGGCTCTCGAAGGACGCGCGCCAGTACGCCGAACAGGCCGTAAAACTAGCACGTGGCCACGGGGGACGGCGGCAGAGCATCTCGCGATGGACGGAGTTTGATTTCTTGGTACAGATTGCGGCGAGTGGCGCGTATCCCGGAGAACACCTGCACGTTTTGGGGCTTTGGCCCGCAGTCCAAACGGAGGAATCCTCGTTGGACGAGGAGCTGCTGGTATCGCGTACATTCGTTGATCGACTTCTCAGTTCCGCAGTGGCTGGACTCACTCCATCTGCCCGCATTGAGGCGCTTCGCTTGCTGTCGCCGTCTGACGAAGAAGTCGCACAGTTGGAACGGTACATTCGCTCGGCGACCACTCGCCCGTTGGCCGAAGCGCTGACGGATCTCGACGGACAGCGGCATCTGTGGGTCAACGCGCTTCGAGTCGAGAGTGCCTCCGAATCGCTGCAGGAGATCCAGCTAACCTCATGGAGAACGCGCACCGGCGGGATTTCCCGATGGTCCGGGCTATCGGAAGGCGAACCGGAGTCGCCGCCGGAGCTCCTTCTCCGACTCGATGCGGAGAAGACGGGCGAGTATACGAAGCTGGAGGTGCGCTGGAAAACTCGGCCCGATCATCTCGAGAAGAATGCCGTTCAGTATCGAATCGCAATTGTCACTGACTTGGAGGAAGAGCTTGCCGTGCGGGAAGTGCCGCACTCGGGCAAGAAGGAAGAGAAGTGCCGCTTCAGCAATGATGACTTCGCAACGCTCAGCGAGGACGCCCTCCTCTCGGCGACCGTTGTCGTGAGCGCCATCGGCCAGGATAACGTGACCCCTCAGGAATCCGAGGAGTTTCTTATCCGATTCGGTCATCCGCCGGACCGAGAGCATGCTGGTGTCGGAAAGAAGGTGCGGACTTTTGCCGAGGGTGTCATTGAGTTCGAGGGGCGGGACCAAGTTGCGGCGCTGGCCTCTCTTGTCGATCCATTGCCCGTCGATTCCAAGGGCTTCGTTCTCCTTCGTACCCACGGTCGCGGAAAGAGCTACCGGGTCTATCGACCGCCACTTGTACACGAGGTTGAACAGCAGTGGTGTGATCAAGCGGGCACAGTGGGACGATGGCGCGTGCGAGTGCGGGGATCCGGCGGTCGTGCAGGCTCCGCAGAGTTTCTGCCCATCACGAGCGCCGGCGGCCCCAATGCACAAGCTCTTTGGGACCGACTCGGAACGGCCAGTCGGCGCATGGCTGAACGTTTTGCAGGCTGTGGTGGCGGTGTCGGACAGATATACGACGACAAGAGCAAGTCGTTCGACACCGTAACGAAAGAGTACTTGCTGGCATGGTCCATCGTACTCGAACAGGGTGACGTCGATCCCATTATCACGCTGGGTAATACTGTCGAGGTGCAGTCCCTGTCCGGGCGCACAATCGGCTTGGTCGTCTTGCCATCCCATCCGATCCGAGTCGCCTGGCATGTCGCGTACGACAATCTCCTATTGCATGCGGCATTTGAATCGTGTGTTCCGCCGAAAGATATTCGCGCGGAGTGCGCCGCTCTGGACGGCGCCATGTTTCCGGCGTTTCTCCCGGGAATCGACGGCCAAGGCACGTTCGTATTCGCGGACACACTTGGATTCCACGCTGCAGGCATGGTGCTCGATTCGGACCGTGAACCCAAGGCAGCGATCGCGATCTTGGCGAGAGCTTTGGCGGGGACCGACGACGCTGATGCAGCACCTACCGTCGGTCAGCAGAGCGCGTCTGTGCTGGGGAACGAGATTCTCAAATACCTCGACAGCCATCGCACCGCGAAACTCCTTCATGTGCATGCTCTACGAGCGGGTGACGGGCTCACTGTGGCACGGGCGCTCGGTCGTGTCCACGAGCGGCACCGGCTTCCGGATGATTTCGATGTCTCAGACGACGGCACGGTACCGCCGGCTTTCGTGCTCGAACTGTATCCATCAAGCGAGCAACGCGCCATTGCCGGTCGTTTCATCGCGGAAGCACGAGAGAAGCGACGTACTGGCGCCGGCGTGGTTGCCGCTGACGACCAGTGGATGCTTGAGTCACTCAGCCTTCCAGGGGGAGTCCATCTTCCGCGACTGCGATGGGCCCGCAAGGAGGAAGCGTCACCTCGCACCGCCGCGCATCTCGCCGTTGCGTTCGACACCTTTGAATCAAGGGTCTCTGCTGCAGACGCTCAGGGGGTTCCCAAAGGACGTCCCCTGCACGCATTCGGTCTGATGTCCTTCTTCGAGCGACAGTTTGCTTGTCATCCTGCTCCGACATGGCAAAGCACGATTCCTGCGCCTGGCGGCGGAGAAAAGCATCCGTCAGATCGGCTGCATTCAGAGCGACTGCTCAAGCTTGATCAGGCGTTGCAGCGTGCCGTGGCCCGCAGCCTCCAAGCCCGCGCGGAGCGCGTGCTGCTCACGACCGAGATTGCGTCAGAGAAGGCTTCGACTCTGCGAGAACTCCACCAATTGTGCGATTGGGTTGTCACGCTGGATCGCAACGCCGGAATCGAGTATTTCGATTCTCCACGCGATAACAAGGAAATCTACGACGCGTACGTTATCGACTGCGTGCCCGAGCGCGAGGACTTGGGATGCCTTCAACTAATTACGTCAACCAGTAATCTCGACGAGGTTCGCACGCTGCTTGACTCCGCGCTCGATCAGATGGGGCTCAGTCGCAGTCGCAGGAACGCTGAGTTCCTTATGAACCATTTGAAGGCGTTAAGTGGGCGGCTTGCGATTCGGCTAACTGGCCACAAAGTTGCGACCTCAGAGCTTATCGCCCTGGCGATGGCCCACGCACAGTGCTGCCTCGCTGTCGAGAATGATGATTGCTGGATGCCGCTGTCGCACGGGTTCGTCATCCCAGTCGACGATGTACGCGATCTGCTTCCGCCCCTGGCCGCCGTAGTCGGGGAAGAGGAGAAGCGCAATGCGCGCCCCGATCTTATCTACGTCACCGCCATCGCCCGTAAGGGGCTCGCATTCCGGTTCGCCGAGATTAAATACCGCCGACACTTGCGCGCAGCGCGAAACCCTGACGAACTGGAGGCCATTCGCGTCCAGGTCGAGTCACTCCGCGAACGGTGGAGCAGCTGGTATGGGACAGACGGCGTCTGCGGTGTGTTTCGTGGGATTCGCCGGGCAAAGCTCGCTCGGGTTCTGAAGTTCTACGCTGACAAGGCACGCAGGCACTATCTCTCGGAGGAGCAGCATACGGGGCTGTGCTTGGAAATCGACCGCTTCATCGAGAAGGGGGCCGACTACGCGATCCCATCGATCGAGCGAGCGGATCGCGGCTGGATTTTCTGCCCCGAGTACGCAGGCACGCGGCCGCTTGAGATCACGCCCACCGACTGGGCAACACGCCTGTATCTGTTTGGACCGGGATTGCTGCCGGACGTCGCCATCGCAGCGCGCGATGTGGCCCATCCGCCAAGTATAGGGCCGATCCCGCCGCACACAACAGTTGATTCCACCGATGCGGCGGAGGTGGTCACCGCTCCTGACAGGGAGGTTGGCCACATGGGCGCGAACGATATGAGGAGTGATCAACACGACAGCATTTCGTCGGATGACGAGGAGGAGCCAGCGGAGGGAAGCCCGGCCGTGATAGCACTTGGGACGGACAGCCTCGCAGGCGGTGACGTGCGCTGGCAGATCACTATCAAGGGCAACCCGCACCTGCTCATTGCTGGCCTACCGGGCATGGGCAAGACAACGTGCTTGATTAACGCGTGTCGTCAGATGCTGGACAACGGAATTACTCCGATCGTGTTTTCGTATCACGAGGACATCGACGAGCGGCTGCGGCAGTTAGTAGGCTCCGTTCGATTCGTTGATTTCCATGGGCTTGGGTTCAATCCGCTGCAGGTGATCGACCGTTCATCGCGAATGGCCTATCTTGATGTTGCGGGGGCGCTCCGCGACATCTTTGTGGCGATCTTTCCTGAGCTTGGGGAACTGCAGGGCGAGCAGATCCGGAAGGCGATCAAAGATAGCTTCATTGAGTGCGGTTGGGATAACGCAGACGCTCCGCTCACGGACCTTTCGGAACCGGAGTTTGCCCGCTTCGTTGACATTCTGCGAGGCACACCGAAACCAGACCGCGGGCTAAAAAATCTACTTGCCCGCCTTGAGGAGCTGCGCGATTACGGCTTCTTCATGGTCACGGAGTCTCAAGAGAGCCTGTGGGACTCTGATCGGGCTGTAATTGTACGCATTCACTCGACGCAGAACGACAACCTCCAGAAGGCTTTTGCGTCGCTGGTGTTCTACGGTCTCTACAAAGACATGTTCCGACGAGGTATTCAAGAACGCATCACACACGCTGTTATCTTCGACGAGGCGCATCGCGCCGCAAAGCTTGCCCTGATCCCGACGATGGCCAAAGAGTGCCGTAAGTATGGTATTTCGTTGATTCTCGCGTCTCAAGAGGCGCGTGACTTCAATGTCTCCCTGTTTTCCGCGATTGCAAACTACCTCGTTCTTCGACTGACGGAAGCAGATGCAAAGGCCCTTGTTCGAAATGTAGCAAGCTCCGACCAAGAGCGGGCGCTGATCGACCGAATAAAGCAGATGGATCGGTTTAAGGCATTGTACTTCTGCGAGGGCAAGAAGCGGCCCGCTCACGTCGCCTTAGCCCCGTGATTTCGTGGCGAACAGGCAGTTGTCTGTGTACGCCACCAGTCCCCCCCATCACTCCACCACGCGGTCAGCGGTTAGCGGTGACCCAAGGCTCCAAGGCCCGATTGCGGCTCATCTTACTCAGCTTATTGCGTACCGCGATTCAGCATTCAAATTTGAAGTCCCCCCGGAATTCTCGAATTCTACATTCTTCTAATTTAGCTGAAGAGCACGCGAGGGCGCAACTCCGCCATAACGGTGATGTCGTCGTCAAACACCAATCGCGTATGGCACAGTACAAGCAGCTCACTTTCGATTGGACCGCAATGCGGCGGGCGGAGCCGGCAAAAGCGAGCGACGTTCAAGGGCGGCATGGCGCCGATTGTGGTGCGGTGCACGGGCAAGAGAATCGCGCAGAGTCCTCGGACTGGGTCGATGATCAGTCAGTATCTGCGGGCACATTCGAGTTGGCGCGTCACATTGCAGGGATACTGGATACTGAGCCGCAGCCGCTTTTCGACAATCAGCAGCTGTCTAGCTTGGCGCGCGGCTTCCTCGGTCGTGCCGCAGGCGCTGCCCGTGCGGCGTACGATGCGGCCGAAGCCGGTGTGAACCTCTTCATCGCGCGTTCTAGCGCGGAACTCGCTGATGCGCCCGCGATTCTGGATTGGCTCCTCGCACTGCAGGACCTAATACCGACGCAGACGCGCCGCAACGTCAACCAGGTCGAACTGCAGCAGTTCAGCACGCCGCCGCCCGAAGCGCTCCTGGTCGTGAACGCGGCCGCGGTCTGCACCGGCATGCGCGTCCTTGAGCCGAGTGCGGGAACAGGAAACATCGCGGTACTGGCTCGCCGCGCCGGCGCCGTCGTGGACACAAACGAAATCGACCCGCGTCGCCGCAGCTTGCTTGAGCTACAAGGCTTCACGCCCACCGCCTTCGACGCCGAGCGGCTCGACAATTTGCTCCCGCCCGACAAGCGCTACGACGCGGTTGTGATGAACCCGCCGTTCTCAGCGACCGGCGGCCGCGTGAACGGGCACAATACGTTGTTCGGGGCACGACATGTCGACCAGGCACTGCTACGCCTGAAGCCCGGCGGCCGGCTTGTCGCCATCGTCGGCCGCGGCATGGCGCTCGACCGACCGAAGTTTCGGGCGTGGTGGGCGTACATCGAGGATCGATTCCGCGTGCGGGCAAACATCGGGATCGACGGCGCTGTCTACGCGAAATTCGGCACGACGTTCGACCACCAGATCATCGTGATCGACAACGACGGCCCGACACCGAGCGAGGCGGACATCGTTACGGGCCGCGGCCTGACGCTGCACCACGCATGGGAACTGCTCAAAACGACTGCAGAGGAGGACGTATATGGGCGAATTCGCAGACTCAATCCGGTCGAAAGCGGCGGCGGTGCTGCGAGCCCTGACCGGCGAAGCGTGCCCGAGCGGCAAGGACCCGGTCATCGCGTTGATCTCACATGTGCTGGAACCGGCGACGAACGAGGAGCAGATCCCGGGCAGCGGTTTCGCGGCAACGGACACGTGCATTCAATGGCAGACGCTGGTCGCGACCCGGCCGCGGGAGATGCGGGCGGCCATCACGGCGACGCTGGAGCGGGAGCGGCCAGTCCTGCCGCGAGAGACGGACAACCTGCAACGCTGGGCGATCAACCTCGTGCTGAGCACACTGGATCGAATCAGCGAGACGTAGCTGCCGGGCTGGAGTCCGACACTCCCGCGCCGCTCCAGGTCGAAGCTGGCTCCGTCTACGCCGCCTACCGCGTTCAGAAAGCCAGAGTACCCGATTCCGAGTCTCATCCAGCCAACGTGGTCGAGTCGGTGGCGATGGCCAGTGTTGAGCCGCCTTCGATCACTTATTGTCATCGCTTGCCGGGCGATGTTATCACCGAGGGCCGAATCTCCGACATCCAGTTTGAAGACCTAGTCTACGCCGGCCAGGCGACGGAATCGCTGCTGCCGGACGGGTCTCGCCGCGGCCATTGGAACGGCGATGGCACGGGCATCGGCAAAGGCCGCGAGATCTACGCCTTCATTTATGACCAGTACCAGCGCGGGCGGACCAGGCACGTACACGTCTCCGCTTCGCACCAGCTCGTCGCCGACGCGGAGCGCGACCGCAGCGCGGTCGGACTGCCTCTGCCCATCATCCACCAAGCCCGATTCAAGACGGTTGGCAGCGTGACTGCGCCGGAGGGCGTGCTTTTCACGACGTACACGTTGCTAAGCATGGACTTCAACGGCGACCGGCAGCGGTTCAAGCAGCTCACCGACTGGCTCGGGCCAGACTTTGACGGGGTGATTGCGTTCGATGAAGCACATCTGATGAAGAACGCCGCCGCGACGCCGCATGGCGACAAAGCAACCGTCGATGAGGGCACGCTTCGCGGCAACATGGGTATCGCCCTACAACGACTGTTCCCGCAGGCCCGCGTGCGGTACTTCAGCGCCACCGGCGCGACCGAAGCCCGGCACATGGCACCATATGAACGGCTCGGACTTTGGGGCGAGGCCGCTCCGTTTGCCGACTTCGCCGCCTTCCTGGTCGCGATGGAGCGCGGCGGTGTGGCCGCAATGGAGATGCTCTGCCGTGACTTGAAGAGCGTCGGCACATACCTGTCCCGAACGATTAGCTACGGCCCGACGCGCCGCCCCGACGGAACCATCGTGCCGGATAGCGCAGTTGAGTACGAACCCCTGGTTCACCGCATGACCGCCGACGAACGCCGGCAGTACGACCAGGTCGCCGACCTGTGGGCCGAGCTGCTCACCGCGTTTGAACGCGGAGAGCAGACCGCCTGCCAGAAACGCAACGCCCACCGCTACGCCCAGTTCTACGCCGCGCAGCAGCGTTTTTTCCTGCAACTAATGCTCGCATATGCACTGCCCGACGTAATTCCGGCCATCGAACGCGACCTCGCCGCCGGCCGGTCGGTGGTGCTCAGCTTGTTTAACACGGGTGAGGCCCAGGCGGACCGCAAGGTCCGCGATGCCCGTGCCCAAGGCGTCGAACTGAGCGAACTCGACGCCACGCCGCGCGAGATGATCGTCCAGCTCATCGAAACGCAGTTCCCCATCTACCAGTACCGCGAGCAGACCGACCCGGTCACCGGGAATGTGGTGAGCGTGCGTGTCGAGGACGCGGCCGGCAACCCCGAGATCAACCGCGAGAACCTCCGCCGCCGCGAGGAACTACTTGAAAAGGTGGCGGATCTCGACATCCCGCACAACCCTCTCGATGCCCTGGTCAGCCATTTCGGCGTCGGGCAGGTGGCCGAGATCAGCGGCCGCACGCACCGCTGGGAACGCGGCAAGTACGTCCGGCGCAAGTTGCAGGGCGTGCCGCGGCGACAGCTCAACGAGTACGAGACGCGTCTGTTTCAACGCGGGAATAAGCGCGTGGCGGTAATCTCCGGCGCCGGCTCGACCGGCATCAGCGTTCATGCCGACGTGGTGACGGGCAATCAGCAGCGGCGCGTGTTCTACGCCTTTCAGCTCTCCTGGTCAGCCGATCAGCAGATGCAGGCATTCGGGCGCGTGCACCGGTCAAACCAGTCATCGGCCCCGATCATCCGCCTGGTCTTGCTCGACCTGGCCGGCCAAAAGCGGCTCGTCAACGCCATTTCTAAGCGCCTGGCGGCCCTCGGCGCGCTCACAAAGGGCGAGCGCTATTCGCTCTCCAGCGACCTGTTCCGGCCGGAGGACGTGACCGACGAATACGGCAAGGCGGCGCTGACGCGGCTCTATCGCGAGATTGAGTTGAATCGCTACGTCGAAGCGGGCATCGGCCTGCGCGACCTGGACCGCATGGGTGTGCTGAACAAGGAAAAGACGGCCGTCCGGGACAACTACGCCCGCAACGTCGAGCAGTTTCTCAACCGCATCATGGTGCTGCACGTCGAGAAGCAGAATCGCATCTTCGAGCTCTTCTTCGAGCGTTACGGTCAGACCGTTGACGCGGCCAAACGCGCCGGGGCGTTTGACTTTGGAGTGGAAGAGCTGCGGGCTCGCAACCTCCGAGCCGTTGCGGAACCGCAAGTGCTCTACACGCACCCCGCGTCCGGAGCACGGACGCTGCTTCACGAGTTGGAGGGTGAAGTCGATGTGGAACGGGTGCCGTTCGCACTCGCACTCGGCTCACGCGCCGAGGAGGGCTTCTATCGCAACCAACGAAGCGGCCGAGTGTACGCCGTGTCCTCGCACGTGGAGTCGCGACCCAGCGAAGTGGTGCTGACTGGCGTCAAGGGCATGCGCCGGTCCTTGGAACGGTCCGAACTGGTCGAGAGGTACGAGACGGTCGAGCGCGCGGACGCTCAGGCGTGGTGGGAGCAGGCGTACAACGACACGCCGGCCACGGAGGCCCGGCGGTTTCACATCCTCAGCGGTGCCATCTTTCCGATTTACGACAAGATCATGGGCGCTTCGGGTATCCAGAGTGTCAAGATTGCCCGCGCGGTCCTGGCCGACGGACGGGCGCTCGTGGGCCTGAATCTCAGCCCGGCCGACGTGCCGAACGTCAAGCAGCGGCTCGGCATTGGCACGCCGCTGGGGCAGGCGTCGCCGGCTGAGTTGGTGCTCCTGCTCGAAGGCGGCTCCGTGATCGAACTCGACAACGGCTGGTTGCTGAAACGCTCGCGCCTCGCCGGCGACGAAATCGTCGAGGTGGTGCTCAACGGCGTCGCCGCGAATCGGTCCGAGCTGGAGCATTACGGACTCAGCGAAGAGATCGTGCAGTTCAAGCGACGCTGGTTCGTGGTCGTGGAAGAGGCGCAACCTGTTCTGAGCAAACTGTTTGCGTATCGCCGGCCCGTCCGCGACGTGACGGCCGACAACACGATCGCCGAGACGGCGGCCGAGCTGGAATAGCCCACCAACGGCCTCCGCGCCGATCAGGGACCAAAACAGGGCGAATTCCGTTGATGGCTCACGCCATTGCAACCACCCGCAAAGCGTGGGTAGGATCGGATTCAGTCCAGTCTTTTTCGCCGTTTTGTGCGCCAGCCGTTGCCAGTTGACGCACGTTGATACGGACGGCGGATTCCCGCTGTCCGTCGGGAGCGGAACATGCGCCCTCACGTCGTGCTATCGTGCCTCGCCGCGCTCGCGTGCGTCCTCCCAACGCCGAAAGCCGCCGCGCAGAACGGCCTGCCGCCGGGGAAGTGGACGGTGATTATCCACGGGCGCGTCTCTGGCACACCCTTCTCGGACCCATGCGGCTATCCCGATACGTACGATGAGCTTACTGCGGATATGCCTGGTTCGGGGGGTTGGGAGAACTGGGTCCGTCAGATTGCCGACCACATCCAGTGGCTGTCAAACAGCAACCCCGGGGTGAACATTTACAAGATGTCAGCTTCAACGCTGGAGCTTGAGGCGATGCCGGGCGGAACGACGCCCGACGACACGACGCGTCACCATGTCTTGATGTTCGATTGGGCGAAAACCTCGGGAATCGTCGATGCTCAGTTCCTCCAAGAGCTGTTTTTCTGCGACGCTTATACGGGCGACGACGACGGGTTCGCCTATGCGGCCGGTGAGGCGCTAAGCGCGACGTTGCGGCATCTCGGTGCGGATCAGAAGGTATTTGCGATGATCGGATACAGTCGCGGTGCCGTCGTCGCGAGTGAGGTAACCAAGCGGCTCATAACTGCAAACCACAACCCAGCGCAAGTTGTATATCTTGATGGTGAGGGCTGCAACGGGGCCACGTGCTTCATATACACGGACGGTGCCTTTGACGCTTGGATCCATCCAACGTCATCGCCGATTCGATTCGATAATATTTATTCTCCGTTCCATGAACGCTACCCTCAACCGACGCATTGCCCAAGCGGAACTGACATGGGCGGTCACAGCCGTCAGGCCTG
This sequence comes from uncultured Planctomycetales bacterium, assembly GCA_964388675.1. Classification (GTDB taxonomy): domain Bacteria; phylum Planctomycetota; class Phycisphaerae; order UBA1845; family Fen-1342; genus CAYMBL01. The sequence continues at coordinate 25,574 of CAYMBL010000026.1, forward strand.
CCGTAACATCTCAATCGATGACCAGTTGTATGCTCACACACCGCATCTCGGTGGAATTATCCACTGCATTGCCTCTTACGACCAAGGCGGGGTTTGGGATTACCTCATCAACCATCTAAACATCTCGACTGGGCTATACACTTACAACTCCAATGACGAAGTGCAAGAGCCGAGCGTGTCCCCCAGTGTATTTTCCTCAGCCGGTCTGCTTTTCAATGGGGATTTTCAATGGAGCTCGATCGCCGGCTGGTACGGCAATGGCGGTGGCCCGGATCCGTTCCCATACGAAGGGCAAACGTATCTTGGCACGTTCGGTGGCACTTCCGCCTTGTCAATCGGCCAGGGCTTCTCGCAAACGCACAGCTATTTCGCCATGCCGAACCGGCAGTGCGTGATCTACTTCGACGCTGCGAAAGCTGGCTTCAATATCCACGGAGACAATGAGCTGATTATCTCATTGTACAGCCCGAGCCTCGGCGAAGTGGAGATGGAGCCACGGCTCCGGCTGGCGGACGAGTTGGGCGAGACATTGCAGACCTTCGGCCCGTATATTATTCCGCCTGCGTTTCGCGGTAAAGCGTGCTCGCTCTCGTTCATACACGCCGCAGCGGGCGGCTTCAATTCAGTTGTCTGGCTTGACAACGTGACGCTCACGCCGGTCGGACCGCCGCCCGACCCCGCGAATCCGATCATCGTCGATTCCTCCTGCGGCAATGCGACACTGGGATTCTCCGGCTCGCCGCCGCCCGGCGTTTCGTGGTTCTGGCAGGGCACATTTTGCGGCGAGCCGGAGCGAACCGATCTCGGATCGGAGCCGACGTTTACGGCGCACACCATCGGCACGTACTACCTGAAAGCCCGCTGCGACCAAACCGGCGAGTGGAGCGACGGCTGCGGCGTCGTGCAGGTGACTAGCATCGGCTGCGGCCCGGCCGGCGATTTCGACTGCGACGGCACGGTCGAATGGCCCGACTTCGAGTGGTTCGCCGGCTGCCTCGACGGCCCCGACAACAACCCGCCGCCGAACTGCGTTGATACGGACATCGACGGCGACAGCGACATCGACATCCGTGACTTCGCGACCCTCCAGCGGAACTTTGGCCGGACCTGTACGGCGTCCGGAGCGCAGGCGTTGATTCCCGCCGGCGAGTTCATGATGGGCAACTCGTTCGCGTCGAACGAGGGCGGCGCTGACGAACTGCCGCGGCACGCCGTATACGTGGACACCTTTTTCATGGACGTGACAGAAGTAACGAATGCTCAGTACACCGCAGCGTTGAATTGGGCGCTAAGTCAGGGCCTAGTCTCGGTCATAAGCAACGTCGTGTATAAATTCAACAGTGGGACATCCGTCCCGTACTGCAAGACTCGGGCAATCGCCGGCTTCAGCGGTATCACATGGAATGGGACGGGGTTCGTTGCCGTAGTCGACAAACAGAACCATCCGATGGTGGAGGTGACTTGGCACGGCGCAGCGGCCTTCTGCAACTGGCGCAGCGCGATGGAAGGGAAGCCACTGTCCTACGATGTGTCAACGTGGCTCTGCGATTTCAATTCGCTCGGATACCGGCTGCCGACGGAAGCGGAGTGGGAGAAGGCGGCGCGTGGAGGTGCGACGGGTCGACGCTTTCCATGGTCGGACCAGGACACGATCCAGCACGCACGATGTAATTACTACAGCTCGGCAACGCACTCGTATGACACGAGTCCGACTCGCGGGTATCACCCGTTGTGGGGCGCTGGAGGATACCCGGGTACCAGCCCGGTCGGGTTCTTCGACGGTTCGCTGCGCCTCCGTGCTGATTGGGGATGGCCGGCTGCGGCCACCAGCTACCAGACCGCGAACGGTGCCAACGGTTACGGCCTGCACGACATGGCTGGGAATGTCTGGGAGTGGTGCAACGACTGGTATCAAAGCAACTATTACAGCACGAACCCACCCTATATTAATCCGCGCGGCCCGGCGAGCGGGAGCGACAGAGTCTACCGCGGTGCGTGCTGGGAAAACGGCGCTTACGCCTACTGGTCCCGGTGTGCGGCCCGCTCGCATTTGCCGCCGGCGAGCGGGTGGTTTCGTGATCGTGGGTTCCGTTGCGCGCTGGGAACCCCGTAGCTTGCCAGCATTCAAGGGAGCGCACCAGATCGGCGCCTCTCGTCAACGGATCCACCGCCGGTCGGAGGCGGCGTAGTCTGGGGCGTCTTGGCCCCGATCTGGCCGAAGCCCAGCGCCCCGATCAGGCTGCTGATCTTGCTGGCCACGTCGTCGTCACTCATGAGCTGAGCGACACGGCCGCTCAGGTCGCGATCCGCTCGACGATGTTCCGCATGACTTCACGGCGGCGAGGGTGCGGACGTGTGAGGGTGGCGTACGTTCGGAACGAACGGCGAACGCGGATGGTCGAGGGATTGTGCGCGGTCGTCACCAGACTGGTGGCGCGCGCGGCCGACAATGACGATTCAGTGCCAATTGCTCCATGATTTCAGCGAGTTGAGAGGCCCGGTGGTGCAGTGCTTCTCAACCTTTGACCGTGGTGCGCAGCACCGTACTCTGGAACCTCCGTTCACGCCGCCATCGCGAGCAGCGCTCCGGCCCGTTCGTCAGCTTCCGTCCGCTCGCCGGCATTCTTAATCTTGCCGGCCAAGCGGGTCAGTGCATCGACCACGTTGAAGACCGTGAACCGTCCGCTCGTGCGGGCCAGATCCAGTGCTTCCTTGGCGATGCTCCGCGGAATGCCCTGCTTGGCCAGCAACTTCATGACCTGTTCGGCGTCGCTGCCGAGCGTGGTTTCCATCGCCTTGCCGATGGTCTTCACGAACCCGTCGCGGCGCTGGTCGCGTTTCTCGACCAGGCCTGCGATCATCCGCCGCACCTCGCCCAGGCACTCATGCACGTTGGCCGTGTGTTTGCGAGCGAAGTCGATGACCTCGACCGCGTCCCAGACGATGTGATTCTGGCAGACCGCCTGGAACCAGAACGTCTGCATGCCGACGGAGCGTTTGCCGACCTCTGAGTTCCAGAGGAAGAACCCCGGCGCAAACGCCTCGCCATTGATCTCCGCCCATCCGAGCGGGTCGATCAGAAACACGAACATGTCCTGCTCACCACAGTACAGGCCCGTGCCGCCGTTGCAGGCGGTCTGCGGGGGCTGAAAATCGGTCGCGAATTCGCGCACGATGTTCAGCAGGTCCACGTTGTGCAGCCGCGTGTACGCCGTGCCGTGAATCGAGCGGATCGAATCGTCCTGCGAGAGCAACTGCAGCGGCTTGTCGCCGCCCGGCATCGTCTCGCGGAAGATCTGCGCCGCAGTGCCGGCCGAGACGCGGTTGACCGTCTCCTTGCTCACGCCGGCCAGCCGGCAGAGCTGCCCGAAGCTCCAGTCGTTGAGCGAAAACTCGCCGTCGTTGCCGACGGTGACGCGAAACCGGCCGCCGCCCGGCGCCGGCTGAATCGACTGCGGCGGGTGCCAGCGGTCGATCGAGTTCGTGCGCATCACGTAGCAGTGGTCGTACAGCGATTGCAGTGAATCGAAGCGTTCGTCCGGCCCGCGCCGGAACAATTCATCGGATGCCCTCGTCAGTGTCTCCATGCGGAATCTCCTTCCATGTTGCCATGTGTGAATGAAACCAAACCCAAAACCGTGAAATGCACCACCGGCCTCTCGACGCGCGTTCGTCGCGCCCGTTGAGAGTCGGCGTATCCGTCTACTCGTGATGGTCCGCCGTGCGGCTGATGCTCAGCGGCCTGGCGGCGATGTGAAGCAGAACGGAATCGTGCAGTCGGTGACCGGCAACGTGTTCATTTTGAACCAGCTCGGCTGCCGCATTCGCCCCACGGGGACTGCGACAAGCATCCGAGAAATGAGCCGGACCGGATGCACAAGTCCGTTCCCTCGGGCATCCTGCCACAGATCCGCGTCGTTAATCAAACACTGTTTGCGGTGCTGCCGTACACGGCCGTCGTCATCGGGGCTCGCCCCGTGAGGCCGGCAGGCCCTTGGCCCCGATGAGGGCGGACGTGGCAGGCAGCCGCTGGCGCAGCTCTGCTGCCGGTATGGATCGGAGTCGGAGGGCGCTCGTAAGCAGGATTAATCACGCGCCGAATTCACGTTGAGAAGTCACGCGCTCGCGCAGCCACGCGATACGGCCGAGTGCGAGGCGGATATGGTTGTATTTGAGCGCCAGCGTGCATGCTCGGGCCAGCTCGTCGTTGCCGCCGTAGGCGATTTCACGATCGTAACGGCTGAGCGCCTCCGCGCCGCGGGCGATGACCGCCTCATACTGCTCGCGGTCCTCGGCAAGCTGGTGCTCCTCACGTTTGAGCAGTTCGCGCATCTTCGTCCGCCGCTTGGTGGCGTTCTTGGGCAAGTCGCGTTCGAGCCACGCACCGGCCTCGTCGCAGGGTGAAATCTCATCGAACGGAATCGGCGGTGCGTTATCGCCGGCGAGGTAGTAGTGCCAGGGATGGCCGGGTTCGTAGCCGCCGCGCTTATGGAATCGGCCGGCGACCTCGGCCCGCGCCCATTCATCCAGGCGCCGCGCGGCGTCGGAGCCGAAGCCCTCCTCGAATGCGGCCAACGCGTCGGCGTACGAGGCGGTGAAGCGGCGTACCTCGACCGCATAGCGCTCGGCGGCCTTTGCGGCGGACTGTGAATCGCGGTGTGTGCGACCGCTGCGCGGGTCTGTTCTGGTGCGGGTTGCCTGTTGCAGGGCCTCGATTTCACCGAGCATTCCGATCAGCTCATTGGCGTGCTCATGAATCAGGACGGCGATCTGCTCGGCATCCAGCTCGATTGGCCCGGTGACTTCGCAGCCAAACACGCCAGCGGCGACGGCTTCCGGCAGCGGGTCCGCGAGTGGTGGACCGCGCGTCTCCTCCGGTTCGTCTGCGGGCGGCGCGCGGCTGTCGTCGTTCGCCGACTTGTGCGCCGCAAACGGCGGAGCAACTCGGACATCTTCGGTCGAGGGACTCGTTTGGCGCACAGGTGGGAGCGAGGCCGAATTCAATGCTGCCTCAACGGGCCACAGTAAAAGCTGCCGCACCTCCGACATCATCCGAAGCGCGATACTGACTCGTCCCTCCTCACGTTCGTTATGACGCTCGCGCGACGTGCCGTGCCATAGAGAATCACGTGTTGGTCAGAGCCGCTTCGCGCGACGTCCAGCGCAGCTCCGGCAGCGTGTACTGCCGCGGGTCATCGAACGGGATTTCAGGGGCGTGATACGAGAGCAGTACGAGGTCCTCCGCCGGGGCGCTGAACGTGTGCAGAAGGTTTCGCGTAAATACGAGCACATCACCGGCCCGTACCCGCGTGGACTGGATGCCTCTGCCTGAGAATTGCCGCCACGGCTCCTCCGACCACCAGAAGCGGCCTTCGCCTTCCAGCACGGCGATGAACCGGTCGGAGTGCTCATGCACGTGCAGCGGCAAGTCGAGCGTACCGGCCGAGAACTGCAGTTTGGCGAGGCCGTCCGGGCATTCTTCGTCGACAAGTTCCCGGCCCGACCAAAGTCCGCCGGCGATGGACTCCGTCGCCTCGAACGGCGACTTCAGCTCGATGTCGTACTCCAGATCAATGGCGTTCATGAGCGAGTCGAGCGTCGCGCTCAGGCCGTGGTCACCGGCGTCGCCCAGGAGGAACGCGGGCGCGCCCAGCCGACCGGCCCGGATTTCGGCTTCGGCTTGGTTGAGGACTCGGCGGGCGAGTTCAAAGTACTGAACAAGGGCCGCAGACCAGTTTGATTGTGAGACAGCGGTTGCGCCGGCGAGCACGCGCAGGCCGAGCGGTCCCGTGGCGGTTGCCAACATGGGATTTCCCTTTCTGGGGTGAGAATACGGATATGTGAGGCCCGGCACGCGCCGGGTTCATCCAAAACGCAATGACGGATGGGAAGGTCAACTCTGAGCGCGAACACGTCGGCGTCCCTGCGGCGGCGATGAGCGAAACCGATCGCGTTCGCGTGCTGCTGGAGGAATACAAGGCGCTGTACGGCCTGCTTTCGTTCCGGCTGGCCGCCGTCGAGCGCAGCGTGCCGGTCGCCGGCGGGACACTGGCGGCAATTCTCAGCGGCAGCGGAAGCCTGCCTTCGGAAACGCAGCGGGTGGTTCTGCTGGCGATGCCGGCCGCGTTGCTCTGGCTGATGCGGACTACCTGCGCCCATGCACGGTCGAAAGAGGATGTCGTCCGCCGAGTCGCCGAGTTGGAAGGCGCCGTCAACCACATCGCCGGTGAGGAATTGCTGGCATTTCAGTCGCGGCACCCGAATCGCGGTCAACGCGTCTCGGGCCGTAGCGGCGGCACAACGGTCTTCGGTGTACTGAGTTTTTGCCTGACGGCCGTGACGGCTTGTGCATGGATGGCGATTCCGCTTTGGCCGGGTTGGGTCGTGCGCGCGGCCTATTGCGGTTACGCCATTGCGGTTGCAACCGACGCCGTGGCGACGGTGTGGCACCTCGGGCGGTATGTGTATCGGAAGTCGCGATCGCGGACGGCTCCCGTGTTCATCGGGTTTCGGTCGGTGAAGTAATCGTGAGCGGCATGACACGAGGAGGTCGGCCTCCGGGCGGATATGGTCATTATGATATGTGTTAACACGTTTCATGATCTCCATAAAGTGTAGCGAGCCCTCGGGTGGCGATCAAGTACTGTTTTTGTGCCGGGCGGACACCGCTTAATATGTTGTGCGTGAGTGCTCGTGAGAATCGATGTGTGGAGCTGCAGCGCGAGTTTGGGCGTCGCGTGCGCGAATTGCGCATGAGCCGCGGATTAACGCAGCGAGAGCTCGGCGAGCGCTGCGGGGACGCGTATCCGGCCCAGCGTATTGGCGAGATCGAGCGCGGGAACATGAACGTCACGCTCGCAACCCTCGCTGCAATCAGTGTCGGTCTCGGTTGCGAGGCGCTCGATCTCTTTCTCTTTGATGAAACCGCCGCGGGTCAGCCCCCGAAGCTGCAAAACCGGAGGCTTGAAGATCTCTGGTCGCGTGCGAATGAGAAGACGCGCGGCAAGGTTCTGCGAATAGTGCAAGAGCTGTTGGGCTAGACGGCACGAGGTCGCATACGCCAATGACGGTCGGAAAACCGGCTTGTTCTCGCCTAGGCTGCGTGCTCGACACGTAAGGCCCGTCGGGCATACAATCCGGTCTGAGGAGGCCACCATGGCGGACGCGGTAGATTCAAGCGCAGTGCAACCGCAGCAGCCTGGCGAGCGAATGCGGTTTCGAGTCGTATGCCACTCTTGTGGATGCGATGTCATTCTCGTCAAGCGCAAGCGACGGTGGATGCACTGGTTGGTGACGCCGGTAGGCGGGATAGCGCTGCTCGCCGCGTGCATTCTGCTTAGCAACGTGTGTCAGGACGAATTTAAAGCACTGAGCGTGCTGCGGCAGGCGGACGTGGAACTGAAAGCGTTGGGTGTCTCAGACGCCCAACGTTACCGCCTGGTCCGTGGATGGGAGTTGGTGACGACCGAGGCCGACACTCTCACTCCGCTGCAACTTGATGCGGTCCGCACGATGTACGCTCACCTGCATCCGATGCATGCGCGTAATTGTCGTAGCCGCGAGGCCTCCAGGAGTTTCGCTGCTACCAAGCATCTTATTGCGACTTCTGACTCGCAGATTCCAATGCCGTCGGTTCGTACGTACATCGAAGACGGCGCGTTCCCGGCCGCCACGACCGACCAGCCGTTGGTACGCGCTATCTCCTTTGATGCTCGGACGTTTGAGTCGGCGCTAATGTCGCCCGATGAGTCCAGTCTTGCGCTGTTCATTCTGAGCACGCCCGCGTTTGTTGGAATTGCGCTGCTCTCAATCGGGTTGTGCGCAACGTTCGTTGCGAGCCGTTTCGGCTTCAGCCGAAGATTGACGTGCCCCTCGTGCTCGGGAAGCATTGGGCTCACCGAGCCTCATGTCGGCGAGCAACAACTGCGCGTTAGAAGAGCGGCGATTGTGGACGAACACGCAGCGCAGGCCGCACGAGACAATCGGGCGCTGGCTCTTAAGGTGCTTCGGAAGAGCGCGCTTCGTGACATGAAAACCGCGGAACGGGTCATCCGCCACAAGTGCCGGTCGCACTGCATTCCCTCGCCCTATTTGGAGCGTCCCGAGCGCTCGCTTGGCAAGTTCGTGGCGGCCGTTACGGGTGGATGGCAAGCACGTTTTGATGCTCGGATGAACACCGTCATGCGGTTCTTCAAATGCGCCGGCCAGCTCGAAGACCGTGAGTTTCAACGCGCCCTGGGAGCGTATCTCATATGTTTCTATATGGAGAGTGAGAAGCGCTGGTCGATTTGGGAGTCTTCGCACAAATCCGATCGAGATTGCCGCGCCGGTTGGCGCTACATCGACGCTCAGGACGCTGGCATCGCCATGCTCTTCATTGGCTCGGAAAGAGATCCTGAGGAATTCGAAACGTACCTACACACACTCGCTCGTGCCTTGCGCGACGCTGAAAGTGAATGGGATCCAGCCACAGCTCGCTCCAGGATTCCCAACGGCCTGCAGATCTTGCGTGCGACGATCGGTCCCGAGATCGATGGGTATTAACGTTGAAGCGTCGCCAGAAACTCCCAGTAGACACAACAACAGCTGCGAAGCTGCGCGGCGCTGCGGCGATGCGCCGACATCCGGCCGTCGAGTCGGAACCTATGCGCGTCGAGCGAGCGGAAAGCCGGTTCCCGGGAATCAAGCTATCGGGAATTCTCATCGATCAGGACCAAGATCGTCGTACCGACTACTACAACGTCGCCACCGAAACTATGTTTCGTGCGGCTTCAAGGGTCTATGAGGAGCAGCGTGCGAGCGAGTGCCCCAAGGAACTTCGACGCTTCGTTATCTACGCAGTGCAGGGATCGGACGTCCCCCTTGCGGAGGCAGAAAGCGGAATGCTCACATGTGACGCCCGACTGCGCGCCAGCGAGACGGGTGCCTTCGCCGAGCTGACCGTTCACACAGACAGGGCGCTGTTCATAGTCGGTGCTTTCCCGTGGCACCCTTTGGTGCGCAGCACGAGCGAAAAGTGGTTGACGGCGGCCCAAACTCGTGTGCATGATTTGCTGGTGGGGAGCATCAGGCCGGAGCGGCATCCGGCGTCGCAGGCGATTTCAGAATTCGAACAACTCGGCGTCACCTGGGACCGGACGCGTCAAACCGCAGCCGGCCAACTTCAAGAGCTGCTTGGACGTTTGAACGGGCCGGACCATGCAATCGAGTTCCGGACACCGGACGAGAAGAAAGCGTTCGCGCGCAGTCTTCAGCGGCTGCTCAATCGACTCGGCTTGCGCCTTCAGTGCCCCGAGTGCGGCGAACCGTCTGCGATTCGCGGCGGCGTGTACGGCAATTCCAAACAAGGTGTATTCCGTTTTGAGCATTCGGCGGCCGGTAAGAAGATCTCTCACGCGACGACGACAGACCTCCCCCGGCTCACGGTCCTCGCGCCACCAGACAATCCATAAGTAGCGCGTTTTCAAACACTTACATTCGTCCGCACGATTCGCCCTTGAACGTATGCCCTTCAGTGCATACACTGTATGCCTGTGCGTGTCTACGGCGGAGTTCCGCGACGGCTTGAGGAGCGTTATGAAAACCGAGAGTGCTGGATGTTTCACGCGGCGATTCTTGCCCGATCAGTCATTCGCGGCACTCGCCCAGCGATGCACGTATCCCAACGGCGTGGAACGCCTGTGCCGTAACCTGATCAACCTGGGTTGCGCATTCAGCGATAGCGACACGCCGGTGGAGGTTTGCGGTGTTCGCAGCTTCATCGTTTTCGCCGGCCCGCCCGGGAATGGCAAAACCAGTCTTGCACGCGTCCTAGCTTCACACTTCGCCATGCTGAATGAACGGCGACGTGGACAGACCACGGTGCTGTATGAGTTGTACGGGGCACGGATGTTTCAGGATGTCCTCGGGCAAAGCGTGAAGGCCGTAAACGAGACGTTCGACCAGATCGGGCTGTCAGCTCGCAGAGGTCCAGTCGTTGTTTGGATCGACGAACTCGACTCACTTGCCCAGGGCCGTGAGCTCTCACGCACCGGCGACCCAACGGAAGTCGGACGCGTCGTGACGACACTATTGCTGCGCCTTGACGAATTGTTCACTTGTCGGTCGGCGCTCGTGATAGGAGCCACGAATCTTGCAAGCGCACTTGACCGGGCTTTGGTAAGTCGGGCGGATCTTTTCGTCTCTATCGGATATCCGACTCGCGAGACGGCATCGCGAATTCTGAGCGAGACGGCGTCCGAAGTCAGCGCTGTCCTCTGCGTCAGCGACACCACGATTAAGCAGTTCCTAGACGCGTGGTACGCCAACGGTAATTCACCGCCGCTCGGTGGCCGCGAACTCCGCAAACTCATCGCAGTAGGAGCGTCGTTGTCCGGCCGGCGCACCGTTACCGAACGCGCGCTCCTGGCGGCAGCCCGTCACCTAACTCAGGAGTTTCACAATGCCCCTTGAAACCCTCAGCCGCAGCCTCGCCGTCGTGCTGATTTCTCGCGCAGAGTGTGAGCGACTAATCGGGTCGTCTCTCGAAGAGATATTTCTCGCCTCGCGCGCACTCGACCAACAGCAATCAGCAGATAGTGCGGCGACGCTGGCATGCTTCGCAGCACGCCAAATCGGCGCGTGGAACCTCGTGAGAGTCGAGGTCGAATTCGGTGACGTATGTGCTCGCATCGAGATCGATCCTGACGCCTTCGACGTGCCCGAGCCGTTGGATTTCTCAATTCTCGGGGGACTGACATTCGAACCGGCCATCGTGACGGTGCGCGTCATTGTGCGCGACGTCGAGTACGCGCTGGCTTTGGGCCTCGACGCCGCGCCCGAAGCGCTCACCGAACCCCTCGTGTTGGAAGTCACGCAATGCCGCGTCACTGCTGGCGACACACAGTCGCATCCCGACCCAATCGAAACCACGGCCCAGAAAGGAGAGTCGAATGAGCACTCTGGTCAAGCAAAGGACTGACCTGGCTGTCACTGTCAACGTGATTGAAACCACGTTTACGTTCATTCTCAACTGCGTGATGCAGACCGTGCTTCTGATTGCGCGCGATCGTGGCCTACCGCTCGATTACCTGCGCGACAAGTGGGACGTAATTGAGAAGGGTCTGCGCACCTGGCTGGTGGAACAGACGCTTGAGTGCGTGTGCCTTGAGATTTTCATGCCAGGTGCGGACGACGCGATCGAACGGTTCGACCAGGAGATCACGTACTCGATCGATGCGGAAACAGCTCCGCAGCTGCCCGATCGGGCTGCGCTCTCGGAATTCTGTCGCAAGCTCGCATCGCTACCCGCAAATGCGACCTATCGGGTTCTGGTGCAGCTCTCCGCGGAAGCGAGTGCGGTCGAAGGGTGGTCGCCGTCCCGCCTGCGGCACCTGCCGCAGGCTGATAGTGCCCACGTCATGGCATTCGAGTACGGGAATGCGAAAGCCGCCGTGGTGTATCGCGGGCGGCTGAACGACCGCCGCCTGCCGGGCGGCACGAACGAATAACCGTCGAAACGGAGATTTCCTTCATGCGTGCTTTCATGCGATGGTCGCGCCGCACTCCCACGCTGTCGAGCGGCATCGATCTCGACGGAGTTCTGTTTTACCTCTGGGACTCGGAACGCCGCACGCGCCATGCGGTCACACTTCGGCAGGCCCTCGAACACATTCTGATTCTGGGCGGCACCGGGTCCGGGAAGACGAGCGGGTCCGGGCGAGTTATCGCGTTTGCATTCCTCCGCCATCTGTTCGGCGGACTTGTCCACACGGTTAAGCCTGAGGAGTTGTTGCTGTGGGCCAATTTCAACGCGCACCTTGCACCGCTGGGGTACTGCGCGGTCTGTGGATTGAAGCCGGCTGATGTAATCGTGGTCGGGCCCCGGTTGAAGCTGTACGGCGAGCTCGGCCTGACCGTTCCGGACGGTGGGCACTGTCTGAGTGTGCTAGACGCCGAGTTTCGGTTTCAAGAGCAGACTGATCCACTCTCGGCCGCGTCAAGCGTTGCCTACATCGCCTGCAATGCAACCCAGACGTCCGGGGACACTCGGGCTCACATTGAGCCATATTGGACCGATGCGGTTCTGCAGCTCTGCGTTTTCGCCGTGGAGCTGTGCATCTGCGCACGTGGCCGCGTGCGACTTGACGATATCTGCGAAATCATACGCACTGCTCCACGAACTCGCGAACAAGCGTGGTCTGCGCAATGGCGCGCCAAGTCGCCGTTCTGGAACAACTACGTGCTGCCGGCCATTCGCCGTACACCGGCCGGGGCGCTGCGGCATCGTGATCTGGAACAAGCGCTGAATTACTGGCTCTGCGAACTAGCGCTGCTTGCGGAGAAGACGCGCAGCGTCGTTGAGAGTTCGTTCATGTCGAAGTTGACCCCGCTCCTGCGGGGGTCGCTGCGCTCCATCTTTGCGGGCGACCGGCCCGATACCTTTGCCTTGGAGGAGAGTCACCATGGCAAGGTAATCATCATCGACTTGCCCGTAAAACTCTTCGGAACGACGGGGGCAATCGGGCAGAACCTGTTCAAGACGGCTTGGCAGCGATGCACAGAACGCCGTAATCCCCGTGCTCCCGGGTCACGTTGTTCGTTCCTGTGGGTGGACGAGTCGCAATTCCTCATCACTCCGCACGATGCTATTTTTGCAGCGACCGCGAGAGATCAACTTGCGGCATCGGTGTTCCTCACGCAGAACATCTCGAACTACTACGCCGCGATGACGGGCGCCGACTCGCGCGCGACGACCGACAGTCTGCTCGGCAATTTCCAGACAATCATCTTTCACTCGCAAGGGGACCCGGCTACCTGCGAATGGGCGGAACGTCACTTTGCCAAGGAACTCCGGCTTCTAAAGAGTGCCGGGCTCACTTCCGCTGAGGTTGCCAGTCGCGGCAGCCAGGAGTCGCTTCAGCCGACGATTCTGGCCCGTGAATTCACGACTTTACGCAAAGGCGGGCCGGCGAGCCAAGGCATCATCGACGCGATCGTGTTTCAGACCGGACGAAGCTGGGATCGCCAGGGCAGCAACTATGCCCGGGTTGAGTTCGTACAGCATGGCGCGTAATGGGAGTTCTGACATGATTTCATCACTCAATCGCTTTGCAGCACAGTCAGTGTTCGAGGGCGCCAGTATTGTGGCACTCCCAGCGGCCGCGTGGGTTGCTATGTTTCGCATAAGCGGCTGGCTCCATGAGCCGTGGCTCAGTGTCGCGTCGGGGGCGGCGATGCTGGTTGCCATGTTGGCAAGCTTCGGAACCGCAACTCGTTTGGCGTCGATGGCGGAGCTGTTTCGCGGCTGCGCCATATGGCGATTCTTCGGTGGTGTTCTCCTCCAACTAGCGCTGTTCTATGTGCTCGCAATCGCGTCCAACGCCGTGTGCATCTGGATGTGTGCTGACATCGAACGACACCTTGCTCCGCGACTGTCGCGGCTTCCGCCGGACTCCTGGCTCCGGCCAGCCTGTGCCTCTGGAGCTCCGGCCATCATTGTGTTTGCGGGGGCTTTGCTTCCCGTCGGGTCGGGGCTGACGGTCGTGTGGAATCACAACTTTGAGAAGTTTGGCATCCCCTTCGGCATCCCCCCTATGACGCGGATGCGTCATAGGGGAGACGTCTGACGCCGCTGAGTCGCGGTCTCGAACAGTGTTCTGCGGGCAGTCGTGTTGTAAGACGGAGACGAGACAGTGCTTCGCATCGTGGAGAGCAAGTCCGCGGCGGCGGCCAAGAAGTACTTCGACTCGGGCTTGTCCCGGGGCGACTACTACACCGTTAATGATGAACTTGTCGGGCGAGGGAGCTCGGAGTGGCTGGGCCGCGCTGCAGAGCGGCTGGGACTGAGAGGGCAGGTCAGTCGTGAGCACTTTACCAATCTATGCGACAACGAGACGCCGGATGGTCAAGGGCGACTCACTGCGCGGACTAGGGCCGAGCGCCGCATTGGATACGACATCAATATCCACGTTCCGAAATCCGTGTCCGTTGCACTCCTGCTGTTCGAGCGGCGCGAACTGCTTGATGCCTTCCGAGCAGCAGTCCGTGACACGATTGAGCATCTCGAACTCGACATTCGGACCCGCGTTCGCGTCAACGGCGCAAACGAGCAGCGCGTGACCGGCAACCTGGTCGCAGCCATGTTCGTCCATGGAACGACTCGCCCGATTGACGGAATTCCTGACCCGCATCTGCACGCCCACGTCTTCGTGTTCAATGCGACCCACGACCCCGTCGAGAACAAGTGGAAGGCGCTCGACATCAGCGAAGTCAAGCGCGATGCACCGCAATACGAGTCGTACTTCCACTCGCGACTGGCAACTCGAATTGAGCAACTCGGGTATGAAACTTGCGCTACACGCGGGCGGTCGTGGGAGCTCGCTCACGTGCCCGACTCGCTGATTGAGAAGTTCTCCCGCCGAACGCAGGAAATCAACCAGCGCGCTGACGAGCTTCGTATAACCAACTCGAAGGCGAAGGCTGAGCTTGGTGCCAAAACGCGGCGCAGCAAGTCGGAGACCTTGCCACTCGCGGCGGTGCGCGAGAACTGGGAGAGCCGACTCACGGATGTCGAGCGAAGTGCGCTTCGCGACTTTGCGCCGCTGGGCTCGCCCCGCGTCGCAGAAATGGACCGCGATGCCGCGGTCAAGCAGGCGCTGCGTAACTGTCTTCGGTATCGGTCGATGACCTCCGAGCGGCAGCTCCTCGGCGAGACCGTTCGACTCGGTGGGGCGACGGTGGCCTCTGGCTCATTTCAGGTGGCCGTCGAACGGGCAGGCGTGCAGTGTGTCGAAGTGGACGGCCAGCGGCTTCTGACGACTGCCGAGTCGCAGCGTGACATGACCTCAATTCTAAGCATCGCCCGGGAAGGGCGTGGTCGCTGCGCGGCTTATCTGCAGGCAGCGTCGCAGCGCGGCGAGTCGAGCAGTCGAACTGGACTGCGGGATGAGCTCATGAACTCACAGGACAGCGTAACCTTGCTGCGGGCCGGAGGTCGCGTGTTTCCGACCGAACTGGAGAAGCAACTGGTCGCGGGGCTGGGCGGCCAGTCGCATCGTGTTCTCTTTGTGTCCGGTGAAGCCATGGTAAATCAGAAGTCGCCGGCTGGCCAAACCGTGCGCGAGTTTCTGGATGACTATCAGGCACGGCAGAAGTGTGAAGGGAGAATCATCTGGGTTCGAAACCCTGAGCGAGTCCCGGTTCGAGACTTGGCCAACCTCTGCCAGACCGCGGTCGGGGCGCAGGCCCGCATCGTGCTGGCCGCCGGGCGTGCGCGCCGGGGCCGGTCCGTTCCAGGGGACATGCTGAGTGCATTGGAACGACTGGCCGGCCTGCGGTCCGCGCAGCGTGAGTCTGTCAGGAGTACGCGGGACGAGCAGCGCAAAGCGTTCGATGAGTTGAAGCGGACGAAACAGGCCTATCGAGCCGAGACTTTTGAGCGGGCGGATGCGAGCTATCGAGTCACGAAGAACGAGCCCATTCACAAAGAGGCGGCGCGCGAGTTTGTGGAGGCGCTGCAGGAGAAGAAAACGCCCATCATGCTCACGTCGGATGACGTACTCGACTTGACGCGCGAAGCCCGGGTTGCGATGCGAGACGCTCGGCTGCTGAAGCGCGACCGTGAATTCGAGAAGCTGACCCGACGGCCGTTCAATGATGAACAGCGCCGCGACGCCCGCGTGTACAAGCGCGGCGACATCGTTCAGTTTTACAAAGGGGCGAAGGGGTTTCGACCCGGCGAGAAATACGAGGTGCTTGGCCGTGATTTTTTCGGAAATGTGCTAGCCCGCAAAGGCCTCTTTGTCGAGGCTCTTCCGCTTTCGCAGAGTGACCGTTTCGCACTGTTCTCACGGTCGTCCATCGAGCTAGCCCGGGGAGAGTTCATCCGCATTACGTGCAGCGGGCGCACGAAGAACGAGCGTTTCGGCATGGAGAAGCTGCTCTCGCGTCGGCAGCAGGCGGTACGGCTGGCGAATTTTGCGATGGTCGGCATCAAACCGCCGGACCGCCGCTATCGAGTGCCGCGCGACTCCATTCACCGGGTCGTCGGGTTCACGTTGAGGGATGACATCAAGCTGGAGAACGGGTGGATTCTCCCGCGTGACTTCGGTCATCTGGAATACGGCTACTGCGCACTCGGCGGCCAGCGTTCCATCGGCTCGTTCGGCCGCATCTTGATGGTGGATTTGCCGTCTGCTGGTGGCAGGCTACCCAGCCTTGAGGGCCTCGTGTGTGAACGAACGCCGGAACTTCGAATCGTCACGCCGGACGCCGAACGCGTTCGAGCGCAATTTGACCGGGAAGAACAGGAGCATGAACGCGCCGATGCAGGTCGGGATGCAAGCTTCGAACAGGATTGGCAGCGGGACCGCGACCATGAGCAGTACGGGGTGCGCAACCGCGACCAAGAGCGGGAAGCCCAGTTCGCGCGCGAGGAACATCAGCATGAGCGATGACCTGTTGGCAAGATTTCTGGTTGCAGAAGAAGACGAGGAGCCGCTCGGCCCCTGCGTACGAGTGACCCGCCGGCCGCCGCTGATGCTGGAGTGTGCCTTCGTAGATGGTAATCGGCGGGCCTTTGCGTATGTGATGCTCGCGACCATCGAGCGCAACCCATCTCTCGGCCTGGTGCTGGAGCTCGGCCGATTCCGCGTAACGGTGCGGGGGCGCTGTCTCGAACCCGTCTTCGATGCCCTGAAAGAACATCGTGTGTTCGCGATGAAGGAGCAAGACCTGGCCATGTCGATTGGTTCGGCGGACGACCTGCCGGTCATTGCTGCCATCCAGATTGATGACATGACTCGCCGGCGGACGCCGCGGGAGGATTCGGAATGAACGCCATCACCCAAGCTCGTGAAACCACCGCAGCCTTACGCGCGCAGTTGGTTGAGCAGATAGACCTGCTTGACCGGCAGTGCCAGGAACTGGCCACGCAGTTGACAGAATGTAGGGCGGAACGCCAACAGTTGCGCACTGTGCTGAAATCGCTCGATAGCGCCGGAACCCGGCGTCGAGCGAAGCCAGTTCGCGAACGCCAGCCAACCTTGGACGCGGACCACGTGCTGGGTGTGGTTCTCGCGATGCTGCGGCCCGACGCCACGATGCCCCTCGAAGCGGTGCAGGACAAACTCGAACAGGAAGCTCGCGCCGCGAACTGCTCGTGCATCGGGCTGCACGCGCGCCTCCGCAAAGCGCTTCGCGATGACCGCCTAGTTCTGGTGGAGAGCGGTGAAGGCAAAGCGGTGCGACTGCGCTCGGCCGGACCGGTTCCGGCGAAGTAGCGGCGCACGGACATTGGCACACAGTGCCGTAGCCGGCCGCGACTGCGGCCGCACGAGGTGAATCATGACAGACAACGAAAATCGAAGCTCGTCCAAGCAGCGGCCAGTGCATGAGATTCGCCTGGGACCGGTGAAGGCCGTCATCTGGGCCAACACGGTCGAAACCGGTCGAGTCATGCACAGCGTCGTGCCGGTGCGCGTTTATCGCGACGACGCGGGAAACTGGCGCGAGACGCATTCGCTGGGCCGCAACGACCTGCTCGTCGCGGCCAAAGCGCTCGACCTCGCCCATACGTACATCGTTGAGGCCGAACGGGGACGGCCTTCTGAAGAGTAGTCGTTCTTTTGCATCGGCCGGTGCACTCATGATTGACCTGGAACGGGAAACACTGATTCCGCTGCGCGATGTGCCGAAGCGGCTCCCGCCGCGACCGAACGGCCGCCGGCTACATATTTCCGCCGTCTACCGGTGGGTGCAGCGCGGCGTGCGGGCTGTTGTGCTCGAAACGGTCCGCGTCGGTGGTACAACGTATACCAGCGTTGAAGCGCTCCAGCGGTTCGCCGAGGCGCAGACGCGCGCGCCTACCGGGGCAGTTACAGCGAAGCCGACATCACAAACGCGTGAGCGGGCAATTCAGGCTGCGTCCGAACGTGTCCGGAATGAACTCGGGTTACCGCCGGCGTCGAGGACTCCGCCGCCTTGACGTGCCTGGCCTCGGACGTCGAACGTTACGCCGCCATGCGAGCCGAGTGGACGGCCAGGGGCTTCTTGAAGATTACGCAGTACTCGTGCTGAATCTTCGGGTCTTCCATGCGGGCATACTGCACGCTGTCCGACTGGCAATTGTGCTGCGTCTTGATGAGGACCGCGCGGAGGTCGCCGAGTTCGCCCTCCCAGTTCATTACGTCGCGGACGATGGGCACGTACTGTCCACGCCGGCGGACATCGCCTACGAGAACGGCCAACCGGCCGCCGGGTACGAGTCCGGCGTAACAGCGTTGCAGGCAGATGCGCAGCGCCTGCCGAAAAGCGCAGTAGTCGTCGATGTTGCTGAGGTCCTCGCCAAGATTGCTGTAACGGATGATGTTCCAGTACGGCGGGTGAATCCAAATGAAATCAAACTCGCCGGGCAGGTCCTGCGTCCAGAGGTTGAAGCCCTGGCGCAGGTCACCGCCCCAGAACTCGATGGCGGCCGCGGCGTGCTGATTGAGCCCGGCGACTACGTCGCGCGTGGTGCCGGAGCCGAGCATCGGGTCCGCGACGCGGCGCGGGCGGTAGCGCTGCAGCAGGCTAGGAAAAAGCCGTCCGTCACAGTTCCCGCGGTAGCGGGCGTCGCCCCAGGCGGCGCAGCGCGTCGGATACGAGACGACGGACGTGATGGGTTGAGGGTTCCTGTAAATTGCGTTCTTCTCGGTGTGCTGTTCCATGTTCCTCCATGAGTTGAAAACGCCCGCCGCGTGGGCGGCGGGCCGTGCGTTCAGTAATCGCTCGGCAGCAGAATCGTCGTCGCCGAGCGGTCCGCCTCCGTGATAATCCAGAACTTCACACCCTGACGGTCGTGATAGACCGAAAAGAGCCGAAGTCCCTCGCGCAGCGAGAGTTCATTCTCTTGCCGGTCGTCGCTCCCGCACTCGCCCCAGTCCCCGGCGGCGTGCCGGGTTAGCGCGGCGGTCACGTCGTCGCGAACAAGTTCGCGCTCCGCATTGGCCGTGATGACCACGCGTCCTAACGGAAAGCGGGGCGCGCTGGTCGGTGTCTCCGCAGCGGGCGCGCTGTTTCCTGCCCGCTGGTTCGTTTGTTGTTGGTTCGCTTGGTGCTTCTGTTTCATAGTCCTCCTTCGTGATTTGCGGGCCGGGCGAGTCAGCCGCGGCCCGCGGGTTTATTAGATGTGTGAGTCAAAGACGTAGAGCTGCGCGTCGCACACGACGGTGAAGATGTCCCCGCTCAGCTCCAGGTCGCGGCCGATGCCGTCCCAGTCGATGTGTCCGCGGATGAACTCGGGCAGGTGCTTCAGTGCGTCCGCGTAACAATCGCCAATCAGTTCCTCGGCATACTCGGCGAGGGTGGCGAACGCTCCGCGGCACCCGTCGTCCATGTAGCGGCGGGCCTCGTCCAGGTTGCTGAGTCCGCCGAAATGGTTCACGACCGCGGCGAACAGCGGGCCGTGCTCGACGATTCCGCAGGCGACTTCGGAGACGCGCTCCATGTCTTCGAACTCGCTCAGCCGCAGTGGGCCGAAATTCTCGTAGTCATGGATGGCCCAATCCTCGGCAACGGGCTGCGCCGACGCCGACAACATCCGGGAAATCGCGTCCTGGATTTCGGTTACGGGTTGGTCGGCGTCAATCCAGCAGCCGTGCAGGTCGCCGGCGTTGTAGTCGGCCAGGGACGCGACGTAGATGCGCGGCGTGCGGTCGCTGCGGGTCTTTGCTCTTTCGGTTTCGGTGGTTTCATTCGATTCCATGTTCCTCCATCTATGAAAACAGCCCGCCTTTTTCGGCGGGCTGCGGTTCTTCGCGGGAAGCCGGTCGGAATTGACCGCCCCCTGAATTGTGATTTGACCGTAACATATATTTGATACATTATGCAAGACTTGTTTCGCATCTTTTTTTCTGTCACAGTGAAAAAATGCGAACCGCCCTTCCAATCGTGCTAACTGCTTCGGAGGTCATCGCGCTGCGGCGTCAGGCTCGCCGCACGGCTGGCCGTGCGCCACTCCGGGCGAGAATCGTGTTGCTTGCGGCGCTCGGCTGGGACAATCGCGCGATTGCTGAGAAGCTGGACACGGACCCGCACACGGTCGCCCGCTGGCGTAGTCGCTTCGCGTCGGGTCGGTTGGCCGGAATTGAACGAGACGCACGGCGGGCCGGACGACGGCCGCGCGTCCGGGATGCTGCGAAGCGGCACATACTCCGTTTGACGCGGCAGTTCCGCCGGCAGAAGCGTCCGTGTACATCGAGGCGCATCGCGAAACTCCTCGGTGTCAATCACATGCTGGTCTATCGGGTTTGGAAGGACGCTGGAATCAAGCCGTAGGGGCCGGACGTCGAAGTGCCTCCGACACTCACACACCTACTTGCCTGCCGAAATGGTCGAACCACCGAAGCGTCGTCAATCGCAACGGGTTTGTGGACAGCGACGTCGGCTGCGCGGAATGGAGCCAGATGAATGCGGTGCTCCTGGGAAGCGTAACCGTCGGTAGGAACCTGGAACGCGTCTACGCCGATGCGTTCGACGTCGAGCCCCGTTGGGCGTGAATCCAACTGAACGCGTCGTGCAGGCACTTCGCGAGCACGAGCAGGTCGTCCACGCCGAAGCCGTTGCTCTCACGCCAGTTGTCGTTCTCCTTGTAGAGCCGTGAGGCGGTGGTGTTGAACATATGTCCTCCGTTCGCCGTCTGGTTCTTCCAAATCACGACCTTCACGCTGCCGTACCGGATTTCATGGGCCGGTCGGCTCTTGGATTCGCTCATCGCAACCTCGCTTTCTGCTTCCATGGGAACTCCTTATGCATTCATCTGACAAACAGTTATGGCAGGCAGGCGGTCCGGTGTGCTGTAACTCTTCAGGCCAGGAGGGCGACTGCGCAAGAGGGCGACTAGGGCGACTGGACGGCCGTGGAAATGCGTGCCGACGGCGCTGCGTGGACGTCACGCGCCGCGGTCCAGCCGCGTCGGGAACTGGTACCGGTGGGTTCCGCATCCACGCAGCGAGGGCAGGAATGTGCGGGCCCTTGTCATCGTCGGTTGCATACCCGCCATCGCCATCGCTTCTACTTTGCGCTGAATCTGGAAGAGGGCGGACACTCTTCCCTCCCCCAACCCGGCTTCGCTTCTCGGTCGCTCGCGCCGCGCATCCGTGCGGTGCTGCCGGACAGCCCCTCGGCGATCAGGCCGGCCAGGTGACGCTCGAAGGCGAGACGCACACGAACGTGGCCGGCGCCGTTCCCGGGTCGGGGCACACGTGGGGAATTCTCCGCACCGGGCCGAATCATCGGTAAACACTCACCGAGTGTGATGAGCAGCGCCCGCACGACCTGGCTGGCCGTCAGGCGATTTCCGGTGGAGGTCTCCAGGATGGCGAGCAATTGATTGAGCGTGGCGTCCGTCTCCTCAGACAGAATGAACTCACGCTTGATGTGACGCGTGTGCGGTGCGAAGGCGAGGCTCCCACCGTGCGCAGCGGGCGGAACGGTCGGCGACAGCGTGACTGGAGCGATAGCGGCTTCGGCAACCTCGGGGCGCAGAAGTCGGGCGACGCTGCTTCGTGGGTGCGGGCTGCTGATTCGCTGAGCCATCGTCAGGTCGCAAACCCCACGATGACATCCATGAGCGACACCTCGGGCGCGTGTGGGGTCCGACAGTGTGCCCGCTCCAGCGGCAATGGGACTCCAGCGAGGAATTTCTCGCGCTGCAGCACACGCTGCTCGACCTCAGCCGCCAGCCGCAGGTACTGCTGCGCCACGGACAACCTCATGGTCGCACCATCCTGGAACAACGTGCCACGACTGGACAATTCCGGCAGGATGACCGCCTGCGAAATATGCGTCTCGAAGACCCGGCCGGGCAGCGCGGCGGTGACGTGCTTGAGCAGATCCATTCGCAGCCGCTTGGCCCGGCCGTCCACGTTGCTGAATACGACGCCGAGCACTTCCAGCCGCGGGTTGCGGTGACGGCGCACTTCGGCGATGTCGAGTAGTGCCTCGTTCAGGCCCGCCAGCGATAGCGGATGCGGGAACGCAGAGAGCAGGAACCAATCGGCGCTCGCGTACGCGGCGACCGTCGTGGTCTCCGCCGCCGCGGGCGCGGTGTCGAGCAGGATGAAGTCGAACAGTTTGCGCGCTTCGGCCAGCGGCCGCTCCAGGATGCGTGTACGGTCGCTGAATCGGGACAGCCGCACGTCGAGTTCGGAAAGTTGCGTTCGAGACGGAATCAGCGACACGTTTGTCGGCATGCCGTCCGCGATGGCCAACCGCCGGACCGGCTCGTCGGTGGTCAGCAGCTCCAATGTCCCCGCGAACTCATCGGCGGCGACGCCCAGGTGCTTGGTCGCTCCGGCGCCGGCGTCGAGGTCGATGATGAGGCAGCGATAGCCTCCCAGGCCGAGCGCGGCCGCCAGGTGTACGGTGACGGTGGTCTTCCCCACCCCGCCTTTGGCGTTGCCGACTGCGATGACGATTCCGAGTGATTTGCTGGCGCCCATGTTTTTCGACGACGCAGAGTGCCGACAAGCTGGGGTCCCCGCGTTCCTGCGTTCCTGAATAACACGGTCGTCGCCGTCTATACAAGCTGGCAATTCACGGCGCGAGCTTTGAGTCGCCGGCGCTCCCGCACGCCCGCCAACCCGCATGCCGGAATGTCCGCATGCGGGCCAACGCGAATCCCTCTTGCGCCGCAGAATCCCGGCGCGTTAGCGTGCATCCTGATCCTCTGGGCCTGGAAAGCGGCGAAACCGCTGATGGTCGGTTGGGGGAATGATTGCAGGAACCGCTGGCTGCACTGCCGGCCGGAGGATGCCGCGCGCGGCAGCGCCAGGACGATCTCGCACATCGAACCTAGCGCAATCCCGTCGCAGCGTCAATCCGCGTCTTCAGTCGCGACGATTCGCGTCCGCCAGCCCCTGCGCGGGAAACGCGGACTCCGCCTGAGCGTCCGCTCAAACAGCGTTTGATTGCGTATGAATCGAAACACTTCCGCGGCCCATGCGCCGCGTGGAACATGGCGTGGAACACGCCGAAAGAGTGAGTTTGCCGCGAGGAAGCCCGTAGGCGGGTTCTACTTTGTCCCGGCGATGGCCATTCTGAGCCTCTGGTGGGCCTACAACCAGGCGATCCTGGGCTTGTTGGAAGTTCGAGTATATCTCGCCGCGTGCGAGGCCCTGGCGAGGCGCTGCGGCGCTCGCGACAAACGCCGGCGCCTGTTCGTGGAACACGAGCTGGCGAAGCTCGTGGGTGTTTCCGAGGAACGAATTCGAACGGCTTTGCGGCGGTTGGAGCGAGCAGGGTTCCTGCGCTGGTCGCATTGCGCTGTTCGATTCGGTTACGGCGTGGACGCCCTTTCGGATGATCAGCGGCTGGAGCTGCAGACGTTCGTAGAATCCGTCGAAAACCACCGGCGCAAAGTCCCGCTGCCGCGGTCGGTGATCAAGCTGCTGTGCGGGGCGACTCGGCGCGTCTTCGTGGCGACTGTGCTCGGCCATGCGTTGCGATGCTTGTACTACCGCAATGGTGCCTGCTGTCCGGATGGTCGCTGCAAGGCGTCGTGGGTTGCGGACATCTTCGAGGTCGACGCGAGAAACGTGAAAGCGGCTCGAACCGAGCTGGTCACGATGGGCTTGCTCGTCAGGGAACCGTCCAAGCAGCGGGTGATGAACCGCTGCGGGCCGCTCGTTCGCTTCAATCTCTGCTGGCGGCCCGCCGATTCGCCATCCCGTCGATCACCACCCCCGGCACGCCGAAAACCATGCGAATCACCACCCCTTAATAAGAACCGGAAACTTGTTTCACAATTGTGGAACCCAAAACCCGCCGCGCGCGGTCCGAGTGGTGCTCACGCGTCGAAAATGAGAGAACCGCGACCGAAGTTCGAGCGCGTCACGCCACGGGATCTGGCGGAACCGGAACGCATCGCTGAGTTCTACGCGACTGCCGTTCGGCGAAAGCTCGTCCGCGACTCCGAAAGCGAACGGCTCAACGTGTTCGCCGCGGCGGAGCACGCCAAAACGTACGGTACAACGAACCCCTGCGGCATGTTCGTGTGGCTGGTCAAACATCAGCGCTGGAGTCATTTGACGCTGCAGGACGAGGACGGCGCCCGTCAGGCGCTGCGATACCTGCAAGAATGCGACGCCTCGCGTCGGATGGCCACGCTGACGGGAGCTCTGTGCGAAAACGGTTCGGCCTCCGACGTAGCGATTGGCGCTTCGCCGGAGGCCGCTCGGCGATTGCTCGCCGGTACCGAGAACACAGATTACCGGAACCGGCAGTCTCCGCCAGCATCCGACCGGTACGTGTCGGCGGCGTGAGTGTCCACCGAACGCGAGCGATGGATTCCGGCTTCGCTTGCCGTACGCCGTCCGTCGCCATCGGGTCCTCGCCCCCGCGAGGCCGGCAGGCCCTTGGGACCCGATGGTGACGGACGCGGATTCCCTTGTTGCCGGTGCCGGCCCCGAGCCGGAGGGTTCCTCTTCGTGGAACCGGGCGTATTGCGCCGGCACAATGTGCAGCTCGACGGCTACGACCCGTTGAAGCAGAGAGATTCAGAGCATGATCTGGTTCACCGCCGATACGCACTTTGGTCACGCGAACATCATCCGGCATTGCCAGCGACCGTTCGCGAACGTCGAAGAGATGGACCAGGCGCTGATCGCGAACATCAACGCCCGCGTGAAGCCGGGCGACACGCTCTATCACCTGGGGGATTTCGCGTTTCGCGGGGCGAAGCCGGCGTTCTATCGCAACCAAATCCGTTGCCGCCGGCTGATTCTGATCCTGGGCAACCACGATCCGCAGACCGCGGCCGGATATCCCAAAGCGGAGTTCGCTGCGCATTTCAGCGAGGTCCACCCGCTCCTGAGAATCAAGGTCGCGGTGGACGGCACTTCGCAGATCATCATCCTGTGTCACTACGCGATGCGCGTCTGGGACCGCGCGCATTACGGCACCTGGCATCTGTTCGGCCACAGCCACGGGTCTTTGTCCGACGATCCCTTCGCGCGTTCCTGGGACGTGGGCGTCGACCACAATGCGTACCAGCCGCTGAGTCTTGACGAGATCGCCGCGGTCATGGCCCGCAAGCAGTTTCAGCCCATCGATCATCACCGCACGGAGACGCCGCCCGAACTGTGAGGGCATCGACGTTGCGCCCGGCATCGACGCCCGTGACCGATCCGAAGCGTCCGACCGACCCGGTCAGCCTTGCTTCTCGCGTAGAGTGCTGCTGCGCTCCGCCACGAGCTCTTTCAGCATGAGCTTCTGCTCAGCCGGCAGGAAACACGCCTCGATCACTTCATTCGCAGCCGTCTCAACCCGCGCCTGCTTCTCCAGCACGCGCTGCGCCGTCTTCTGCGGAATCCCGCAGTAGTCGGCAAAGTCCCGCCACGTCCTGCGGGTGAGCTTGGTTTTCTTGCCAACGACCGGCAGCGCCAGCGGGTCATCCGGAATCACGAGCCGCGTGCTGACGAGGTCGTACGCCGGCGTGAGCCGCATGATGCCCTGCGTGTCCGTGAACAGCGACAGGTTCTTGAGGTGCAGGTCGCCGTTGCCGGTCCACCAGCCGAACAGCAGCAGGCGATAGAGTTTGAGCGTTTCGATCAGCGGCTCCGATGCGTATTTCCGGAGCAATCGCACGCAGAGTTCCGCCGAACCCTCGTACTTATCCTTTGGCGATTGCTCGGCGAGCTGGCAGAAATCCTCCTGACGCAGCTTGCGTCCATCCGGCAGCCGATCGAAGCGCTTCGAGATGAACGCTGGCGATCCATCGCTCAATGAGACCATGCCGAACGGCGGTAGCTCGATCTCGACCAGTTTCGCCAGGCAGGTTGTGACGTGCTCATTCTCCGGCAGCGCCGGAAATGTCTCAGTCTGCGGCTTGAGAATGTAACGCCCGCCTTCCGCGGCGACCTGGAGCGTCTCGCGATCGGTGGCGAGCGTCACAGAGATTTTTTTCTGCACGCCCGACAGCGACGTGCGACCGACCATCGCGAGCGCGGCAGTGTGAAGCTTGCTGAGACTGATGTTGAGTTGCGGAACTTTCGCAGCGCCGAACAGCCCGCGCAAGCAGGCTGCGTGGTAATCCTGCTCGCGGACGGGCTTGAGACAGACCCGGCAGGGGCGGCTCACGTTTCATCTCCTCCGCCAGCCGCGGCTTCAGCCGGAACGATCTCGACCGCGCCCACGCAGTCCGCGCACGTCGCGAGCAGCAGCCCGAACGCATCGTCCTTGGAAATTTTGAGCTTCCGCGTCGCCAACTCCAGCAGCCAGCCTTCGGGCAGCAGGTTCTCGAAGAAGGGGTGGAGACCGTCTGTCACATACGGGTCGGCGCGAAGGGGCAACGTCACGGAGACGGGAACCGCGTCCGCACGGGCCAGCCACTGCGAGTCGTACGTGAACGTGACCTGTCGCCCCGATTCGATCAGCGTGCCGACTGTCTGACCGTCGATGCGGACGATGGCTCTACGCTTTCTCATCGTTCGATTCCTCGCGTGAAGCATCGACGACGCCAAGCGTCTTTCCGAAAACCGCGAGCACCCTGATCACGGCGTCGAGCCGTACCGACGGCTTGGCGCGTTCGAGTTCCGAGATGAAGCGGGTGCCGACGCCGGCAAGCTCACCGAGCTCACGCTGCGACAGCTTGCTCGCCTTTCGGCGCGCGCGAACAAACGCCCCGATTCGGCTGCCTTCGTTCGGTGGTGCACGACGCGGTTTCGACATTCGATCAATCCCGATCGGGAAAATGGCCGACCAACCGAACGAGGATAGGGGCTGCGTCAGGCTTCGTCAAATACATCATTCCCGATCGGGAACATTCAAAGGCAGATTGACTCAATGTCCCGGATACGACCGATTCACGGGCCCCGTTGTTCCCGATCGGGATTCCATGGAAAGGGGTAATTCGGGCCGTGAGGGGTAGCTTCTGACGCGCCAGTGCATATCGTAAACCGCGGCTGGCCAGCAACTTACAATTCAGCAACGGACGATCGATGCCCAGCCGCCCAGGCTGGACGGCGGCGGACGCATGGACCCTTCGGTGCCGACGACG
>CAYMBL010000027.1:0-50987 GCA_964388675.1 uncultured Planctomycetales bacterium
CAGACCCAGTACCGGACCCGCCAGTCCGCACATGAACAATACGACAAACCAGCGAATGTGAGCACTCAGGTCATAGTTCATGTGACGGTGCTGGGCCCGAGCTGTAGGGTTCCTCGTCGCTTGCAAGACTATCGCGCGCCTCAGGGGGCAAGCGCCGCCTCTTCAGTAGGCGGCCGCGAGGTCCACAGCCGCACCGTGCCGTCGCCCGAAGCGGACGCCAGCGTGCGGCCGTCGGCGGTAAACGCCAGACTGTACACATACCGCTGGTGCCCGCGCAGCTCGAGCAGTTCCTCGTAAGTCTCCGCATCCCACAATCGAATGGAGTTGTCGTTCGAGCACGACGCAATTCTCGCTCCGTCGGGAGAGAAGATGGCGTCGTACACCTTCTCCTCATGCCCGCGCAGCAGAGCCAACGCGGCGCCGCTGCGCGCGTCCCAGACGCCGACCGTGCCGTCGTTCGCCGCGGTCAGAAAGCGCGCCCCGTCGGGCGCGAAGCGCAGCCGTTCCACCTTCGCCTGATGACCGGCGAACGAGCACAAAATGCCGCCCGTATCGAAATCCACCAACTGGCACTGACCCGCCTGCAGCAGGGCCAGCCGCAGTCCATCGGGTGACGAAGCGACCAGGGCTTCGCCGGAGTGTTCCTGTTCGCTCACCAGCGCTCCGGTCTCGGCGTCCCAGACACGCACGATGCTGCGCGGTTGGAGGGGCCGGGCCACGGCGGTCGTCACGAACCTGCGCCCGTCCGGCGTGAACGCGACCGATCGGGCGCGGCCGCCGAGAGCGCCGAGGTTGGTCCGTTCGCCGGACTGGATGTCGGTCCGGCGCGCCTTCCATCCGCACGAAACGATCCACCGACCGTCGGGGCTGATGGCGAGCTGATCCTGATCGCCGGGCGCGTCCAAAACGCGGACGCACGCGCCGCTGCGCGGGTCCCAGAAGCGAATGCTGTGGTCGTTCCACGCGGCTGAGACGAGCAGGTCCTGCGTCGGGTGACGAAGCACGTGGTAGACGGCGCCGCGATGGCCGGCAAGAACGCCGAACGACGCGCGCTGCTCCACGCGCTGCAGGTCCCAGAGGCGAATCGTCGCGTCGTCCGCCGCGGCGGCGACCCAACGCCCATCGGGCGAAAAACACACGCTTCTGACAGCGGCGGTGTGGCCCAGGAGCGTCTGCAGCAACGTACCGGCGCCGGCGTCCCACAGTCGCACGGTCTGGTCGCTCGACCCGGTTGCGAGCCGCTGGCCGTCGCTGCTGAGCGCGACGCCGTTCACCGGCCCGGTGTGGTCCTCCATGCGATGCAGCAACTCGTATGTGGCGCCTTCCCAGAGCGCTACGGTCTTGTCTCCTGAACAGGTCGCAATGCGCGAGCCATCCGCCGAGCGTGCGATTCCCTTCGCCGACGTGTCGTGTGCGCCGCGGTGGATGTCGACCCGTAAGCCGTTCGAGGCCAAGCGCCGCTCAATGCCTTGGCCCATTCCCAGCAGGACTTCCTGGCCATCGGGAGAAAAGACGCATGAGTTGGTCGCCTGGCCCATGGACTGCGGCCACGACGCGAGGGCCCCTTGGGCCCATGCCCAAACATGCAAAGCGTGCCCCCGGCCGCCCTCACCGTCTCGCTCGACGGGCGCGGTAAGAACGGCCAGCATGGCGCCGTCGGGGGAAACGTCAACGCCGCGGACCGCCGCGCCGATGTCGAACGTGATCGGTTCCTCGCAGCCGCTCAGATCCCAGGTGTGAACGCGTCCGTCGCGGCCGCCGGACACCACCGCTGCGCCAGCCGAATTAAATGCGACGGACGTGATGGCCTCGGAGTGAGCGCCGATGAGCTTCGAGTCGCCCCCTGCGACATCCCAGAGCCGCAGGCTTCGATCGTCCGAGCCCGAGACGATCTGCGCCGAATCAGGTGAAAAAGCGATCGCGTTCACCGGCCCCGCGTGACCGCGGAGCACGCGATCACTCGTGTCCAGACGCCCTGCCAGGTGGCGCCATTCCCACGTATCGCGCTGTTCTGGCGATTCGCGCTCCAGCAGCGCCCGCGCCTGAAACGGTCGCAAATTGTCC
The DNA here is from genome assembly GCA_964388675.1 of uncultured Planctomycetales bacterium. GTDB lineage: Bacteria > Planctomycetota > Phycisphaerae > UBA1845 > Fen-1342 > CAYMBL01. Next base: position 2,065 of record CAYMBL010000027.1, read on the forward strand.
AGTTCCCCGGCGGCGGCGACGATGTTCGCGCGATGGGCGGCGCGCTCGGCGACGCGCCGCTCCCGCGCCTCGCGAATCGCGAAGTGCGCACTGGCCGCGGTCGCGCCGGCGAGCGTCAGCATCACCATCCCCGCCGCCGTCACCAGACCGCGGTTGCGCTGGGCAAACTTGCGGACCTGATAAAACGTGCTGGCCGGGCGCGCGCGAATCGGCTGGTTACTCAAATAGCGGCGAATGTCCGCGGCCAGTTCCGCGGGCGACTGAAAACGGCGCTCCGCGCGCTTTTCGAGGGCCTTGGCGGCCAGCGTCTCGATGTCGCCGCGCAGAATCGTGTTGATCGAGCTGAGGCGGGTCGGCTCCGCGTCCTGAATGATCCGCGCCGCCTCCGCCAGCGAGCGATCTCGGACGTCCAGCGGCAGTCGGCCGCACAGCAGTTCATAGAGCACGACGCCCAGCGAATAGACGTCGGTGCGCGCGTCGAGGTCGGCGCTGCGGCCGCGCACCTGCTCGGGACTCATGTAGGGGATCGTGCCGATCAACTGCATGACGTTGGTGCGCTCGATGGTCAGTTGCACGTCGGCGTTGATCAGGCGCGCCACGCCGAAATCAAGGATCTTCGGCTGCCCTCGGGCCGTGGCGTGCGCCACACCGCGCGGCGCCTCTGCCTCCTGCACCAGGATGTTCGCGGGCTTGAGATCGCGGTGAATCACGCCACGATCGTGGGCGAATTGCACCGCGTCGCACACGTCCGCGACCAGGGCCAGCCGCTCTCGCACACCCAGTCCGTGCCGGTCGGCGAACTCGGTCAGCGGCTGCCCGTGAACCAACTCCATGGCCAGGAACAGGACCTTGCCGCGCGGCGCGTCAGCCACGCCGGCGTCATAGATCCGCGCGATGCCCGGATGCGTGAGCTCGCCCAGGATCTGAATCTCGCGAACAAAGCGGCGCTGCAGATTTCGGCTGCCCGGACCGGCGTGCACGATCTTCACCGCGACGCTCCGCCGCGGGTTGTCCTGCTCGGCTTCGTACACGACGGCGGACCCGCCCTGCCCGATTTTCCGCAGGATCCGATAGGCGCCCACGCGCTCGAGGGGCGGGCCGTCGCCGACGGCCGGCAGCAGGTCCGCGGCGCGGAGGTGCAGGCAGGCGGAATCGAGAAAGCCGGAGGTCGCGTCGTGCGCCAGAAGCGATTCGACTTCGTGCCGCACGGCTGCGTCATCGGCACAATGCACGCGGACGAAATCCTGGCGGTCAGGTTCCGGCAATTCGGCCGCCAGGAGGAACAACTCGTCGGCCCGTTCGCGCTGACGGGGCGTCACGGATCACCCTGAATGGTTGCCAGTTCGCGGGCCAGCCAGGCCTTGGCCAGCCGCCACTCGCGCTTGGCGGTCTCCGGCGATACGCCGAGGCTCTCGGCGACCTCCGACATCGTCAACCCGCCATAAAAACGCAGTTCGACCAGTTCCGCACGGCGCGGATTCAATGTCGCCAGCCGCAGCAGCGCTTCCTCGAGGTCGAGTGCGTCGAGCGCGCCGCCGGGGATATCGCTGTCCAATCCGGACAGCGTGACGCGGTTCATGTCGGGGCCACGTTTCTCGGCCGATTTCGCACGCGCGTGATCCAACAGCACCTGCCGCATCACCCGCGAAGCCAAACGCAGGAAGTGCGTCCGATCGTTGATGTCCAGGTGCGCACTACCGGATAGCCGCAGGAAGACCTCGTGAACCAGCACAGTGGGCTGGAGCGTGTGCCCCGGGTTCTCCGCCCGAAAGTGGGTCGCCGCCAAACTGCGCAGCTCTTCGTAAACCTGCCCCAGCAGGGCAGATACGTCCGTGCCCATGTCGCCCCCGGATCCCGAACCACCATCACCGACTTGCTGAAAAGAATACTAACCCTCGCCCAAGGCGGCTCCAAGCGCAATCTCCCGGAATCGGTTGACCCAATCCCGGGCCCGTTCCCGCTTTCACTGCTGAGTGCGTCCCGCGCGGGTCCTTTATCCGGCCCGCTACCGACGGGTTTGTCCCCGCACCCACGGAGAAAAGCATGCCATCCAGCAGTTCATTGCGCGCCGTGAGTGCGCTGTTCATGGGCGTCTGCGTCTGTGCCGCTGCGCAGGCCCAACTGGGTGCCGCGTTCTCGTACCAGGGATTCCTGCGATTGCAGGGCGAGCCGGTGGAAGGCACGGTGGATTTCGAGTTCCGCTTATGGGACGCAGCGACGCAGGGCCAGTCGTTCGGCAAAGGCGTCTCGCTGTTTGATGTGCCCGTGTCCGACGGCGTGTTCACGGTGGTTCTGAACCAGGACGGCGAATTCGGACAGAGCGCCTTCGATGGCGGTCAGCGGTGGCTCGAAATCTCGGTCCGCACACCGGCCGGCAGCGGCGACTTCACGACCCTCACGCCGCGCCAGCCCATTACGCCCGTGCCCTACGCCGTTCATGCCGTCAGCGGCGGAAGCGGAGGCGGCGGCGACTCCGTGTGGGACCTCAACGGGACAAGTGCCTATTACCTCGGCGGCAATGTTGGCATCGGCATCAGCATCCCGCTGACCAAGCTGCACGTCAGCGGCGGCGACTTTCTGCTGGATCGCGGCGCGTCGACCGGAAACGTGACGCGCAGTCTCACGCTCGGCGGAGCACGAAACATCAACACGGCCCCCGTCGCGTCGCTCCGGTTTCAGAACTATGACTCGGGCAACGGGCTCGCCGATTACGTCGGCGCTCAGATTGACAGTTGGAACTCAAGCAGTATCGACTCCGGCGATCTGCGGTTTCTGACCAACGAGGGCGCCGGGGCGGGTCCGCTGGAGCGTATGCGAATCACCCACACCGGCCTAGTCGGCGTCGGTACGACCGCGCCCGACAGCCCGCTCTCGATTCGCGCCGCTGCGGACGGTGGGCTGCTCGGCTTCCGCGACGCCAGCGACGCGGCGATGTGGAAGGTCTTCATCGGCGACAACGGCGCCCTCTCGCTCACGCAGGGCTCTCCTGCGAACCAGCTCGACCAGTCCAACGCCACCCCCGGACTCTTCGACTGCGGACTGTCGCCGGCCGCCGGTCCGTGGCAGTCCTTCACCTCCGGCCTGAGTGGATCTCTGACAAGCGTGGAGCTGTACCTGTTTTCGTCAGTGGCCGCCGATTGGGACGTCGACATCTTCAGCGGTCAGGGCACCGGCGGAACGCTTCTCGCCCAGGCCTCGGTGTTTTTTGGCCCGACCAACGGCGCCTTTGCGAGCTTCATTTTCGCGGCGCCCGCGACGTTGGTCGCTGGTCAGCAGTACACGATTCGACTCGTCGGCCCTGCGAATCAGTCGTGGGAACAGGATTGCACGGGGGGGTATGCGGGCGGCACTTCATCAAGCCCCAGTGGCGGCGATGCCGGGTTCAGGACCTACGTCGGCACCGGCGGCGGCTTGACCATCGCGCCGGGCGGCGTGGTCTCCGCCGCCAGCTTCGTCGGCGACGGCAGCGGGCTGACCAACGTCGGCCAGCAGTGGTCGGAGTCCGGTGCGGACATTTTCTACGACGGCGGCAATGTCGGCATCGGCGCCACCGCGCCGGACTACCGCCTCACCATCGCGTCGGACGACCAGTTGGTACTCCGGCTCGATTCATCGGACACGATCGGAACGCGACTGCGGCTCAACAACACCGCCGAAGAGGGTCGCATCTTTGATTTCGTCTCGACGGCCAGTGGCAACGCCAACGGCGGCGGAAAGCTGCTCGTCGTGGACAACACTGCGGCGCTTACCCGCATGACGATCGACAGCGCCGGCAACGTCGGCATCGGCACGACCGACCCGGAGCATGCGCTCGAGGTCGTCGGCGATTCGGCCTTGACCCGCGGCGCCGAGACCGGCTCGCTGACGCGCACTTTGACGCTCGGCGGAGCGCGAAACACCAACGCAGACTCCTTCGCGACGCTCCAGTTTCAGAACTACGACTCGGGCAACGGGCTCGTCGACTACGTCGGCGCCGCCATCGAGAGCGGGAACGCGACCGCAGAGGACTCGGGCGACCTGCGCTTCCTGACCAACGCCGGCGACGGGGCCGCGGCGACCGAACGCCTCCGGATCGACAGCGCCGGCAACGTCGGCATCGGCACAAGCGCGCCCACACAGAAGCTGGAAGTCTCCGGCACAGTAAAGGCCACCAGCTTCATCGGCACGGGCTCGACCGGCGTCAGCGGCGACGTTGTCACCAGCGGCAATGGCACCTTCAAGGGCGTCAGCGGCCGTGTCACGGGAACCACCGGCACGCCCACCAAGTACGGCGTGTACGGCGAAGTCGACACCAGCGTCGGCACGCGCTACGCCGGCTGGTTCCAAGGCAACGTCAACGTCAGCGGGACGCTATCCAAGTCGGGCGGCTCCTTCAAGATCGACCACCCGCTCGACCCCGCCAACAAATATTTGTCGCACTCGTTCGTCGAAAGTCCGGACATGATGAACGTCTACAACGGCAACATCACAACCGATGCGCGCGGCTACGCCACGGTGACGCTGCCCGACTGGTTCGAGGCGCTCAACCGCGATTTCCGATATCAGCTTACGGTAATCGGCTCGTTCGCGCGCGTCATGGTGGCCGAGGAAGTGCGCGACAACGCCTTCGTCATTCGCACGCAGGAGCCGAACGTCAAGGTCTCGTGGCAGGTCACCGGCATCCGTCGCGACGCCTGGGCCGAGTCCAACCGCATCCCCGTTGAAGAGCCGAAGCCCGACGCCGAGGTTGGGTCGTATTTGCATCCCGAGCTTCACGGCCAGCCCGCGGAGCGACGCGTGGACAGGCACCTGGAAGCGCAGGGTGCTGACGACGTTGATGCGGCGGAAACCAACGAGCGCTAGAGGAGTCGGCCCGCCGAGCGTCGTGCACTACCGCCGAACCCACCGGCTAGGACCGAAGGAGTTGTTCAGTGTCTACAGGAATCAAACAGCCAGCGCAGCGCCTCGCAGCGTCCATGCTGACGCTCGGCATCATCGCCGCAAGCCTTGTGCTGGGTGGTTGCCCAATCGAGCCCGGAACCGGCGGCGCCGCCCCGAAAGTAACTTCGAGTTTTCCGACCACCGGTCCGACGCGCGGCGGAACGCGCGTGCAGATCAAGGGCGTCGGCCTGGGCGCCGTCGTCAAAGTGCGGTTCGGCAATGTCGACGGCGCCGACCTGCTCGTCGAGAGCGAGACCGAACTGTACGTCACCGCGCCCGCGTCGTTCCCGGGAATTGTCCCCGTCGAACTCGGCACGGCGACGCTTGCCGTCGCGGCGACGCCGGATGGCTTCTTCTATTCGGACGACGACTCCGACGGCGACGGCCTGACCAACGCGCAGGAGGACGAGGGCTGGTTCGTGTGGGTTGACTACTTCGGCCTTGGGCTGGGCGTGGACACCTTCGGCAACGTCGTAGGGTTGTCGGAGACCACGATCGCCAGCGACCCCTCCAATCCCGACACCGACGACGACGGGCTCGGCGACCTTGAGGAATTCCAGAACAAGTCAGACCCCACGCTCGCCGACACTGACGGCGACGGCCTGACCGATGGCGAAGAAGTGCACCGCTGGCGCACCGCCGCGACATCCGTCGACACCGATCATGATTCGCGCGGGCCGGAGGGCAATCGGCCGCCGAACCCGGCTCTGTTTGACGGCGCAGAGCTCCACATCGACCCGAACGACGAGACGCGCTCGGCCGGCCTCCTGGCGACCTCGCCGACCCTGGACGACACCGACGGCGACGGCCGCACCGATTTCGAGGAGCTTGACTCGAGCGTCTTCCGCCCGCTGCTGGCGGAGCTGCCGCTGCTCAGTATCGAGGTCGTCGACGAGGTCGATATCCGGCTGAACGTCGAATACGCGGAGGAGGTCGGCACGACGCGCGAGTACGGCACGACGATCGAGACCGGACGCACCACCGGCGTCTCCGGAACCGTCACCAGCGGTCAGGAGACAACCGAGAGCACTTCGCGCAGCCAGACCGACCACCTCGGCGGGCATGCCGATCTCACCATTGGCAGCGAAGGCGGATTTCCCTCGGGTGCCAAGGTGAAGTCGAGCGCGGAAGTCGGCGTGGATTACTTCAGCGAGTGGGCCCGCGAGGACTCCACCAGCAGCACGAGCTCGACGGAAGTCAGCAATACGACCTCGAGCGAAACCTCCGAGTCCACCGCCTATTCCGAACTCCAGTCCGACTCGCAGGTGCTCACCGAGACGAGTTCCACCGGCTCCCTGTCCGTGGGCGTGCAGATTCGCAACATCGGCGACGTCAGCTTCGCGATCAGCAACATCGCGCTGGCCGTGCGCATGTGGATTCCGGGTTCGGACCCCAGCGATCCATCATTCGCCGGTTCGTTCCGCACCGTCGGCACGCTGTTGCCGGCATACGACGCGGCGACGGCCCTCGGGCCCGGCGAAGCTACGCCCGTCGTTCAGGCCGCCGCCGAGGACCTCAACGCCGACCTCATCCGCGAGTTCCTCGCCGACCCGCGCCGCCTGTACTTCTCTTCGCCCGGCTTCTCGCTGATAGACGCGAACGGGCGCGACTTCGCCTTCCTGCGCGAGGTCACCCGCGCCCGCACCGCGTCCATCACGCTCGACTTCGGCGACGGACAGCGGGAGGACTACGTCGTCGCAACCGAAGTCAACCGCGACAACACCGGCGAACGCACCGGCCTGCGCCTGATCGACGCCTTCGCGCAGCTCGGGATTGACTACGCGACACTGGTGCAGTCTCCATCCGGCAGCACCGTGCTGACAAAAGTCCGCGGAACGCCTGCGGACACGCCCACGCCGGCGCTGTTCTGGTCCGTGTTCCTGACCACGCGGGACGGGACGGTTCCGGACGATGGACCGAACTTCGAAGACCTGCGGCTGCGCGCGGGCGATCGTGTGGTCGTCGCGCTGTCGCGCGATGAAGACGAAGACGGCCTGTTCTCCGCGGAGGAAGAACACTTCGGCACGTCGGACACGTCGGTCGACGCGGACGGCGACGGCATCGGCGACGCCGAAGAAGCCATGCCCACTATCCAATCCTTCGATCCGCTGATCACGATCGCCGCCGGTTGGGATGTCGCCTTGGCGGATGGCGTGACGTATCGCGTCGTGTCTGATCCGGCGGTCGCGGACCTCGATCGCGACCAACTCAACGACGGCGCGGAACGCGCCGCGGGCACCGACCCGCGCAAGCCCGACACCGACGACGACGGCACGCCCGACAACCTCGACCCGTTCCCGTTGCAACGCGGCAACATCCTGCTCGTCCGCCCCGGCGGCCCCGGCGTCGCCGGTCAGGGCGAAACTTGGGACACTGCGTACGACCAGATCTACGAGGCGCTCTACGAAGCCTTTATCCGCAACGCGTCGCCGCAGGCCGACGACGACGTCAACGAAATCTGGGTCGCCGCCGGAATCTACTTCCCGTCCGACTCGATCGCCGACGGCCCGCTAAATCTCGTGTCGAATGTCGCCCTCTACGGCGGCTTCACGGGGACGGAGACCAAGCTCTCGCAGCGCAACGCCGACCCGCTCTCCAGCGGCACGTTCATCACCGGCGACCGCGACGGCGACGGACAGTACGACGCCGGCGACGACAAGCGCCTGATCAGCGCATTCCGCCTGGGGAGCCAGACCGTGCTCGACGGCTTTGTCCTCACCCACGCGAACGCCACGGACAGTCCGTCGTACGGCGGCGCGCTGCGCCAGCAAGGCGGCAGCCTAATCGTGCAGAACTGCGTGTTTACTGGGAACCGCGCCTACAACGGCGGCGCTGCGATCTATACCGAGTCGTACGACGACGGCAGCGAAAGCGATGCGCCAACGCTCGAAATCAGTTCCTGCAGCTTCCTGCAAAATGCGCTGATCCAGGAGGTGGACAACAAGAACGCGGACAACTTCGGCGGAGCTCTTTATCTGACGACCGCCAACTCCCTCGTGCCCGGCCGCTTCACGATTCAGGATTGCCTGTTCCAGGGAAACCTCGCGCAGCGCGGCGGCGCACTGTGCGTATTGAACAGCGAGTGCACGGTGGACGCCTCGACATTCACCGACAACCGCGCGTACTTCAGCGTCGACGTGAGCGGACCAACCGAGCCGCGCGGCGGCGCGATCTACAACCTGGGGGCGCTACGCATCTCGAATTCGCTCTTCCAGCGAAACTACGCCGGCGGATCGCTCAGCTCATTCGAAAAAGGCGGCGCAATCGCCAACAACGGCCCGCTGTTGAGCATAACGCAGTGCGTGCTGGCGAATAACACCGCGACCGGGGCCGGCGGCGCGCTCTTCCTCGGCAACATCCAGGGTTCCGCCACGGTGACCAACTGCACATTCTCGAACAATGGCAGCGGCCTCGGGGTGGACGGCGGCTCTGTGTTCTGGTTCCAGACGCGCGCGCTTTCGACGCGCCTGGAGAATAACATCTTCGACGAGCTGGTCTCCTTCGCGTTCGAAGACGACACCGGAACGCAACCGTCCTATGACAGCCTGATTCTGCAGCCCATCGTCCGCTACTGCTACGTGAGCGACGGCCGCTATCCCACCGCCGACGGCATCGCCAACCTCAGCGGAGTTGGCCTCGGTCCGCCCGGCATAGTCAACGCCGCGGGCGGAGACTTCCGGCTGGCCGGCGACTCCGTGTGCATCGATCGCGGCAACAACGCGGCCGACGCCGACATCGGCACGGCCGGTTTCCAGTTGCCGCTCAGTTTCGATTTCGGCGGCGCAACCCGAATCACAAACGGCGACGGATTCGGCGCAGCGGCAATCGATATCGGTGCATTCGAGTACGGCGCAGGCGCGCCGTGACGCCAACGATGAGCGAGTAGATCTCGGAGCGTAGAAAGGCAGGCAGCCCAGTGATGATCAATGAGTCGAATGTCCGTGAGACGCCGGCGATCCGCGGGTTGGGGCGATGCATCGCATTCGCCCGGACGCATCCCCCGATGCAGCCGGGGGTGCGGGCATCGATGCAGGCATGGATGCAGGTATTGTTGCTGACCTTCGGCGCGGCGATGGCGACCACCGCGAACGCCCAGGACGTCGCAATCGACTGGGCCGCAACGTGCAGCGGCGGCGGGCTCACCGCCGGCGGCGAATTTGAGCTGGTCAGCGCCATCGCGCGCCATGACGCCGGCGCGACGAGCGGCGGCGGATTCGAGCTCTTCGGAGGCGCGTCGCTCGCCCCGCCCCCGTCGGCGGCGTTGCCATGTCCCGGCGACACGAACGGAGACCTGGTCGTTGATTTCTCCGACCTGGGGAACCTGCTGGCGAACTACGGCGCCACGTCGGCGACGCGCGAACAGGGTGACCTGGACGGCGACGCCGACGTCGATCTGGCCGACCTCGGTCAGCTCCTGGTCGCGTACGGCACGAGTTGCGAACCGTAGCGCCGTCTTGCGCCACAGCCGCGTCGATTCCCCGCTGAGTCGCCACCGCCCCGCTCCGCGTCGCCGCACTCCTGCCCGCTCCCCCGCGCGGCCCTACACTACGGGGTGCGGCTCTTGTGCGCCGCCGGCTGCCGTTGAACCACGGCAAGCCGCGCTCGACGAAAGGAGCAACAATGTCTACCGAAACACAATGTCCGTTCCACCGCCCGGCGACCGGCGGCACGACCAATCGCGACTGGTGGCCGAATCAGTTAAACCTGCGCATCCTGCATCAGCGCTCCGCGAAATCCGACCCCATGGGCCCGGGGTTCACCTACGCGGAAGCCTTCAAGACGCTCGATTTCGCAGGCCTCAAGGCTGATCTGCGTTCACTGATGACCGACTCGCAGGACTGGTGGCCCGCCGACTTCGGCCACTACGGCCCGCTCTTCATCCGCATGGCCTGGCATAGCGCCGGGACCTACCGCGTCGGCGACGGCCGCGGCGGCGCCGGCAACGGCAGCCAGCGCTTCGCCCCACTCAACAGTTGGCCCGACAACGTCAACCTCGACAAGGCACGCCGACTGCTCTGGCCGATCAAGCAGAAGTACGGCCGCAAAATCTCCTGGGCCGATCTCATGATCCTCGCCGGAAACGTCGCACTGGAGTCGATGGGCTTCAAGACCTTCGGCTTTGGCGGCGGTCGCGAGGACATCTGGGAGCCCGAGGAAGACATCTACTGGGGCGCCGAGGACAAATGGCTCGCCGACAAGCGCTACACAGGCGATCGCGAGCTTGAGAATCCGCTCGGCGCGGTGCAGATGGGGCTGATCTACGTCAATCCCGAAGGCCCCAACGGCAACCCCGACCCCATCGCCGCCGCGCGCGACATCCGCGAGACGTTCGCCCGCATGGCGATGAACGACGAGGAAACCGTCGCGCTGATCGCCGGCGGACACACGTTCGGCAAAACCCACGGCGCAGGCGACGCCAAACTCGTCGGCGCAGAGCCCGAAGCCGCCGGCATCGAGGAGCAGGGCCTGGGCTGGAAGAGCAGTTTCCGCTCCGGCAAGGGCGGCGACACGATCACCAGCGGCATCGAAGTTACGTGGACCACGACGCCCACCAAGTGGAGCACGAACTTCTTCTGGAACCTCTTCGGCTACGAATGGGAGCTGACCAAGAGCCCGGCCGGCGCGCACCAATGGCAGCCCAAGGGCGGCGCAGGAGCCGGCACCGTTCCCGACGCGCACGACGCTACCAAGCGGAACACGCCCGCCATGCTCACGACCGACCTGTCGCTGCGCTTCGATCCTGCGTACGAGAAGATCTCACGCCGCTTCATGGAAAACCCGGACCAGTTCGCCGACGCTTTCGCGCGCGCCTGGTTCAAGCTCACCCATCGCGACATGGGCCCGCGCGTCCGCTACCTCGGACCCGAAGTGCCGGCGGAAGAGCTGATCTGGCAGGATCCGACCCCCGCCGTGTCTCACAAGCTCGTCGACGACAAGGACATCGCTTCGCTCAAAAGCACCGTTCTCGCATCCAGCCTCTCCATCTCCGACCTCGTGTTCACTGCATGGGCGTCCGCATCCACCTTCCGCGGCTCCGACAAGCGCGGCGGAGCGAATGGCGCCCGAATCCGCCTAGCGCCCCAAAAGGACTGGGCCGCCAACGATCCGCAACGGCTGGCAAAAACGCTCAAAGCGCTCGAGAGCATCCAGAGCGCGTTCAACTCCGGCCAAGCGGGCGGAAAACGCATCTCGCTGGCCGACCTCATTGTGCTGGCCGGATGCGCCGCCATCGAAAAAGCCGCGAAGAACGCCGGCGTCGACGTCACCGTGCCGTTCACGCCCGGCCGCACCGACGCCGCCGCCGAGCAGACCGACGCCGCGTCGTTCGCGGTGCTCGAACCCGTCGCGGATGGCTTCCGCAACTATCTCAAGATGCAGTTCTCCGTCCCCGCCGAGCACCTGCTGGTCGACCGCGCACAACTGCTGACGCTGACCGCCCCTGAAATGACCGTGCTCGTCGGCGGGCTGCGCGTCCTCAATGCGAACGCCGGTCAAGCGCGGCATGGCGTGTTCACGAAGCGCCCCGAGTCGCTGACGACCGATTTCTTCACCAACCTGCTCGACATCCGGACCGAGTGGAAACCCACCACCAGCGACGCGAGCCTCTTTGAGGGTCGCGATCGCGCGACCGGCGAATTGCGCTGGACGGCGACGCGCGTCGACCTGGTCTTCGGCTCCAACTCGCAGCTTCGCGCGCTCGCCGAGGTGTACGCCTGCAGCGACGCGGAGAAGAAGTTCGTCACTGATTTCATCGCCGCATGGACCAAGGTCATGAACCTTGATCGCTTCGACCTGAAGTAGAGAAGGGTCTCACGTACAGAGGATCGAATCGCGATCGGCCCGAGGTTTCAGTGCCTCGGGCCGATCCATTTCCGCAATGCCGCTCTGCTCTACGTTTTGATGCAGACGTTGCGCGGTTCCGTGAAAAACCGGATCGCTTCTTCGCCCCCCTCGCGGCCGACGCCGCTCTGCTTCACGCCGCCGAAGGGAGTGCGCAGATCGCGCAGCAGCCAACAGTTCACCCAGATCGTTCCCGCCTCGAGCTGCTCCGCCACGCGGTGCGCACGATGCACGTCCCGCGTCCAGACCGAAGCCGACAACCCATACGGCGTGCCGTTCGCGATCTCGATAGCGTGCCGCTCGTCCTCAAACGGCAGAATGCTCACCACCGGGCCGAATATCTCTTCCTGATTGGTGCGACAATCCGCTGCAAGACCCGTCAGCACGGTCGGCTCGAAAAAATAGCCCTCGCGACAGCGCGCAGGCAGATCGCCGGGACGCCTGCCGCCGCACGCAACGACGCCGCCTTCCTCCTGCGCCAGCGCGACATACTGCTCGCTCTTGTCTCGCTGCGCGGCAGACGCAAGCGCCCCCTGCTCGGTTCGCTCGTCAAGCGGGTCGCCGATGCGCAGCCGCCGCGTCCGTTCGACAAACGCGTCGATGAAGCGATCCGCGATGCTGCGTTCCACCAGCAGCCGCGACCCGCACAGGCATATCTGCCCCTGATTCGCGAAAGCCGCCTGCACGCTGGTCGCGAGCGCCGCCTCCCAGTCCGCGTCGGCGAACACGATGTTCGCGTTCTTTCCGCCCAGTTCGAGCGAAAGCTTCTTGAACCGCGGCGCCGCGGCGGACGCGATCCACTCGCCGGTACGCGTCCCACCCGTAAAAGAAATCGTGGTCACCGCCGCATGCGTCACGAGCGCCGCGCCCGACCCTGCGCCCCGGCCGTGCACGATGTTCACCACTCCGGCCGGCAGCCCCGCTTCGATGCAGAGCTCCCCCAGCAGCGACGCCGTCATCGGCGTCACTTCCGACGGCTTGGCCACCACGGTGTTCCCGCACGCGATCGCCGGCGCCACTTTCCAGCTCAACAGATACAGCGGCAGATTCCACGGACTGATCAATCCGCACACGCCGAGCGGCCGCCGCAGCGTGTAGTTCAGCGCGTCGTAGTCGGTGGCGTGCAGTTCGCTTCGCGTATGCAGAATCGCTGTCGCGAAATGCCGGAAATTCTGGGCCGCACGCGGAATGTCCACGGTGCGACATCGCACCAGCGGCTTGCCGTTGTCGATGCATTCAGCGCGCGCCAGCCGCTCGATATTCGCCTCGATCAGGTCGGACAGCCGCATGAGAATGCGAAACCGCTCCTCCGCCGGCGTGTGCGACCAGGTCGGAAAAGCCGCTTTCGCGGCGCTCACTGCGGCTTCGACGTCCCCTGCCGCGCTGTCCGGAGCGCGCGCATACGCCGCACCGGTCGCAGGATCAAACACATCGAGGTACTCGCCGCCGGCCGGTGGCAAACACTCGTTATTCACGAAGTTCGACAACGTGATCATGTTCGGATAATACCCCGGCCGCCCGTCGCCCCCGGCCGCCGTCCGACAGCGTCGTCGAGCTCGCCGATAGAATCCCCGCATGGCGCCCCGCGTAGCCTGCGGGGCTAGCGAGGAGCCGGCCGAATATGCAAGACCGTGGCACAATCGTCGTCGCGCTTCTGATCGGGATGGTCGTTGCGTACACGCTCACGCGCAGCGGCGGACGCTGAGGCACGCCCAGCGCCGAGTCCGGTCGGACTCTCCTCGAACGCCAGGCAGGCCAGCAGACCCCGGAGTTTCGCGCCGTCGATCTCAACGGCACGCCGATCGAATTCCCGGGCCGTTACAAGGGTCGCCTCGTGCTCGTCGATTTCTGGGCCGTCTGGTGCGCGCCTTGCGTGGCGGAAATCCCGCACCTCATAGACGCACGCGAGGCTTTCCCGGCCGAGCAGCTCGCTGTCGTCAGCGTCTATCTCGACCACGACGCGCAGGTTTCCGAGGTCCGCCGGCAGGTCGACTCGCGAGGCATGCGCTGGGATCACATCCACGAGAGCGCGAACACGATCGCGGCGCTCTTCGGCGTAACGTCCATTCCCGCGGCCTTTCTGATCGACGCCGACAACGGCATGATCCTTGCGTCAGGCGATTCGCTGCGCGGAGACGACTTGCGCGCCACCATCGGGAAAGCGCTCGCCGAGCGCTCGGCCGCCGCGCATCCGTCGCGCACAACTACGGGAGGCTGAGACGCCGGTGCCAATCTCAATTCCGACTCCAACCCGCATTCAAGCCGCGGGCAGCCCGCCCAAGCTGATCGACGAGTACGTGGGCCGCGTGAACAACGGCGAAACGCGCATCAGCCTCGCACACATGCGCAGCCCCGCCGGCTGGAGCGAACCCGGCCAGACGCCCGAATTCGATGAATACACCGTCGTGCTGCGCGGCGCGCTGCGCGTGGAGCACCGGGGCGGCGCGCTCGACGTGCCTGCCGGACAAGCCGTTCTCGTTCGCGGCGGCGAATGGGTGCGCTACAGTTCACCCGCGATCGAAGGCGCCGAGTACATCGCGGTCTGTCTTCCGGCGTTTTCGCCGGAGACCGTGCATCGCGATCCGATTCAGTCCCAGTAGCGGAGGCGCACCATGAGCGAGCGACTGCGAGAGTTTCGTACATTCCGCGAGCGGATGAACGAGCGCATCCGCGCTCAGCAGAACGTCGCGATCAATCGCTTTTTCACACTCGACGGCAAGGCCTACGAGCACGGCGCGCTGCCGGAGCTGACGAAGGAATTCGCGGGCCTGTCGGCTTCGCTCGTGCTGCGCTGCGACGATTGCATCGCCTACCACCTGATCCGCTGCCGCGAACTCGGCGCAACCAACGACCAGCTATGGGAGATTCTGAATGTCGGCCTGATCGTCGGCGGGTCGATCGTCATCCCCCACCTGCGACGGGCCGTGGCGCTGCTGGATGAAATCGACGCCGAGCTGCAGCGCGGCACGCCGCCCGCGCCATGACGCGCGTCAGAGCAGGTACAGCACGCCTTCGTGCAGCAAATACGCGCCGATCGCCAGGCCCCACATCACCACGATGATCGTCGCGAACGTTTTGAGCGTCAGCCACGGCATCTCGTCGACGTCGCGCGAGCGCGTCGCGCGATAAACCAGCGCAATGCAGGCCGCCAGTGGCAGCAGCATCCACAACCGCGCCGCATCCGGCAGATCGATCGGGTGAACAAACGGGATCCACGCCAGCAGGTTCAAGCCGTCCCCTCGGATGACTCGCGCGCCGCCTCCCGCGCCGCGATCGACTCGTGATGAAATACCGAAAGCCCCGCCGCGTTCTGCCCGCGTGCCAGCGCGTCGCACACCGCCAGCACGTTCAGCAGCCCGGCCACGGCGAGGTAAATCTGCGCAACCTCCGCCTCCGGGTAGTAGCTCACATAAGGCGACGGCTCCGTGACCGGAACCGTCGGCAGGCTGCGGCTCAGCAGGAAGAAGCCGGTCGTGTAGCCGCCGACCCCAAGCTCCGCCAGGAACAGCCAGCGATTCACCTGCGGATTCACCAGGTTCTTCGCACCGCCGATCGCGACGCCCGAGAGATACGCAAACGAGATCGCGACGAAATACACGACCGCCAGCCGGCGATACCCCAGCCACCAGTGACCGGCGCCGGGCAGCAGCCACGCCAGCACCCCCGCCTGCAACATGCGATCGTCGACTCGTGCGGCTCGTGCCACGCGCACTCCTCTTTCGCGAAAGCTACCCCAGCCCGCACGGGCCCGATCGATCGCCGCAGCGCCCGCAGCCGCCCGCGCGCGGCAACGGCGAGCGCGGCTCTGCGGCTCCGTGGGCTGAAAACACGCTCGGCAGCCGCTCTGCGCCGCGCTTTCCGCATTGCGGACACGCCGGCGACGCGCCGTCCGCGGAGCGCATCAGCTCCTCGAAACGATGTTCACACGCTTTGCACTCAAACTCATACATCGGCACGGCGACGTTCCTCCCGATCGGCGTCAGAGTGTACCGCCCGCGTCGGAGCGTGACGACCGCGCGGCCGCCCCCGCTGCGCGTCTCCGCCACTCCAGCGCTCCGAGCGCCAATCCGATTCCCACCGTGTCGGCGAGCCAGTCCTGCCAGTCGGTGCCGCGCCCGACGAACTGCTGCGTCCATTCGTCCAGCGCCGCGTACGCCGCGAGCACGATCGCGGCCGCCAGCACGAACCAGTCGGGCAGCGGCCGCCCGAACGACTCGCAGAACTTCCAGAACAGCAGCGCGAGCAGCCCGAACCCCACGACATGCGTGATCTTGTCACTGCCGGCGCCGGGCAGCGTCAATTGCGGCAGGTGCGTCGACAGGAACAGGAACAACCAATAGGCGGGCAACGCGCGGCGGTACCAGTGCTCCCACGCCGGGGTCCACGCCCGCATGCGTCAGACCGCCTCCGCCGCTACCGCCGGCGCGTCGGACGCCCCGGACACGCGGACCGCCGTGTCGGCGCCGGCCGCTGCGCTGTGCACGACGCGCTCCATCGCCAGCACCTCGCGCGCCAGCGCCAGGTAGTCCTCGGCGCCGTGGCTGCCGGAGGCGTAGTCGAAGATCGACTTGCCGAAACTCGGACTCTCCGCCAGCTTGATGTTCCGCCGGACGCGCGTCTTGAATACCCGCGCGCCGAACCACGCCGCGTTCGCATCCGCAGCCGCTAGGAACCGCTCGACGTCGCCGCTCACTTCCTGCGCCAGCCGCGTCGACGGCTCGTACATGCACAGCACGACGCCCGAGACGCGCAGCCCCGGATTCAACCCGCCGCGCACCAGCATCACCGTCTCGAGCAGCTTGCCGAGCCCCTGCAGCGCCAGGAAATGCGGCTGCAACGGGATGAACACCTCCTCGGCGGCGACCAACGCGTTCAGCGTCAGCAATCCGAGCGACGGCGCGCAGTCGATGATCACGAAATCGAAGTACTCGCGATAGGCCAGCAAGGCGCTGCGCAGCACCGATTCGCGGTGCTCGCGGCCGACCAGTTCGATCTCCGTCGCCACCAGGTCGACGTGGGCGGGCGCCACCGAGAGCCGCGGCGCCGACAGTCGCGTCGCTTCGGCGATCGCGGCCGACCCGGTCAGCACGTCATAGATCGTCGGCGCGCCGGCGGTTTCCACGCCCAGGTGAAGCGTGGCGTGCGCCTGCGGATCGAGGTCGATCAGCAGCACCTGCTTGCCGGCCCGCGCCAGGGCCGCGGCGAGATTGACCGACGACGTGGTTTTCCCAACGCCGCCCTTCTGATTGATGACGGCAATCGTTCGCATCGGCGAAGTATAAGACCGCGCCGCGCCAATCGGCCCAGATGGGGAGCATCGGCGTCTCGCCGGTACCTCTCGCAAGATCTTCTTGGCGGGGCTTGCGTCTCCGGCCCGTGCTCAGCGCGCTGCCTGCGGAAACGCCGCGCTGAATTGGGGGGCGTGGCCTCTGGCCCGTGCTCGGCGGCGCGGGTTGGAGTTGAGCGGCGCTCGGGGACCGGCCTCTGGCCGGTCTGAATTGGGGGGCACGGGCCTGCCGCCCGCAGTCGGTCTTTTCTTCTCTCGCTTCTCGCTTCTCGTCTTTTCTCTTTGGGCCGGTCTGTGCACTCGCGCCCTAGCGCGCCATGTCCTTCGCGAATTCGGGCGAGGTCGGCGGGACGATTTCCGCGCGATACGCCGCGGTGTCGGTCAGCGAAAACCCCACGAACAGCAGCACGAACAGCAGCGACCCCACCAGCACCATGATGTTGAACGGCCGGTCCCACCGCAGATGCATGAAATACATGCACACCAGCGCCGCCTTGATCGTCGCCACAAACATGGCGATCCACAGGTTCAGGTTGCCGAGGTCGACCCAGGTCGCCGCGACCGTCAGCCACGTCAGGATCAGCAGCGCCGTAGCGGTTGCGGCCAGCAGCGGCCAGGGCACCTCGTGCCCGACCAGCGGGTGTCGCTCCGACGCGTTCGAATGCGGGGCAGCCATCGTTCGTTCGTCCTTTCGCGTTTGCCGGCCGGAGCGATCAGTGAATCAGGTACAGCATCGGGAACAGGTAGATCCACACCAGGTCGACCAGGTGCCAGTACAAGCCGCCGAGATCCACCGGCGTGTAGTACTCGCTGTTGTAGCGCCCCTGAATCGAACCGATGAGCAGCCACGTCAGCACGCCCATGCCCGCCAGCACGTGCACTCCGTGCAGTCCGGTCATGCAGAAATAGATCGCGATGAAAATCTGCATGTCGCGCATGTTCTTCGAGGCTTCGTAGGGATCGACGCCGTGGCCGTGACCGTGCGCCGCGTCGTCATGCGCCGGTGCAGCCACGCCCGAGGGACCGATCGCGGCGAGCTTGATCTTGGATTCCTCGATCAGGCCGGCTGCGGGCGGCGGCGCCGCGGCCGCGACAGGCGTCGCCTGCGCCGCGGGAGCCGCGTGCGCTGCGTTGGCAGCGGGCGTCGCGTGCGCATCGGCCGGTGCAGCGGCGGCGTGCGAATCGGTGGCCGGCGCAGCCGCGTGTCCCGCGTCGGCCGCATGACCGGTCGCCGCGGCGGCATGATCGCCCTTGTGGCCGTGGTCGTCGTGCTTCACCGGCGCGAATCCCTTGCCCCAGACCTTGCCGTTCGCAAGCTTGTCGGTGTACTCCACGGCCTTGATCGCCATGAAGCCGCACGCCCCCAGCAGAGTCAGCGCGATGCAGATCACCAGCCCGCGCTGGTAGCTCTTCTGCGCGCACCACACGCCCATCGCCATCGTAAAGCTCGACAAAATCAGGACGACGGTGTTCACCGCGCCCCAGTACACGTCAAGGAATTTGTGGCCCGCCATGAAGATGTGCGGATGGTTCGCGCGGTAAACCGCATAGGCGCAGAACAGGCCCGCGAAAAACAGCACCTCGGTCGCCAGGAACAGCCACATCCCGAGCTTGCTCGCGTCAAACTGCTGCGCGGGCGTCTCGAAATGATGCTGAAGAAACGCCGGATGCTCGTGCCCGTGCGCGTCAGCCCCGTGCAGGGCCGCCCCGGAAGCTGAATGCGCCATGTCCGCCATGCCTGGGCCCCTCTCCCTGTCTAGTGCGCACGCACCGGGGCCCCTTCCGGACGCCCCACGTAGTCGTAGTCTTCGGTCTTCTCGTTGTAGCGCACCAGATCGAAGTCGTACGGATCGTCGATCTTCGGCGTCTCGTCAAAATTGTGCGCCGGCGGCGGCGAAGGACACCGCCACTCCAGCGTCACCGCGCCCCACGGATTCGCCGGCGCGCGCCGCCCGCGGAACAGCGACATCACCAGGCAGATCACCGTGATCACAAAGCCGATGCCCGCGATCCACGAGCCGATCGACGACACGAAGTGGTAGCCGTAGAACATCGGGTCGTAGTTGTAATAGCGACGCGGCATGCCCTGCGAACCCATGATGAACTGCGGCAGGAAGGTGATGTTGAAGCCGATCACCGACATCAGGCAGCCCACCAGGCCCAGCGTCTCGTCGTACATCCGTCCCGTGATCTTCGGCCACCAATAGTGCAGCCCGCCGAAGAACACGAAGATCGTTCCCGCCATCACGAAGTGGAAATGCGCGACCACGAAGTACGTGTCGTGCAGGTGAACGTCGGTCGACATCGTGCCCAGGAACAGGCCCGTCAAGCCGCCGATGCCGAAGATCCAGATGAAGCTCAGCGCGTAGACCATCGGCGTCTTGAAGCTGATCGAGCCGCCGTAGATCGTCGCCAGCCAGTTGAAGACCTTGATTGCACTGGGCACCGCAACCGTGAACGTGATCGCGCTGAAGATCGTGCCCACCAGGTTCGACTGGCCCGACACGAACATGTGATGCCCCCAGACCAGGAAACTCAGCAGCGCGATCGCCACGCTGCTGAACGCAATGAAGCTGTAGCCGAAGATGTGCCGACGGCTGAACACGCTCAGCAGCTCGCTCATCACCCCCAGCGCCGGCAGGATCATGATGTACACCGCCGGGTGGCTGTAGAACCAGAAGAAGTGCTGAAACAGCACCGGGTCGCCGCCCATCGTCGGCGTGAAAATTCCGATGCCCACCGCACGCTCGACGATCAGCAGCAGCAGCGTGATGCCGAGTACCGGCGTCGCCAGAACCTGAATCACCGCCGTGCTGTAGAGCGCCCACAGCATCAGCGGCATCTTGAACCAGCCCATCTCCGGCGGACGCAGTTTGTGAATCGTGACGACGAAATTCAGACCCGTGAAGATCGAGCTGAACCCCAGCAGAAACACGCCCGTGACCACCGGAATAATCGTCGTCTGCGTGCTCGTGCTATATGGCGTGTAGAACGTCCAGCCGGTGTCCACGCCCCCCATCAGGATCGTGCCCAGCGCGAGCATCACGCCGCCCGCCCACATGTACCAGCTCGCCAGATTCAGCCGCGGAAACGCTACGTCCTTCGCGCCGAGCATCAGCGGCAGCACGAAGTTGCCCAGCGCCGCCGGAATGCCGGGGATGATCACGATGAACACCATCACCGCGCCGTGCAGCGTGAACAGCACGTTGTACGTGTCGTGCGTGATCGGGAAATTCTGAACCGCGCCCTCGACGGCGATGTTCTTTTGCGGCCACATCAGCGTCGTGCGCACCAGCAGCGCGAACATTCCGCCGATCAGAAAGAACGCCAGGATCCCGAACAGGTACATGATCCCGATGCGCTTGTGGTCCAGCGTGCCCAGCCAGCTCAACGCCCCCGAGCTGATGTTCAGGTAGTTCGAACCCGGCTTCGCGTGCGCATCGCCGCCATGCGAATGACCGTGGCCGGCCGCTGGATTGAACGTCGACATCGCAGCCTCCCCGCGCCGCTACTTGAGCGTCTTCATGTACTCGATCAACAGGTCGATCTCGCGGTCCGTCATGCTGACCACCGGCATCTGCCCCGGCCGGAACCCCGCGACGATCTTCGCGTTCGGATTCAGAATCGATTCACGCAGGTAGTTCTCGTCGGCCATCACCTTCGAGCCGTCCGACAGCGCCACCTCGTGCGCGTACATCTCTTTCCACGTCGGCCCCGTGTTCGCGCCGCCGTCCACCGAGTGACACGACGAGCAGCCCTTCTTCGTGTAGAGCTTGCGACCCATCTCCGCCGGCTTCAGCAGCTTCGGGATCACCGGCGCCACCACCGGATCAGCGGCGTACTTCGTCACGAAATCGTCGTAGTTCGCCCGGTATTCCTGATACTGCTCTGGCGTAAGCTGCTTAATCGGGTCGTTCGTCTCGAGCCAGTGCTCGAAATCCTTCGCGTCGTAGACGAACACCGTGCCGCGCATGTCGGAGTGACTCGTGCCGCAATACTCCGTGCAGTAGAGGTCGTACTCGCCGGTGTGCGTCGCCTGGAACCAGAGCTCCGAATAGCGCCCCGGCACCACGTCGCGCTTCACGCGAAACGCCGGCACGAACAGGCTGTGAATCACGTCCTCTGACGACATCACCAAGCGGATCGGCCGATTCACCGGCACATGCAGGTTGTCTGATTCGCTGCCGTTCGGATAGGTGAACAGCCACGACCACTTCTGCGCCTTGACCTTCACCTCGTACGGATTCGCCGGAACCGTTCGTGCGTACATGAACCCGTCAAAACCCCACCAGAACATCAGCACCAGCACGAACGACGGCAGCACGCTCCACGCCACCTCCAGCGGTGTGTTGTGCGTCACGCTCGCCACCTTGTCATAGGGCGTGCGGCGACGATAGCGAATCATGAAATAGAACATCAGCACCGCGATCAGCACGAAGAAGAACAGGCAGACGTAGAGAATGAAGTTGAACAGCCAATCCACACCCGCCGCCTTCGTGGACGCCTGGGGCGGCATCCAGAACGACGGGTGCGGCGCGGCCTGTGCGAGAAGGAATTCCATCATGACTCGGTGCCTACGCCCCCAGCGAAGCCGCCGCGCGGCCCCGCAACATGGCTCTGCGGCGGACAACTTCGCGCCGCCACAGCGTGAAAATCAGAACGCCCAGCCCGAAAACCGTCGCCGCCGCCGCCACTCGCAGCAGCTTCCACGCAACAGGCGAATACCGGCCTTCGCTCGCGATGTAATGAAAACACGACAGAAACACGCGATCCCACACCGAGCCGACCTTCCCGTCGCTCGCCTCGACCATCGAAAGCCGCACCACCGCCGGATCATCGTTGATGCCGCCCAGGTAGCGCGACACGCGCCCGTCCGGCGTGCAGACGATCAGCGTCGCGGGGTGCGCCCACTGCGCGGTGGAATCGTCCCAGCGATAGCGAAAGCCGACCGCTTCGGTCACGCGCTGGATCTCGTCCTTGCGCCCATACGACGTCAGAAAGTGCCAGCCGTCGCGCGCCTCGTTCCGCCCGTAGTCATTGACGTAGCTCTGCTTCTTCAGCGCCGCCAGCTTCGGCTCCTC
Source organism: uncultured Planctomycetales bacterium (assembly GCA_964388675.1). GTDB lineage: Bacteria > Planctomycetota > Phycisphaerae > UBA1845 > Fen-1342 > CAYMBL01. Next base: position 24,193 of record CAYMBL010000027.1, read on the forward strand.
GAGCGGGTCGAAACTGATCGTCAGCAGCACGAATTCCTTGCCCGGAGTCCAGGGCATGTCCTTCAGCGTCGTCACCACGCTGTTGAGCACCAGCGTGCACAAGCCCGGGCAGTTGTTGTACGTCAGCGTCAGCAGCACCGGCCGCCGCCCGTCGAAATAATCGCCCAGCCGCACGTCCCGTCCGCGATCATCCGTGAACTTCGCGTCCAGCGGCAGCTTGGCGTCCAGATGCTGATCGATGCCGACTTCCTGCAGGGCCTTCGGCGTGCCGAGATTGAGCTGACCCGCCGCGCGCGGCGCAACCGCCGCCAGCGACAGCAGCACCCACAACCCGACGCGACCTCCACCCAGCGACATCCCGCTCCCTCAACCGCCGTTCGCCGGCGCAGACGCCGCCGGCAGCGCGAACTGCCCCGGGCGACCCTGTGCCAACTCATCCAGCGTCCACTTCATCGCCTGCTCAATCGGAATGCCCAGCTTCGCAGGCGTCTTCTCATCCGGCTTGATCCAGCGATACGTCGCCAGGTCCGCATGCTGCTGCGCGTAAAGCTGCTGCACCTGCATTTCGGGCCGTTCGTAGTACAGCGCCTGCGTGAATTTCCGCTCTTCCTGATAGTAGAGCGCGGCGAGCAGCACAATGACCGCCACCGTTACCAGCGTTCCCAGCACGCTCCCGACAACCAGCGGCGAAGACGCCGGATCGTCCTGCAAATTCGGATTCGGATGGGCGTCGTGCGACACGGTTTCAGTCCTTTAGAAATTCTCGAAAGCCAGCGACTCGCTCAGCCGCGGATCGCGCTCGGGGATCAACGAGGCGGCGCCCATGCTCCGCGCCACGCTCCACACCCACAACCCGCCCACGCCCACCAGATTCGTCAGACACTGCACGACGTCCATCGTGCCCAGCGGCGCACTGTGCACCGCCGCCCCCGCAATGTCGCGCGACGCCACGTGCGGCAGCACCAGCCACGTCTGATCCAGCCAGTGCATGATCAGCACCCAGACCGCGGCCGGAATCAGCAGCGCCCGGTTGCGCTTCACGTTCCGCGAGATCAGCAGCAGGAACGGCACCACGAAATGCCCGAACAGCAGCGTCAGACTCAGGTACAGCCACGGCCGCTCCTGCCGGATGTCGAACCAGAACGTCTCTTCCGGCAGATTCGCGTACCAGATCAGCATGTACTGGCTAAAGCCGATGTACGCCCAGAACACCGTGAACGCGAAGATCAGCTTGCCGACGTCGTGATAGTGCTCGGTCGTGATGGCGTGCTCGACGCGGCCCGCGTTCTGCAGCGCGTTCATCGTGATCGCCAGCAACGCGAAAAAGCCGAGCGTGCCGCCCGCGAAGAAATACACGCCGAAGATCGTGCTGAACCAGTGCGGCTCCAGCGTCATCAGCAGGTCAACCGCGAAGAACGTCGCGGTCAGTGCGTAGGCCAGCATCGCCGGCGCGCTGCGGGCCTGCATCTGCGAGGTCAGCGCCTCGTCGCCGCCGTGATCCTGGCGGATCGACGTGCCGCGGAAATACTGGCTGATCAGCACCCACAGACCGAAGTACACGATGAAGCGAATCACGAAGAACGGCACGTTCAGGTAGGCCACCTTGCCGTGCAGCACGTGATCGTGCTCGACGTGGGCCGCGTCGGTCCACGGATAGACCTCGTGAATCGCCCCCGGCCAGCCGATCACCATCGGTATCAGCAGAATCAGCGACAGCGCCGCCATCACCGGCAGCGCGGTCGTGAAATTCTCCGCGATGCGCCGCACGACGACGCTCCAGCCGGCGCGCGTCAAATGCTGCAGAATCACAAAAAACAGACCGCCCAGCGTCAGGCTCATCCAGAACGAGAAATTCACGATGAAGCCGCGAAAAAACGATTCGGCGTTGAACGCCGCCAGAATCAGGCTGGCCGCCATGCCCGCGCCGCCGGCCAGCAGCGCCGCAGTCGCCACGCCCGGCGCCAGGTCGTCGATGCGCAACCGGTCCTTCGACAGATCTCTCGTCGCGTGAGCGCTCATTCCGGTTTTCTCTTCTGAAGCTCGGGCCAAAGGTCCGCCGGCACATCCGACTGCACGCCGTTCGCGCTGCGCTGCAGCGCCCGCACGTAGGCGACGATCGCCCAGCGATCCGTCTCCGGAATCCGATCGCCGTACGGCCCCATGTTGCGAATGCCGTTCGTGATCGAGTTGAAAATGTGCCCCACCGGCCGTGCACGCCGCTCATCATCCGTCAGGTCCGACGCCTGCACCCAGCCGCCGCCCAGCTCCAGCGCCCGCAAATTCGTCCGGCCGCCGCCGCGCCCGTCCATTCCGTGGCACGTAGAGCAGAAGATCTCGAATCGATTCCGCCCGCGCTCGAGCAGCGCCGCGTCCACCGCGAAGTGGCCGCTCGGCAGACTCGTGACGAACTGCCCGTCCTTCAACCCGGTGTAGTACGCCTCGTCCGACCGCAGCTCGCCGCGCGCCACCGTAATACCGAGCGGACGCTCGCTCGTGGCCCCCACCGGCGGGCGCATCGCCCGGCCGTCGGCGAACAGCGTCGACGCCTGCTGCGCCTTGAAGCGCTCCTGATTGTCCATGTCCTGGACAATGTGAATTCGCGGCTCGCTCGACTTGTTGTTCCGCATGTACCACACGATCGCCAGCGGAATCAGCGCCAGGCACGCCAGCGAAATGCCGACCGTCTTCGCGTAGCTCGGACCGGTCGGGTGCTCGAGCGGATCCTCGATCGTCTCGACCGCGCTCGGATGCAGCCCGCGCAGGAAACTCTCCGTCTCGCTGCGATGAAACTTCGGATCGGTCGCCTCGACGCTGATGAAGAAGCGGTCACTCGTCACGCGCCGAAAACGCGCGCTCCGAAACAGCGGCTGGTAGAACATCGGCAGGTTGTTCAGCACCAGCATGCCGATGCCCGCCGACAACGCGCTGAAGAGCACGGTCAACTCAAACGTCACCGGGATGAACGCCGGCAGGCTCATCTTGGGCTTGCCGGAGACGGTGTAGTCGTAGCCCGTCACGTTCGCCCAGAACCCGGGCACTTCCACCGAATACGAGTTCGTCCAGGCCTGCAGCACCAGTGCGGTCAGACAGCCCGCGACGCCGAACGCCATCACGATCCACGGCAGCACCGTCATCCGGATGCCTGCCGCCGCGTCCATTCCGTGAATCGGAAACGGCGAGTGCGCATCCCAATTGCGATAGCCGGCCGCGTTCATCCGCGCCGCGGCGTCCTTCAGTTCGCCGGCCGTCTCAAATTCCGCCAGCAGTCCCACGAGCCGGGTGGCCCCCAGCCGCTCGCGCACGGGCGCATGCGTCTCGGTCGCGCCAGACATCTAGTGGCTCTCCTTCCCGTGCGCGTGAGCCTGCGGCATGATCGCCTTCACTTCCGCCAGCGCCACCATCGGCAGGAATCGCACGAACAGCATGAACAGCGTCAGGAACAGCCCGAAGCTGCCGATCAGCGTGCAAATCTCGACCCACGACGGGAAGTAGGCGCCCCATGCCGCCGGCGTGAAGTCGTTCGCCAGCGAGGTCACGATGATCACGAAGCGTTCGAACCACATGCCCACGTTCACGAAATTCGCGATGATGAACATGCCGAGTATGCTCGTGCGCACCTTCTTGAACCAGAAGAACTGCGGCGCGATCACGTTGCAGGTGATCATTGTCCAGTAGGCCCACGAGTAGGGCCCGCCCGCGCGGTTCACGAACGCGAAGCTCTCGTACGCGTTCTGGCCGTACCACGCGATGAAGAACTCCATCATGTACGCGTAGCCGACCATCGACCCCGTCACCAGGATGATCTTGTTCATGTTCTCCAGGTGACGGAGCGTGATGATCTCCTTCAGCCCGTAGAAATGCCGACACGGCACCGCCAGCGTTACCACCATCGCAAAGCCGCCGAAAATCGCGCCCGCGACGAAGTAGGGCGGGAAAATCGTCGTGTGCCAGCCCGGCAAGATCGAAGTCGCAAAATCGAAGCTGACCACCGAGTGCACCGAGAGCACCAGCGGCGTGCTCAGCGCCGCCAGAATCAGGTAGGCCCGCTCGTAACGATGCCAGTGACGGGCCGAGCCGTTCCAGCCCAGCGCGAACAGCCCGTAGAGCGTGTGCCGAATGCCCGACTTCGCACGGTCGCGCAGCGTCGCGAGGTCCGGGATCATGCCGATGTACCAGAACAGCAGCGAAACCGTGAAATACGTACCGACCGCGAACACGTCCCACAGCAGCGGGCTGCGGAACTGCGGCCACATCGCCATCTGGTTCGGCAGCGGGAACAGGTAATATGCCAGCCACACGCGCCCGACGTGAATGCCGGGAAACAGCAGCGCGCAGATAACCGCGAAAATCGTCATCGCTTCCGCGAAGCGGTTGATGCTCGTGCGCCACTTCTGGCGAAACAGATACAGAATCGCGGAAATCAGCGTGCCCGCGTGGCCGATACCGACCCAGAACACGAAGTTCGTGATGTCGAAACCCCAGCCGACGGGGTTGTTCAGGTGCCAGACGCCGACGCCGCTGAAGAAAAGGTGAAACACCATCGCGCCGAGCAGCGCCAGAATTCCCGAAGACACCGCGAACGCCAGCAGCCAGCCAACCGGCGTGTCGCGCAGCTCGGTCTCTGCCGGACGGCACACGCGGTCCGTGATCGAGGCGAAGTCGTGACCGCCCACGATCAGCGGCGCTCGCTCGCGTGGGGAATCCCACGTGTTGTCGATTTCACCGACGATTGCGGCCATCAGCCGTGCCCTTTCGTCTCGTGTGCGTCATGCTGCCCGCCTGCGTCCGCCGGTTCCGTGCCCGCCGCCGGATTCCGCAGCTTCGCCAGGTACTTGGTGCGCGGCCGCACGTTGATCTCTTCCAGCATCGCGTAGCTGCGATCATGCGCGTGCGCCGCCGCCACCTTGCTGCCGCTGACTGCGAGATCGCCGAAGACGATCGCCTCCGCCGGGCAAGCCTGCGCACACGCCGTCGTCACGACTCCATCCGGAATCGCGTAAACGCCCTGCGCCTTCTCGTTGCCCAGCTTCGGAGTCACCGATTCGTTGCGATAGCGAATCTTCGCGTCCGCGATCCTCTGCGTGCAGTAGGTGCATTTTTCCATCACGCCGCGGCTGCGTACCGAGACCTTGGGGTTCTTGCCCAGCATCTCGATCTCGGTGACACGCTTCAGCGGCAGCAGGCCCGGCTGCGACCAGGTGAGCGGCTTGAGCGTGCCCTGCGCCAGCGAACGCGGATGCTGCGGACCGTGGTTGTTGTTGAACCAGTTGAACCGCCGCACCTTGTACGGGCAGTTGTTCGAGCAATAGCGCGTGCCGATACAGCGGTTGTAGACCATTACGTTCAGGCCGTCGGCGTCGTGCACCGTCGCCGCCACCGGACACACCTGCTCGCACGGCGCGTTCTCGCAGTGCATGCAGTTCACCGGCTGGTGCACCACCTTGATCGCGTCCGGCTGCTGCGGCTCGCCCTGGAAATAGCGGTCGATGCGCATCCAGTGCATCTCGCGACCCAGCGCCACTTCACCCTTGCCGACCACCGGAATGTTGTTCTCAGCCTGGCACGCCACCACGCACGCGCCGCATCCAGTGCACTTGCTCAGATCGATCGACATCGCCCAGCGATGATGCCCCTGCTCAGCCGGCTGGAACATCTGCACCAGCGGCAGCGAGTGGCCGATGTGCTGAACGAACTTGGGATCCTTCTTGTACTTCTCCAGCGTGCCGACCCGCACCAGCTCCGGCACGCGACGCTGCAACTCGGCGTCGGGCACGGGATTCGCCATGTAGTGGTGATCCTGCGTCGTCACCAGCGGGTATCGCCCCGAAACGACCTTCACCGAAGCTCCGGTCGAAAGGTGCCAGCCGTCGCTCGTGCGCAGCGGATACACGTCGAACCCGGCGCCCTTCGCGACCACGCCCGCCTGCTGGCGTCCATAGCCCAGCGGCAGCGTGATGGCGCCCGGCGCGTGTCCCGGAAGCACACACACCGGAATCTTGAGCGTGCGGCCCGCGATTGAAATCTCGATGCGATCGTCGCGGCGGATGCCGAGCTTCGCGGCGTCCACCGTCGAAATCAGCGCCGCGTTGTCCCACGTCAGTTTCGTCAGCGGGTCGGGGAATTCGTGCAGCCACGCGTTGTTCGCGAAGCGACCGTCGTAAATCTTGTTGTCCTGTGCAAACGCGACGTCAAACGAGCCGGCGCTCGACTGCGGGCGGTTCTTCAGACCGTCAACGACCGCGCCCCAGCCGGCGGTCGCCAGCGTCGGCGAAATCGGCGCTACCGCCGTGCCCTTCACCAAGCCGTCGTGCAACACGCCGCGCCAGCGGGCCTCAAATTCCGCCGGATCGCTCCACCGCGACTTCAGCGTCGCTCGCACCTGCTCGAAGCCGCTGGCGGGCTTGGCGTCGACCACCGCAGAAATCAGCTCCGCCGCCGTGCGGCCGCTATACAGCGGCTCGATCAGCGGCTGCGTGATGGAGAGCGTGCCATCCCACGCCAGGCTGTCGCTCCAGGCCTCCAGGAAGTGCGCCGCCGGCACGTGCCAGTTCGCGAGTCGCCCCGTCTCGTCGTGATAGAGCGCCAGGTGCGCGACAAATTCCGCCTTCGCGAGCTTCTCGCCGAGTTTGAGCTCGGCCGGCGCGTTGTACGCCGGATTGCCGCCCAGAATCAGCAGCGTCTTGACCTTGCCGGCTTCCAGATCGCTCGCCAGCGCCGCAATCGCCTTCAGGTGCGTCGGCCGCTGAGCATCGGGCGCGGCGGTGTACTGCACACCCTTGCCGACGGCGCCGAGCGCTGCGTTCAGCGCGGCCGCCAATGCGTGCGTCTCAGCCGATTGTCGCGGGCCGACCAGAATCGCGCAGCGTCCGCCGCTCGCCAGCAGTTCCGCAGACAGCCCAGCCACGAACGGAAACGCTCCGGCCGGCACATCGCGCAACCCGGCGCCGAGCGCCGCCGCGCTCTCCGGCAGGCGCAATCCGTGTGCGAGCATCTCATTCGCAAGCGCAACCAGCACCGCCGGCAGTTCCGACGCGCGCACGGCATAGCGATGGTCGGCGTTGCTGCCCGTCAGCGACAGCACGCTTTCCGCGCAATAGAGCCGATTCATCGCGCCGTCGCTTGCCGACCGCTTTGCGGCGAAATCGCGCGTCGCGCGTACCGCGTTGGGCGCGTTCTGCAGGAAATCGCAATCGAGGCTGAAGAGCACATCCGCCTGATCAAACTGCACATGCGCTCGCAGCGGCGCGCCATACGCCAGCCGCGTGCCTTCGCGCTCGTTGTCGCAGGAAAGCGGCTCATACTCGAGCCACTGCGCCACCGGCATTGCCTGGCGCAGCCGCTCGCGCGCCGCCGCCAGCGTCGGCGAGCTGCTCGATTCGCTGAGCACGTACAGGCCGGCGCCCGGCGCGGTCAGCCGCGCCTTCAGCGCCGCGTCAAACTGCGCGGTCGTGCGCTGCTGCCAATCGGCGCCGACGCGCTCCAGCGCCGTGGTGGAGCGATCGGGATCGTACATTTCGAGAATCGCGGCCTGCATCTGCGCGCTGCTGCGACCCAGGCTGCCCGGATGCAGATCGTTGCCCTCGACCTTGATCGGGCGGCCGTCGTAGCTGGTGACCAGAAGCCCCGTGCCGACGCCGGAAAGCTCCATCGTGGTGGCGTAGCGCACCGGCTCGCCGGGAATTCGCCCCGGCGGCTGGTTCGCGAAGGGAACGATCTCTTCCTTCGGCCAGCGGCAACCCGTCAACCCGCCGAGCGCGAGGGACGCGCCCATCACCTTCAGAAACTGGCGCCGCGTCGGCGCAGTCTGAAGCATGTTCGCGAGGTTCGGAAACTCCGCGCCGATCAGGCTGCGGAACTCCGGCGTGTCGGCAAGCTCGTCCAGGCTGCGCCAATGCCGCGCAGAATCCACGTGGTTGTCTAACGATGGCATGTAGAGCAGTCCGTTGACGGATTGATGTTGTGCAGCTCTTTCAGGCGCAGGCCGATTTCTGCCTGCGACGGTTCGGCGACGTAGTCCATCTTCGTGACGAGCTCGACCGGCCGCAGGTGCTTCTCGGGGTTGCGGTGGCAATCGAGGCACCAGCTCATGCTGAGCGGCTGATCCTGATAGACCACTTCCATCTTGTCGATGCGCCCGTGGCACGACACGCAGCCGACGCCGCGCTTAATGTGAGCACTGTGGTTGAAATAGGCGTAGTCGGGCAGGTCGTGGATGCGGACCCACTCGACCGGCCGCCCGCTCTCGTAGCTCGCCTTGATGGGGTCGATCTTCCAGGCCCGCGTGTCGAGGTTGACGTTCGTGTGGCAACCCATGCAGGTCTGGGTCGCGGGCACGTTGGCGTGAGCCGTCTCCTCGACCGCGCTATGGCAATAGCGGCAGTCGATGCCCAGCTTGCCGGCGTGCAGCGCGTGGCTGTACGCGACGGGCTGGGTCGGGGCGTAGCCGACGTCGGTCGCTTGCGGACTGAACCCAAATGTAATGATGACAGCCACATACAGCGCTGCGAGCCCGCCGCCGGCGGCCGCAGTGGTACGGATGCTGTTCGTCCACTTGGGAAACGTGAAAGGAGTTGGTGTCATGTCGTTTCTTTACCGCGCCAAAAGTGTCGCGATCATAGGGACTGAACCCCCTCGGTCAAGTGCCACACCAACCGTTTCATCAGTTTCACGCAATTTTCGTAGCTCGGTTGGCTGCCGAGATTTGGAGCCGCGTAATCGCACTACTTTTGTGCGGTTTTGCGCCTCGCTGCGCCCGGCCTCGACGACCCGGTTACTCTGATAGTGAGTCGCCGCAAGGAGTTCGCTCCGTTGCTCAATCGCTGGTTCGGGATCTCCGCCTTTCTTGCGATGTGCACGCTGAACACGCTGCTCGTGCTGCGCGACGTCGCGCCACGCTGGTTCGCCACCGACCCGCCACGCCCCACCAGCCTGCGCCTGTCTGACGGCGAGCAACTCGTTCTGCAATACGGCATCTTCCGCGACGGCCGACGCGTCGGCACCGCGCAGCACCTCGCCTCGGCGAGCGGCGACGTCATCCGCACCGAAACCGCTACCGCGCTTTCGCTCGGGGAGATGCTCGACGTTCCGGGCGCACCGACGATCCGCGTCGATTCCGATTTCGCATACCTCATGCGCAGCCAGATGGTCGACGAACTCTCCGTGCGCGTGCGCGGGCTGCCCTTCGGCGTCCATCTGAAGGGCCAGTATCTGCCGCCGAACGATTTTCCGATTCAATGGCGGCTCGGCGATAACGAAGGCAGTCTGATCCTGCCGGCCGATCAGACCTCGCAGCTCGGAGACATGCTGCGGCCGTTCCAGTCGCTGCCCGATCTCTACGTGGGCCGCACCTGGCGCCTGCAGACGTTCAACCCGCTGCTAAATCTGCTGCCGATGGTCGATCGCAACGCGCTCGAGCTCGAGCCGGTGCTCGTTCGCGTCGCCGCGGAGGAGCGCATCAGCTTCGCCGACTTCGACACGCTCGCGTTTCGGGTGGAGGCGGATCGCATCCGCGTGTGGGTCGACTGGCAGGGACAGGTGCTGCGCCAACAAATCGAATTGCCGGTGCTCGGTCTCCTGCAATTCGAGGTCGAACGGTACGATCCCTCGGCCTTCAACAGCGGCCAGCGGGGATTCAGCCCATGAGCGTCACTTCGGGAAAGGCCCAGCGCCGATGACCACGCCGGGAGAGTCGCACCCTGGCGAATCGAGCGCGACGCCGGCGGTCGAGCTCGCCGGCGTCAGCAAGCGCTACGGCTTCAAGCAGGCGGTGATCGACCTCTCGCTCACGCTGCGCGCGGGCGAGGTCTTCGCGTTCCTCGGTCCCAACGGCGCCGGCAAGACCACCACGCTCAAGATCACGACCGGCCTGCTGCGCTCCGACACCGGACGCGTTCGCGTCTGCGGCCTCGACATGACCCACGACGGCCGCGTCGCCAAACAGCACATCGCGTATGTGCCCGATCAGCCGTTCCTCTACGACAAGCTCACCGGACGCGAGTTCGTCCATTTCGTGCGCGACATGTACGGCGTGCCGACCGACGTTGCGCAGGACCGGCTGAACCGTCTCACAGAGCGCCTCGAAATGTCGGCGTTTCTCGACCAGTTGACCGAGTCCTACAGCCACGGCATGAAGCAGAAAGTCGCGATCGCGGCGGCGCTGATTCACGATCCGAAGCTCCTGGTCGTTGATGAGCCGATCGTCGGGCTCGACCCGCGCACGATTCGCGTCATCAAGTCGATTTTCCGCGAGCTGGCGGACGCCGGCGGCACGGTCTTCATGAGCACGCACACGCTCGACGTGGCGGAGGACGTCGCCGACCGCATCGGCATCATCCACTCGGGCAAGCTGGTCTCCATCGGAACGCTCACGGAACTGCGCGCCGCCGCCGGCGGACGTCTGCGGCTTGAGGACATATACCTGCACTTCACCGACGGCGCACGCACGCCGTCCGGGGCGACGCTGTGAGCGAGCTGCAGCGCCCCAACAGCCGTGATTTTCGCGTGCTCGCGTACTGGCGCTGGCGGCAGTTGCTCAACGTCATCGACGCGCAACTGCACGACGCGCCGCTGCGCACCTTCGGCGTGCTGGTGCTGCTGCTCATCATCTGGGGCGCGTTCTGGTTTCTGCTCAAACTCGTGCTGCTGCACGTGCGCCGCTGGGGCGTGATCGGCGTCGTGGCCGACCAGAAGATCTTCACGCACTTCTTCGTCGTGCTCGCCGTCATGCTCGCGTTCTCGAACGCGATTCTCACTTTCAGCAGCCTCTACGGCCGCACTGAAGCCGGCCAGTTGCTCAGCATGCCCGTGCGCTCGCGGGCGGTGGTCTGGGCCAAGTGGATCGAAGGCGTCTTCCTGTCGAGTTGGTCGTTCCTGCTGCTGGGTCTGCCGCTGATGCTGGCCGCGGCGACGGACGTCATCGTGCACTGGTACTTCTATCCGCTGTTCCTGGCACACTTCGTGTCGTTCATCGCGCTGCCGGCCTGCGTCGGTCTGCTGGCCGCGTGGGGCGTCGCCATGTTCGCGCCGCACCGCCCGCTCGGCGTCGCGATCGGCGTCGGCGTGATTCTCATCCTCGCATCGCTGTACTGGCTTGGCGGATTCACCACGTCGGGCCCCGACCCCGACCAATGGCTCGACCGCCTGCTGCGCCAGGCCGACCTCGCGAACCAATGGTGGCTGCCCAGCACCTGGACCGCCAAGGGCGTGGTTGCGGCGTTGCAGCAGCGCGTCGACGACAGCCTGTTCTACCTGGCGGTGGTCGTGGCCAACGCCGCGTTCCTGGTGTGGTTCACCATCAACCTGCTGGGGCACACCTGGGCCGAGGCCTACAGCCGAGCGCAGCAGGGCCGCATTCACTCGCGCATCCGCCGCGGCTGGATCACCGAGGCCCTGTGCCTGGCGCTGTTCTTCTACCTGCCGACGACGCTGCGCCGCGTCATGCTGAAGGACCTGCGCGAATTCGCGCGCGACGCCAAGCAATGGTCGCAGATGGCGATCATGTTCGGCCTGCTGGCGCTGTATGTGCTGAACCTCTCGCGGCTGCCGGTCGACCTGAGCTACGAATACACGCGCGGCATGATCGCGTTTCTCAATCTGACAACCGTCAGCCTGATCCTGGCGACATTCACCAGCCGCTTCATCTACCCTTTGCTTTCGCTCGAGAGCCAGCAGCTCTGGCTGCTCGAACTGCTGCCCGTTCGCCGGACCTCGCTGCTGCTGGTCAAGTTCCTCTTCGCGCTGACGGTGACAGTGCTGGCGACACTGTTCGTGATGGTGCTCTCGGTGCAGGTGCTGGAGCTGCCGCCCGTGTTCGCCTGGCTGAACGTCGCGATCAGCATCAGCGTCTGCGTCGGTCTGTCCGGATTGTCGATCGGGCTCGGCGCACGGTTCCCGGTGCTGGGCCACCGCAACCCGGCGCGCATCGCCGCGGGCTTCGGCGGCACATTCAATCTGATCGCCAGCATGGCGTTCGTCGCGGTGCAGATGGCGGGCGTGGCGCTGCTGAGCGCGCGTTCGCTGCGCGACGTGCAGGCTGTTGCGTTCACGCTGCCCAACGAACTGACCGAGGCCAACTGGTGGCTGCTGGCGGGTCTGGTCAGCCTCGGCTTCGCCGTGGCCGGCATTTCACTGGCCGCCGGCGCGCGGCACTTCTCGCGGCTGGAAAACTGACCGAATCGGCTCGTTTTCCAGGCTCGAGCCGCAATTCACAGCGGTTACAGACGCCGTCGTTTATTTGATGCTGCTCCCCTGCCGGCCCGTGTTAGCTTTGCAGCCGCAATGCGACGCGCGGCGCGAATCACGCGAGAGCCGATGGTGCAACCCCAAGGAGCATGCATGTACGCGCACGATCTCGAGTTGCTGCGAAAGATCCTCGATTTCGACGTTGACGGTCGACCGGCCGAACTCAGTTTCGAGCGTCGACTGGCCCGCGAGTGCGGCTGGTCCGCGGCCTACGCGCGGCGTGTCGTGCTCGAGTACCGGCGCTTCGTTTATCTCGCGATGACGGCCGGGCATCCGGTCACACCGTCCGACGAAGTCGACCAGGCCTGGCACCTGCACATGACGTACACGCGCAGCTACTGGGAACGACTGTGCGGCCAAGTGCTGCCGCGCCCGCTGCATCACAACCCCACCGCCGGCGGCAGCGCTGAGGACGCGAAGTTCGCGGATTGGTACCAGCGTACGCTGAAAAGCTATCACGCCGCCTTCGGACACGCGCCGCCGCGCGGCGTCTGGCCGTCGCCGACGGCGCGCTTCGAACCGCAGCGGCAATTCCGGCGCGTGCGATCGCTCGAATTCTGGCTGGTGCCGCGCGCGGCGGTGCGAGGCGCACTCTGGTCGGGCGTGTGTGTGCTGGGCGCCGCGTTTGCGATGGGCGCGGCAGGTTCCGGCGATTCGAGCGGGCTTGCCGCGTTCGCACTGATCGGCGGCGCGTTGCTGATCGGCGGCGCTGCTTTTTGGTATCTCGCGCGTGTGGGCCGCGCAAATTGCCACAAAGGAGACGGCGCCCGCGCGAACGGCGGTTGCGGCGCGGGAGGCGCGATGTTCTTCGACGCCGGCGGTGGCGGCGGAAAGCACCACGACGCGAAATCCGGCGACGGCAATGACGGTGGCAACGGCGATTCCAGCGACGGCGGCTCCAGCGGCAGCGACGGCGGCTCCAGCGGCTGCGGCGGTGGCGGGGGTTGCGGCGGCGGGTGCAGCAGCTAGCGCCGGCCCGCGCGCCATTCTGACAGGGCGTCGCTCTACTATTCGTCTAGTAGGAAAACTCGCGCCGCCGCCGGCGCAAAGGAGACCCCATGACCGCCTTGTTGCTCGCGACGGTGCTCGCGCTGCAAAGCGCGCCGCCGCAATTCCCCGATTCGCCCGCCGGCCGCATCGCGTCGGCGTATTTTGATGCGTTCAATCGCGATGCAGATGCGGCCCATGCGTTTGAAGAAACTCAGCGCTGCGCCGCGGGCCTTCGCGCGCGGTCGATGGACGAACGGCTGGCCCAGTATCGCGAGTTGCGGCAGCGCTGGGGCGAGCTGCGTCCGCAGACCATCGAGACCGGACCGGACGGCGCTCTCACAGTCACCGCTCGAGCCTCGGCCAGCGGGGCCATTCTGCGACTCACGTTCAATCTCGAGTCGTCGCCGCCGCACAAACTCGAATCGATCGCGATTGAAGGTCCGCCCGACGACGCGCCCGCCGCTCCGCTCGCGCCGACCAATCGTGCCCAGGTGCTTGAGTCGCTCGCCGACGCGCTTAGCGAGCGCTACGTGTTCCCCGACAAGGGGGCGCGCATGGCCGAGATGCTGCGGGCGTCTGCGACGAGCGGGAAATACGACGACTGCGCCGACACGGCGGCGCTGGCGCAGCGTGTGACCGATGACCTGCAGCAGATGTGCAGCGACAAGCATCTGCGCGTGCGCATCGCCGCGCCTGCCGCCGCCGGGCCCGGGCCGGGACCGAGAATCAACCTCCCGCACAATCGGCCCGCCGACAATTTCGGATTCGTGCGCGTTGAAGTGCTGGACGGAAACATCGGATATGTGCGGCTCGACGGCTTTTCGCCGGCCGCAGCCGCGCGCGAGCCCGCCGCCGCGTCGATGGCGTTCGTGGCGCGCTGCGACGCGCTGGTCTTCGACCTGCGGCACAACGGCGGCGGCTCGCCTGAGATGATCAAGTTCCTGTGCAGCTACTTGTTTGAGGAGCGCACGCATCTGAACAGTTTCTTCGACCGTATGGGTAACAAGACGGACGAGTCGTGGACGCTGGCGGAAATCCCCGGCAAGCGATTCCCGATGACCATGCCGGTGTACGTGCTGACGAGCAACTACACGTTCTCCGGCGCGGAGGAATTCTCGTACAACCTGCAGACGCGCAAGCGTGCGACGATCGTCGGCGAAACCACCGGCGGCGGCGCTCATCCGGTCTCGCCGGCGGAAGTCGGACACGGCCTGGTCGCGATGATCCCGTTTGCGCGGGCGGAGAACCCGCTGACCAAGACCAACTGGGAAGGCGTCGGCGTGCGTCCGGATATCGAAGCGCCGGCGGATCAGGCGCTCGAGGCCGCTCTCGCCGACGCGCGGAAGCGGCTGGGCCGCCAATAGCGGGCCTATGATCGGCAGCGGGTGAAACCGCCGGCGGCGCGCCGCATCGGATTGTGCAATGCGCCGCCATGGGCCGCGCCAACACGAGGGGACACAAGGAATGCGAATTGCGTTGTGCGGAATCGTGCTGGCGGCACTCGCGCCGGCGGCGCGGGCAGTGGAGACCGCGACTTACAACTTTGCCGGCTACGGCCAGTCGTTCTCGGCCTTTCTCGGGCCGGACGACCCGTTGATCGGCCAGACCATCATCGGCGCGCGCGTGTACTTCGACGTGAACGTGACCGGCGGTGACGCGGCCAACGTGTTCACCGATCTGTCGTTCCCGATTCAGGCGCTGCCCGGCAACGAGAACGCCATCGTGCTCACCGGCAGCGAACTCGGCTGGAGCGGCCGCGGCCTGTTCAGCTACTTCGAGGAAACCGATCGCTTCAACGGCGAATTCGTGACCGCCCGCTTCGGCGGCGAAACTCCCGGCGAAGGCTGGGGTGGACAGGTACTCTCGACCTCACGCATCGAATTCGACTACGTGCCGGAGCCCGGCTCGCTGCTGCTGCTGGCGTGCGGCGCATTCGGCATGCTGCGCCGACGGTAGTTCGCGAAAATAGAAAGCGCGCCGCACGGCCTGTGTGCCGCCGCGGCGCGCTTCCGCGTTTGTCATTTGCCGCGCGCAATTAGTAGATGCGCGTGCTCTCGGTTTCGGCGACGGGTGAATCGGTCTGGTCCGACTTCATCTGCACCGCAAAGCGCACGTCGCCCTCGGCCGTGCCTTTTACGACCACCTTGAAGGTGGCGGCAGCCCGCGGCGCCAGCGACGGCAGCGGCGCGAACGAAAGCGACTTGCCGGCCGAAGTGTGCTGCGTCGGGCCCTGCGCGCTCACGAACTCCTGCTCCGTGGGCAGCGTGCACTCGATCACAATGTTCGTGCCGACGGCCGAACCCTGGTTCGTGACCGTAATCGTGTAGGTCGTGTTGCTGTTGACCTCGATCGGATCGGGGTCGTCGACGCACTCGAGCAGAATGGCCGGAATGCCCTTCACCTCAAGCTCGCACGTATCCGCAAGCTCGACGCAATAGCTGACCGTCGCGGTGTTGCGCACGGTGCCGATCTGGTTGCAGCGGAACGTGGACTTCAGCACCAGCGACGAACCGGCCTCCATCGTGCCGATGCGCCAGACGACGTTGCTGCCCTCGAGCTTGCCGTTGTTGTCGGCGTTGACGAACTGAGTGCCGCCGGCCACGGCGTCGGTCACCACCACGTTCGCCGCGGCGCCTTCGCCGCGGTTGGTGACGGTGATCTCAAAGGTCGCGTCGCGACCCAGGTAGCGCAGCGACGGGCACTGCTTGGCGACTTCGAGCAGCGGCGCCTTCGCCGACGGTGCGACCACGCGCGTCGCGCGCAGCATCTCCGCGTTGCCGGCGCTGAGCGTCGGCAGCAGCAGACTGCAAAACACGGTCAAGGACCATAGCATCGGGATTCTCCTTTCAAGGTTGGTTGTTCCCCGAAAAGAGAAGCTAGAGCCGGGCGCGCGGAGAGTCAAACCTGTGGATCAGCCGGCTGTAAGTTGCTTGAGGGCCTCGGCGCGGGCGCCTTTCAGCGTTAGCCCGAATTCCGCCAGCACGCGCTGCGCCGTGCTGCCTTCCTCGCGCAGCAGCGCCAGCAGCAGATGTTCACTGCCGATTTGTTTGGCTTCGAGCTGCGTGGCCTCGTCGATCGCGAGCGCCACCACGTTGCGGTAGTGCGGCGAACCGGGGAGTCGACCGAAAACCCAGGTGTCTTCCATGTCGCGCTGCAGCAGCCGCTCGACCGCCGTTCGGCACTTGGCCTCGTTCACGCCGAACTTGGCCAGCACGCGCGGACCGAGTCCCTCGTTGTGGCGCAGAATGGCGAGCAGGACGTGCTCGGTTCCAACGTAATCCAGCCCGAACTCGCGCGCAATCTCCTGCGCGAGCTTCTTGATGATCGTGTCCGCGTGACTGTCCAACCGCGGGTAGCTCATGTCCTGCCTTTCACGGCAACCGCCTGCTCCACGAACTGTACGTGGCCCGGCCCGGCCCGACAAGCGCGCCGCGTTCACCCGTCCGCGGGCACGCCGTCAAACAACACCGACCCCAACCGAACCCACGTCGCGCCTTCCTCCACGGCAACCTCGAAATCGCCTGACATACCCATCGACAGTTCGCACGCCGATTCTGGAAGCAAGCCGCGCCGCCGCCAGTCCGCGTGCAGCGTGCGCAGCCGCGCGAAGTGCGGACGCGCTCGTTCGGAGTCGTCAGCCGTGTCCAGCGGCGCCATCCCCATCAGGCCGACGACCTTCAGCCCCGGCAGCGCCGCGATCTGCGCTGCCTCGCGTTCGGCAACGTCGACCCCCATCCCCGACTTGGCTTGCTCGTGACCCAGATTCAGTTCGACAAACGCCTCGACCTCGATTCCCTGCTTGCCCGCTTCGTCGCTCAGCGCCTGCGCCAGCCGCAGCGAGTCGAGTGAATGCAGCACGCGCGACGCGCCGAGCAGCGCCCGCACCTTGTTCCGTTGCAAGTGTCCGATCATGTGCCAGCGCGGCGCCGCGCTCGGCGGCTCGCCCGCGAGCGGCGAAAAGTCCGCGCCCAGCTCGCTCGCGCGCGCCGTCAGTTGCTGAACTCGATTCTCACCCAGGTCGATCGCGCCCGCGGCGCGCAGCGCGCGAATCACTTCCGGCGACACATACTTCGTCACCGCGACGAGCCGCACGCTCGCGCCGCTGCGACCGCCGCGCGCCGCCGCCTGCGCGATCCGCTCGCGGACCGCGTGCAGGTTCTGAGCGAGCCTCTGTGTCAACTCGGTTTCGTTCACCGCCGCGCACTATCCAACATCGATCCCGATTCTATACTGTGCCGGTGAGCTTTTACACGCTGCAGAACCTGCTCGAACGCGCGCGCGCCAGCCCCGACCAGTTGCTCCAGGTCGCGATCGAACTGCTGCTGATCGGCCTGAGCGTCAACTGGTGCGCCGGCGTGCTGCACGGCACGCGCGGCACGCGGCTGCTGCGCGGCCTGCTGGTGATGCTCGTCGGCGTCACGCTCATCGTGCGCGTGCTCTCCGGGCAGCTTGGCTGGACGCGCCTCGAGCTGCTCTACAACTACTTCGTGATCGGCCTCGGCTTCATCGCTCTGATCGCGTTTCAACCCGAGCTGCGCCGCGCTCTGATCCAGGCCGGCGAGGTGCCGTTCTTCCGCCGCAGCGCGCCGCGCAACAAGCTGATTGCGGCGCTCACCGAGTGCGCCGCCTATTGCAGCGCGCGGCGCTGGGGGGCGCTGGTCGCGATTCAGCGTGACGTCGGCCTCGCGAACTGGACGGAGCACGGCACGCGCCTCGACGCCGAAGTGTCCGCCAAACTGCTCAACAGCATCTTCTTCCCGAACTCGCCGCTGCACGACCTGGGCGTGATCGTGCGCGGCACGCGCGTGCTCGCCGCCAATTGCCAGTTCCCCAGCGCCGAGGGCGGCGAAATGGAAGGCGGCCTCGGCAGTCGCCACCGGGCCGCGGTCGGCCTCAGCCAGGAATCCGATGCCCTGGTGCTGGTCGTATCCGAAGAGACCGGGCGCATCTCGCTCGCCGAGCGCGGCAAGCTAACGCGCCTGAGCGACCCCGACAGCCTCGAATCCGAGCTGGTCGGACGCCTCGGCGGCAACCGCGACGCGAGCGCGCCGCGCGCCGCCTGGCTCAAACGGTGGAGCGCCTGGCGCCGGCCGTCGTTCTGGCGGCGCATCGGTATCGTCACGCCCGTCTCGTTTGTCATCTGGCTGTTGGCGGATCAGGCCAGCATGGTCACTCTCAGCGACGTCCCCATCGAGCTCAACCTGCAAACCGACGCCGGCGTCGCCGTGCAGCTTCAGCAACCGGCCACGCCCGACTTCCGCGTGGACCTGCGCGGCTCAAAACGCCAGATCGACGCCGTCCGCGATCTCGTTCGCTCCGGCGAGCTGCGGCTCGACTGGCGCCTTCCGACGCCCTACGCAAGACCGGGTGAGCATCCGCTCAGCGCCGACGAACTGATCGAGGTGCTCGACGGCATGCCCGAGATACGCCGCCGCGGCCTGTTCGTCACGCGCGTCGTGCCCGATCGCATGCAGTTCATGGTTGACGAGCTGACGCGCATCGAGCTGGAGCTTGTCGCCGATACCGGCGCGTTCGACGTCGGCGCCGTGCGCTTCGAGCCGCCGCGCGCCCGCGTCCTGATGCGTCGCAGCGAGCTCGAGCGCCTGCCCGAGTCGGAGCGGCGCCTGGTCGTGCCGCTGGCCGATCGGCTCGCCAGCGCGCCGCGCGGCGAGACGCTTACGCTCGCTGATGTTCCGCTCGACGCTCGCTCGCTCCGCGCCGAGCGCGTCGAGCCGCGAACCGCGCGCGTTACGCTACAGGTGCTGACCAGCAAGCAGACACGCCGCTTCGAACGCGTCGACGTGCGGCTTTCGACGCAGCCCGAGATTTTGCAGCGCTATTCGTTCGAGGCGCGCGACCCGAACGAGTGGATCGTCTCGCTCGAGGTCGAAGGCGAACGCGGGCTCGTCGAGCGCCTCCGCCCCACCGATCTGCTGGCCCAGGTCGACGTACGCCCGCCGCAACTGGCCGGCGGCGCCGAGTTCCGCCCGTTCGACGTTGAAGTCCGCCTGCCCGCCGGCGTGACGCTGGTCGGCAGGCCGCCGACGGTATATCTGCGCATCGCGCCGCGCCAACCCTAGCCGGCGAGGAGACGCCGCTTGCCCCGATTGCGACCTCCGACCGCCCCCGAGCCGCGCGTCATCGCGTGCGACGACTCCGTGCTCGTCATCGACAAACCCCCGGGCATGCTCTCCGCCCCCGGGCGCGGCACGCTGGAGACCGTCATGTCATGGCTGCGCCGGCTCGACCAATACCGCGACGAGCCGTTCCGCATCGTCCAGCGCCTCGACCGCGACGCCAGCGGCGTGATCGTTTACGCGCGCACGCTCGAGGCCCAACGAGCGCTAACCGAGCAATTCGAGCAGCGGCAGGTCGAAAAGACCTACGGCGCGCTCGTGACGGGCTATGTCGCGTCTGACGGCGTCGTCGACCTCCCGCTCTCGACCGACAAGCGACTCAATCGCACGGTCGTCGACACCCGGCGCGGGAAGCCCTCGATCACGCGCTACCGCGTGCTGCAACGCGTCACCGGCAACACCTGGGTCGAGTGCCGGCCGCTCACCGGCCGCACGCATCAGATTCGCGTACACATGGCCGCGATCGGACACCCGCTCACTGTCGATCCCGACTACGGCGGCGGTCAGCAACTGTTGCTGTCCATGCTCAAATCCGGCTACCGTCCGGGGCGCGATGAGAACGAGCGCCCACTAATCGCCCGCCTGACGCTCCACGCGGCAGAGATTTCGTTTCAACATCCCACGCTGGGCTCGCGGGTCACGTTTACCGCCCCGCTGCCGAAGGACCTGCGCATCACGCTGACGCAGCTCGGTCGGCGCGGCGAGCGCAACTAGCGTTGCGCGTCGCGCACTCACTGCGCGCGCAGCCGCCGCGCGTCCGGAAACACGCCGACTCCGTTCTGCAAGACCGCCGCTTTATCAGCCGTAGACCGACTGCGAGCGGGCTTCGCAACCCCCGATAGACAGCGACGGGCGCACCTGCGCCGTCGTGGAGCTTCGCCATGCAGCCAACCGTTACGCCGACGCACGACAGCACCGACCTCGAACACGGATTGATTCCGCCGCCGCCGGCCCTGAACGACGACGCCCCGATTGACCCGCAGCGATTCAGCGAGACGCTGCGCGAGAGCGTCGACGCGATTCACCCCGTGCTGACGGAGATTCGCGAACGCGTAGCGCTGATCGTGCAGCGTGAGATCGAGTTGTCTCGCCGCGAGCGCGAGCTGCAGCGCTCGCCGGCGCCCGACGAACCCGGCGACGGCCACACGCCGCACGGCGCCGAGATGCTCCGGCGCGAGTCCGAACTGCAGCGCCGCGAAGCCGAGCTCGCCGTGCGCGAGGAGCTGCTGCGTGCGGCGCGCGATCACAGCGAAACGCCGGCCGCGCCGGCCGATGAGCCGCAGCCACGCGCCACCGACGTCGCCCAACGGATGGCGCGCATCGCCGAACGAAACCGCGAGCTGCTGCGCCGCGTGCGTTCAGCCACGTCCGGCGCCGACAGGCGCAGCGAACCCGACCGGCGCGAGCAGGAGTTGACGCAGCGCGAGGCGGCGCTCCGCGAACGCGAGCAGGCCGTCGCGGAGCGGGAACAGCGGCTCTTGCCGGCGCCCGAGCAGCCATCCGACGCAAACGGCGCCGGATCGGTTGAACTGCGAGCGCTGCTGGCGGCGGAGCGCGAGTCGCTCGCCGCCGAGCGCGCGCGGCTCGACCACGAGGCGGCGGACCTCGCGCAGCGCCTCGCCGAGCACGAGTCGATCGCGGAAGAGCGCAGTCGATACCAGGCGGCGCTGGCGGAGCTGGCCGACCGCGAATCCCACGCGATCAGCCGAAATCACGAGCTTCAGGCCCGGATCGACGCCCTGCTCGCCCGCGAGCGCGATCTCGTCGCCGAGCGCGATACACTGCACGCGCAGATGAGCGACGACCGAGCGCGGCGTGCCGCGCGCGTCGAGGAGCTTGCGGCACGCGACGCCGAGTCTGATTTTCTGCGTGCCGGAGCCGAACAGCAGCTCGCCGAACTGGAGCGCGCCCGCGAGCAGCTCGCCCGTCAGCGGCAGGAACTGGAAGCACAGGCCGCGCACGGCGCCGCGGAACGCGACTCGCTCGAGCGCCGTGCCGCGGCCCTGGCGGAGCAGGCAGCCCGGTTGGACGAGCGCGCTCGCTCCGCCGAGCGTGCGGCTGCCGAACTGGAACGCACGCGTGTTCGCATCGCCGCCGAATCGGCCGTGCTGCAGCAGCGCTGCGCCGCGCTGGACGAAAGGGAAGCCGAGTTGAACGAGCGTTCGGAAACGCAATCGCAGCGCGATCAACTCTTCGAAGCGCAGCAGCGCGCGCTCGACGAGCTTGCGAAGCGTCTTGCGGCGCGCGAAGCCGAGTTGGAGGCGCTCGAGCGCGAACTCGCGTCGCAGCGCGAGGCCGACGCGCTGCAACACACCGAAATCAATGCCCGCCGCGCCGAGGTGGATCGCCTCTACGAGCAGGCGATGGCCAAGCAGCAGCGTGCCAAGGAACACGCGCGCGAGGCCGACGCGCTGCGCCGGCAACTCGAGCAGCGCGAGGCCGAGCTGCGCCGTCAGAATCTTCAGACTGTGCTGGAGCGTGAGCAACTCGAAGAGCAGCGCAGCCGGCTCATTTCGGCGGTCCGCGACAAAGAGAGCGAACTGGAGCGACGCGTGGTCGCGGCGCCGCGCCCGCCGGTCGACCCCGGCACGGGCCGGCCGCTGGCGCTCGCGACCGGTCTCGCCGCGGCCGCGGTCTTCGGGCTCGCCTTTTGGCTGCAACCGACGCAGCGCTACTCGCGTGCCGAGATCGCCGTGCAGAGCGGCCGCGCCCCGACGGAGTATCTTGTTCGTGAGCACGCCGCCCACCTGCTCGGCGGCGGATTCCTGCAGCATCTGTCCGCGCCGGACGATCGGCGCTTCTGGCAGGCCGCGCTCGACGACGGCCGGCTCGCCGTGTCGCCGGGTGAGGACTACGTGCAGATCGCCGTGCGCGACGACCTGCGACCCGAGCAGGTCGAGCGGCGGCTGCGCGCCGGAATCGCCGGTTACCAGAGCTGGCTCGAGACGCTGCCTGCCACTTCGTGGCTCAAGCCGGCCGACCGCGTCTGGAGCGAGCGCCGCGACGCGCTGGTATCGGAGCTTGACGCGGTGCGCTACGAGCTGGACGAGTACTCGCAACAGCTTCGCGAGACGCCGGAGTTCGACGAGTGGTCATTGATTCAGGCGCAGCTCGAACGCGACCGCATCGATCTGTCGCGGGCGGTTCTTGATCTCGCGGCCGCGCGCGACACGCTCGCCGCCCGCAACGCCATCGAGATCGGCACGGTGGCGCCGGCCGAGAGCGCCGTCGACCAGGCGCTGGCGGCCGACCCGATCTTCACGGAAGACACCAAGGAGATCGACGCCGAGTCGCGGAAATACCGCATGGAGCTGGCGCTCGCGCTGGTCACGCTCATCGAGCCGATCAAGACGCTGCGCGGCGCTTCGCGCGACGTGGGCGAGGCGTTGCGCGAACAGCAGGAGCTGAACCCGCCCGACGCGATACGAAGCGTGCTTGAATCGCTACGCGCCGAGTTGGACGAATACGACGCGCGGCTCGCCGAATTCGCCAGCGCCTGGGACGCGCGCCGCGCGCGCGTCGAACATCCCTCGGGCGGTGAACCCGCGATCGAGCTCGTCGCCTCGCAGCAGGCCGCGGTCGACGAAGCGCGCGCGATCGCGACGGCGTCCGGCGCGTTCGTCGAGAAGGCCACGGCGGCTCTGCAGCGATTCGGAGCCGAGAATGACGCCAGCACGCGCGCGGTTGTGGTCGCCGCTGTGTTGCGCGGCTCGCTGAACGCGGTTACGCAGGCGGCCGGCGCGCTCAGCGCTCAGACTGCCAATGTCGATCCGACGACCAACTTCAAGCTCGACGCCGCCGATCGGCAGATTCGCGGATTGCTGTCGCGCTTGCAGGGCCGGCGTGCGATCGTGCTCGAGCAATTGCAACGCACCGCGCACGACGCGGCCGTCAACGAACGGACGCGCTTGATCAACGACGCCCGGACGCTCGTCGCCGATCTGGAAGTGCGTCGCGACGCCCTCACTGACGCCGTGGTGACCGCGGTCGCACGGCTGCGCGAGCTGGAGAACGAGAACGAATACGCGCGCGATCTGCACGCGGCACACGCGGCTGCCAGCGCTGCCGGCTCCCGGCTCGAGAACCGCATCTGCGATCTAGAGGCCAACGCGCCGGACTCCACGCCGGACCAATTGGCGCTGCTTGGAATTCGCTCCACGCCGACCAACCAGGACGCGCGATTCCGCGTAGCGGCGGCGGCGGGGCTGGCCGCGGGTCTGGCGGTGTGGCTCGCCGGGCGCAATGTGGCGCAGCGCGTGCGCCGCCCCGCGCCGGCGCTGGCGTGAAAAAGAAAAGGCGCGGGAGCGACCCTTTCAGATCGCCCCCGCGCCGCATGCTCAACCACCGCTGCGTTCGCGGCGTCAGTTACAGATCGTTCAGATCGATCGTGAAGAACGGGCTGCCGTCGACGCTGATATCCACCGTCTGATTGACCGGCGAGTCCTCGTTGAACTGCACCACCAGTGTGCGCTCTCCGACCAACGTCGCCTCGCCCGCAAACGGCACGAAATTGCCGAACGCGGCGTACGACATCTGCAGGTCGTCAAACGTCGCGCCATACGAATCCACGTCGACCACGAGCGTGCCCGTGAAGGTCGGAATCTGCGTCTCCTGCGTGTTGCTGTCGTAGATCGTCGTGCCTTCGCCGTCGGTCTGGATCGACCGGCCATCCTCGAACAGCAGGTTCCAGGCCCCTTCGAGGGTCACCACGCCGTCCGCCGCGTCGATCGCCACCGCAACTTCGCCGTCCAGCGAGCGGTCGTCGCACGTCAGTTCGTCAAACGTAGCGTCGATCATCGACGAACTCGTGTTGAGCGTGCCGGTCAGGGCGCCGCTGCACGTGGTCCCGAGATTCTCGAAGGTGCAGCCTTCCATGAAGTCGATCTCAAGCTGCGAACCCTGATCAGCGCCGCTCAGCGTCACCTTCGGGCACTCGCCGAAGCTGATCGCCTGCTCGCCCAGCGCCGACTGGCCGGAGTCCGCGCCGCCCGCCGTCGACTGCAGCATGTTCGTCGTCTCGTTCAGCCGTCCGGCGGACGAAAGCGCCGCGGCGATCGCCTGCTGCTCCTCGACGGTCAGGTCGCTCAGGCTGTTGATGTTCGAGGAATCACCGTCAGTGTTGGTGTCGCCCGTGCCGCCGGCGCCGCTGAGGTTCGTGCTCGGGCAGCCCGCCAGAAATGCCAGCCCCCCGCAGATTGCCGCTGCCGTCAAGAATGCTCGAAACCGCATGTTTTCTCCCATGTCGCGCGGTGAAATCGCGCCGACCACCGGCGCGCGGACTTGCTGCCACGCGGAGCGAGCCCGATCATCCATGCCATGCTTGAATCGACGACGCGGTGTGGTCACGCGCATTCGATCCCGCGATCAGCGCAACCGCCGCGCTCGCTCGCGCAATTCCTGCTGAGCGCCGCCCTGCTGGCCTCAGCCGGCTGCGCCGACTGGCGATACGACGAAATCCGCCTGCGCGCCGTGCCGCGCGAATACGCCACGATCCTCGCCGCCGACCGCACGCGCCAGACGCCCCTCGGGCTCGCGCACCTCGATCAGCGCTCCGCCGAGCGCCCCGAAGCGCTGCTCGTCGTGCTCAGCAACGATCGCCGCGTCGCCGGCAAGCTGCAGGTCCGCCGATCGCGCCGTATGACGCTCTCCGGCGCTCGCGAGATCTATCAACTGCGCGGCGAAATCGACGCCGCACTGATCGGCGCGGCGGAAGCCGGCCCCGTCGATGCGCTGCGGCTGCTGCTTAGTGAGCTGGAACGCCTGCCGCGCGAGCCGCTGCCGCGAAATGTGTACGGCTCGATCGCGGCCGGCCTGGTGCGGCTACTGGATCGCTGGCCCGGCGCAACCGCACCGGAAGTCGATCGCGACGCGCTGGACGAATGGCTCTGCGAGATCAACCCCGAAGGCCAAGCGGATATCAGCACAACCCAAGGCGTCATTCGAATTCATTACACCGCGGAGGGGTCGGCGCCCGCCGCGCCAACCGCCGAAGCCCCGACAACGCCATGAGTCGCTATTACCGACCCTGGCCCACACGCGTCGCGCCGCCGCCGCGCGGCTTCGCACGCAGCGTGTCGCGGCTGGCGCTTCGAGCAGCCGCCGTCGCGGCGCCGATCCTGCGCCGCTTTCCCGGCCTCGTGTTCACGACGGCGCTCGCCGCGCTCAGCCTGCTCGCCTGGGTGATCGCCCGACTCAGCCACAATGCGTTGCAGCCCGACGGCTGGACGATCTGGCCGCTGCAATTCAGCCTCGTGCGCGATGCGCTCGGCCTCACGGGCGTGGTCGTGTTCGTCTCCCTGCTCGCGATGTTCGCCATCTGGTGGGAACGGAAGGTCGCCGGCTTCATCCAGTCGCGCCTGGGCCCGATGCGCGTCGGCGGCTGGCACGGCTGGTCGCAATCCCTCGCCGACGGCATCAAGCTGCTGTCCAAGGAAGACCTCGTCCCCACGCAGGCCGACCGCGTGCTTTTCCGCCTCGCGCCCTATCTTTCCTTCGTTCCCGCGCTGTGCGCGTACGTCGTGCTGCCCTTCGGCGTGTCGTGGGTCTTTCGACAGATCGACGTGGCTCTGCTGCTCGTGCTCGCGATGCTCAGCCTCGAAATTCTGGGCATTCTGCTCGCCGGCTGGGCCAGCGGAAACAAATGGAGCATGCTCGGCGCCATGCGCCAGACCGTGCAGGTCGTCAGCTACGAAGTACCGATGGGCATCGCGCTGCTCGTGCCCGTCATGGTCGCGGGCACGCTCGCGCTCTCCGGTCCGGACGGCATCACCGCGCGCCAGGCCGGCGGTTGGATGCACTGGTTCGCTTTTCACAGCCCGTGGACATTCGCCGCCATGTTCGTCTATTTCGTGGCTTCGCTCGCCGCTTGCAAACGTGCCCCGTTCGACCTGCCCGAAGCCGAAAGCGAACTCGTCGGCGGCTTTCACACCGAGTACAGCGGCTTCCGCTGGTCTCTGTTCTTCTTCGCCGAGTACTCCGCGATGTTCGTCGCATCCGGGCTGCTCGTGCTGCTGTTCCTCGGCGGATGGGACGCGCCCTGGTCCGGCTTCGCGCCCGCGCCCGCGCCCGCCGCCGGTCCGCTCACCGGCCTGGCGCGCCCGCTGTTGTTCAGCAGCCCGCTCTGGTTCATCGTGAAATGCATGCTGCTGATCTACGTGCAGATGTGGCTGCGCTGGACGCTGCCGCGCGTTCGCATCGACCAGGTGCTCCACGCGTGCCTCAAGTATCTGCTGCCGATGTCGATTGTGATTCTCATCGCCGCCGCCGCGTGGGAACTCGCGGTCGAGCGCTCGCCGCTGTTCGCAAGTGTCGCGAGCGTGCTTCAGATCCTGCTCGCCGTCGGCGGCATGCTGTTCTGCGGCGCAATTCTCGCGGTCATCGCCGGCGGCCGGCGCCTGGCGCAGCGGCTGGTCGGAACGATGGCGGTGC